>NZ_JAGOMQ010000014.1 GCF_017993425.1 Amaricoccus sp.
GGGGAAGGGGGGTGGGGGAGACCGCGCGCAACGGCGCGCCAGGGGCCCCGCGCGTCGGCGCGGGGAGAACGACAGCCGGCGCGCAACGGCGCGCCGGCCGCATCGCAAACCTCCCACTCGCGGGCGGCCTCCGCCCGCGCCTTTTCCCCCGGGAGCCCGAACAGATGACGACCGCCGAGATCGACCCCGACACCGCCGCGCCGGAAACCGTCGACCTCCGCGCCGAGTACGAGACCTCCGGCGTCCGCGCCGTCCTCGACGAGCTCGACCGGACGCTCATCGGCCTCGCGCCGGTCAAGACCCGCATCCGCGAGACCGCCGCCCTGCTGCTGGTGGAACGCGCCCGCCGCAAGCTCGGCCTCGCCCACGAGACGCCGACGCTGCACATGTCCTTCTCCGGCAACCCCGGCACCGGCAAGACCACCGTCGCGCTGCGCATGGCCGACCTCCTCCACCGCCTCGGCTACGTCCGCAAGGGCCACCTCGTCACCGTCACCCGCGACGACCTCGTCGGCCAGTACATCGGCCACACCGCCCCGAAGACCAGGGAGGTGCTCAAGAAGGCGATGGGCGGCGTCCTCTTCATCGACGAGGCCTACTACCTCTGGCGCCCCGAGAACGAGCGCGACTACGGCCAGGAGGCGATCGAGATCCTGCTCCAGGTCATGGAGAACAACCGCGACGACCTCGTCGTCATCCTCGCCGGCTACGGCGACCGCATGGCGCGCTTCTTCGAGGCGAACCCGGGCTTCCGCTCGCGCATCGCCCACCACGTCGACTTCCCCGACTACGACGACGCCGAGCTCCTCGCGATCGCCGAGGTCATGCTCGCCGCCCAGAACTACACCCTTACGCCGACCGCCCGCGCCGCCTTCGCCGACTACGTCCCCCTCCGCCGCGCCCAGCCGCACTTCGCCAACGCCCGCTCGATCCGCAACGCGCTGGACCGCGCCCGCCTCCGCCAGGCCAACCGCCTGTTCCTGACCGCCGACGGCCCCCTCGACGCCGCCGCGCTCAGCGCCCTCGACGAGCCCGACATCCGCGCCAGCCGCGTCTTCCGCGGCGGCCTCGACGCCGACAGGAGCCAGCCATGACCTTGGACGCCCCCTTCGACCACCCCTTCGACCGCAGCCCGAAGATCGCGCCGTCGATCCTCTCCGCCGACTTCGCCGACTTCGGCGCCGAGATCCGCGCCGTCGAGACGCAAGGCGCCGACTGGATCCACGTCGACGTCATGGACGGCCACTTCGTCCCCAACCTCACCTTCGGCCCGCCGCTGGTGAAGGCGATCCGCCGCCACGTCACGACCCTGATGGACGTCCACCTGATGATCGCCCCGGCCGACCCCTACATCGACGCCTTCGCCGCGGCCGGCGCCGACATCCTCACCATCCACGCCGAGGCCGGCCCCCACACCCACCGCAGCCTGCAGGCGATCCGCGCCGCCGGCGCCCGCCCCGGCCTCGCGCTCAACCCCGGCACGCCCCCCGAGGCGGCGCGCCCCCTCCTCGACCTCGTCTGCGTGATGACGGTCAACCCGGGCTTCGGCGGCCAGAGGTTCATCGCCTCCACCCTCGACAAGATCCGCACCCTCCGCGACTGGATCGGCGACCGCCCGATCCACATCGAGGTCGACGGCGGCGTCGCCCCCGAGACCGCGCCGCTCGCCGTCGCCGCCGGGGCGGACGTCCTCGTCGCCGGATCCGCGGTCTTCGCCGGCGGCTCGGTCGCCGACCCCGCCCCCTACGGCCGCAACATCCGCGCCCTGCGCGCCGCGGCCGCGGACCGCTCGCCGGCCGCCCTCGCCCTGCCCGCGTAGCCGCCGCCCCCCGTCAGCGCCGGACGCTCGCCAGCACCGTTTGCACCACATGCGCCTCCCAGGCCGCGAGCTGGTCGGGGGCGTCGAGCGTCCGGTCGAAGATCAGGCCCAGCGTGTGGCGGTTCGACAGGTAGAACACCGAGAGCGACGCCATCGTCAGGTAGACATGCAGCGGATCGAGCCCGGGACGGAACAGCCCCGCCGCCACCCCGCGCCCGAGGATCGAGGTCAGCTCCGAGACCAGCGTCGTCTGCATCGCCCGGATGCGCGTCGAGCCCCTGAGGAACCGCGCCCGCATCAGGTTCTCGGTGTTGAGCAGGCTGATGAACTCGGGATGCTCGACGAAGTAGCGCCAGGTGAACACCGTCAGCTCGCGCACCCCCTCCTCCGGCGCCCGGTGCCCGAGGTCGAGCGTCGCCTCCGCGCCGCGGATGCCGGCATAGGCCTCCTCCAGCACGACGAGGTAGAGCGCCTCCTTGTCGCCGAAATAGTGGTAGAGCATCCGCTTGTTGCTGCCGGCCCGCGCCGCGATCGCGTCGACGCGCGCCCCGCCGAAGCCGTTCTCGGCGAATTCCCGCGTCGCCGCGGCGAGGATCGAGGCGCGCGTCCGCCCGGGGTCGCGCTGCACGACGAGACGCGCCTCGGCGGCGTCGCTCTCCCTCCCGGTCGAATCGTCGGCGGCCATCCCGGACCCTCCGCTCCCCCGAAACGCGGCGACCCTGCGCCGACGCAAGGCCGCGATAGCATTCCTTTCAATCGCTTGCTACGCAACGCGCAACGCGCTTGACAAGAATCAGCTCCTCGACTTACGAAGTAACCAAATGGTTATACGCCGCGCAAGCGGTCTGGCCAACACCGCCCGCAAGCGGCGGTCGCAAGGGAGGATAGCTCGACATGACCGTTCGCATCGACAGGCGCAGCCTGCTCGCCGGCGCGGCCGGAATCGCGGCGCTCGGCGCGCTCGGCCCCCGCGCCGCCCGGGCGCAGGACGCCCGCCTCCGGCTGATGTGGTGGGGCTCGCAGAACCGCAACGAGCGCACCAACACGGTGATCGGCCTCTTCACCGGCGCCAATCCCGGGATCGCCGTCGAGGGCGAGAGCGCCGGCTGGGACGACTACTGGACCCGCCTCGCCACCCAGACCGCCGGCGGCAACGCGCCCGACGTCATGCAGATGGATTACCGCTACATCTTCGAATACGCCCGCCGCGGCGTGCTGGCGCCGCTCGACGAGGCGGTGGCGAGCGGCGCGCTCGACCTCTCCGGCTTCTCCGAGGAGGCGATCGCCGGCGGCAAGGTGGACGGCAAGATCTACGGCGTCAGCCTCGGCGCGAACTCGAGCGCCATGATCGTCAACGCCCAGGCCTTCGAGGAGGCCGGCGTCGCGCCGCCCGAGCGGGGCATGACCTGGGACGCGTTCGCGGTCCGCGCCGCGGAGCTCACCGAGAAGGCCGGCAAGAAGGGCTTCCACGGCTCGGCCGACGGCGGCGGCGTGGAGCCCACCTTCGAGGGCTGGCTGCGCCAGCGCGGCAAGGCGCTCTACGACGCCGATGGCAAGCTCGCCTTCGACGCCGGCGACGCCGGCGAATGGTTCGCGATGTGGCAGGCGATGCGCGACAGCGGAGCCTGCGTGCCGGCCGACCTCCAGGCGCTCGACCAGCTCAACATCGAGACGAGCATGGTCTCGCTCGGCCATGCCGCGGTCGCCTTCGCGCATTCCAACCAGATCGTCGGCTACCAGGGCCTGAGCCAGGCGCCGCTGACCATGGCGCCCTATCCCACGGGCGGCGAGGGCTCGAAGCCCGGCCAGTACCGCAAGCCCTCGATGTTCTTCTCCGCCTACGCCAACACCAAGGTCCCGGGAGAGGCCGCGAAGTTCGTCAGCTACTTCATCAACGACGAGGCGGCGACCGATGCGCTCGGCGTCGAGCGCGGCGTGCCGGAATCGGCTTCCGTCCGCGAGCGCCTCGCCCAGACCCTCGACGATCTCGGCAAGGCCCAGATCGAGTATGTGGCCAATCTCGGCGACCTCGCCGGGCCGCTGCCGCCGCCGCCGCCCTCCGGCGCCGGCGAGATCGCCTTCGCGCTCAAGCGCGTCAACGAGGAGGTCGGCTTCGGCACGCCGCCCGAGGCCGCCGGCGAATCCTTCGTCGCCGAGGCGACGGCGATCCTCGCCCGGGGCTAGGGGCGATGGCGCCGCGCGAGGGGACTGCGCCCGCTCCCGCGGGCGCAGCCGGGGCCGCACGCCCCGGCTGGCTCGCCAGGGCCTGGGCCGCCAACGGCCCGGGCTACCTCTTCCTCGCGCCCTGGCTCGTCGGCTTCCTGGTGCTGACGCTCGGGCCGGCGCTGATCTCGCTCTATCTCTCCTTCACCAACTTCGACCTCTTGCGGCCGCCGACCTGGGTCGGCGCCGACAACTACGCGCGCATCTTCACCGCCGACGCCAAGTTCATGGCCTCGATGCGCGTCACCCTGTTCTTCGTCGTGTTCTCCGTGCCGCTGAAGCTCGCCTTCGCGCTCGCCGTCGCCGTGGCGCTCAACCGCGGCATCGCCGGGCTGCCGCTCTACCGGGCGATCTTCTACCTGCCCTCGCTCCTCGGCGCCTCGGTCGCCATCGCCGTGCTCTGGCGCCAGCTCTTCGCCCGCGACGGCCTCGTCAACGCCGTCCTCGCCAACTTCGGCATCGACGGCCCGAGCTGGATCTCCCACCCGTCCTACTCGCTCTGGACGCTGATCATCCTCTCGGTCTGGCAGTTCGGCTCGCCGATGATCATCTTCCTCGCCGGCCTGCGCCAGATCCCGACCGACATGTACGAGGCCGCCTCCCTCGACGGCGCCTCCAAGGCCCGGCAGTTCTGGAAGATCACCCTGCCGCTCCTCACGCCGGTGATCTTCTTCAACGCCGTCGTCCAGACCATCGAGGCCTTCAAGGCCTTCACCCCCGCCTTCATCATCTCCGGCGGCACCGGCGGCCCGGTCAACTCGACGCTCTTCTACACCCTCTACCTCTACCAGGAGGCCTTCGGCTTCTTCCGCATGGGCTACGCCTCGGCGCTCGCCTGGATCCTCGTCGTCATCATCGCCGCCTTCACCACCCTCTCCTTCGTCAGCTCGCGCTACTGGGTCCACTACAATGACTGATCGCGCCCTCCTCCCCGCGACGAAAGACCTCACCGCCCCGGCGCGCCCCCGCCCCTCCGCCTGCCGGGTGCAGAATCACACGGCACGACCCCTGCCTGCCCCGTTCCATCCACGGAGCCTCGAGCGACCGATGCGGGCTTGCCCGCGAGGCTACGGCGCGACAAGCGAAAGCCCGGCTTTCGCCGCGCCGACGGCTGGAGCGCGGTTGCGCGCGGAAGCCGTCAGGGGCGCCGATTTCTGCGGAAGCGCGCCATCCGTCCGTGATCGCCCCGGCGAGCGCGGAATCGCGCTCGCCGGGGCGATCACGGACGGATTTGCCGCGGGTCAAATCCGTCTGGCTTCGACGTCGCGGCCAGCCTCGGGCCGCGCCTACTCTCCGCTGTCGTGGAGTGTCCACCACGATGACTGACGCGCTCCCCCCCGCCGCCATCGACCCCGCCGCCGCGGCCCGCCGCCGCCGCGTCGTCACCGCGATC
This sequence comes from Amaricoccus sp., assembly GCF_017993425.1. Taxonomy (GTDB): domain Bacteria; phylum Pseudomonadota; class Alphaproteobacteria; order Rhodobacterales; family Rhodobacteraceae; genus Amaricoccus. The sequence continues at coordinate 5,436 of NZ_JAGOMQ010000014.1, forward strand.
GTCCACGTCGTGCTGGTCGCCGCGTCGATCCTGATGCTCTATCCGCTGCTCTGGATGCTCTCCGCCTCCGTGCGCCCCGAGGCGGAGATCTTCTCCTCCACCTCGCTCTGGCCCTCCGCCTTCAGCCTCGACGCCTACGTCCGCGGCTGGAACGGCCTCCAGGTCAGCTTCGGCCGGTTCTTCTGGAACTCCTTCGTCATCGCGGCGCTCAGCGTCGCCGGCAACGTCGTCGCCTGCTCGCTCGCCGCCTACGCCTTCGCCCGGCTCCAGTTCCGCGGCCGCAACCTCTGGTTCGCGATCATGCTCGGCACGCTGATGATCCCCTACCACGTCACCCTGATCCCGCAGTACGTGCTCTTCCTCAACCTCGGCTGGGTCGACACCTTCCTCCCCCTCGTCGTGCCGAAGTTCCTCGCCCTCGACGCCTTCTTCATCTTCCTGATGGTGCAGTTCTTCCGCGGCATCCCCCGCGAGCTCGACGAGGCCGCCATGATGGACGGCTGCTCGCCCTGGCGCATCTACTGGAAGATCATGCTGCCGCTCTCCACCCCCGTCCTCGCCACGGCGGCGATCTTCTCCTTCATCTGGACCTGGGACGACTTCTTCGGCCCGCTGATCTACCTCAACGACATGCGCAACTTCACCGCCCAGCTCGGCCTGCGCTCCTTCGTCGACAGCTCGTCCGAGAGCGACTGGAGCGGCCTCTTCGCCATGTCGACGCTCTCCCTCGTCCCGGTGTTCTTCTTCTTCCTGTTCTTCCAGCGCCTCCTGATCGAAGGCATCGCCACCACCGGCATGAAGCGCTGACCGCCCGAAAGGACCACCCCACCATGAGCCTGCGCTTCGCGGCCATCGGCCTCACCCACGACCACATCTACGGGCAGACCACCTGCCTGATCCGGGCCGGCGCCGAGCTCGTCGCCTTCCACGAGGCCGACGAGGCGCTGGCCGCCGCCTACGCCAAGGCCTTCCCCCAGGCCCGCCGCGTCGCCGACAAGGCGGCGATCCTCGAGGACCGCACCATCGCCGTCGTCGCCTCCTCGATCGTCCCCGCCGACCGCGCCCCCCTCGCCGTCGAGGCGATGCGCCACGGCAAGGACCTGCTCCTCGACAAGCCCGGCATGACCTCGCTCGAGCAGCTCGCCGAGGTCCGCCGCGTGCAGGCCGAGACCGGCCGCATCGTCTCGATCCTCTACTCCGAGCATTTCGAGGTCCCCGCCACCGTCCGCGCCGGCGAGCTGGTCCACGCCGGCGCCATCGGCGAGGTCGTCCACGTCACCGGCCTCGGGCCCCACCGCCTGCGCAAGGCCACCCGCGCCCCCTACTTCTTCGACCGCGCCCGCTACGGCGGCATCCTCGCCGACATCGCCTCGCACCAGGTCGAGCAGTTCCTGTTCTTCACCGGCGACCGCCCCACCCGCGTCCTCTCCGCCACCGTCGCCAACCGCGCCAACCCCTCGACCCCGGGCCTCCAGGACGTCGGCGACATGCACCTCGCCACCGACCGCGCCACCGGCATGATCCGCGTCGACTGGTTCACCCCCGACGGCCTGCCCACCTGGGGCGACGGCCGCCTGATCATCGTCGGCACCACCGGCACGATCGAGCTGCGCAAGTATCTCGACCTCGACGGCCGGCCGGGCACGAACCACCTCTTCCTCGCCGACCGCGACGGCGTCCGCCACATCGCCTGCGAGGGAACCGACCTGCCCTTCGGCCGCCAGTTCCTCGCCGACGTCCGCGACCGCACCGAGACCGCCATGCCGCAGTCCCGCGCCTTCATGGCGATGGAGGTGGCGCTCACCGCGCAGAAGCTCGCCGAGGAGACCGGCGCATGGAGCGCCCGGTGACCAACCCGGCGACCCGCAACGTCGGCCTCGTCGGCCTCAACATCGGCCGCGCCCATATCGTCGAGGGCTACGTCCCCAACCCGGCCCTCCGCCTCGCCACGATCTGCGACCTCGACGAGGAACGCCTCAATTCCGTCGGCGACGAGTTCGGCGTCGAGACCCGCACCACCTCCTTCGACTCGATGCTCGCCGACCCGAGCCTCGACGTCATCGACATCTGCACGCCGCCGATGCTGCACCGCCCCATGGTCGAGGCCGCGCTCGCCGCCGGCAAGCACGTCATCTGCGAGAAGCCGCTGACCGGCTCGCTCAAGGACTGCGACGCCATCATCGCCGCCGAGGCGAAGGCCCCCGGCAAGCTCATGCCGATCTTCCAGTACCGCTACGGCGACGGCGTCGAGAAGGCCCGCCGCATCATCGAGGCGGGCGTCGCCGGCAAGCTCTACGCCGGCGCCGCCGAGACCTTCTGGAAGCGCGGCCCCGACTACTACGCCGTCCCCTGGCGCGGCAAATGGGCGACCGAGCTCGGCGGCGTCCTCGTCACCCACGCCCTCCACCTCCACGACATGGCCCTCCTCCTCGCCGGCCCCGCCGCCCGCGTCTTCGGCCGCATCTCCACCCGCGTGAACGACATCGAGGTCGAGGACTGCGTCTCCGCCTCGATCCTGCTCGCGAACGGCGCGCCGCTGTCGCTGACCTGCACCCTCGGCTCGCAGGACGAGATCAGCCGCCTGCGCCTGCACTTCGAGAACGTCACCTTCGAATCCACCCACGAGGCCTATGCCCCGGGCAACGACCCGTGGCGGATCCTCGCCGCCTCCGACGCCGTCCAGCGCCGCATCGACGACCTGATCGGCGACTGGACCCCGGTCGGCCCGCGCTTCACCACCCAGATGGCGCAGTTCGCCGAGGCCCTCGACGGCAGGCGCCCTCTGCCGGTGACCACCGCCGACGCCCGCCGCGCGCTCGAGCTCGTCACCGCGATCTACCAGTCCTCCGACACCGGCGCCGACGTGGCGCTGCCGATCGGGCCGGACAGTCCGAAATATGCCGACTGGCGGGCGCGGACCCGCTGAGGGAGGAAAGCATGGCGACCAGCGTCGAGCTCGCGAAGGTCGAGAAGCGCTACGGCAACGCGGCGGTGATCCACGGCGTCGACCTCCGGATCGAGCCCGGCGAGTTCGCCGTCTTCGTCGGCCCCTCCGGCTGCGGCAAGTCGACGCTCCTGCGCATGATCGCCGGGCTCGAGGAGATCTCCGGCGGCGCCCTCCTCCTCGACGGCCAGCGCATGAACGAGGTGCCCGCGGCGCATCGCGGCATCGCCATGGTGTTCCAGTCCTACGCGCTCTACCCGCACATGAGCGTCTGGAAGAACCTGGCCTTCGGCCTGGAGACCGCCGGCCTCAAGCGCTCCGAGATCGAGCCGCGCGTTCGCCGCGCCGCCGAGATCCTGCGCATCGTCCCCCTCCTCGAGCGCAAGCCCAAGGCGCTCTCCGGCGGCCAGCGCCAGCGCGTCGCCATCGGCCGCGCCATCGTCCGCGAGCCGAAGATCTTCCTCTTCGACGAGCCGCTCTCCAACCTCGACGCCGAGCTGCGCGTGCAGATGCGCGTCGAGATCTCCACGCTGCACCGCGACCTCGGCAACACGATGATCTACGTCACCCACGATCAGGTCGAGGCGATGACCATGGCCGACAAGATCGTGGTGCTGAACGGCGGCCGCATCGAGCAGGTCGGCGCGCCGCTCGAGCTCTACAACCACCCGAGGAACCTCTTCGTCGCCGGCTTCATCGGCAGCCCGAAGATGAACTTCCTCGAGGCCGCCGTCGAGGACCGCGCCGCCGCCGCGACCACGCTCCGCGTCGGCGCCGAGCGCGTCGCGCTCCCCCGCGCGCTGGCGGTCAGCCCCGGCGACAAGGTCACCCTCGGCGTCCGCCCCGAGCACCTCACCCCCGACCCGGCGGTCGGGGTGAGGCTCGCCGACGTCAAGGTCGACCTGATCGAGAACCTCGGCGGCGAGACCGTCCTCTACGCCCGCGCCCCCGACGGCCAGCGCCTCACCATGTCGCTCGACGGCCAGCAGCGCATCGGCCCCGGCGACGTCGTCCCCGCCCGCATCGACCCCGACCGCTGCCACGTCTTCGACGCCTCGGGAACCACGCTCTGACCCGCCGCCCGGCCATTCGGGCTCCCCGGGCGGCAAGGTCGCCCGGGGCGGGGATCCCGCCGCTGTCGTGTAGCATGGCGCGTCAGCACACTACGCGACGCCTGCCTGCCCTGCTGGCTCCACGGGGCCCCGAGCGACCGAAGCGGGCTTGCCCGCGAGGCCCGGCGCGACAGGCGAAAGCACGGCTTTCGCCGCGCCGACGGCTGGAGCGCGGTTGCGCGCGGAAGCCGTCAGGGGCGCAGATTTCTCCGGGAGCGCGCCATCCGTCCGTGGTCGCCCCGGCGAGCGCGGCAACGCGCTCGCCCCCCGAGGGGCGATCGCGGACGGATTTGCCACGGGTCAAATCCGTCTGGCATCGGCGTCGCGACCTGCTTCCGGCCGGGCTTCCCTCCACGGTCGTGAAGAGCACACTGCACGACACCTGTCTGCTCTGCTGGATCCACGGGGCGCGCGCGCCGACCGACCGACCGACCGAAGCGGGCTTGCCCGCGAGGCCCGGCGCGACAAGCGAAAGCCCGGCTTTCGCCGCGCCGACGGCTGGAGCGCGGTTGCGCGCGGAAGCCGTGAGGGGCGCAGATTTCTGCGGAAGCGCGCCATCCGTCCGTGAGCGCCCCGGCGAGCGCGGAATCGCGCTCGCCCCCCGCAGGGGCGATCGCGGACGGATTTGCCACGGGTCAAATCCGTCTGGCGTCACCGTCGCGGCCAGCCTCGGGCCGGCCTTCCTCTCCACTGTCGTGCAGTGTGCGTGAAGAGATATCGCCAAAGTCGCCCCACGTAAAATCAATGACTTAGCGAATTTTCACGCGTGAACACCCGCCTGTCCACGCCTCCGAACGCACGCCGCCCCCCGCCGACGCATAGCGGGAACCACCCCGACGCCCCCACAGGCCCGATTCAGCAAAATCAACCGCTTGCCGAATTTTCACGCGTGAACACCCCCGTCCACGCCCTCAGAACGGCACGTCCCCCGCCGCCGTCACATAGCGGGCGACCACGTTCTTCTCGCCCGCCTTCTCGAAGGCGATGGTCAGCTTGTCGCCCTCGACCGCCGTCACCACCCCGTAGCCGAATTTCTGGTGGAACACCCGCGTCCCCACCGGATGCGCCGGCGACGCGGTCGCGTCGATCACCACGTCGCGGGCCTCGCGCGGCTGGCCCATCGGCCGCTCCGCCGCCCGCGCCGCCATCCGCCGCCACCCCGGCGAGTTGTAGACGTCCGCCCGCGCCGCCGCATCCGCCAGCGGCGAGGCCGCGGCGTAGCCGCCCCCCCTGCCCCCGGCCGCCGCCCCGAACCCGCCGCCATAGAGCCCCGGCGGCGTCAGCACCTCGACATGCTCCCCCGGCAGCTCGTCGATGAACCGCGACGGCATCTGGCTCTGCCACTGGTTGTAGACCCGCCGGTTCGCCGCGAAGCTGATCGTCGCCAGCCGCTCCGCCCGGGTGATCCCGACATAGCCGAGCCGCCGCTCCTCCTCGAGACCGGCGAGCCCGCTCTCGTCCATCGACCGCTGCGAGGGGAACAGCCCGTCCTCCCAGCCCGGCAGGAACACCACCGGGAACTCCAGCCCCTTCGCCGCGTGCAGCGTCATGATCGACACCTTCGCCGCGTCCTCCTCGGTCTCGTTGTCCATGACGAGCGCCACGTGGTCGAGGAACCCCTGCAGGTTCTCGAACCCCTCCAGCGCCTTCACGAGCTCCTTGAGGTTCTCCAGCCGCCCCACCGCGTCCGGCGACTTCTCCGCCTGCCACATCGCGGTGTAGCCGCTCTCGTCGAGCATCCGCTCCGCCAGCGCCACATGCGCCCCCGGCCCCGCCTCGGCCCGCAGCTCGGCGCCCCACAGGTCGAACAGCCCGATCAGCTCGCCCAGCGCCGCCCGCGGCCGCGGCCCGAGCCCGCCCGCCGCCACGACCCGCCGCGCCCCCTCCAGCAGCGGAACCCCCGCCGCCCGCGCCGCCCGGTTGATCTCCTGCAACGCCTTGTCGCCGATCCCCCGCTTCGGCACGTTGACGATCCGCTCGAAGGCGAGGTCGTCCTCCGGGCTCGCCGCCACCCGGAAATACGCCATCGCGTCCCGGATCTCGCGCCGCTCGTAGAACCGCGGCCCCCCGATCACCCGGTACGGCAGCCCGATGGTCAGGAAGCGGTCCTCGAACGCCCGCATCTGGTGGCTGGCCCGCACCAGGATCGCGATCCCGTCCGGCGAGACCGGCTTCAGCCCCCGCGTCCCCCGCCCCAGCGCCTCGATCTCCTCGCCGATCCAGCGCGCCTCCTCCTCGCCGTCCCAGTGCCCGATCAGCCGCACCTTCTCGCCGTCCGACAGGTCGGTCCACAACGTCTTGCCGAGCCGCGCCGCGTTCGCCGCGATCAGCCCCGAGGCCGCGGCGAGGATATGCGGCGTCGAGCGATAGTTCTGCTCCAGCCGGATCACCTTCGCGCCCGGGAAGTCCTTCTCGAAGCGCAGGATGTTCCCCACCTCCGCGCCCCGCCAGCCATAGATCGACTGGTCGTCATCGCCCACGCAGCAGATGTTGCGATGCCCGGCGGCCAGCAGCCGCAGCCACAGGTACTGCGCGACGTTGGTGTCCTGGTACTCGTCGACCAGGATGTAGCGGAACCATCGCTGGTACTGCGCCAGCACGTCCTCGTGCTTCTGCAGGATCACCAGCACATGCAGCAGCAGGTCGCCGAAGTCGCAGGCGTTGAGCGCCCGCAGCCGCTCCTGGTACGCCGCATAGAGCTCCGCCCCGCGATGGTTGTAGGCATGCGCCTCCCCCGCCGGCAGCCGCTCCGGCGTCAGCGCCCGGTTCTTCCACCCGTCGATCAGCGAGGCGAGCTGCCGCGCCGGCCAGCGCTTCTCGTCGATCCCGGCGGCCGAGACCACCTGCCCGATCAGCCGCAGCTGGTCGTCGACGTCGAGGATGGTGAAGCTCCCCTTCAGCCCCACGAGCTCCGCATGCCGCCGCAGCATCCGCGTCGACAGCGCATGGAAGGTGCCGAGCCACGGCATCCCCTCCACCACCCCGCCGACGAGCTGCCCCACCCGCGCCCGCATCCCCCGCGCCGCCTTGTTGGTGAAGGTCACCGCGAGGATCTCGTTCGGCCGCGCCCGCCCGGTGGCCAGCAGATGCGCCACCCGCGCCGTCAGCGCCCGCGTCTTGCCGGTCCCCGCGCCCGCGAGCATCAGCACCGGCCCATCCAGCGCCTCGACCGCCGCCCGCTGCGCCGGGTTCAGCGCGTCGAGATAGGGCGCCGGCCGCGCCGCCGCGGCCCGGACCGACAGGGGAACGGCGGCCTCAAACGCCGCGGCCTCATCCTGAAAGGAGCTCATGCGGCCAAGGTAAACCGCCCCCGCCCGGAAGGAAAGCCGCGTTCGCCTTGCGTTCACGCCCTCCGCCCCCAAACCGCTTGCGCCGGCCGGAGCGCGAGGCGCACCCTCCGCACGCCGACAACCCGGAGGCCGCGCCCATGCAGAACGTCAACGGCCATGCCCGCCAGTGGTGGAAGGAGGCCGTGATCTACCAGGTCTGGCCGCGCTCCTTCATGGATTCCGACGGCGACGGCGTCGGCGACCTGCGGGGCGTGCTGTCGCGCCTCGACCACATCGCCGGGCTCGGCGTCGACGTCCTCTGGCTGAGCCCACATTTCGACTCGCCCAACGTCGACAACGGCTACGACATCCGCGACTACCGCAAGGTCATGCCGGAGTTCGGCACGATGGCCGACTTCGACGCGCTGCTCACCGGGGTCAAGGCCCGCGGCATGTGCATCCCCCACGGCTTCCGCGCCAACGCGCTCCAGCCGTCGGCGCGGCGAAAGCAGTGCTTTCGCTTGTCGCGCCGGGCCTTCCGGGCAAGCCCGCTTCGGTCGCTCGAGGCTCGCGCGCCCCGTGGATCCGGCAGGGCAGGCTGTGTCTAGTCCCATCTCAGCCCGGCTTTTTCCAGCCCTTCCAAGGAGATGTCGCCCCTCCTCCCGGAAACCCGGGAATCCGGGCCTCCCGGCGACCCGATTGCGCCACCCGCCCGCCCCGGGATAAGAGGAGCGCGTCCCCGGGGAGCGACGGCAGATGAAGATCGGCATTCTCGAGACCGGCGAGGTCCATCCCGACCTGAAGGCGCGCCACGGCGACTATCCCGCCATGTTCGCCGCCCTGCTCGGCGCCGTCGACCCCAGCCTCGAATTCGCCACCGTCCGCGTCGTCGCCGGCGAGTTCCCCGCCGCCCCCGCCCAGGCCGACGCCTGGCTCGTCACCGGCTCCCGCCACGGCGTCTACGACGACCTGCCGTGGATCGCGCCGCTGGAGGCCTTCCTGCGCGACTGCGTCGCCGGCGGCGTGCCGGTCGTCGGCATCTGCTTCGGCCACCAGATCCTCGCGGAAGCCCTTGGCGGCAAAGTGGTGAAGTCCGACCGTGGCTGGGGCCTCGGCGTGCAGGACTACGAGGTGACCGCCCGCCCCGGCTGGATGGCGAGCCTCCCCGACCACTTCGCGGTGAACGCGCTCCACCAGGATCAGGTCGTGGCGCTCCCCCCCGACGCCACCGTCCTCGCCCGCTCCGCCCATTGCGACTACGCCGCCCTCGCCTACGGCGACCCGGAGTCGCCCGGCGCGATCTCGCTCCAGCCGCACCCCGAGTTCGGCCCCGCCTTCATGGACGAGCTCCTCGAGCTCCGCGGCGGCACGGCCTTCCCCAAGGCCGACGCCGACGCCGCCCGCGCCGGCCTCGGCCGCGAGGTCCACGCCGACGCCTGGGCGCGGATGATCGTCGACTTCCTCCACCGCGCCGCCTGAACCGCCGCGCAGGAGCCGTCAACCTTGATGACCAACCCGTTTATGGCGCGCGGAATTGCTCGGAATTTCAGCGGCTTGGTTTGGATTGCGCGTGCGCAACCGCGTCAAGTCGCGAGCGCGTCCGCCCGTCTCCGGGCGCTCGGGCGCGGCCTCGCGCCGCCGGCCCCGACCCGATGACCCGCGGCCGCGCCACTGCCCTCGGCTTCGGCGCCATCGCCATGTGGGCCCTCCTCGCCCTCCTCACCGTCTCCGTCGGCGCCGTGCCCCCCTTCCAGCTCACCGCCATCTGCTTCACCATCGGCGGCGCGCTCGGCCTCGTCTGGATCGCCGCCTCCGGCGCCGGCCTCGCCCGCCTGCGCGGCCTGCCGCCCGCGGTGTGGCTGGTCGGGATCGGCGGCCTCTTCGGCTATCATGCCTGCTATTTCACAGCCTTGCGCCTCGCGCCTCCGGCGCAGGCGAGCCTCGTCGCCTATCTCTGGCCGCTGCTGATCGTGCTCTTCTCGGGGCTCCTGCCCGGCGAGCGCCTCACCGCCCGGCACATAATCGGCGCCCTGGTCGCCTTCGCCGGCGCCGGCCTCGTCGTCCTCGGCCCCGGCGCCAGCTTCTCGCCCGAGAGCCTCCCCGGCCTCGCCGCCGCGGCGGCCTGCGCGGTGATCTGGGCCGGCTATTCCGTCCTCAGCCGCCGCCTCGGGACCGCCCCCACCGAGAGCGTCGCCGTCTTCTGCCTCGCCACCGCCGCCCTCTCGGCACTGGCGCACCTCGCCTTCGAGACCACGCGCTGGCCCGAAGGGGCCGCCGCCTGGGCCGCGACCGCGGCGCTCGGCGCCGGCCCGGTCGGGCTCGCCTTCTATCTCTGGGATTTCGGCTGCAAGCGCGGCGACATCCAGCTGCTCGGGGTCGGCGCCTACGCCGCCCCCCTCGTCTCGACGCTGCTGCTGGTAGTGGCCGGCGTCGCGCGCCCCACGCCGGGCCTCGCGCTCGCGGCTGTCCTCGTCGCCGGCGGGGCGCTGCTCGCGGCGCGCGCAACGCCCCGGCGGAGCCGCTCTACTGCACGGCCTGCGAGGAAAGGCGTTCAATCTCTTCCTTGAGATGGAGCTTCTTCACCTTGAGCTGCTTGATGCTCAGGTCGTCCGAGCTCGGCTTCAGCTGCTCGGACTCGATCATCTCGGACAAGGCCTGATGCTTCTTGCGCAGTTCGACGAGGTGGGAGCTCAGGGTCATTCGTGCCTCCTTCACTGACCAACCCGGTCAGGAAAGCACGAAACACCCCCTCTGTCACGCCGCCGGCGCCGACAATCCTCCACAAGAACCCGCGAGCCCGCGGCTCCCGATGCTTGCTGCCGAATGTTCGGGCACGACCTCAGCGTGTATGCTGCGCCAACCCCGATTCGCCCCGCAGCGCCGCGGCGGCCTCGGGCGTGTAGCTGTCCCGGTCGCCGTCATGGGCGTCGCCCGCGTGCAGCGCCAGCGGCGCCAGCAGCGCCAGCGCCGTCCGCCGCCCCTTCACCGCCCGCACCAGCACGCGGCTCGCGTCCCGCCCCGCCCGCGGCAGCAGCGGCAGCACCTCGATCGCCCCCGCGGGCCCGTCGAGCGCCGCGAGGATCGCCGGCAGCCGCGCCGGCAGATGCACCAACGCCAGCACGCCCCCCGGCCGCAGCCGGCGCAGCCCGGCGGCGATCCACGCCCCCACGTCCACCGCCTCGCGGTTGGCCGCGTCCCGCCCGGCGTCCGGCGCGGCGGCGGAGGCCGGCGGATGGAACGGCGGATTGGTCACCACCAGATCGAACGGCGTCCCCGTCAGCGCCGCCGGCGGCCGCAGCACGTCGCCTTCGTGCCCGACAAAGCCGAGCCCGTTCTCCGCCGCGTTGCGCCGGGCCAGCTCCAGATACTCGGGGCGCCGCTCCAGCCCGTGCAGGTCAAGCCCCCCCACGCGGGCCGCAAGGCAGAGCCCCGCCGCCCCCGCCCCGCAGCCGAGATCGAGCGCCCGCATCCCCGCCGCCGCCGGCGCGAAGGCGGCGAGCAGCACCGGATCGATCGCCGCCCGATAGCCGGCGCGCGGCTGCCACAGCCGGATCCGCCCGCCAAGGAACCCGTCCCGGGTGAGCTCCGCCTCGGGGAAGCTCACCGCACGAGGCCGTCCACGTCGTTGTCGGCGAGGATCGCCCGCGCCCGGAAGGCGTCGCGGTCCGCCACCATCAGGCGCCGCGGAAACAGGCCGATCCCGCCTTCGAGCACGCTCATGTGGACGTCCAGAACGAAGCAGTCTATATCCTCGGCCCGCAGCAGCGCCGTCGAGAAGGCGATGGCCGTCGGATCCGTCGAGCGCAGGATTTCCTTCATGCCCCGCAGCCTACCGAGCGCCCCGGTCGAGGTCGAGAGCGGCGAGAGCCCCTACGACCGCCTGCGCGCCGCGCTCGCGGGCGACATGGCCCGCGTCGACGCCACGATCCGCGAGCGCATGGCCTCGCGCCACGCGCCCCGCATCCCCGAGGTCACCGCCCATCTCGTCGAGGCCGGCGGCAAGCGGCTGCGGCCGATGCTGACCCTCGCCGCCGCCCGGCTCTTCGGCTACGAGGGCGAGGACCACGTTCGCCTCGCCGCCACGGTCGAGTTCATCCACACCGCCACCCTCCTCCACGACGACGTCGTCGACGAGAGCGCGCGCCGCCGCGGCCGCCCGACGGCGAACCTCCTCTGGGACAACAAGTCGAGCGTGCTGGTCGGCGACTACCTCTTCGCCCGCGCCTTCCAGCTGATGGTCGAGCCCGGCTCGATGCGCATCCTCGGCGTCCTCGCCGACGCCGCCGCCACCATCGCCGAGGGCGAGGTCCTGCAGCTCACCGCCGCGGCCCGCCTCTCGACCAGCGAGGACGTCTACCTCCAGGTCGTCCGCGGCAAGACCGCCGCCCTCTTCGCCGCCGCGACCGAGGTCGGCGCGCTGATCGCCGGCGCGCCGGAGGCGCAGGTCACCGCGCTCCGCGACTACGGCGACGCGCTCGGGATCAGCTTCCAGATCGCCGACGACCTCCTCGACTACGGCGGGGTCGGCGCCCGGATCGGCAAGAACGTCGGCGACGACTTCCGCGAGCGGAAGATGTCGCTGCCGGTGATCCGCGCCGTCGCCGCGGCCGACGCCGAGGAGCGCGCCTTCTGGACCCGCGCGATCGAGAAGGGCGACCAGGGCCCGGGCGACCTCGAGCAGGCGCTGGCGCTGATGGACCGCCACGGCGCCCTCGAAGACGCCCGCAAGACCGCCATGTCCTTCTCCGAGCGCGCCCGCGCCGCCCTCGCGCCGCTGCCCGACGGCCCGATGAAGCGCGACCTCGACGACCTCGCCGACTACGTGGTCGCGCGGCTCTCCTGAGCCGGCGCCGCCGCGACCCACCACCCCGGCTCGGCGCGGGCGATGGCCGCCGCCGCCGCCCGCGCCGCGCCTGCCCCGGCGAAGATCCCGAAGCAGGTCGCCCCCGACCCCGACATCCGCGCCAGCAGGCACCCCGGCTGCGCCGCCAGCGCCGCCCGCGCCGCGGCGATCGCCGGCGCGAGCCGCAGCGCCGGCGCCTCCAGGTCGTTGCGCTGGCGCGCCAGCCACGCCGCCAGATCCGCCGCCCCCGCGAAGCGCGGCACGGCCTCCATCCCCGGGTTGTCGCGCCGCTCGAGCCCGGCGAACACCGCCGCGGTCGACACCGCGACCCCCGGGTTGGCCAGCGCCAGCCAGAACGCCGGCAACGGCGCCGGCGCCAGCGCCTCGCCGACGCCGCGCATCCGCGCCGCCCGCCCCTCCACGCAGACCGGCACGTCCGCCCCGAGCGCCACCAGCGCCGGCGCGCCCGGCATCGGCACGCCCCAGAGCCGCCCCAGCAGCCGCAGCGCCGCCGCAGCGTCGGCCGAGCCGCCGCCGAGCCCCGCCGCCACCGGCAGCCGCTTGGTCAGCCGCAGCGCCGCGCCCCGGCCCTCCGGCCGCACCGCCGCCGCGGCGCGCAGGACGAGATTCCCCGGCCCGGCGTCGAGCCCCGCCGCGAACGGCCCCGCGACGCGCAAGCCCAGCCGCTCCGCCGGCGCGGCCTCGACGAGGTCGCCCATGCCGGCGAACGCCACGAGGCTGTCGAGCTCGTGAAAGCCGTCGGCGCGGCGGCCGGTGACATGGAGCGCGAGATTGACCTTGGCCGGCGCGAGCTCCGCCGCCGGCGCGCCGGCGGCCGGCACGGGGCTCAGCCGTCCTGCGGGTCGTCGTTCGCCGGCGGGGGCGGCGGCGGCGCGGCCTGCTTGTCCGGCCCCGCGGCCTCCAGCCCCACGGCGAGCTTGGTGCGCAGCCGGTCCATGTCGAGGTCCGGCGCCGGGCCGAACGACAGCGCGCGGCGCCACTGGAACTCGGCCTCGCGCTTGCGGCCCACCTTCCAGAGCACGTCGCCCAGGTGGTCGTTGATGATCGGATCGACCGGCTCCAGCTCGACCGCGCGCAGCATGTGCGGCAGCGCCTCCTCGTAGCGGCCGAGCCGGTAGAGCACCCAGCCGAGGCTGTCGGTGATGTAGCCGTCGTCCGGCTGGCCCGCGACCGCCTGCTCGATCAGCGCCAGCGCCTCGTCGAGGTTGCGGCCCTGCTCGACCAGGCTGTAGCCGAGATAGTTCTGCACGCTCGGCTGGCCCGGCTGCAACGCCAGCGCCTCGCGGAAGTCCGTCTCCGCCTTCGTCCAGTCGCCGGCGCGCTCGTAGGAGATCGCGCGGCTGTAGTAGAGCCCCCAGTGCGGCGGCTGCGGCGTGCCGACGATGCCGATGGCGGCGCTGTAGGCGGCCGCGGCGTCGGCGTAGCGCTCGGCCATGCGCAGCTGGTCGGCCAGCGCCGCCTGCACCTCGAGCGAATCCCCGTGCGAGGCCGCCAATGCCTGCAGCGTGGCGATCCCCGCCGCGGCGTCGCCGGCCGCCCGCTGCGTCTCGGCGCGGCGGATCTCCGCGGTGACGTGCCAGGGACTGTCGGCGGGCACCTCCGCCAGCGCCGCGGTGGCGAGGTCGAAGCGCCCCTGCCGCGCCAGCGCCTCCGCCGCCACGAGCGAGGCCTCGATCAGGTCGGGCCGGATATGCTTGGCGAGCCGGGCATAGACAATGGCCAGCCGGTCGCTGTCCGCCGAGCCGAGCCCCTCGGCCATGGTCAGGAACACCTCGGCCGCCCCGTCCTGCGCCCGGGTGATCTGGGTGAACGGCACCTCCTCGCCCGCGGCGAGCTGGTCGCGCAGCTCGATCAGCGCCGTCGAGGGATAGCCCTCCGCCAGCGCCTCGTCGATCACCGCCACGGCGTCGTCGACCCGGTCGATCTGGGCGAGCGTCTGCGCATGGGCGGCGATCGCCGCCCGGCCGAGATGCAGGGGCCCGTTCGCGCCCCCCGCGAAGATCGCCTCGGCCGAGACGAAGTCCCCGGCCAGCGCCAGCGCCAGGGCCTTGTGGTACTGCCCGTAGGCCGCCAGCGCCTCGTTCTGGTTCATCGCGTCGAAGCGCGCCTGCGCCTCGGTGAAGTCGTCCTTGCCGACGGCGAGCCAGCCGGACAGCAGCCCCACGAACAGCGGGTTGGCGTCCGGCCCGGTCTTGCCGAGCGCCGCCTCCGCCGCGTCGAAATCGCCGTTGGCGAGGTCGTCCGCCAGCACGACGAGGAGCGCGATCGGGCTCCCCGGCGCCTTCTCCAGCAGCTCCTTCGCCAGCGGCGTCGCGCCCGCGACGTCGTTCTCGGCGACCCGCGCCACGGCGGCGTTCTGCATGAGCCCGAGATTGCCCGGGTCGAGCGCCAGCGCCCTGCCGTAGTAGTCGGCCGCGCTGACGTAGTCGTTGCTCATGTCCGCCTGCGTCGCGGCCAGGTACGAGCCCGACAGCCCCGCGGCGGCGAAGGCCTGCGGCGGCGCTGCGAGAAGCGCGGTCACGGTCGCGACGGCGGCGAGGATCCTGGCGCGACGGAGGGGCAAGGGGAGGCGCTCCACGAAGACTCCACAACGACTGGGGGACCGGGGCCCTTCGGCGGCGAACCCTAGGACGCCGCGGCGCGGCATACAATCCGCGCGGCGCCGCAGCAAGTCACATGTTCGCGTAATGTCGCCGATCCGCCGACGCCGCCCGCCTCACATGTTGGGATAGTTCGGCCCGTCCCCGCCCTGCGGCGTCGTCCAGACGATGTTCTGCAGCGGGTCCTTGATGTCGCAGGTCTTGCAGTGAACGCAGTTCTGGAAGTTGATGACGAAGCGCGGATTTCCGCCGTCCTCGTCCCGCACCACCTCGTAGACCCCCGCTGGGCAATACCGCTGCGCCGGCTCGTCCCAGCGCGGCAGGTTGATGGCGATCGGAACGTCCGGGTCCTTCAGCGTCAGGTGGCAGGGCTGCTCCTCGGCGTGGTTGGTGAAGCTGAACGCCACGTTGGTCAGCCGGTCGAACGAGAGCTTGCCGTCGGGCCTCGGGTAGTCGATCGGCTCGAAGCGCGCCGCCCGCCCCGTCGCCTCCGCGTCGGTCTTGCCATGGCCGATCGAGCCGAACGGCGACCAGCCCCCGGTCAGCGAGCCGATCCACATGTCGAGCCCGCCGAGCGCCAGCGACGCGGACAGCCCGAACCGCGACCAGAGCGGCTTGACGTTCCTGACCGGCTTCAGGTCGCGCCCGATCGGCCCCTCGCGCACCGCGGCCTCGTAATCCGTCAGCTCGTCCCCGCTCCGCCCCGCCGCGATCGCCGCATGGGCCGCCTCCGCAGCGGCGATACCCGACAGCATGGCGTTGTGGTTGCCCTTGATCCGCGGCACGTTGACCATCCCGGCCGAGCAGCCGAGCAGCATGCCCCCCGGGAAGGTCAGCCTCGGCAGCGACTGCCAGCCGCCCTCGGTGATCGCCCGCGCCCCGTAGGCCACCCGCCGCCCGCCCTCGAGCAGCGGCGCGATCAGCGGATGATGCTTGAACCGCTGGAACTCCATATAAGGGAACAGGTGCGGGTTCTCGTAGTTCAGGTGAACCACGAAGCCCACATAGACCTGGTTCCCCTCCAGGTGATAAATGAACGACCCGCCGCCCGCGTTCTTGCCGAGCGGCCAGCCCATCGTGTGCATGACGAGCCCGGCCTTGTGGACCTCGGGCCGGACCTCCCACAGCTCCTTCATCCCGAGCCCGAACTTCTGCGGCTCATGCCCCTTCGAAAGCTCGTATTTCGTGATCAGCTGCCGCGCCAGCGAGCCGCGCACGCCCTCGGCGATCATCACGTACTTGCCGCGGAGCTCCATCCCCGGCTCGTAGGACGGCCCCGGCGTGCGGTCGGGCTCCAGCCCGAACTCGCCCGCCACCACCCCGGCCACCCGGTCGCCGTCATAGACGAGCGCCGAGGCCGCCATGCCGGGGAACACCTCGACGCCCAGCTCCTCCGCCTGCCCGGCCAGCCACCGGCAGACGTTGCCCATCGAGACGACGTAGTTGCCATGGTTCGACATCAGCTTCGGCATGGGCCAGTTCGGGATGCGGATCTCGCCGCTCCGCCCGAGCAGGTAGAACCGGTCGTCCGTCACCGGCGTGTCGAGCGGCGCGCCCTTCGCCTTCCAGTCCGGGATCAGCGCGTCGAGCCCCACCGGGTCGAGCACCGCGCCGGAGAGGATATGCGCCCCGACCTCCGAGCCCTTCTCCAGCACCACCACCGACAGGTCCGGGTCGAGCTGCTTCAGCCGGATCGCCGCGGAGAGGCCCGCCGGCCCCGCGCCGACGATCACCACGTCGTAGTCCATGAACTCGCGCTCGATCGCGGCGGCTGGCTCGGACACTGGCGCGCTCCCCTCCTCGTCGGCGGCCCCTGCCGCCCGGGACGAGCCCTACCGACGGCCGCCCCTCCGGTCAACTTCGCCCCTGCGGCAGCCCCCTTCAATCCCCGCGAAACCGCACGCGCGCCCGCTTGCAGCGCCGCGAGGCGCCACATAAGGTGACCGCGACGGCGGGCGCCAGCCAGCAGAGGTCGGCGCCCGGCGGCGGCCTCGTCGATATGTTGTGCGACAGGCGCGGAGGCGCCGGCGCAGGGAGGCACAGGATGGAGAAGTTCCCCCTCACCGCAAAGGGATTCGCCAAGCTCGACGCGGAGCTGAAGCGGCTGAAGTCGACCGACCGGCCGCAGATCATCCGCGCCATCGCCGAGGCGCGCGAGCACGGCGATCTCTCCGAGAACGCCGAGTACCACGCCGCCCGCGAGCGCCAGAGCTTCATCGAGGGCCGCATCAAGGAGCTCGAGGCGATGATCGGCCGCTCCGAGATCATCGACGTCAGCCGCCTCTCCGGCCCGGTCAAGTTCGGCGCGACCGTCGTGCTCCTCGACGAGGACAACGACGAGGAGAAGACCTACCAGATCGTCGGCGAGGCCGAGGCCAGCGTCGAGGACGGGCTCCTCAACATGAAGTCGCCGCTCGCCCGCGCGCTCATCGGCAAGGAGCCCGGCGACAGCGTCGAGGTGCGCACGCCCGGGGGGGTGCGCTCCTACGAGATCCGCACCGTCTCCTTCGTCTGACCGGGAGGCCGGCGCGATGGCCCGAGACGTCCCGCGCGCCGGCCGCGACGCCCTCGGCCGCGGGCTCTCGCGCCTCGAGGCGCTCGGCCCGGTCCGCCGCCGCGCCGCGATCGCCAGCCTCGCCTGGGCCGTCCTCGTCGTCGCCTACGCCATCGGCTTCTTCGGCGCCTCGCAGGCCCGCGGCACCTCCTTCCTCGACGGCGCCTTCTTCCTCGTCACGCTGGCGCTGCCCCTCATCCTGATCTGGCTCGCCGCCTACCTCGCGGAGGAGCTCGCCCGCCAGCGCGAGATGATCGCCGGCCTCGCCGAGCTGGCCACGCCCCTCTTCGGCGCGCTGGAGGCGACCCGCGCCGGCCTCGACCGCCACGCCCCCGCCTCGCCCTCCGAGCTGCGCGCCGCCGTCGACGCCGCGCTCCGCGCCGCCGGCCGCCCCGACCCCGGCCCCGCCATCGAGCGGCTGGAGGCCGGCCTCGCCCGCGTCGAGACCCGCGTCGAAACCGGCCTCGCCCGCCTCGACGCCGGCCTCGCCACGCTGCGCGCCGCGCCCCCCGCCGCCGCCGCCTCCCCTGCCCCCGAGCCCGCCGCCGGGCCGGAGCCGGCCGCCCCCGCCGCCGCGCCGCCGCCCGGCCGGCGCGGCAAGGCCGCCGCACCGCGCGAGACGCCCCCCGCCGCCACGCGCCAGCCCGCCCTGCCGCTCGCCGCGCCGGCCGAGCCGGAGGAGGCGCTCGGCTGGGGCGAGATGATGCAGGCCTTCGACTTCCCGCGCGACCCGAGCGACGAGGAGGGCTTCCGGGCGCTCCGCCGCGCCCTGCAGCGCCGCAGCCTCGCGCAGATGCTCCAGGCCGCCGAGGACCTGCTCACCTACCTCTCCCAGGAGGGCGTCTACATGGACGACCTCGCCATGGACCCCGCCGACCCCGCCGCCTGGCGCCGCTTCGCCGCCGGCGGCCGCGGCGCGCCGCTCGATCCGCTCGGCGGCATCCGCGACGAGAGCGCGCTCGAGGCGGCGCGCGGCCTGATGAAGCAGGACGCGGTGTTCCGCGACGCCGCCCTGTTCTTCCTGCGCCGCTTCGACGCCGTGCTCGGCGAGATCGTCGCCGACGCCGACGACGACGCCATCGCCCAGCTCGCCGACACCCGCTCCGGCCGCGCCTTCCAGCTGATGGCCCGCGCCACCGGCGCCTTCGACTGACCGGCGCGCCGGCCCGCGGCCCCGACCCTCTCCGCCCGCCGCCGCGCTACGCCGGACCGGCTCGCGCACCCAAGGCTTTCATTCAGGTTTGCTAACCTGGAGAGCAGTCGGTTTTCCGCCCACAGGCGGAAAACAAGCAAAGAAGACTCTGCGCGCACCTGCGCGCTCCTTGTGGCCGCAAAAGCGGCCCCCACGCCCGCCGGCCTCACACCGGCAGCGTCTCCCCCCGCCAGCGCCGCGCCAGCAGCGCCGCCAACCCCACCCCGACCGCCGAGAACGCCGCCGCGATGGCGAAGACCCCGCCGCCGAAGGCCGGATAGGCCGCCGCCGCCGCCAGCATCCCCGCGAGCATCAAGGAGCCGGTGGCGAGCGAGGTCATCGCCCCCTGCGCCGAGGCCCCGAGCCGCGGCGGCACCGCCCGGGCGATGAAAGCGATCGCCCCGAGATGGCCGAGCGCGAAGGTCAGCGTATGGCACAATTGCAACGGCCACAGCGCCCAGACCGGCGGATCGAGCGCCATGATCCCCCAGCGCGCCACCCCGGCCAGCCCCGAGACGGCGATCGCCCCGATCGCGCCCAGCCGCGCCACCGTCCAGCCGCCGATCGCCACCATGAACACGATCTCGCCGGCGACCGACGCGGCCCACAGCCCGCCGATCGTCGCCGGGCTGATCCCGATCCGCGCCCAATGCACCGAGGCGAGCGCGAAGAACACCGAATGGCTCGCCTGGGTGAAGGCGACCGTCGCGACGAAGAGGAAGAACGTCCGGTCGACCAGCAGCCGCCCGATGTCCGCAAAACGCGGCGGCGTCGCCCCCGGCGCCCGCCGCCCCCCCGGATGCCCGGCGACCAGCGCCACCACCAGCACCATGCAGACGACGATCCACCAGAGCGCGAGATTGACGCCATAGGGCGCGATCAGCGCCCCGACGGCGAGGTTCGCCGCGAGAAACCCCAGCGAGCCGAGCCCGCGGGTCTGCGCATAGGGAAACCCGAAGGCGCGCGAGGCGGCGACGCCGAGCGCCTCGGCGATCGGCCCGATCGCCGCGAAGGCGGCGCCGAGCACCACGGTCGCCGCGAGCAGCTCCGCCCTGTCACTGATCCAGAGATGCAGGAGCGTCGTCACCCCGGCGACCGCCGCGCAGCCCGCCACCACCGCCCGCCGCCCGTCGAGCCGGTCCGCCCAGGCCGGCAGCGCCAGCCCGGCCACCACCCGCACCCCGGTGCCGATCGCGACATAGACCCCGACCTCGGCCGGCGTCAGCCCCCAATGCGCGAGCCAGAGCGGCCAGAACGGCGCATGGACCCCCATCGCCATGAAGAAGGCGATGTAGAACGCGGTCGTATGCAGCCCCGGGCGGGACAGGACGGCGGGGATCACGGGGTCAGGTCCGGGCCCGGCGAGGGCGGAGCGCGTCCCTGATCGCCGGACCGAACGTCGCGGGCGCGCGCCGGAACCACTGCCATCCCGCCCGGCTACAGGCAAGCCCCGCAGACACGGGAGCCGCGATCTCCCGGCGCTCTCCGGTCTCGGCCGCCCCCGCCAGCCAAGCCTCCGCCCCGGCGACGCCGGCACGTTGAAGCACGCCGGCTGCCCGTCGCCATCGAAGCCGACCCGGACCGGGCCGGGCCGCGCCTTGCCGCCTCCCCGCGGCCAGCGCCTCAGCCGCCCCCCGCGAGCCGCGCCTCCGCCTCGGCGAGGTCGGCCGGCGCATTGACGTTGAAGAACGCCGCCTCCTCGCCGTCGAAGCCGACCCGCACGGCGCCCTGCCGCGCCGCCCACTCGCTCACCCGCCGCGTCCCCGCCGCCAGCGCCGCCCGCAGCTCGTCGCGCAGCGCCACGCGCCACAGCGCGCAGGTCGGATGCGTCCCCGCCTCCGTCGCGGCGAGCGCCGCCGGCGCGTCGCCGACGCCGGCCGCCAGCCGCGCCACCAGGTCGCGCGGCAGGAACGGCGTGTCCCCCGCCCCTGTGGCGACCCACGCCGCCCCCTGCCCTTCCGCCCAGTCCATCGCCGCGAGCACCCCGGCCAGCGGCCCGGCGAAGCCCGGGAACCCGTCCGCCACGACCGGCAGCCCGAAGCCCGCGAACCGCGCCGGATCGCCGTTGGCGTTGATCGCCAGCGCCGCCGCCTGCGGCGCGAGCCGCGCGATCACGTGCGCGATCACCGGGCGCCCGCCGAGCGGCAGCAGCGTCTTGTCCCCCCCGCCCATCCGCCGCGACAGCCCGCCCGCTAGGATCGCCGCCACGATCGCTCCGGGGACAGGCGGCGCAGGGGAAGCGGGGTTGCGGGCCATGGCGCCCGCACGATAGACGAGCCCCGCAACAGAGGACAGGACCAGCCGATGCCGCGCGCCGCCGAACGCCGGGCGTTCTTGCAGGGGATGCGCGACGGGGCGCCCTTCCTGATCGTCATCCTGCCCTTCGGCCTGCTCTTCGGCGTCGTCGCCCGCGAGGCCGGCTGGGACATGGCGCAGATCCTCGGCATGAGCATCCTCGTCATCGCCGGCGCCTCGCAGTTCACCGCGCTGCAGCTCCTCCAGGAGAACGCCCCCGTCCTCGTCGTCATCCTGACCGCGACGGCGGTGAACCTGCGCCACGCCATGTATTCCGCGAGCCTCGCCCCGCATCTCGGACCCCTGCCGCTCTGGAAGCGCGCCCTCGTCGCCTACGCCCTCGTCGACCAGACCTACGGCACGGCGATGAACCGCTACATCCGCGAGCCCGGCCTCGCCCCCTCCGAGAAGGCCGCCGTCTTCGCCGGCTGCGCGGCGCAGACCTGCCTCGTCTGGTACGCCGCCACCGTCGCCGGCGCGCTGATCGGCTCGGGCCTGCCCGCGGCGCTCGCCCTCGACTTCGCCGTGCCGATCGCCTTCATCGCCCTCTTCGCCCCGGCGCTGCGCTCGCTCCCCCACCTCGCCGCCGCGCTTGTCTCCGTCGTCGTCGCCCTTCTCCTCGCCGGCCTCCCCTACGGAATCGGCCTCCTCGTCGCCGCCACGCTGGCCATGCTCGCCGGCGCCCTCGTCGAGCTCCGCCTCGGAGGCGCCCCGTGATCCGCCTCTTTGCCCCGGCCCTTCGCGCGCTCCAACGCGCGGCCGCCCCCGTCTCCACCGTGCTCGTCCTCGCCCGCCCCTCCTGCGGCCGCGGCCGCCCGGGGGGCGCGGCATGATCCGCATCTGGACCGTCATCCTCGGCCTCGGGGCGACCACCTTCCTCCTGCGCTTCTCCTTCCTCGGCCTGATCGGCGACCGCGAGCTGCCGCCCTGGGCGCTGCGGCTGCTGCGCTACGTCCCCGTCGCGGTCATGCCCGGCCTCGTCGCGCCCCTCGTCGCCTGGCCGGCCGCCACCGGCGGCGAGCCCGACCCCGCCCGGCTGATCGCCGCCGCCGTCGCGCTGGCCCTCGGCGCCTGGACCCGCAGCGTCCTCGGCGCGATCCTCGGCGGCATGGCCGCCCTCTACCTCGCCCTCTGGACCGTCGGCTGACGCCCGCCCGATCCCCCCGATTGCGCCCGCCGCGCCCGCGGCCTATCTAGCGGCTTCCGCAGGAGCCCGCCGACGATGCCGATCAAGATCCCCGCCAGCCTTCCCGCCTACGACGTGCTGAGCCGCGAGGGCGTGATGGTGATGTCCGAGGAGACCGCGCTCCGCCAGGACATCCGCCCCCTGCAGATCGGCCTCGTCAACCTGATGCCGAAGAAGGTGCAGACCGAGACGCAGTTCGCCCGCATGATCGCCGCGACGCCCCTGCAGATCGAGCTCACGCTCATCCGCATGACCGAGCACGTCTCCCGCAACACCGCGCTCGCCCATCTCGAGGCCTTCTACACCACCTTCGCCGAGGCCCGCGCCCGCAAGTTCGACGGCCTCATCGTCACCGGCGCCCCCGTCGAGCACCTCGACTACGAGGCGGTCCGCTACTGGGACGAGCTGCGCGCGCTCTTCGACTGGACCCAGACCAACGTCCACCGCACCCTCGGCGTCTGCTGGGGCGGCATGGCGATGCTCAACCACTTCCACGGCGTGCCGAAGCACCCGCTGCCCGCCAAGGCCTTCGGCTGCTTCCGCCACCGCGCCGTCGAGCCGGGCTCGCCCTGGCTCCAGGGCTTCTCCGACAGCCTGACCGTCCCGGTCAGCCGCTGGACCGAGATCCGCCGCGAGGACCTCGGCCTCCACCCCGACCTGCGCGTGCTGATCGACAGCGACGAGCTCGGCCCCTGCCTCGTCGCCGACCCGGGACATCGCGCCCTCTACATGTTCAACCACCTCGAATACGACTCGACCACGCTCAAGGAGGAGTACGAGCGCGACCTCGCGGCCGGGCCGATCGAGCTGCCCGTCGACTACTTCCCCGACGACGACCCGGGCCGCCCCCCGGAGAACCGCTGGCGCAGCCACGGCGCGCTCCTCTACGGCAACTGGATCAACGAGATCTACCAGACCACGCCCTACGACCTCGCCCGCATCGGCTAGGCTGGAGCCCGGCCCGGCCGCGTGTTCACGCGTGAAAATTAGCTAAGCCATTGATTTCACGTGAGCGCGAGTCAGCGCCGCGCCAGCTCGCCACATGACGGCCGCGCCATCGACCAGCGGCGCCCTCCCGCCTCGCGACGGCTCCCGCAGGTTGACATGCGCATGTCAGCCTGCTCGACGCGGAGCGGTTCGGACAGGGAGGGCGCAAGCTCGAAGTGATACCGGACTCGCTTGATCTGTTCCGTTTGGCCGGCGGGATCGACAGGTCCGGGCATGTCGACGTCCATCGGGTGGAGAATGACGGAGTAAAGAAAATTGCGGGCGTGCCTGCCTGTGCCCGGAACTTGCGCGCAAATATACTTTGAAATATTTTGAATATAGATGGTGAAAATCATTGCGCCGTCATCAGCGCCGCGTTTCTCGGCCGTTCGACTCATATTAGCTTCGGCTGTTCAGTTCCTGGCCTTCCCTCCCGCGTCGCCGCCCCTCCCGGGCGGCGAGGTCCGTCCCGCGACGGCGCCCGCCGGGTGACATGCGCATGTCACCCGGCTTGACGCGGAGCGGCAGCGGCGGGGACGGCGGAACATCGAAGTGAGTCACACGGCGCCGCGAAATGCGGCGCTGATAACGATGCAATGATTTTCACTATCTATATTCAAAATATTTCGAAATATATTTCGAATTATATTTGCGCGCAAACAAGCATGGTCGAGATGCTGCCCGTCCGCATCTGCTCGGGCTCGTCCGACAGCATCGCGGGCGAGTGGCGATGGGGTGCGCGCCCCTCGTGTCCCGTAGCTAGCCAACCGGCAGCGTCGTCGGACTCCGGGCCGGGCGACCCCCGTTGCGGGGGCGCGGCCGGCGCCACATAGTCGTGGCCGCGCGCCGCGGGAGGGACATCATGGCCAAGGACGGAAAGAAGGACGCCGGAAAGGGCTTCGCCAAGCCCTTCGACGGCGCGGTGACCCGCTACCTCAAGAAGGGCGCCCCCAAGGCGGTGCGCCAGGCGATCGAGGGATCCGGCGGCAACGAGATCCTCACCAAGGGCTATCCCTACCCCGACACGATGTCCAAGGCCGATTACTGGACCGAGTTCGACGCCTGCCAGCTCGAGCTCGCCAAGCTCCAGCGCTGGGTGCGCGACACCGGGCGGCGCGTCGCGCTGGTCTTCGAGGGCCGCGACGCCGCCGGCAAGGGCGGCGCGATCCGCCGCCTGACCGAGAACCTCAACCCGCGTCAGGCCCCGGTCGTCGCGCTGCCCGCGCCCTCCGACACCGAGCGCACCGAGTGGTACTTCCAGCGCTACGTCGCCAACCTGCCCTCCGCCGGCGAGATCGTCATCTTCGACCGCTCCTGGTACAACCGCGCCGTCGTCGAGAAGGTGTTCGGCTTCTGCACCGACGCCGAGCGCGCCGCCTTCTTCGAGCAGCTCCCCTATTTCGAGGCCATGCTCCGCCACGACGGCATCGTCCTGATCAAGTTCTGGCTCGCCGTCGGGCGCGCCGAGCAGCTCCGCCGGTTCCTCGAGCGCGAGCGCGACCCGCTGAAGCAGTGGAAGCTCTCCGACATCGACGTGAAGGGCCTGGCGAAATGGGACGAATACACGGCGGCGATCACCGAGATGTTCGAGCGCAGCCACAGTCCCGGCTCGCCCTGGACGATCATCCTCGCCGAGGACAAGCGCCGCGCCCGCCTCGCGGTGATGCGCACCGTCCTCGCCGCCTTCGACTACGCCGGCAAGAAGGACGGCGAGCCCGACCCGAAGATCGCCATCGACCCGGTCGCGCTGGCCGCGATCACCGCGCGGCTGTCGTGACGGCGCGGGGCCTGACCGCGGCGGGGGAGCGCCGTCGGCCCTTGCGGTCGCCGCGGCGGCCCCCATCTTCTGCGGGGACAGGGGGATAGCCTAACCATGAGCCAGGTCTTCGACGCCTACCACGACGCGGTGATGCACGGCCTGCCGGACCCGGACCGCGACCGGCAGTTCTACGACGGCGTCCTCGGACGGCGCTTCGTCGCCTGGATCGTCGACGTCGTGGTGATTCTCGCGATCGGCGTGCCGCTGGCGCTGGCCTTCGGCCTCCTCACCCTCGGCTTCGGCCTCGCGCTCTTCCCGATGATCCTCTTCGGCGTCGGCATCCTCTACCGCGCCGCCACCCTCGCCTCGGCCTCGGCGACCTGGGGGATGCGGCTGATGGGCGTCGAGTTCCGCCGCCACGACGGCGCGCGCCTCGACGGGGGCGTCGCGCTGATGCAGACGCTCGTCTATGCGTTCTGCGTCGCCGTCGCGCCGCTGATGCTCGTCAGCGCCCTGATGATGGCCCTCACCCGCTACGGCCAGGGCCTGCCGGACCTGCTGCTGCGCACCGCGATGATCAACCGCCCGGCCGACTGAGCCGGCCACCGGAGCGGCCCGGGAGAATCCTGTTGCCCGCCCCGAAGACCTGTTGTTACCCTTCGGCCGAAGGGGGAGCGTAACCGGGGCCGCCATGCGCCACAGCCTGCCGCAGTCGCATCAGTTCTACGTCACGGCGCCGCAGCCCTGCCCGTATCTTGCCGGCAAGATCGAGCGGAAGCTGTTCACGGCGCTGCAGGGCGACGGCGCGGCGCGGCTGAACGACGTGCTGTCGCACCAGGGCTTCCGCCGGTCGCAGAACGTGCTCTACCGCCCCTCCTGCGCCGGGTGCTCCTCCTGCCTCTCCGCCCGCATCGTGGTGGGCGACTTCCGCCCGAGCCGCAACCAGCGGCGCATCATCGCCCGCAACGCCCCGCTGGAGCGGTCGAGCTCCAGCCCTTGGGCGACCGAGGCGCAGTTCGCGCTCTTCCGCCGCTACCTCGACGCCCGCCACGCCACCGGCGGCATGGCCGACATGGACAGCCACGAGTTCAGCGCCATGATCGAGGAGACGCCCGTGCGCAGCCGGGTGGTCGAGTATCACGCGCGGGGCGCCCGCGGCCGCGATCTGGTCGCCGTGTGCCTGACCGACGTGCTCTCCGACGGCGTGTCGATGGTCTATTCCTTCTTCGACCCCGACCGCGCCGCCGACAGCCTCGGCGCCTTCATCATCCTCGACCACATCGCCATCGCCCGCGAGGCGGGCCTGCCTTACGTCTATCTCGGCTACTGGGTGCCCGGCAGCCCCAAGATGGACTACAAGCAGCGCTACCGGCCGCTCGAGATCTTCGTCGACGGCCGCTGGACCGAGCTCGGCGTGGCCGACCTCACCCGCATCGGCCGCGGCGGCGGCGACCGCGTCGCCATCGGCGAGCAGGTCTCCGCGATCGAGCTCCCCGCCACCAAGTGACGCCAGCCCCGCGGCTATTGCCTCGGGGGATGATCCGTGTCGCACTATGCGACATTTCGGGCCGCCGCCTCCGGGGCGGCGGCCCCGCCCGGGCCTACGGCCCGTCGGCCTGGATGTAGACGTTCTCCATGAAGTCGGGCTTCGCCACCGCCCCGCCGGCGCCGACGTCGCCCTTCTCGATGGCGTCCACCACCTCCATCCCCGACGTCACCTCGCCGACGATCGTGTACTGGCCGTCGAGATGGCTCGCCGGGGCGAACATGATGAAGAACTGGCTGTTGGCGGAGTTCGGGTTCTGGCTCCGCGCCATGCCCACCACGCCGCGCTGGAACGAGGCCTTGTCGGTGAACTCCGCCGGCAGGTCCGGCAGCGCCGAGCCGCCGATCCCGGCCCGGCCCTGGCCGAACGCCTCCCGGGTCCCGAACTCCACGTCGCCGGTCTGCGCCATGAAGCCGTCGATCACCCGGTGGAAGGCGATCCCGTCATAGGCCCCCTCCCGCGCCAGCTCCTTGATCCGCGCGACGTTCCCGGGCGCGAGGTCGGGCCGCAGCGCGATCTCCACGTTTCCCTTCCCCGCCACCTCGATCACCAGCGTATCCTCCGGCGCGGCGGCGAAAGCCGCCCCCGCCAGCCCGAGCGCCAGCCCGGCCGCGGCCAGCAGGCGCCGCATCACGCGTCCGCCGCCACGCGGACCGAGATCATCCGGTCCGGCTGCGCCGGCGGCCCGCCCCGCACGATCCGGTCGACGTGCTCCATCCCGGACACCACCCGGCCCCAGACGGTGTATTGCCCGTTCAGGAAGTGCCCGTCCTTGAACATAATGAAGAACTGGCTGTTGCCCGAGTTCGGGTTCTGGCTGCGCGCCATGCCGACCGCGCCGCGGTCGAAGGGCAGCTTCGAGAACTCCGCCGGCAGGTCCGGCCGGCTCGACCCGCCGGTGCCGGCGCGGCGGATGTTGAAGCCATCCTCCATGTCGCCGTTGGCGACGTCGCCGGTCTGCGCCATGAAGCCGTCGATCACCCGGTGGAAGGCGACGTTGTCGTACTCCCCGCCCCGCGCGAGCGCCTTGATCTGCTCGACATGCTTCGGGGCGACCGCGGGCAGCATCTCCACCACCACGTCGCCGTCCTTGAGCTGGATCACCAGCGTGTTCTCCGGATCCTTGATCTCGGCCATCGGTTCCTCCTCCGGTGGATTCGCGGCGGACCCTAGACCGGGCGCCGCCCGAGGGAAAGGCCGCCCGTCGACCCGAGTTGACCCCGGGCCCGCGCCGGCCTAGGCCCGGAGCCATGGACGGCGGGCGCATCGAGGACGTGGCGGGCCTGGCGGCGGAGGTCTCCGCCTGCCGCCTCTGCGCCGACCGCTTCGCCGCCACCGCCACCGCCCATGCGCCGCGCCCCGTCCCCTGGCTCTCCGACCGCGCGCCGATCCTGCTCTGCGGCCAGGCCCCCGGCGCGCAGGTCCACGCCAAGGGCCGGCCCTTCGACGACCCCTCCGGCGACCGCCTGCGCGACTGGCTCGGCGTCGACCGCGACGCCTTCTACGACCGCAGCCGCTTCGCGGTGCTGCCGATGGCCTTCTGCTTTCCCGGCTACGACGCCCACGGCTCCGACCTGCCGCCGCCGCCGCTCTGCGCCGCCACCTGGCGGGTCCGCGCCCTCGCCGCCATGCCGCAGGTGCGCCTGACGCTCCTCATCGGCGGCCACGCGCAGCGCTGGGTCCTCGGCCCCGGCCCGGTCGGCGCCGCCGTCGCCCGCTGGCGCGAGGCGCCCGCCGGCGTCCTGCCCCTGCCCCATCCATCCTGGCGCAACACCGCCTGGCTGAGGCGGCATCCGTGGTTCGAGGCCGAGCTCGTCCCCGAGCTCCGCCGCCGCGTCGCCGCCCTGCTGGCATGAACGAAGCGACCCCGCTCGACGCCGCCTTCCTGGCGATGGAGGCCTCCCCCGAGGACGAGGCGGCGCGCCTGCGCTTCCACGAGCGGCTGATGGACGCCGAGCTCTTCGTCCTGCTCGAGACCGAGCCCGAGGGCGACGCGCTCCGCCCGGCGATCTTCGATCTCGACGAGGGCCGCTTCGCGCTCGCCTTCGACCGGGACGCCCGCCTCGCCGCCTTCCTCGACGCGCCCGCCCCCTACGCCGCCCTCGCCGGCCGCCGCCTCGCCGCCGCCCTCGCCGGCCGCGGCGTCGGCCTCGGCCTGAACCTCGGCGTCGCCCCCTCGGCGACGCTGCTGCCGGCGGCCGCGATCGACTGGCTGGCCGCCATGGGCGACGCACGCCCCGAGCGCACCTCCGCCCGCCCCCGCGCCGTCCGCCCGCCCACGGACGCCTCCCCGGCCCTGATCGCCGCGCTCGACGCCAAGATCGCCACGATGACCGGCCAGATCGACGCCGCCTGGCTCGCCGCCCTCGACATGGCCGACGGCGCCGCCCGCCTCGTCCTCGCCGTCGGCGGCGCCGTGCCGTCCGCCGAGCCCGCGATCGCCGCCGCCGTCGCCGAGGCCGCCCGCTTCTCCGGCGGCGGCGCAGAGATCGACGTCGCCTTCCTCCGCGACGACCCCGGGGTCCGGCAGGCCTTCGAGCGCAACGGCCTGCGCTTCGACCCGCCGCCGCCGCAGGTTCCCGAAGCGCCGCGCGCCCCCGGCAGCGACCCGGACCGTCCCCCGGTCCTGCGACGGTAGAACCCGGGCGGCAGCGGCCCCATTCCCCGCGACGCCCGTCGGGCAGCGCCCCTCCGGGCGCCAGCACAAGCGCGGCGTTGTCGGGCAATATCCGGACGCTCGCCCGGGGACGGCCTGAACCCGCCTTGACCCGGTCGCCCGGCCGCGGCCGGAACCGGTGGTCAATCGTCGCGGGCGGACCTGAACCCGCCCGGGCTCAGTTCTTCGAGGAGAGCACGGCCCCGGCGCCGGAGCCGCCGCCGCAGCTGCCGGCCTGCAAGAGGCCGAAGCCGTAGATCGGATCGCGGCCGGGCGCGCCCATGTCGCGGGCCCGCGAGGCGATTCTGGTGCGGCCGTCGTTGGTGTCGTGGACCCGACCGAGCGCCACGTCCCGCGCGAGGCTCGCCGTCACGAAGGGCGCCGCGAAGGACGTGCCCGTCCAGAACGCGAGGCCGCCGCGGGCGTCCGCGCCCCAGATGTCGACGCCCGGCGCCGCGACGTAGATGTACGAGCCGCGGTTGTTGTTGCCGTAGGGACGGCCGCGCGAATCGACCGCGGAGACGGCGATCACGGCGGGATAGGCCGCCGGATAG
Source organism: Amaricoccus sp. (assembly GCF_017993425.1). Taxonomy (GTDB): domain Bacteria; phylum Pseudomonadota; class Alphaproteobacteria; order Rhodobacterales; family Rhodobacteraceae; genus Amaricoccus. Next base: position 34,954 of record NZ_JAGOMQ010000014.1, read on the forward strand.
GCCGGCTCGGCGTCGGGACCGTCGTTGCCGGCGGCGGCGACCATCACCAGCCCGCGCGACGCGGCGGCGCGCACCGCCTCCTCGAGCAGCGCGTTCGGCGGGCCCATCAGCGACAGGTTCACCACCGGCACGTGCTGGGTGGCCATCCAGTCGAGCGCCGCGATGATCGCGGTGGCGTCGGCGCGCAGGCCGCTCGGGTCCTGGGCGAAGACGTTGGCGCTGTAGAGCTGCGCGCCCGGCATCAGCGGCCCGGTGCCCGGCAGGTCGCCGACCAGGATGCTGGCGATGGCGGTGCCGTGGGCGACGTTGGTCGAGGCGCCCTTCTCGACGAAGTTCTTCCGCGTGATGCTCGCCCCCGCCAGCGTCGCATGGGCGCCGACGCCGGAGTCGATCAGGCCGACGCGCGCCGGGACGGCGCAGGTCGCGCCGAGCGGGGCGCCGATCATGTGCGCGGCGTAGCGCACCGGCGCCTGCTCGCCGCTCGGCCGGTAGAGATGGGCGAGGTCGAAGGTCACCTCGGGCAGCACCGAGCGCGCCCGCGCCAGCGCCGCCTCGGCGGTCTGGTTCGCCGGGGTGCGCAGCCGCGCCACGATTCGGTTGCCGAGGAGCGGGCTGCGGTGCTCGGAGAGGGTGCGGAAGCCGAGCGCGCCGAGCACCTGGCGGGCGTGCGGCGTCAGGCCGAGGGCCGTCAGCTCGTAGCGGCGATACGTCTCGCGGCTGCCGCCCGAGGAGTAGCGGATGCGCGGCGCCGTCGCGGCCGCCTTCGGCTCCACCTCGACCACCGTCTTGGCGGCCTTGGTGGCGACCGCCTCCTCGATCACCTCCTCGACGACCGGCGCCTGGACGGCCGCCGGCGCGACGACCTTCACCGTCGTGGTGGTCGCGGGGGCGGTCGTGGTGGTCGTGGTGGTCGTTGCGGTCTTGGTGGTCGTCGTCTTGTCGCTGTCGGAGCGCGAGCCGCCGCCGAAGATCGCCTTCACGATGTCCACGATGCTCGGCTTGCCCGCGCCGCCGGTGTCGGTCGTGCCCGAGCCGGACCCGGTTGCGGAACCGTTGCCCGTGGAGGCCGTGCCCCCGTTCGACTCGTGCCCGCTCGCCACTTCCGTGCCCGGCGTCGATCCATCGACGACCGCCGGCGCGCCGGGGTCGACGGCGCCGGCGCCGCCGTCCGTGCCGCCTTGCGTCCCCGAGCCGCCTCCCTGGGTCCCCGAGCCGCTGGCCACGCCGGCGCCCGTGCCGCCGCCCGTATGGGTCCCCGAGCCGCCGGCGACGTCCGTGCCGGAGCCGCCGCCCGTCTGCGTGCCCGTACCGCCGGCAACGTCGGTCCCCGAGCCGCCGCCCGTCTGGGTCTGCGTGCCGGAGCCGCCGGTCTGGGCGCCCGTCCCCCCCGCCACGTCTGTGCCGGAGCCGCCGGTCTGGGCGCCAGACCCCCCCGCCACGTTCGTGCCGGAGCCGCCCGTCTGGGTGTCCGTGCCGCCGGTCCCGGTGTCGGAGCCGCCCGCGACGTCCGTGCCCGAACCGGTCCCGGGGTCCGGCGTCTCCGCGACCTCGCCGCCGCCGGGGGTCGGCGTCTCGGCGCCCGGCGTATCGACCGCTGTCGAGCCGTTGCCGTTGCCGTTGCCGTTGCCGTTGTCGTCGCGCGGCGTGGGCACCGGACCGTCGACCACGGTCGGCGTCTCGTCGACCGCGCCGGAGCCGCCATCCCCCGTCGTGCCGCCATCCGCCGTCGTCGTGCCGCCGTCGGTCGTGGTCGTGTCGTCGTCGACCGTCCCCTCGTCGCGGGGCGTCGGCACCGGGCCGTCGACCACGGTCGGCGTGTCGTCGACGGCGGTCCCGCCCGTGCCGTCGCCGGCGGAGGTTCCCGGCGTGTCGTCGACCGTCGCGGGGACGTCGTCGACGGTGGTCGCGACCTCGTCCGTCGTGGCGGCGGTCTCGTCGGTGGTCGTCACGTCCTCCGAGAAGGCGGTCGCGGCGCCCGCGCCCGCGGTTGCCTCGGCGGCGCGGCGGGAGGCGCGCTCGGATTTCGGGGCGCGCTCCGTGCGGCTGCGCGCGGTCTCGCCCCGCTGCGCCTTGCCGGACTTGTCGCGGCTGGACGACTTGCCGGATTTCGACGACTTCTCCCCGCGGCTCGACGATTTCGACGATTTCTCGGAGCGGCTGGAGGATTTGGAGGACTTCTCCGACCGGCTGGACGACTTCTCCGACCGGCTGGATTTCTCGGCGCGGCTGGACTTCTCGGCGCGGCTCGACTTGCCGCCGCGGTCGGCGGCGAGCTCGAGCGAGGCGCCGTAATAGTCGCCGTCCTGCGCGTAGACCGCTGTGCCGGGCGCAAGCCGTGCGACCGCGCCTGGCGAGAGGGCCAGCGCGAAAGCGGCAACACCGATCGTAAGGCGACGAATCCACCCCATGCCGCACCCCTGTCCGACACTGCCTGAATACGGCCCGGCTTGCCTCCGATCAAGATGCCGGGCGAATATTTTCGCGAGCCGCGCGTTGTAGCTCCCAGAACGTCCTCTTTCGGGTGCCTGCCTTGGACAGCAGCTTTCAGCGCGACCTCGTCGCCCTCGTGCCCCGCCTGCGCCGGTTCGCCTATGCGCTGGCCGGCTCGGCGGACGTCGGCGACGATCTGGTCCAGGCGGCCTGCGAGCGGGCGCTCAAGAACGCCGCGGCCTTCCAGCCGGGCACGCGGATGGACAGCTGGATGTTCCGGATCATCCAGAACCTGTGGCTCGACGACCGCCGCAAGCGGAAGGTGCGCGGGGCCCAGGTCGATCCGGACACGCTGGCGATCTCCGACGACGGCTTCGGCGCGCGCCAGGCCGAGGACCGGGTGACGCTCGAGAAGGTGCGCGCCTCGGTCGACAGACTGCCCGACGAGCTCCGGCTCGTCGTCGCCCTCGTCGCCATCGAGGGCCGGAGCTACCGCGAGGCGGCCGAGGCCCTCGAGATTCCCATCGGCACCGTGATGAGCCGATTGTCCCGCGCCCGAGCGTTGCTGCTGCCGCTCGTCCAGGCGCCCGACCAGAGGAGCCGGTCATGGACACAGTGATGGAGCAGGAGACGCTCGCGGCCTTCGTCGACGGTGCGCTGTCGCCCGAGGAATCGGCCCGCGTGGTGCTGCATCTCGCCGATTGCGCCGACGACGCGGCCTATGTCGACGCGCTGATGGAGCTGAACGCGCTGCTCGGCGCCGCCTTTGCCGCGCCGGTCAACCAGGCGATCCCGGAGCGGATCCGGGCGGCGATCTTCCCCGCTCCCGCCAGCGTCGGTCGGGCGCGGGCCTCGGGGCGGAGCGGCTGGCGAATGGCGCGGCCGGGCGGACGGCGGATCGCGGCCTGGGCGGCGGTCGCCGCGGCGGCGGCGCTGGTCGTCGGCGTGGGGATCGACCTCAGGACCGGCGGCGACACCGTGCAGATCGCCGGGGCCCCGGGCGCGGACGGCGCGCTGCGGGCGGCGCTCGAGGCGGCGCCGAGCGGCGAGGCGCCGTCGGAGGGCGAGGAGCGGATCACCCTGATCGCGACCTATCGCGACGCCGCCGGGCGGCCGTGCCGGGAATACGAGATCCTGCACGACGCCGAGCGGGCGCTGACCCGCGGGCTCGCCTGCCGCAACTCCGGCGAGGACTGGGAGACCGAGGTCGCGGTGGCGAGCCGGCTGCCCTCCCCCGCGGCGGGCGGCGGCGAGGGGTTCGTCCCGGCGCAGGGCGCGGCCTCCGACACGCTCGACGCGGCGCTCGACCGGCTCGGCATCGGCATGTCGCTGACGCCGGACGAGGAGCGCGCCTTGATCGGCTCGGACTGGGTGGAATAGTCCGTCAAAGGCAGCGTCACGGAAATCAAAGGCCTCGCCTGCTGCGCCCGCGGATCATGGGTCCGCGGGCGCAGGGAGCGGCCCCCGGCCCGCGCCGACGGTCCGGCAGGGGCTTCCGACTGCGATCAAGGCGTTCTCCGGTCGGGAGAATTCTCCTGCCTTGCGGCGACGGCCTCAATCGTCGGTGACCGGAGACCACTCCGGGCCGGGGTCGAAGGCGGTGATGGCGGAGGCGGCGGCGAGGGTGTCCTCGTCGAGGTCGGCCTCGTAGACGACGCCGGCCTCGCTGACCATGAAGCTCATCACCCCGGTGTCGCGATAGGCCGAGGGGAAGGCGAGCAGCGCATGACCGCCGAGGAGCCGGCCGCCGATCACGTAGTCGGCGGCGCCCCCCGGCGCGGCGGGGCCTTGGCTGGTCAGGATGCGGAAGTAGTAACCGTGGAACGGCTCGGGGTCCTGGTCCTGGCCGTCGATGGCGTAGCCCTCGGCGGCGGCGCGGGCCATGAAGTCGCCGACCGGGCTCTCCGGCTGGCCGGGCTCGGGCGGCCAGTAGAGGCCGTCATGCGTGCCCGGGTCGCTGATCAGGCTGGCGGCGAAGGAGGGCGCGCCGTCGCCGTCGGGATCGGCGGCGCGGTAGGCGCGCTGGGCGGCGACGTAGAGCCGCATCACCTCGATCACGTCGAGCTCGTTCTGGCCGATGCGGCGCATCAGCACCTCGTCGCGCGCCTCGGCGGCGTCGAAGCTCCAGCCGTCGGCGCCCTCGACGATCGGGCCGGGGAAGGGCCACTGGTCGCGGCCGACATAGAGCGTCGCCTTGTCGCCCACCGTCTCGATCCGGTGCATGGCGCGCCAGTCGGCGAGGAACTCGGCCCAGGCGTTGCGGTCGGCGACGTCGTCGCCGGAGAGGATCACGTCCTCGTTCTCCGGCCCGAACACCGCGACGAGGGCGTCGCGGTCCTTCGCCTCCAGCGCCGCGATCACCGCCTCGGCGGCGGCCTCGGGGCTCGGGAAGGTCTGCGGGGCGGCGAGCGCCGCGGGCGCTGCGGCGAGCGCGGCGAGCCCGAGCGCGAGACGGAATGCGGTCATGGCCTGATCTCCACGGCTGTTCTCACCTGCGCCGCCCGCCGGCGCTGCCCCGTCCCCGCGCCCCGGCATGGCCGGCGCGGCCGGCATGGGCGGGCTTCTTGAAGGCGGAGGACTTCGCCGCCGGCTTCTTGACCGGCGGGCGCGACGCGGACGGCTTGGCCACCGGCTTGCGCTTGGCGGCGGCGGCCTTCGCGGCGGGCGACGCGCTCGACTGCGCCCGGGCGCGGGCGGCGTCGACCTTGGGGGCGCCCTCGGCACGCGGGGTGAAGGCGCGATCGGCCCCGGGCTTGCGCGCGGGGACGTCGCCGCGCTTCGCCTGCGCGGCCTCGAGCTTCGCGCGCGCCTCGCCGCCGCCGGCCTCGGGATGCGCCGCCTGGATCTTGCTGCGCGCCGCGGCGGCGCCGCCCGATCCCTGCGCGGCCTCGAGCCGGCTGCGCGCCGCGCCGTCGCCGGCGCGCGCGGCCGCAAGGCCGGCCCCTGCCCCGGCGCCGGCCAGCGCCGCGGCGGCCGCGCCGCCCCCGCCCTCCTCGTGGCGCGCCTCCAGCTTGGCGCGCGCCTCGTCGCGGCGGGCGGCGTCGGGCGTGAAGGCGCCCTCGCGGCGGGGATGCTCGGGGTCGACGCCTCCGAGCCGGCCGCGCGCCTCGTCGAGCCGCGGCGTGTCGCCGGCGTCGATGCGCTCGCGCGCCGCCGCGGCGCGGTCGGGATCGAGCTGGCCGTCGCCGTCGACGATCACCCGGTTGCGGTCGCGGTCGATGTTGACGTCGCCGTCGATGTCGATGTCGCGGTCGGGGCGCGGGTAGAACTCGCCGTCGTCCCAGTCGACGTGGTGGTCGTGGTCGTGCCAGTAGTCGTTCCAGTCGTCGTCGTCGTCGAAGATCTCGTCGACGAGGAGCGCGCTGCCGAAGGCGATCGCGCCGGTCGTCAGCCAGTAGTTCGGGCCGTAGCCGACCGGGTCGGTGGTGACATAGGTCGAGCCGGTGGGCGCGGCGGCGTAGACGACGCTCGGGTCGTAGCTCGGCACGTAGACCGTCTCGGGGTCGGTCGGGGCGATGCTTATGGCGCCCCCGTCGTCCACGGAGACGGTCTGCGCCTCGTTGGAGGTGAGCTGGCCGACCGCCTGGGCCTGGGCGCGCAGCCGCTGCGCCGAATCGAGCACGTCGTCGGTCTGGGCGAGGACGGCGTTCCCGAGCGTCTCGGTGCCGTCGAGATCGTCGGCCATGCGCTCGATCACCACGGGGAAGCCGCTCGCCAGCACGGCGACGCTCGGGTCCCAGCCCTCGGCCCCGGCGGCAGCGTCGCGGTCGGCGGCCGGCATCTCGCGGTTCGCGTCGACCCAGCGATCGGCCTTGGCGACGTCGAGCGGGAAGGTGGCGGCGACGAGAATCTGGTTGAAGAGCGCGTCGGGGTAGAGCGCGTAGGGCGCGAGCAGCAGGTCGAGCTCGTCGTCGGTCAGCAGCGCCTCCGCCGGCGCCGCGGCGTCAGGCGGAGCGGGAGGCGCCTCCGGCTGCGCGAGGGCGGCGGGACGCGGCTCGGGGGCCGGCTCCTGCGCCCCTGCCCCGGCCGCCGCGGCCAGGGTCGCCGCCGCGAGGGCGATGGCTTTCCGCATCGACATTTCCTCCCTGCACCCGAGATCTCCGCCTCGCTCGCGCGATGATAGCACGCCCGGCGCCATCCGCCAGCGAGTCGCGTCCTCAGCCGACGCGGCCGCCGAGCTCGTCCTCGACATGGGCGGCGACGATGGCGTCGAAGGAGGCGTCGGCGCGGAAGCCGAGGCCCGCGGCGCGGCTCGCGTCGAACTGCGTCGGCCAGCCGGCGACGATGCGGCGGATGGTCTCGTCGGGCTCGCGGCGGATCAGGGCGACCGCGTCGTCGCCGGCGGCGCGGCGCAGCGCCTCGATCTCCTCGCCGACGGTGGCGGAGAGGCCGGGCATGGTGAGGTTGCGGCGCGGGCCGATGGCGGAGAGGTCCATGGCGAGGGCATGGCGGAAGAAGCCGACCGCGGCGCGGGGGCTCGCGAACCAGTGGCGGACGTCCTCCTCGACCGGCAGCACCGCCTCCTGGCCGGCGAGCGGCTCGCGCAGGATGTTGGAGAAGAAGCCGGAGGCGGCCTTGTTGGGCTTGCCCGGGCGCACGCAGATGGTGGGGAGGCGGATGCCGACGCCGTCGAGGAAGCCCTTGCGGGTGTAGTCGGCGAGCATCAGCTCGCCCATGGCCTTCTGCGCGCCGTAGCTGGTCAGCGGCGTCAGGTGGAAGTCGTCGGGGATGGTGTCCGGGAAGGGCGCGCCGAAGACGGCGATCGAGGAGGCGAAGATCACCTTCGGGCAGTAGTCCGGCAGGGTGCGGATGGCGTCGAGCAGGGCGCGCGTGCCGTCGAAGTTGACGGCGTAGCCCTTCTCGAGGTCGGCCTCGGCCTCGCCGGAGACCACGGCGGCGAGGTGGAAGATCACGTCGGGCCGCTTGGCGATGCGGGCGGCGACGGCGGCCGGGTCGGCGATGTCGAGGGTGGTGGAGACGGTTGCGACCGAGGCGCCGGCGGGGACCTTCGGCTCGACGACGTCGACGAGGGTGAGGCGGGTCAGCCCGGGGGGCGGGTCGCTGACCAGCGAGCGGGCGAGCTTGACGCCGATCATGCCGGCGGCGCCGGTGACGAGGATGTGCATGTGTCCCTCCCGAGGCTTTCCGCCGAGCTAGCACGCGCCCGGCGGGGTGGGCAACGGCAGGGGAAGGATCAGGGCGCGCGGCCCCAGAGGAACAGGCCGGCGCGGTCGGCGGCGGCGATCGTCTCCTCGCGGCCGAGGACGAGGACGCCGCCCGCCTGCACGACGACGCCGGCGAGGCCGGCGGCGGCGGCGGCGGCGATGGTGTCGGGGCCGATCGCCGGCAGGTCCATCCGCCAGTCCTGCCCGGGCTTCGGGGCCTTGAGGAGCACGCCGCGGGCCCCCTTGGGGTCGTGGCGGAACGGGCCGGCGGTGCGGGCGACGAAGGCGAGGAGCGCGTCGGTGCCCTGCACCGATTCGACCCCGAGGCAGACGCCCTGCGCCACGACGGCCGCCTGCCCGACATCCGCCGCGCCGATGGCCGCGACGATGGCGGCGGCGCGGGCGGCGTCGGCGCGGTCGTCCTCGCCCGGCTGGGCCCGGGTGGGCGCGCCCGGCAGGGCGACGAGCCCGTCGACGATCGCCTGGGCGGGAACGAGCAGGAAGCCCTCGCCCTCGATCGCCTCGGCGACGGCGCGCAGCGTCCGGTCGTCGCCGCCCCGCACCGCGGCCAGCACCTTGGGCGCGAGGCGCAGCATGGTCAGGTCGAAGCGCAGCGGGTTGAGCGTGGGGCGGGCGATGCCGCCGGCGAAGGTCACGGCGCGGCAGCCGGCGGCGCGGAGCTCGGCGAAGAGCCGGCCGGGCTTCTCGAAGGCGGCCGTCACCACGGGGTGGCCCGCGGTCCAGTCGAGCGGCACGCCCTCGAAGGCGACGACGCGGTAGGACCGGCCGCGGCGGGCGCAGTCCTCGGCGATCAGCCGGGGCAGAACCCCGCGGCCCGCGACGATCGCGAGCCCGCCCTCGGCCCCGGCGCTCAGAGCCCGTCCCTCATGGCCGGACCGCGCGCGTCCGGCCGTCGCGGCGGCGCTCCCGGGGCACGGGGGCGCGCTAACACGTGTGTTAGCGGGGTCAAATCCTTGAAATCAAAGAATAATCTCAGATCGTCAATCCTTTGGTCCCAAAGGTTGACGCTCCTCGTCGCGGCGCGCGTCCCGTCCGGCATGGTCGCGCGCGCCCCGCGTCAGCCTTCGGGGATCGTGAAGGAGCGCGACGAGTCGGCGGCGATGAAATCGGCGACCTCGCGGACGAGGTCGTTGTCGGCCCGGGCGGCCGCCACCGCGGCGGCGCGCTCCTGCAGGGTTCCGCCGTCCTTCGCCTCGAAGATCTCGGCGTAGGCGGCGCGCAGGCCATGGATGGCGGCGCGCTCGGCGCCGCGGCGCTTCAGGCCGACGAGGTTGAGGCCGGCGAGGCGCCCGCGGTTGCCGATGACCATGCCGTAGGGGATCACGTCGGCGGTGACGCCGGACATGCCGCCGATCATCGCGCCGCGGCCGATGCGGCAGAACTGGTGGACGGCCGAGAGGCCGCCGAGGATGACGTTGTCCTCGAGGATCACGTGGCCCGAGAGGGTGGCGTTGTTCACCAGGATGACGTGGTTGCCGATCTGGCAGTCGTGGCCGACATGGATCGACATCATCAGCAGGTTGTCGTCGCCGACGCGGGTGATCCCCCCGCCGCCCTCGGTGCCGGGGTTGAGGGTCGCGTACTCGCGGATGCGGTTGCGGGCGCCGATGACGAGCTCGGTGCGCTCGCCGCGGAACTTCAGGTCCTGCGGGGCCGAGCCGATGCTGGCGAAGGGCCAGATCTCGGTGCCGTCGCCGATGGTGGTCACGCCGGAGATCACGACGTGGCTGTGCAGGCGCAGGCCCGCGCCGAGCGTCGCCTCGGGGCCGATCACGCAATAGGGACCGATGCGGCAGCCCGCGCCGATGCGCGCGCCCTCCTCGACGACCGCGGTCGGGTGGATCTCGGCGCTCGGGTCGATCGGCATGGTCAGTCCTTGAGCCTCTTGTCGTCGGGCGGGATGATCATCGCGGTGAACTCGGCCTCGGCGACGAGGGCCTCGTCGACCCGCGCCTCGCCGGTGAACTTCCACACCTTGCCGCGGCCGCGCAGGATGGCGATGTGCAGCTCCAGCCGGTCGCCGGGGGTGACGGTCTGGCGGAACTTCGCGCCCTCGATCGACATGAAGTAGACGAGCGCGTCGCTGCCGACGAGGTCGAGCGTCTCGACGACGAGGACCGCGGCGGTCTGCGCCATCGCCTCGACGATCATCACGCCGGGCATGACGGGGCGCACCGGGAAGTGGCCCTCGAAATGCGGCTCGTTGACGGTGACCATCTTCAGCCCGACCGCGGACTTGCCCTTGTCGATGTTCACGACGCGGTCGATCAGCAGGAAAGGATAGCGGTGCGGGATCATCCGCTTGATGGCGAGGATGTCGGCCTGGCCGAGCGCGGCGTCGATGGACAGGCTCATGCCCTTTCCCCCTTCATTCCGACCGCGCCGGCGGCGTCCCCGCCGGCGCCGGCTCGGCCTGCGGCGCAGGCTGCTGCGGCGACGGCGCGGGCTGCTGCGGCGGCAGCCGGTCCATTTCGGCGATCACCTCGTCGGTGACGTTGATCGACGGATCGGCGAGGAGCACGCTCGACTCGTCGAAGATCGCGAGGCCCCCCCGCCGCTCCATCAGCCCGACCAGCACCGGGCCGACGCCAGCGTAGAACTGGCGGCGCTTCTGGTCAAACTCCGTGGCCAGGGCGTTGGCGCGCTCGTCCTGCTGGCGGCGCGCCTCGACGACGCGGGCGTCGAAGTCGTCGGCGAGCTTGCGGAAGTCCGGCGGGCTCATCTCGCGGCGCTTGTCGTTCAGGCCGCGCTCCTCCTCCTCGAAGGCCGCCTCGATGCGCCGCGCCTCGGCGCGCAGCGCGTCGCGGGCCGCCTCCTCCTCGGCGAGGAGCGCCTGCCCGCGCTTCGAGCCGGTCAGGATGCGGTCCTGGTTGATGTAGAGGAAGGTCGGGCCGCCGGATGGCCCCGCCGGCCGCGACTGCGCGGGCAGCAGCGGGATCGGCGCGGGGCCGGGCGCTGGCGCCGTCCCCGCCTCCTGCGCGCCCGCCGCGCCGGCCGCCGCGGCGAGGGCGACGATGGAGGCCGCGACGGCGCGCCGGGTCCGCGCCATCGCCTCAGAAGCGCGTGGCGACGGTGAACCGGAAGCTCTCGGTCTCGTCATAGCTCTTGTCGCGCAGCGGTTGCGAGACGTCGAAGCGGAGCGGCGCGAACGGCGTCTCGACGAAGACGCTGACGCCGGCGGTGGCGCGCAGGTAGAAGTCGCTGTCGACATGGCCCATGGAGCCCGCGTCCTCGTCGAGGCCCCAGAGCGAGCCGACGTCGGAGAAGAGGCCGCCGTAGATGCCGTACTGCGAGAGCGGCCCGAGCGGGAAGCTGGCGTCGAGCCGCAGCACCGAGAGATAGTTGCCGCCGAGCGGATCGTCGACCTCGCGGGTCTCCTGCGGCGAGGTGCAGTCCGGGTGCCGGTTGAAGCCGCAGACGTCGCGCGGGCCGACGCCGTTCCGGGCGAAGCCGCGGAAGCTGTCGCCGCCGGTGATGAACCGCTCGGTCACCCGCGAGCCGTCCTGCGCGAAGAGCGCGCCCGCCTCGAGCGTGGCCGAGAGCACGAGGTCCTCGTCGAAGAAGCTCGTATAGGCGCGCGCCGTGCCGCTGGTCTTGGAATAGGTCGCGTCGCCGCCGAGCCCGGCGAATTCCTGGTTCACGGTCAGGATGAAGCCCGCGGTCGGATCGATCGGCGAGTTGCGCCGGTCGTAGGTGTAGGTGAGCCCGACGCCGGAGGCGATCTGCTTGCCCTCTTCCTCCTGGATGATCCGCGACGTGTCGTTCTTCACGTCGAAGATGTCGTTCTGCTGGATGAAGTAGCGCAGCTGCAGCCGGCCGTTCTCGCTGAGCGGGAAGCCGACGCGCGGCACGAAGCCGATGTCGCGGGTCTTGTAGGCGGTCTCGTTGTAGTTGCGGTCGCGGTAGAAGACGTTGAACCCGCCGAGGAGGTCGCGGTCGAAGAGCGCCGGCTCGACGAAGGTCAGGTCGACGTTGGTGAACTGCGAGCTGGCGGTGACCGCCGCCGACACGGTCTGGCCGCGCCCGAGGAAGTTGCTCTCGGTGATCGAGATCTGCGCCGCGACGCCCTCCGAGGACGAGAACGACCCGCCGAGGTTGAGGCTGCCGGTCGGCTGCTCCTCGACCTCGACCGAGACGAGCGCGCGGCTGGGCGAGGTGCCCTCGTGGACGCCGACGGTGACGGTCTTGAAGAACTGCAGCGCCTTGATGCGGTTCTCGGCGTCGCGGATCTTGCGGGCGTTGAAGGCGTCGCCCTCGACGACGTCGAACTGCCGCCGGATCACCCGGTCGAGCGTGCGGGTGTTGCCGGTGATGTCGATGCGCTCGATGAAGACGCGCTGGCCCTCGACCAGCTCGAACGCGATGTCGACCGTGCGGTCGCCCTCGTTGCGGGTGACCCGCGGGCGGACGTCGAGGAAGGCGTAGCCCGCCTGCCCGGCCTGGAAGGCCATGCGCTCGACGACGCGGTCGACGAGCTTGGCGTTGTAGGTCCCGCCACCCAGCAGCGGCGCCAGCAGCGGCTCGAAGGCCGCCGGGTCGAGCCCCGGCACCGAGGAGGCGACGCTCATCTCGCCGAAGTCGTAGCGCGGGCCCTCGGAGACCACGAAGGTGACGAAGAAGCCGTTCCGCTCCGGCAGCAGCTCGGCGGTGGCCGAGCGGACGGTGAAGTCGATGAAGCCGCGCTCGAGGTAGAACTGGCGCAGCTGCTCGCGGTCGACCTCGAGCTTGTCCTGGTCGTACTGGCCGGAGCCGAAGACCGAGCTGAGGATGTTGGCCTGGCTGGTGCTGACCACGCGGCGCAGGCGGTTGTCGGAGAACACCTCGTTGCCGATGAAGTTCACCCGCTGCACCCGGGTCGGGCGGCCCTCGACGACCTGGAAGACCAGGTTCACCCGGTTCTCCGGCAGGCGGATGATCACCGGCGTCACCTCGGCGCCGTAGCGGCCGGCGGCGCGGTAGGCGTCGATGATGCGCTGGGCGTCGGCCTCGGCGGCGGCGGCGGAGAAGGCCCGGCGCGAGCGCAGCTCGATCACCTCGGCGAGCTTCTCGTCCTCGAGCGAGCGGTTGCCCTCGAAGGCGATCTGGTTGATCGACGGGTTCTCGACCACGGTGATGACGAGGCGGCCCGCCTCCGGCATCACGGTGACGTCCTCGAAGAGGCCGGTGTCGAAGAGCCGGCGCACCGCGAGGTTCATGTCCTCGGGGGTGACCGCCTGGCCGGGCTGGATGCCGGCGAAGACCCGGATGGTGTCGGCCTCGATGCGCTGGTTGCCGGCGACGTCGACGCGGCTGAAGGTTGCGACGCCCTGCGCGGACGCGGGCGGCGGCAGGACCAGAAGGATCATCAGCGCCAGCAGCGCCGCCGCGCGGATCGCCGCATGGCCGACACGTCGCACGCCCCCGTGCTGCCCCATCGCCTGTCGCCCTTCTGCCCCGGCGGGCGGTTCGACCGCCCTGCTCTTCAACTCACCATTCGCATGATGTCGTTGTAGGTAGCGAATACCATTAGTAGCAGGATCAAGCCAAGACCAATCGACATGGCCACCTGCATCGCCCGCTCGCTGGGCGGACGGCCGCGGACGGCCTCGATCAGGAAGGCCACGAAGTGGCCGCCGTCGAGCACCGGGATCGGGAAGAGGTTGAGGAGCCCGATCGCCGTCGAGATCACTCCGATCAGCGCGATGAAGCTGACGAGGCCCTGGCTCGCGGTCTCGCCGGAGATCTGGGCGATGCCGAGCGGGCCCTGCAGGTTCTCGGCGCCCAGCGTGCCGGCGATGATGTGGGCGAGGCCGTTCAGCGACTGCGAGATGACGGCCCCCACCCGCTCGACGCCGAGCCAGGCCGCCGTCCAGGGCGCCGGGGTCTCGGTCATCGGCAGGTAGAGCGAGGCGCCGGCGACGCCGATCATCACCCGCCGCTCGAAGCCGCCCTGGCCGTCGTCGGCGTCGCGCTCCGTCGGCGTGATGGTCATCGGGATCGTCGCGCCGTCGCGCCAGACCTCCAGCGCGACCGTCGCGCCGCCCGAGGCGAGCACCGCCTGGCGCAGCTCCTCGAACGCCGCCAAGGGCTTGCCGTCGATGCTTAGCACGACGTCTCCGGGCCGGAGCCCCGCACGGCTCGCCGGCGACAGCGGCTCGATCCCGGTGACGAGGGGCGGCATGGCGTAGGGCGCCTCGACGTCCAGGCGCTCGCCGGCGCGCTCGATGGTGAAGGTCATCGGGCCGGGCGCCGGCATCTCGTCGGCGATGACGTAGATGTCGCGGATCTCCGAGACGGGCTTGCCGTTGACCGCGACGACGACGTCGCCGGCGCGCAGCGGCTGCTCGACATGCGGCAGCGGGTCGATCTCGCCGAGGATCGGACGCCCGGTCGGCACGCCCTGGGTCAGCGCGAGGCCGGCGAAGACGGCGACGGAGAGGACGAAGTTGGCGAAGGGTCCGGCGAGCACGGTCAGCATCCGCCGGCCGACGCTCGCGCCGTGGAAGGTCTGCGCCCGCTCGGCCGCGGACATGCCGCGCAAAGCCGCCGGATCGGCGCGGCTCGACCCGTCGCTGTCGCCGTGGAAGCGCACGTAGCCGCCGAGCGGCAGCGCCGCCACCTGCCAGACGGTGCCGCGCCGGTCGCGCCGCGCCCAGAGCACCGGGCCGAAGCCGATCGAGAACACGTCCGAGCGGATGCCGCACCAGCGCGCCACGATGTAGTGGCCGTATTCGTGGACGAAGACGACGATGCCGAGGACGACGACGAAGGGCAGGACGCTGGCGAGGAAGCCGCCGAAGAACGGAATGCCTGCGATCAGCTCCATGCGCCCATCCTCGCCCCGGTTGCGATCAGCGCACGAGCCTCGCGCCGCGCCGCGGCGTCGAGCGCCGTCACCTCGTCGAGCCCGTAGCCTTCGCCCACGCGGGCGGCCTCGGACCCCAGCCGGTCCATCACATGTTCGACCACCCCGGCCATGTCAAGAAAGCCGATCCGACCTTGGATAAAGCCGTCGAGAGCCGCCTCCTTGGCCGCGTTCAGCGCCGCGCCGGCGAGGCCGCCGAGCGCCAGCGCCTCGCGGGCGAGGCGCAGGGCGGGGAAGCGCACCGGATCGGCCGGGGCGAAGTCGAGCCGGCCGATGGCGGCGAGGTCGAGCCGGCGGACCGGCAGCGGCGCGCGCGCCGGCCAGTTGAGCGCGAAGCCGATCGCGCCCTTCATGTCGGAGGGGCCGAGCTGCGCCATCACCGCGCCGTCGGCGAAGCCGACCATGGAATGCACGACCGACTGCGGATGGACGACGACCTCCACCTCGTCCGGGCCGACGGCGAAAAGATGCGTCGTCTCGATGACTTCCAGCGCCTTATTGAACATCGTCGCGCTGTCGATCGAGATGCGCTGGCCCATGCTCCAGTTCGGGTGCGCCATCGCCTCGGCGAGGGTGGCCCGCGCCATGCGCTCGATCGGCCAGTCGCGGAACGGGCCGCCGGAGGCGGTCAGCACCACGCGCTCGAGCTCGGAGGCGCGCTCGCCGCGCAGGCACTGGAAGATGGCGCTGTGCTCGCTGTCGACCGGGATCAGCGTCGCGCCCCCCGCGGCGCAGGCGCGCTTCAGGAGGTCGCCGGCGCAGACGAGGCTCTCCTTGTTGGCGAGCGCCAGCACGCCCCCCCGCCGCGCGGCGGCAAGGCCGGGCGCGAGCCCGGCGGCGCCGACGATCGCCGACATGGTCCAGTCGGCGGGCTCGGCGGCGGCGGCGGCCAGCGCCTCGGGACCCGCGGCCGCGGCGACGCCGGAGCCGGCGAGCGCGGCCTTCAGCTCGGCGTAGCGCGCGGGCTCGGCGGTGACGGCGAGCCGGGCGCGCAGCCGGCGGGCGATCCCGGCGAGGCCCGCGACGTCCGAGGCGCCGGTGACGGCGACCACGTCGTAGGCCTCCGCCCCGCCCTGCGCCTCGAGGAGCGCGACGGTGTTGCGGCCGATCGAGCCGGTGGCCCCGAGGACGGAGACCCGCCGCCGCGTCGCCGGCGACGTCATGGCCCGACCGCCCCGCCGAACAGCCGCCACAGCGCCACGAACCAGAGCGCGCCCATGATCGCGTCGAGCCGGTCCATCACCCCGCCATGCCCGGGGATCAGCCGGCTCGAATCCTTGACGCCGAAGCGCCGCTTCAGCGCGCTCTCCAGCAGGTCGCCCGCCTGGCTCGCCACCGCCGTCGCCGCGCTGACGAGGCCGAGCCGCGCCGGCGCCCAGCCATGCGCCATCGCCACGGCGACCCCGACCAGCACCGCCGCCGCGAGCCCGCCGACCGCCCCCGACCAGGTCTTGCCCGGACTGACCGCCGGCCAGAGCTTCGGCCCGCCCACGGCGCGGCCGACGAAATAGGCCCCCACGTCCGCCGCGACCACCACCAGCGCCAGCCAGATCGCCAAGGCCCGCCCGATCCCCGGCGTCCCGCGCAGCACGACGGCGAAGCACATGGCGAGCGCGACATAGATCAGCCCCGCGGCGAGCCACCCGCGCACGCCCTTCGGCGCCATCAGCGCGACCACGAAAAGCCCGATGGCGACGACCGCCGCCCCCTCGGCGAGGCCGCGAAGGTCGGTCGCGACGACCGCGCCCGCGGCGGCGACCGCGGCGACGAACATCGGCGCGGCGTCGATGCCGCCGTCGCCGGTGACGACGCGATGGAGCTCCCACAGCATCAGCGCCGCGGCGAGCGCCACCGGCCCGGTGAGCCACAGGCCCCCCAGCCAGATCGCCGCCAGTCCCGCCGCCGCCAGCGCGACGCCCGAGGCGACGCGCACCCCGAGGTCGCCGAAACGCGCCGCCCTCGGGGCCTCGCTCATCCGGCCACGGCGCCGAACCGGCGCTCGCGCCGGCCGAAGCCGCGGACCTGCGCGGCGAACATCTCGGCGGTGAAGTCGGGCCAACGCGCGTCGACGAAGGCGAACTCCGAATAGGCCGACTGCCACGGCAGGAACCCCGAGACCCGGAACTCGCCCGAGGTGCGCAGGATCAGGTCCGGATCGGGCAGCCCCGCGGTGTCGAGATGCGCCTCGATCGTCTCCGGCGTCACGTCCTCGGCCGCCATCCGCCCGGCGCGCACCGCCTCGGCGATGCGCCTCGTGGCGCGCAGGATCTCGTCCCGGCCGCCGTAGTTGATCGCCACCGTCAGGTGCAGCCGGTCGTTCCCCACCGTCTGCGCCTCGAGGCCCCCCATCAGCGCCTGCAGATCCGCCTCCAGCCGCTCGCGCCCGCCGATGAAGCGCACCTTGGCCCCCTCGGCGACCAGCCGCGCGCCCTCCTTCTTGATGTAGCGCCGGAACAGCCGGAACAGCCCCTGCACCTCGGCGGCCGGGCGCTTCCAGTTCTCCGTCGAGAAGGCGAACAGCGTCAGGTGGGTGATCCCGAGCTCGGGACAGCTCTCGACGATCTCGCGCACCCGGTCGGCGCCGCGCTTGTGGCCGGCCAGCCGCGGCAGGCCGCGGCTCTCGGCCCAGCGGCCGTTGCCGTCCATGATGATCGCCACATGGGCCGGGCGCGGACCCTCCCCCGCCGGCTCGGGCGAGGCCTTCAACTCGTACATCTCGAACTCCAACCTCGGGGGGCGCCCGTCCGCTCAGATCTGCATGATCTCGTCTTGCTTGGCCGACAGCGCCGCATCGACCTTCCTGATCGCCGCGTCGGTCAGCTCCTGAATCTCGTCGTGCCACATCTTTTGGTCGTCCTCGGCCATGCCGGCCGCCTTGGCCTTCTTGAGCTGGTCCATCCCGTCGCGGCGGACGTTCCGCACCGCGACGCGGGCATGCTCGGCGTACTGGCCGGCGACCTTGGTCAGCTCGCGGCGGCGCTCCTCGTTGAGCTCCGGGATCGGCAGGCGCAGGATCGTGCCGTCCATCTGCGGGTTGATCCCGAGGCCGGAGTTGCGGATCGCCTTGTCGACGGCGTTCACGAGGCTCTTGTCCCAGACGTTTATCAGCACCATGCGGGGCTCGGGGACGGTGATCGTGCCGAGCTGGTTAACCGGCGTCGGCGAGCCGTAGGCCTCGACCGTCACCGGGTCGAGCATCGAGGCCGAGGCCCGGCCGGTGCGCAGCGAGGCGAACTCGGTGCGCAGCGCCCCCAGCGCCCCTTCCATGCGTTTCTCGATCCCGTCGAGATCGATGTCGGCGTCGCTCATCGGCTTTCCTCCCCGCTCAGCCGGGCTCGACGACGGTGAACCGTCCCCGTCCCTCGACCACCCCCGCGAGGCCGTTCGGCTCGTCGAGCGAGAAGACGATGATCGGCAGCCGGTTGTCGCGCGCCAGCGCGATCGCCGAGGCGTCCATCACCTTCAGGTGCTTCTGCAGGACGGTGTCGTAGCTCACCCGGTCGAAGCGTCGGGCGTCCGGGTTCTTCTTCGGATCGCTGTCGTAGACGCCGTCGACCTGGGTGCCCTTGAAGATCGCCTCGCAGGCCATCTCGGAGGCGCGCAGCGTCGCGGCGGTGTCGGTGGTGAAATAGGGGTTGCCGGTGCCGGCGGCGAAGATCACCACCCTGCCCTTCTCCAGGTGCCGCACGGCGCGGCGGCGGATGTAGGGCTCGCAGACCTGGTCCATCGGGATCGCCGAGACGACGCGGGTGTAGACGCCCTGCGCCTCCAGCGCCGACTGCATGGCGAGCGCGTTCATCACCGTCGCGAGCATCCCCATGTAGTCCGCGGTCGTGCGCTCCATCCCCTGCGCGCTGCCCTGCAACCCGCGGAAGATGTTGCCGCCGCCGATCACCATGCAGACCTCGACCCCGAGCCCGTGCAGGCCGCGCACCTCGGTCGCGATGCGCTCGACCGTCGGGGGATGCAGGCCGAACTGCTGCGGCCCCATCAGGGCCTCGCCGGAGATCTTGAGGAGGATCCTGCGGTAGGCTGGCAGCGCGCGCGGGGCCGTCATGCTCGCCACGCCGTCCGTCATGTCCTGCCTCGTCCTGCTGCGATCGCGCGCAAAATGGCGCAAGCGCCCGGGAGTTTCAACGCCGAATCCGGGGGGAAGGCGCGGGCGGCCGAGCAACCGGGGGTTGCAGGGCCGCCCGCGGGAGGCGTCAGCGGCCGGCGGTCTTCGCGACCTCGGCCGCGAAGTCCTCGACCTCCTTCTCGACGCCCTCGCCGACCGCGAGCCGGGCGAAGGCGACCACCTCGACGCCGGCCTCCTTCGCGGCCTGGCCGACGGTGACGTCGGGATTGATGACGAACTTCTGGTTGAGGAGCGTGACCTCCTCGTAGAATTTCTGCATCCGGCCGACGATCATCTTCTCGATCACCGCCTCGGGCTTGCCGCTCTCGCGGGCCTGCTCGGTCAGCACGTTGCGCTCGCGCTCGACCAGCGCCGGGTCGAGGTCGCCCTCGGACAGCGAGGCCGGCGAGGTCGCGGCGATGTGCATGGCGATCTGCTTGCCGATGCCGTTGTCCGCGCCCTTCAGCGCCACCAGCACGCCGATCTTGCCGAGGTTGTCGGCGACGGCGTTGTGGACGTAGGAGGCGACGCTGTCGCCCTCCACCACCGCCATGCGGCGCAGGTGCAGGTTCTCGCCGATGGTGACGATCTTCTCGGTCACCGCCTCCTCGACGGTCTTGTCGCCGAGCTTCGCGCCCTTCAGCGCCTCGAGGTCGGCGCAGCCGGTCGCCACCTGGGCGATGGCGCGGACGATCTCCTGGAAGTCCGAGTTGCGCGCCACGAAGTCGGTCTCGGAGTTCACCTCGACCGCCACGCCGACGCCGCCGTCGACGGCGACGCCGACGAGGCCCTCGGCCGCGGTCCGGCCCGACTTCTTCGCCGCCTTGGCGAGGCCCTTGGTGCGCAGCCAGTCGATGGCCGCCTCCATGTCGCCGCCGGTCTCGGTCAGCGCCTTCTTGGCGTCCATCATGCCGGCGCCGGAAACGTCGCGCAGCTCCTTCACCATCGTCGCGGTGATCGACATGCCCGCTCTCCTTGTTCTTTCTATGGAATCGGCGCCGCAGACCCTATTCCGGGCCTGCGGCGCAAACGTGACGGCCGTCGGGCCTCAGGCCCCGGACTCGACCGATTCCTCGATCAGCGCATCCTCGACCGGGCCTTCCTCCAGCCCGCCGATGTCGACGCCGGCCGCGCCCATCTGGGCGGCCATGCCGTCGAGCGCCGCGCGGGCGATCAGGTCGCAGTAGAGCGCGATGGCGCGGGCCGCGTCGTCGTTGCCGGGGATCGGGAAGCTGATCCCGTCGGGCGACGAGTTGGTGTCGAGCACCGCGATCACCGGGATGCCGAGCTTCTTGGCCTCCAGCACCGCCAGATCCTCCTTGTTCGTGTCGATCACGAAGAGGAGGTCCGGCACGCCGCCCATCTCGCGGATGCCGCCGAGCGACTGCTGGAGCTTCGACTGCTCGCGCTCGAGCCCGAGCCGCTCCTTCTTGGTCAGGCCCTCGGCGCCGGCGGCGAGCTTCTCGTCGATCGACTTCAGCCGGGCGATCGAGTTCGACACCGTCTTCCAGTTGGTCAGCGTGCCGCCGAGCCAGCGGTGGTTCATGTAGTACTGCGCGCTGCGCTCCGCCGCCTCGGCGACGGCCTTCTGCGCCTGCCGCTTGGTGCCGACGAACAGGATGCGGCCGCCCTTGGCCACGGTGTTGCGCACCGCGAGCAGCGCCTGGTCGAGCAGCGGCACGGTCTGCGTCAGGTCGATCACGTGGATGCCGTTGCGCGCGCCGTAGATGAACGGCCCCATGCGCGGGTTCCAGCGGTGGGTCTGGTGGCCGAAGTGGACGCCGGCTTCGAGCAGCTGACGCAGGGTGAACTCGGGAAGAGCCACGGGCAGTATCCTTTCCGGTTTCGCCGCGGCGGGGATTAGGCCCTTCGGCCAACCGGTGGACGCCCGGGGATGTCTCCCCCGGGGCGCCCGAGCCCCGCCTGTGGATTGTGGTGGCGGGCCCTCTATACCTTCCCCGCCCCGAATGCAAGCCGAACCGCCCGCCGCGCGCCGCTTCCGGGGGCCGCGCGCGCCCTCAGCCGCCCGCCCCGGCGGCCGCGGGGGCGCGGAAGGCGTGGACCGTCTCGACGTAGTCGCGCAGCGGCCCGTGCTTCTCGGGGCCGGCGCCGCTCAAGAGGCCCGCGCCGAAGAACACCCAGTCCGCGCCCTGCTTGCAGGCCCCGATCGCGTCCGGCAGGAGGTCGGCGGAGCAGCTGACCGGCGTCGCGGGCGCGGCCGCCTTCGCCTCCCGCATCCCGTCGAACTGCCGGCGCGCCCGGTCATAGGCGGCCTGGTCGTTGCCGAAATGGATGCAGACCCCGTCCACCCCCATGGCGGCGAGCTCGCGGGCGCGCGCCGGGATCTCCGGCAGCTCGAGCCCGCAGATGTCGGCGAGCACCCCGATCCCGCAGGCGGCGCGGGCCCGCAGCGCCTCGATCACCCCGAAGTCGTTGCCGGCGGCCGACACGGTCGCGTAGTCCGCCCCGTGCCGCCGCGCCTCGCGAAACAAGAGGCCGCAATTGTCGCGCGCCTTGTAGTCGACCACCAGCGCCCGCGCCCCGGCGATCTCCTTCAGCGCGCCGATCGCCCGGAAGCCCTCGCCGTAGATCAGCGGCGTGCCGACCTCCAGCCAGTCGACGCCGCAGGCCATCGCCATCCGGGCGATCGGCACGGCGCTCTCCAGGTCGAACATGTCGATCGCCGCCTGCGCCCAGGGGCGCGGCGGCAGCGGCGGCCTCTCCATCTCCCGCATCCCTCAATACCCCGCCGCCGGCTGCGGCCGCGGCCGCGTCGGCCAGGCCCCCGCCCGGATCTCCGCCATCGCCGCCGCGAGCCCGCCCTCCGCCGCCTCGAACGCCGCGCCGTCCAGCACCAGCCAGTCCGCCCCCTGCCCCGCCGCGGCATGGGCCTCCGCGCGCGTGCTCACGACGCACCCCACCGCGATCCCCACCGCCGCGACCACGGCGGCCACCCCGTCCGACTCGCGCCGCCCGGGATCGTAGCGCGCCGGATCGTGCCCCAACGCCACGACCACCCCGTCCATCCCGATCGCCTCCAGCTCGCGCGCACGTCCCGGCAGGTCCGCCGTCGCCATGCAGGTCATGTCCGCCAGCACCCGTATCCCCGTGGCCAGCCGGCAGCGCACCCCCTGCCGGCAGCCGGCCTGGTTGTGGATCGCCGACACCGTGCCGAACTCGGCCCCGTGGCGGCGCGACTGCGCAAGGAACCGGAAGCACCCGTCATGCACCGTCAGGTTCGCCAGCACCGGCGCGCCCCCCGCCCGCGCGCAGACCTCCGCGATCACGCCCATTCCCCGGGCATAGATCAGCGGCGTCCCCACGCCGATGCGGTCCGCCCCCAGCCCGGCCGCCCGCTCCGCCAGCCGCAGCGCCGCGTCGAGCGCCACCCCCCCGATGCGCACCTCGATCGCCGGCCCCGAAGCCTCGCCCACGCCCGTCCTCCCGTCGCTCCACGCACCCCCGATTGATGCGCCCGGGCCCGCCCCGGGTCGAGCCCCCCGGTGCGGAAATCCGCAGGTCCCCGCCCGCACCGTGCGGATTTCCGCACGCCGCCCGGGTTGCGCCGGGCGAAAAGCCGCCATGCGTCAGGCTTCCAGCCCGCCGCGAAAGTTGGCGCCGAACTTGCGTAGACCCGGATGCGACCGGAGCGCCGGCGCTAGGGAGAACAGCGGACCCGGGCGGTCCCGACAGAAGGAGAAAGCATCGATGCATGTCGCGACCACCTCGCACGCGACCCA
This sequence comes from Amaricoccus sp., assembly GCF_017993425.1. Classification (GTDB taxonomy): domain Bacteria; phylum Pseudomonadota; class Alphaproteobacteria; order Rhodobacterales; family Rhodobacteraceae; genus Amaricoccus. Next base: position 57,271 of record NZ_JAGOMQ010000014.1, read on the forward strand.
TGGCGGCGGGAAGCCCTGGTATCGCCAGCTCTATTTCCAGGTGCTGGCCGCCATCGCGCTCGGCATCACCGTCGGCCATTTCTGGCCCGACCTCGGCGCCAGCCTGAAGCCGCTCGGCGACGCCTTCATCAAGCTCGTCAAGATGATCATCGCGCCGGTGATCTTCCTGACCGTCACCACCGGCATCGCCGGCATGTCCGACCTCAAGAAGGTCGGCCGCGTCGCCGGCAAGGCCTTCGCCTACTTCATCACCTTCTCGACGCTGGCGCTGATCGTCGGCCTCCTCGTCGGCAACATCGTCCAGCCCGGCGCTGGCCTCAACATCGACCCCGCGAGCCTCGACGGCGCCGCCGTGGCCGACTACGCCGCCAAGGCCCATGACACCACCATCGTCGGCTTCCTCTCCGGCATCATCCCCTCGACCGTCGTCGACGCCTTCGCCAAGGGCGACATCCTCCAGGTGCTGTTCTTCTCGGTGCTCTTCGGCATCAGCCTCGCCGCGGTCGGCGAGCGCGGCGCCCCGGTGCTGGGCTTCCTCCAGGCGCTGACCAGCCCGATGTTCAAGCTGGTCGAGATCCTGATGAAGGCCGCCCCGATCGGCGCCTTCGGCGCGATGGCCTTCACCATCGGCAAGTACGGCATCGCCTCCGTCATCAACCTCGCGATGCTGGTCGGCACCTTCTACCTGACCGCGCTCATCTTCGTCCTTCTCGTCCTCGGCACGGTCGCGCGGCTCAACGGCTTCTCGATCCTGAAGCTCATCCGCTACCTCAAGGAGGAGCTCCTCCTCGTCCTCGGCACCTCCTCGTCGGAAGCGGCCCTTCCCTCGCTGATGGAGAAGATGGAGCGGGCCGGCGCGAAGCGCTCGGTGGTCGGCCTGGTCGTCCCGACCGGCTACAGCTTCAACCTCGACGGCACCAACATCTACATGACGCTGGCGGCGCTCTTCATCGCCCAGGCCTGCGGCATCGACCTCTCGATCGGCGAGCAGATCATCCTGCTCCTCGTCGCCATGCTCTCCTCCAAGGGCGCGGCCGGCATCACCGGCGCGGGCTTCATCACGCTCGCCGCCACCCTCTCGGTGGTGCCCTCGGTCCCGGTCGCCGGCATGGCGCTGATCCTCGGCGTCGACCGCTTCATGTCCGAGGTCCGGGCGCTGACCAACTTCGTCGGCAACGCGGTCGCCACGCTGGTGGTGGCGCGCTGGGAGGGCGAGCTCGACCAGGCCCGGCTCACCGCGGTCCTCGACGGCGAGGTCGAGACCGACGAGGAGGGGATGCCGGTCGCGGCCTGACCGACGCCCCCCGCCACGGGACACGCCGCCGGCCCGAAAGGGCCGGCGGCTCCGCGTTCCGCCCGGGCATGTTTGCTCGCGCGCAAGTATTGCAGCGTCGCGCCCCGCCACACTGCACGACAGGAGCCGGTCGCCGCCCGAGGCCGCGTCGCTCCCCCCGACCGAAGCGGGCTCTGCCCGCGAGGCTGCGGCGCGACAAGCGAAAGCATTGCTTTCGCCGCGCCGACGGCTGGAGCGCGTTGGCGCGTAAGCCGTAGGGGGTCCAGATTTCCCCGTAGCGCGCAATCCGTCCGTGAGCGCCCCGGCGAGCGCGGAATCGCGCTCGCCCCCCGCGGGGCGATCGCGGACGGATTTGCCACGGGTCAAATCCGTCTGGCGTCACCGTCCCGCACTCTCCCGACCGGGGTTTCTCTCCACTGTCGTGCAGTCTGGCGCCCCGCCAACACTTCATTGGCGCTCACGTGAAATCAAGCACTTAGGGAATTTTCACGCGTGAACACCTGGGCCGATTCCGCCGCTCAGGCGGTCCAGTCGTCGACATGGCGGATGTCGTCGTCGGACCAGCCGAGGTGGTGGGCGATCTCGTGGACGAGCACATGCGCGACCAGCCGGTCGAGCGCGACGTCCCCCCGCTCGATCCATTCGTCGAGGATCGGCCGGCGGAACAGCCAGACCGCGTCGGGCCGCGTCGGCTGCCCCATCACCGAGCGCTGCGGCAGCGCCACCCCGTCGTAGAGCCCGGTCAGCTCGAACGGATCCTCCACCCCGAGATCGGCCAGCATCTCCGCGTCGGCGAAGTCCTCGACCCGGATGGCCAGCCCCGCGCAGGCGGCGCGGACCTCCGCCGGCAGCCGCGCGAAGGCGGCGTCGGCGAGGCGCTCGATCTCGGCGAGCGACGGGGCGCGGCGATGGTCCGGCATGGACCCCGAGGTATGCCGCCCGCCCGCCCGGCGCAACCGGGTCAGCCCCCCGCCACGATCAACGCCGCCGCCCGGGCGGCCAGCATGATCGTCGGGGCGTTCGTGTTGGCCGAGGTCACGTTCGGGAACGCCGAGGCGTCGACGACCCGCAGCCCCTCCGTCCCGCGCAGCCGCAGCGCCGGATCGAGCGCCCCGCCCGCCCCCATCCGGCAGGTCCCGCACAGGTGATAGACCGACCCCGCCCGCGCCCGGAAATCGGCGAGGACGGCCGCATCCTCCGCCCGCGCCGGATCGAACGCCGGCGCCGCCGCGATCAGCCCCCGCATCGCCGCCGTCTCCTGCAACCGCCCCACCAGCCGCGCCCCCGCGATGACGGCCGCCCGGTCCGCCTCCGTCGCGACGTAGCCCGTCACGATCCGCGGCGCCGCCTCCGGGTCCGGGCTCGCGATCTCCACCCGGCCCTCGCTGGTCGGCCGGCAGGGATTGAAGCTGAGGATGAACCCCGGCCACGGATCCGGCCGGGTGATCGGCCGCGCGCCCGCGAACTCGGCCGAGTAGCTCAGCGGGTTGAAATAGAGCTGCACGTCCGGCCGCGCCGCCCCCGGCCCGCTCCGCACCAGCCCGCCCATCTGGTTGACGCTGAGCCCGAGCGGCCCCCGCCGCGCCAGCAGCCAGGCCGCCCCCGCCCCGAGCCGCCCGCGCCACGTCCCGAGCGTCCCGTTCAGCGTCGGCTCCGTCGCCCGATAGGCGTAATTCACCCCCACATGGTCCTGGAGCCCGCCCCCCACGGCGTCCGTCGCGAGCACGACCGGGATCCCGAGCCCCTGCAACAACGCCCCCGGCCCGACGCCCGAGCGCTGCAGGATCGCCGGCGACCCGACCGCTCCCGCCGCCAGGATCACCTCGCGCCGCGCCCGCAGCAGCCGCGTCCCGCCGCCCAGCCGCACCTCCACCCCGGCCGCCCGCCGGCCCTCGAACGCCACCCGCACCGCGACCGCCCCGGTCAGCACCGCGAGGTTCGCCCGCCGCAGCGCCGGCCGCAGGAAGGCGTCCGCCGCCGAGCAGCGCCGCCCGTCCCGCACGGTGAGCGCATAGGGCCCGACCCCCTCCGGCGCCGGCCCGTTCATGTCCGCCGTGACCGGCAGCCCGATCTCCCGGGCCGCCGCATAGAAATGCCGCCGGATCGGGTGATACTCCGCCTCCGGCGTCGCCACCGAGAGCGGCCCGTCGCCGCTCGCCGCCCCGTCCGCCGCGACCCGCCGCGCAATGCGCCCGAAGACCGGCCCGACCTCCTCCCAGCCCCAGCCCGCCGCCCCCGCGTCGCGCCAGTCGTCGTAGTCGGCCGGCAGCCCGTGGTGCCAGACCAGCGCGTTGATCGAGCTCGACCCGCCGAGCACCTTGCCGCGGGGCACGTAAGGAGCCCGCCCGCCGAGCCCCGGGTCGGGCTCCGCATGGAAGCGCCAGTTGACCTCCGGATCGAGGAACGTCCGGCCATAGCCGATCGGCGTGCGGATCCAGAACCGCCGGTCGTCGCCCCCCGCCTCCACCAGCAGAACCCGCGCCCGCCCGTCCGCGCTGAGCCGGTCGGCGAGGACGCAGCCGGCCGACCCGGCTCCCACCACCACGTAATCGGCCTCGTCCACCCGTCGCCCCCGCGCCTGCCCGCCGCAAGGTTCCACCGCGGCGGGGCGGGGCGCAAGCCGGCGCGGGCTTAACCTTTCGTTCACGACGCGGATGCGCCGGCGGCCGCTTCGCGGCATGATCGTGAAAACTTTAGACGCATGCCGCGGAGCCGACCATGATCCAGCCGACCCGCCCCGAGATCGCCGCCGGCTACGGCCGCTCCCCGGTCGTCGCCCGGGCGCCCGGCCTCGTCGCGGTGCTGGTCGAGCCGGCCCGGGCGGCGTCCCGCCCGGCGCCCCGGCCCGCCCCGCGCCGGATCGCCTCCGGGCTGCAGGCCCCGGCCGGCGACGGCGTGCGCCTCCACGACGCCGGCGCCGCCCGCGCCGCCCTCTCCGCCTTCACCGCCGGCGACGGCTTCCTGCCGGGCCAGCTCATCGACCGCGCCATCTGAGCGGCGCGACGCTCCCGGCCCCGGACGCGCGCCGCTTCCCGCGGCCAACGGCATCTCGGCCGCAAGCGACGGCCCCGACCCGGGACTCGCGACGCCCGCCACCCGCTCCGCCGCCGCCGCGGCGCCTCAGGGCGGCAGCCCGGCCTCGGCGAGGAGCGCGGCGGCGGCCTCGGCGGCGAGGCGCTTCTCGGCCTGGCCGGCGATCGGCACCCGGCCGACCTCGAGGAGCAGGGGCGCCGCGAAGGGCGTCACGTGCGGCGCCCGCACCACGTCGATGCGGCCGGCGACCCGCGCCAGCATCTCCTCGATCCGCCCGAAATCGACCAGCCCGCGCCCGGCCTCGATCCGGGTCACCCGCAGCATCAGGTGGCCGGGGTCGTGCCGGCGCAGCGTGTCGTAGAGGATGTCCGACGAGACCGTCGTCTGCCGGCCGGTCTTGCGCAGGCCCGGCAGGTTGCGGTCGACGAGCCCGGCGATGCGGGCCGAGGTGCGGAAGGTCCGCTTCATCACCGCGTTGCCGGCGAGCCAGGTGTCGAGCCCGGCGCGCAGGTCGCGCGGGTCGAGCAGCGCCGCCGGATCGGGCGGCTCGGCGAGGCTCCAGACCAGCAGCGCATAGTCGGTCGCCACGAAGCCGAGCGGGTCGAGCCCCGCCTCCTCCATCCGCCGCGTCACCAGCAGGCCGAGCGTCTGCAGCGCGTTCCGCCCCGCGAAGCCGTAGAGCGCCAGATGCGCCCGCCCGCCGCGCGGGAAGGTCTCCAGGAGCAGCCGGTCCGGGCGGGGCAAGGCGCTCACATGCGCCTGCAGGTCGAGCCAGTCGCGCATCCAGCCGGGCAGGCGCGACCAGCGCGCCGGGTCGGCGATCATCCCGACCACCCGGCGCGAGAGCTGGGTCGAGGTGGCGAGCTTGGTCCCGAAATAGACGGCGATCTTCGGCTCGCGCGAGGCCTGCCGCGTCACCTCCAGCGTGGTGTCGCGGAGCCGGTCGAAGCGGACGGTCTCGCCGCCGATCAGGAAGGTGTCGCCGGCGGTCAGCGTCGCCGCGAAGTCCTCGTCGACCTCGCCGAGCGCCGCGCCGCCGCGCAGGCGCACCGGCACGGTCTCGACCTCGGCGATGGTGCCGACGTTCATGCGGATCGTCCGCGCCCGGCGGGGGTCGCGCAGCGACCAGAGCCCGTCGCGGAGCACGAGCCGGCGCCAGCGGTCGTAGGCCTGCAAGGCGTAGCCGCCGGTCGCGCAGAACTCGAGGCAGGCGTCGAAATCGGCGCGGGAGAGGCCGGCGTAGGGTCCGGCGGTCCGCACCTCGGCGAAGAGCGCGTCGGCCTCGAACGGGCCGGCGCAGGCGACGAGGAGCAGGTGCTGGCAAAGGACGTCGAGCGGGCCGTCGCCGCGCGGCTCGCCGTCGAGGTCGCGGGCGGCGACGGCGTCGAGGGCGGCGCGGCATTCCAGCGCCTCGAAGCGGTTCGCGGGGACGAGGATCGCCCGCGACGGCGCGTTGTAGCGGTGGTTCGCCCGGCCGATGCGCTGGACCAGCCGCTTGACGTTCTTCGGCGCGCCGACCTGCACCACGAGGTCGACGTCGCCCCAGTCGATGCCGAGGTCGAGCGAGCCGGTGGCGACCACGGCCCGCAGCCGCCCCTCGGCCATCGCCGCCTCGACCCGCAGCCGCGCCTCGCGCGACAGCGAGCCGTGGTGGAGGCCGATCGGCAGCGCCTCGGCGTTCTCGGCCCAGAGCGCCTGGAAGAACAGCTCGGCCTGCGCGCGGGTGTTGATGAAGACGAGCGTCACCCGGTTCGCCCGGATCAGCTCCATCACCGCCGGCGCGGCGTAGCGGCCGCCCTGGCCGGCCCAGGGCGGCGGCGCCTCGGTCTCGAGGATGGCGATGTCGGGATCCGGGCCGGGATCGGCCGCCAGCACCCGCGCGCCGCCGCCGAGGAAGCGGGCGAGCGCCGGCGGGTCGTCGACCGTCGCCGAGAGGCCGACGCGCCGCATCCCCGGCGCGAGCCGCTGCAGCCGGGCGAGGCAGAGCGCCAGCTGGTCGCCGCGCTTGCTCTCGGCGAGCGCATGGATCTCGTCGAGGATCACCCGCTCGAGCCCGCCGAAGATCGCCGGCGCCTCCGGGTAGGAGAGCATCAGCGTCAGCGATTCCGGGGTGGTGAGCAGGATGTGCGGCGGGTCGACCCGCTGCCGCGCCCGCGCCGCGCCGCCGGTGTCGCCGGTGCGGTCCTCGATGCGGATGTCGAGCCCCATCCCGGCGACGGGCCGCGCCAGGTTGCGGCGGATGTCGGCGGCGAGCGCCTTGAGCGGCGAGACGTAGAGGGTGTGCAGGCCCGGAGGCGGCGCGGCACCCAGCTCGACCAGCGAGGGCAGGAACCCGGCGAGCGTCTTGCCGCCGCCGGTCGGGGCGATCAGCAGCGTCGCCGGGTCGGCGGCGCGGGCGAGGAGCGCGAGCTGGTGCGGGTGCGGGGTCCAGCCGCGGCCTGCGAACCAGCCGGCGAAGGGCTCGGGCAGGCGGGGGGCGTCAAGGGGCATGGGAAGGCGACGGCGCCGCGGGTCCTCGGGCTTCGGTCGCCCGAGCCTAGCGCAGCCGGGCGGCCGCCTCCACCCCGAACGGGATAGGCGCGCGGGCCGCGGCGGATTATCCTGCCGCATGGCCGGCCCGACCCATTCCGTCGTGATCCGCGCGGCGCGGCGCGAGGACGCGCCGGACCTCGCGCGGCTCTTCGACATCGCCGGGGAGGGGCTGCCCTCGCATTTCTGGTCGGGCATGGCCGGGCCGGGCGAGGCGCCGCTCGAGGTCGGGACGCGGCGCGCCGCGCGCGACGCGGGCACATTCTCGTGGCGGAACGGAGCGATGGCCACGATCGGGGGCGCGACGGCGGGGGCGCTGGTCGGCTACCGGATCGCGGCGGCGGAGCCGGTCGAGGAGGCGCCGCCGATCTTCCGGCCGTTGCAGGCGCTGGAGAACCGCGCGGTCGGGGCCTGGTACGTCAACATCCTCGCCGCCTATCCGGCCTTCCGCCGCCGGGGCGTGGCGACGGCGCTCCTCGGCGAGGCCGCCCGGCGCGACGGCGGCCGGGGCGGGCTCGCCCTCATCGTCGCCGACGGCAACGCGGCGGCGCTGCGGGCCTACGAGGCCTTCGGCTTCGCGGCCGTATCCGCGGAGCCGATCGTGACCGAGCCGGGCTGGACCAGCCGGAGCGGCTGCTGGCTGCTGATGCGCCGCCCCGCGTCGCCCGCGTGAGGGGCCGACCTGGCAAGGGTCGAGCGGCGACGTCTCGCCTCGCGACGGCTCCCGCAGGTTGACATGCGCATGTCGACCTGCTCGGCGCGGCGGGGCTGCGGGCGGGAGGAAATGCGCGGCTTCACGTCGACGGCGGCTTCCGCTGCTGGTAAAGCCGACGGGCACGCCCTTCCGGCTGAAGGAACAGACGCGATGTCCAAGCTCGACCAGTTGCGCACCATGACGACCGTTGTCGCCGACACCGGCGATATCGAGGCGGTGCGGCGGCTGAAGCCCGTCGATTGCACCACCAACCCCTCGATCGTGCTCAAGGCGCTCGGCACGCCGGAGTTCGAGGACACCATGAAGGAGGCGATCAGCTGGGGCGCCCGCCGGAACGGCGGGGCCGAGGCGCGCGTCGCCGCGGTCGCCGACCGGCTCGCCGTCTCGGTCGGGGCGGCGCTCGCCGGGATCGTCCCCGGCCGCGTCTCGACCGAGGTCGACGCCGACCTCTCCTTCGACGAGAAGGGCTCGGTCGCCCGCGCCGAGGCGATCGTCGAGGACTACGAGACCCGCCAGATCCCCCGCGAGAAGATCCTCGTGAAGCTCGCCTCGACCTGGGAGGGCATCCGCGCCGCCGAGGCGCTGCAGAAGAAGGGCATCGACACCAACCTGACGCTGCTCTTCAGCAAGGCCCAGGCCATCGCCTGCGCCGATGCGGGGGTGTTCCTGATCTCGCCCTTCGTCGGGCGGATCACCGACTGGCACAAGAAGGCGACCGGAACCGCGGGCTATCCGCCCGAGGAGGATCCGGGCGTGGTCTCGGTGCGCGGCATCTACAACTACTACAAGGCGCACGACATCCCGACCGTGGTGATGGGCGCCTCCTTCCGCTCCACCGGGCAGATCGAGGCGCTGGCGGGCTGCGACCGGCTGACGATCGCGCCCAACTTCCTCGAGGAGCTCGCCGCCGACGAGGGCCCGCTCGAGCGCAAGCTCTCGCCCGACCGCTTCGAGGCCGAGCCGGTCGTCGAGATGGACGAGAAGCGCTTCCGCTGGGAGATGAACGAGGACGCCATGGCGACCGAGATGCTCGCCGCCGGCATCCGCGGCTTCGCCAAGGACCTCGGCAAGCTCCGCGACATCCTCCGCGAGAAGCTCGCCTGACCTGGCGACCTTCCCTGCCGAAGGCGGCAGGGAAGGTCCGACGCCGCCTGCGGGAGGTCAGCCCCCGCCAACAGCCGCGGGCTGTTCACGCGTGAAAACTATCCAAGCCATTGATTTGCTTCAGCCCGACATGTGGACGGGCCGGGCTGTCCCTTCACGACGCTTCCCCTCTGCTCGGCGGCGCCCCGACGGCTATCCGCCGTGAGAGGGCAGACACATCCCCCCTTACCAAAGAGTCCCCCTTTTCCGGGCGGGGTCTCGAAGGGGACCAGAACGTTCTGGGAAAACTGGGCTGGTCCCCACAAACATAGATGCTCCGGAGGTTGAGGGGAATCCCCAAAACGAGCCCGGAATCAGACATTTTTCTCAGCCTTTGCTGAGATCTTCACGCTCGCTATGCGAGCAAATATTCACGATACCGGGATCACTCCAATCATTGCCAGGAGGAAGATCCCCGAGCTGATCCAGGCGAACCATTTGAAGCGGTTCCGGGCAGCCAGTAATCCAAGACATCCAACTATACACGCTCCAAACGCTAATCCTGCCCCCTCAAATAAGGCAGACGTTCTTATGATGGGATCTTCTGTTGTACCTATAACTTGCCCGTATCGTATGATAGCGGACAATGCACACAAACTGATAACAAACAATACATAATTCATGAGATTTCCTGTCTTGAGTTGACGGGACACGGTGCCAACGTCGCCAGCACCGTGTCAATCCAGAGCATCACCCGAGGATGAACGCCCCCACCGGATGCAGGCTCGCTGCGTTCAGCCCCATCTCGGGCCCGAACGAGTAGCCAAGCCGGCCATCCGTCACCAGAGTCATCTGGATCCTCTGCGGTCAGCTTGAAGCGTCTTTCCAAGGCCAGGCGACGAGCTTCCTGTTCGCGAGTAGCGACAGTCGTCCACGTCCTGCAAGATCACCTGAGTATGGTCTGCCGCGTCCTTCCGGTCGCGGCCTGACCCCAATGCTACGCCTCGCTCTCCCTCTTCCGGCGCCGCTTCACCCAAGCCAGCCCCATCAGGGGCGCGGCCATCAAGGCGAGCGCCGGCGGCAGGGGGACGGGTTGAGGCGTTCCCCCATAAGCACTGTTGCCCGAACCCCCCCAGCCATTGCCGGAGCAATCCGACTGCACGCAGGCGAAATAACCGAATGTGCCTTGGAAGCTGTGAGGGTGCTCCCCCACAAACAAGTTCACATACCGCCCGAGTTCTCCCACGTGCTCACTGGCGGTAATGTAGAACAAGGGCAGCTGACCAATCTTTCTCCATCGAGATTTATATGTGATCAAATAATCCTCAATCATGAGCGCTTTGGCATCAGCCATGGAAAAGGAGAAATCTCCAACATTAATCGACCAATCCAGAATGCTCTTTTTATAGACAGGAGCGCCTTCTTCGTAAGTGGCCATATCGAGAGTCACCGAGAGGTTTACCGGCGCTCCATAAGCTGCGTTCACTGCGCTACAATTGTAGTCGCAATTACCCTGGACCGTTACGATCAACGGGGCCGTTGCCGCAGACGTCGCGTCGTTCAGACACAAAGAGCCAACCAGGGCAAACAGCCCTGCACACACTCGTCCACGCATAGATTCTCCCACCCTTCCCAGAACAGTGTGCGGAGCGTGAACGAGAATCTGTCAGTACGTCAACCGCGATCTCCCAGCCGGCGGTGGAGTCAAAACACCGGCAGCGACAGGACGGGGGGTTGCCATACGCCCTACTCCGCCTGGCCCCGATCCCGGGTACTGTCTGATGTTGCAACTGTAGCAGATCCGGGACGTGGGTTCGGATCTGCTTTCCCCCTTGAGGGAACCGCTCGTAGGATGGCGGGCATGAGCAAGCCCCCCAAGAAACCTAAGATCCACGTTCTGACCCTGGCTCCAGCCGAGCAGATCGCCAGCAAGCCGCACGAGCTGATCCAGATCCGCGGGCACGAGAGCCTCTCGCTCAGCGCCCGTCGAGCCATCACCATCCTCTGGCACAACGCCCATCGTCAGGGCGTCGCCGAGGGCAGAACCTATCGCCTCCAGCTCTCCCGCCTCTCCACATGGCGCCACAAAAGCCGGGAGACGGTCGTGGAGACGATCGAGGCCCTGATGACCACGCTTGTCGTCGTACCCAAAGGCGCCCCTTCGCCGCGCCGAGGGACCGCCCCCAAGGCGCGTAATTGCGTTCGCCCCACGGTGAGCGCGGACGGACATCCGCGGGTCAATCCGTCTAGCCTCCCAGACTCGGAATGGGATCTCGCGTCAGCGTAGCGTTGCTGGGGCTCGTTGGGGCGCCGCCCTGCCGCGTCGGATACTGATCATACCTGTTGACAAGACGATCTCTCCCCGGCACGGTGGCGCGCATCGCGTTCCGGGGAGGATGCACATGAAGGTCGCGTTGATCGGAGCCGGCGGCAAGATGGGGGCGCGGCTGGCCGCGAACCTCGTCGGCTCGTCCTACGACGTCGCCTATGTCGAGGTCAGCGAGGCCGGGCGGGCGCGGCTCAAGGAGCTGGTCGGCGTCGACTGCGTGCCGCAGGACGAGGCGCTGGCCGGCGCGGAGGTCGTCGTGCTCGCGGTGCCCGACACCGCGATCGGCAAGGTCGCCTCCGGCATCGTGCCGCAGCTCGCGCCGGGCACGATCGTCGTCATCCTCGACGCCGCCGCGCCCTATGCCGGCCACCTGCCCGAGCGCAAGGACGTCACCTACTTCGTCACCCATCCCTGCCACCCGCCGATCTTCAACGACGAGGCGACGCCGGAGGGCCGCGCCGACCACTTCGGCGGCATCGCCGCGAGGCAGGCCATCGTCAGCGCGCTGATGCAGGGGCCGGAGGAGCACTACGCGACCGGCGAGGCGATCGCCCGCACGATCTGGGCGCCGATCCTGCGCTCGCACCGGGTGACGGTGGACCAGCTCGCCATGCTGGAGCCGGGCCTCAGCGAGACGGTCTGCGCCACGCTGCTCGCCGGCATGAAGGACGCGCTCGACGAGGTGGTGCGCCGCGGCGTCGACCGGACCTGCGCCCGCGACTTCCTGATCGGCCACATGAACATCCTCGCCGCGGTCACCTTCGAGGAGGTGCCCGGCGTGTTCTCCGACGCCTGCAACAAGGCGATCGAGAACGGCAAGCCGCGGATCTTCCGCGACGACTGGCTCGGCGTGTTCGACCCCGCCGAGATCGCCGAGAGCATCCGGCGCATCACCTGATTCCCGTGGAGCAACCGGCGGGCCATCGTCATCGGCAGCCTTGCCGACGGCCCGGGTGGTGACGGGACGAGCACGCGGCGCTGGGGAGGCAGGGAATGCTCAGGGGCGGCATGATCGGCTGCGGCTTCTTCGCCGCGAACCACCTCAACGCCTGGGCCGGGATCGCGGGCGCCGAGATCGTCGCGCTCTGCGACCGCGACCCGGCCCGGCTGGCCGCGGCGGCCGAACGCTTCGGGGTGGCGCGGACCTATGCCGACGCGGCGGAGATGCTCGCCGCGGAGCGGCTCGACTTCGTCGACATCGCCACCACCGTCCCCACCCACCGCCCGCTGGTCGAGCTCGCCGCCGGCGCGGGCGTCCACATGATCTGCCAGAAGCCCTTCGCCGCGACGATGGAGGACGCGCGCGCCATGGTCGCGGCGGCCGGGGCGGCGGGGCGGACGCTGATGGTCCACGAGAACTTCCGCTGGCAGTCGGCGATCCGCCGGGCGAAGGCGGAGATGGCGGCGATCGGCCGGCCGTTCTGGGGGCGGGCGAGCTTCCGCTCCGGCTTCGACGTCTACGCCGCGCAGCCCTACCTCGCCACCGACGCGCGCTTCATCGTCCAGGACCTCGGCATCCACATCCTCGACGTGGCGCGCTTCCTCTTCGGCGACGTCGCGACCCTCGCGGCCACGACCCAGCGCGTCAACCCGCGCATCCGCGGCGAGGACGTGGCGACCATGCTGCTCGCCCACACGGGCGGCGTGACCTGCGTCGTCGATTGCAGCTACGCGAGCCGCCTGCCGCGCGAGAGCTTCCCCGAGACCCTGCTGGAGGTGGAGGGAACCGACGGCAGCCTGCGGCTCGACGCCGGCTACCGGCTGACCGTCCATGCCGGCGGCGAGACCCGGGCCATCGACGCCGCGCCGCCGCTCCTGCCCTGGGCGGAGCGGCCGTGGCACAACGTGCAGGAGAGCGTGCAGGCGATCCAGCAGCACTTCGTCGACTGCCTGCGCGAGGGCCGCGCGCCCGAGACCTCCGGCGCCGACAACCTCCGTACGCTGGAGCTGGTCTACGCCGCCTACGCGTCGGCGGAGGACGGCGGCCGCACAATCGCGCTCGACGGGACGGCGTGATGCGCCGCGCCCGCCACCCGGCATCCGTTGAACTCGGCGGCGCTCCGCCCCTACCTTGGGCTGGCTGGCGGTGAGGCGCGACATGGCGGAAGCGACGCGGGAGTTCCGGGACGAGCGCGGGCAGGCGGGCGACAAGATCGTCCGCCGCAAGCTCTCGGACCAGGTGCTCGAGCGCATGCAGGCGCTGATCCTGTCGGGCGAGGTCTCGCCCGGCGATCCGCTGCCCTCCGAGCACGCGCTGATGGAGCGCTTCGGCGTCGGCCGGCCGGCGGTGCGCGAGGCGCTGCAATCGCTGCACACGATGGGGCTGATCACCATCTCCCACGGCGAGCGCAGCCGGGTGAACGCGCTCTCCGCCGAGGCGGTGCTGCGGCAGGGCGACGCGATCGCCCGGACGCTGCTGACGACCGGACCGCAGAACCTCGAGAACCTCAAGGAGGCGCGGCGGCTCTTCGAGCTCGGCATGGTGCGGACCGGGACGCCGAAGGCGACGGCCGAGGACGTGGCGGGCCTGCGCGCGCTGATCGTCCGCCAGCGCGCCGCCCTCGGCGAGCCGGGCGCCTTCATCGGCGCCGACATCGACTTCCACCGCGCCATCGCCGCGCTCTCCGGCAACCCGATCTTCTCCGCGGTGAGCGAGGCGATGCTCGGCTGGCTCTTCCGCTTCCATTCCGACCTGCTGCTCTGGTCGGGGCACGAGGACGTCACCCTCGCCGAGCATGGGGCGATCGTCGACGCCATCGAGGCCGGGGACGTCGAGGCGGCCGCCGCGGCGATGGCGGGGCATCTCGACCGCTCGACGCCGCTCTACCGCCATCCTCCGGGCTGACGTCGTGACCGGAGCCGCCGCGCCGCTGCCCGAGGGCCTGCTCGTCGCCTGGTACGGCGACGACTTCACCGGCTCGGCCGCCGTGATGGAGGTGCTGACCTTCGCCGGCCTGCCCTCGGCGCTGTTCTTCGACCCGCCGACGCCGGCGCAGCTCGCCCGGTTCCGGGGCCTGCGCGGGATCGGCATCGCCAGCACCGCCCGGGCGCACGGACCGGCCTGGATGGACCGCGAGCTGCCGGCGGTCTTCGAGACGCTGCGCGGGCTCGCGGCGCCGATCAGCCACTACAAGATTTGCTCGACCCTCGATTCGGCGCCGGAGGTCGGCTCGATCGGCCGCGCGGTCGACATCGCCCTGCCGATCCTCGGGAGCGCCTGGGCGCCGATCCTGGCGGCCGCCCCGCCGATGCGGCGCTACCAGGCCTTCGGCAGCCTGTTCGCCTCGGGACCGGGGGGCGTGGCCCGGCTCGACCGCCATCCGGTGATGGCGCGCCATCCGGTCACCCCGATGGACGAGGCCGACGTGGCGCGGCACCTCTCGCGGCAGACGGCGCGGCCCATCGGGCTGATCGACCTCGAGGCGCTGGCCGATCCGGCGGCCGCCGAGGCGGCGCGGCAGGCGCAGGTCGCGGCGGGCAGGACGCTGCTCTCGCTCGACTGCATCGACGCCGCGAGCCTCTCGGCCTGCGGCCGGCTGATCTGGGAGGCGCGGGGGCCGGGCCAGCTCGCGGTCGGCTCGCAGGGGGTGGAGTACGCGCTCACGCGCTACTGGCGCGACGCAGGGCTGATCCCCGAGGCGCCGCCGGCCGCCGGCATCGGCCCCGCCGGGCGCATGGCGGTGGTGTCCGGATCGGTCTCGCCGATCACCGCGGCGCAGATCGACTGGTCGGAGGCCAACGGCTTCGCCGGCATCGCCTTCGACGCGCGGGCCGTCGTCGATGCGGCCGCCCTCGCGGCCGCCGAGGCGGCGGCGGTCGAGGCGGCGCTGGCGGCGATCGGCGCGGGGCGCGATCCGCTGGTCTACACCGCGCGCGGCCCCGACGACCCGGCCGTGCCGGCGCTGCGGGCGGCGCTTGACGCGAGCGGCGTCACGGCCGAGGCGGCCAATGCGCGGATCGGCGCGGCGCTCGGGCGGATCCTCGACGCGGTGGTGCGGCGGGCGGGGCTGCGCCGGGCGGTGATCTCGGGCGGGGACACCTCCGGCCACGCCAGCCGGCAGCTCGGCGTCCATGCGCTGACCGCGCTCGCGCCGACGATCCCCGGCGCGGCGATCTTCCGCGCCCATGGCGAGGGCGCGCATGACGGGCTGGAGCTGGCGCTGAAGGGCGGCCAGATGGGCAGCCCGGACTATTTCGGCTGGGTCCGCGACGGCGGCGGCCCGAGGAGCGGACCATGCTGATCGGCATCGACTGGGGCGGCACCAAGATCGAGGGCGTCGCCATGGAGGCCGACGGGCGCGAGCTCGCCCGCCTGCGCCGCGACACCCCGCGCGAGGACTACGGGGCCTGCCTCGCCACGATCCGCGAGCTGGTGGCCGAGCTCGAGGCGCGGACGGGGGCGACGGGCACGATCGGCGTGGGGATGCCGGGATCGCTGGAGCCGGTCAGCCGGCTCGGCAAGGGATGCAGCTCGACCTGGGTTCTCGGCCAGCCGGTGGAGGCGGACCTCCGCGCCGCGCTCGGGCGCGAGGTCCGGGTGGAGAACGACGCCGACTGCTTCGCCGTCTCGGAGGCGACCGACGGCGCCGGCGCCGGCTGCAACGTCGTCTTCGCGGTCATCCTCGGCTCCGGGGCGGGCGCCGGGATCGCGGTCGGCGGCCGGGCGCATCACGGGCCGAACAATTCCGGCGGCGAGTGGGGGCACAACCCCCTGCCCTTTCCCGACAGCACCGAGATCCCGCGGCCCTGCTATTGCGGGCGGCACGGCTGCATGGAGACCTGGGTCTCCGGCCGCGCCTTCGAGGCGGAGTACGAGCGCCATACCGGGCAGCGCCTCCGGGCGATGGCCATCGTCGAGCGGATGCGCGCCGGCGACCGCCTGTCCGGGCTGATCTGGGAGCGCTACGTCGACCGGGTGGCGCGCGGGCTCGCCACCGTCGTCAACACGCTCGACCCGGACGTGCTGGTGATGGGCGGCGGCATGTCCAACGTCGAGGAGCTCTACCGCGACCTGCCGCCGCGGCTCGCGGGGCGGATCTTCTCGACCGTCTTCCACACGCCGATCCTGAAGGCGCGGCACGGCGACGCCAGCGGCGTCCGCGGCGCCGCGCGGCTCTGGGCCTGAGCGGGTGCAGGGCTCCGTCCTGTCTCGCGAGGCCGAGGCGACGCCCCGCCGCTCGTCGACCCTTGCGGCCTCCGTCGCGCCGGGCCTCGCGGGCAGCCCGCTTCGGTCGCTCGGGGAGCCAGCAGGGGCAGGCAGGCGTCGCGCAGCCTGGCGGCCAGCCTGGCGCGAGGATCGGTTTAAATGAAATCAACCACTTATCTAATTTTCACGCGTGAACACACCCACCCGGCAAGCCCATCCCCGGCTCCTGATCCGCAATCCTCGCCGGCGCCGGACGGGGCCGTCGCGATGGCCGGAGCCGGTCGGGCGGCCACCGATCCACCAGCTCCGAGGCGCCCATGACCCCCGCTCCCGACATCACCGACCGTTTCGCGTTCGCGCTGGCGCTCGTCCGCGAGGCGGGCGACCACGCGCGGGGCTTCCTCGCCGACCGGGCGGCGCTGGAGATCCGGGACAAGGGCCCGCAGGACATGGCGAGCCAGGCGGATCTGGAGACCGAGCTCCTGATCCGCAGCCGGCTCGACGCGCGCTTCCCCGGCGACGGCTTCCTCGGCGAGGAGACCGGGGCCACGGCGTTCGCGCCCGGGCAGGGCGTCTGGGTGGTCGACCCGATCGACGGGACGCAGCCCTACGTCTCGGGCCTGCCGTCCTGGTGCGTCTCGATAGGATTCGTCCGCGACGGGGCGATCCTCTTCGGCATGGTCTACGCGCCGGCGCTGGGCGAGCTCTACGCCGGCGGCGTCGGCATCCCGGCGACGGTGAACGGCGCGCCGGTCGAGCGCCACCCCGGCCGGTCGATCCGCGAGGGCATCACCGCCTTCGGCTATTCGCCGCGGGTGCGCCCGGCCGAGTTCCTGCCGATGTTCGGCCGCTTCCTCGAGGCGGGCGGCGTCTACTACCGCGACGGCTCCGGGGCGCTGATGCTCTGCCACGTCGCCGCCGGCCGGCTCGTCGGCTACATCGAGCCGCACATCAACTCCTGGGACTGCGTGGGCGCGCTGGCGGTGATCCACGCCGCCGGGCTCGAATCGAACGACTTCCTCGCCGGCGACGGCCTGCGCAAGGGCAACTGGCTGGTGGCCGGCCCGCCGGAGGTCCGGGCGGAGCTGGAGGCGATCCGCACAGGCTGAGCCCGCGGCGGGACCTATCCGAACTTCGCGAGCGAGGCGGCCAGCTCGGGATGGTCGCGGGCATGGTCCGCCAGCGCCACCCCGGCCGCCGCGGCCTCCCAGGCCTGCCGGATGGCGCGGACGCCGGCGGCGGGGCCGAGCGGGTGCCCGTGGATGCCGCCGCCGCCGAGATACATCAGGTCGAGCGTCCGGCCGGTCCGCTCGTAGGTCTCGACCGCCTGCCCGCCCCACTGGCCGGAGCACACCACCGGCAGCGCGCGGTCGGCGGGGGTGAAGATCGGGGTCATCACGTCGTGGAACGACCGCACGAAGCTGTCGTCCGGCTCCCAGTATTTCGCCCGGATGCCGTTGATCTGGAACTGGTCGACCCCGAGCAGGCGCCAGATCTTCTGGTAGGCGCGGAAGTCGATCCCGAAGCCCGGATGCCGGGTCATCAGGTCCCAGCCGTTGCGATGCGCGTGCAGGCAGAGCGCCGAGCGCCGGCGCAGGAAGGTCATGCCGCCGTAGCCGATCGAGTTGATGTTGACGACGGCCGCATTGCCCCCGGCCTCCGCGACAAGGTCGTGGTTCCGCATCATCGTCTCGGGATCGGCCGAGGAGATGCCGAAGGCGTACATCACCCGCTTGCCGGCGCGCTGCTCATGGTCGCGGATCACCGGCATGATCGCGGCGACGCGGGCCGCGAGCGGGGAATAGCCGGGGCTGGTCAGCTTCTCGTCATCCTTGATGAAGTCGACCCCCGCCTCGCAGAGCGTGCGGACCATGCCGGCGGTCTCCTCGGGCAGGAGTCCCAGCGACGGCTTGATGATCGAGGCGATCATCGGCCCCTCCGCCACGCCCATCAGCCGCCGCGAGCCCTCGACGCCGAATTGCGGCCCGGGGTGGCAGGACCACGCCTCCGGCAGCTCGAAGTCGAGGACGCGCAGCCCGGTCAGGCCGCGCACCGCGAAGACCCCGCCGACCGCGATGGTCATCAGCGAGGCGATGTCGGTTCCGATCGCCTCCATCGGATAGGAGATCACCGCCTCGGCGCGCCGGTAGGGCCCCTGCCCGCCCGGATCGGGCAGCGCCGGGATCTCCGCGGGCGCGATCGGGCGCACCTCCTCGACCCGCGCCGCGCAGCGCGCGCGCACCGCCGCCGTCTCGCCGGGCAGCTCGGTGAAGGTGCCCGTCGACTGGTCCGAGGCGATCTTCGCCGCCACCGCCTCCGGGTCGCCGGAGGTCTCCAGCCGGTAGGCGACGCGGATCGACGGGGTGGACATGGGCGGCTTCCCTTCAGGGCTGGTTGCATGCTCATCATATCTGTTGACGAGCGGAGAATCCACGCCGGAACGGCAGGCCGGCGCCCCCGCGGCGACCGACGAGGGATTCACCTTTCCGCAAGCTTCTTGCCGGTTGACAAGGGACGGCGACGCATTAATACACGTGTAACGTTTTACCGAAGCGAAAGACTTCGGGCGGGGGGAATGGCTGGCTTGGGCAAGCGTCCGTCGATCGGCATGGTGGCGAGCCTCGCCGGCGTCTCGGTCGCGACGGTGTCGAACGTCCTGAACCGCAAGGCGAGCGTCTCCCCGGAGATCGCGGAGCGGGTCCGCGCCGCCGTCGACGCGCTCGGCTACGTGCGCGACCAGCGCGCCGCGCGGCTGCGCTCGGGCGAGTCGCGGCTCGTCGGCGTGATCGTCCCCGACCTGACCAACCCGATGTTCGCCGCCTTCCTCTCGACGCTGGAGCAGCGGGCCCGGCTCGACGGCTACGACCTCGTGGTGGTCTCGGCGCACAACCAGCCGGGCGAGGAGGCGCAGCGGCTCCGCCACCTGCGGGGCTGGCGGCCGGCGGGGCTGATCGTGATCCCCTGCGACGGCGCGCTCGAGGAGCGGCTGCCCCCGGGCCTCGCGGTGCCGATCGTCGTCGCCGACCGCATTCCCGACGCGCCGGGGTTCGATCTCGTGGCGGTCGACAACGCCGCCGCGGCGGCGACGCTGGTGCGGCGCCTGGCGCGGCAGGGCTGCCGCGACTGCCTCGTCGCCGGGACCAGCCTGCGGATCAGCAACGTGCGCGAGCGCTGGGAGGGGGCGCTCGGCGCGGCGGGAGGGATGCGGCTCGACCTCGTCGAGGTCGGCTTCGAGGATCACGCCCCGCCGGCGCTGGAGGCGCGGCTGCGGGAGGAGGTCCCGGACGCGGTCTTCTGCCTCGACCACGAGACCACGCTCGCGGTCTACCAGCTCGCGGCGCGGCTCGGGATCGCCGTCGGGGAGGACCTCGCCTTCGCGAGCTTCGACGAGATGGAATGGATGCGCCTCGTCACCCCGCCGGTCTCGGCGGCCCGCCAGCCGGTCGAGGAGATGGCCGAGCGCGCCTGGCGGTTGCTCGTCGGCCGCATCGGCGGCGACGAGGCCCCGCCCGAGCGGCTGCGCCTGACCTGCGCGGTGACGTTCCGCGGCTCGACGTCGCTCTGGACGCCGGGCCGGACCCTAAGACCCAGACGACCCATAACCAGCATCGGAGGATGACGCCCATGTCACTGACGCGACGGACCCTGCTCTCCAGCGCCGCCGGCGGGCTTCTCGCGAGCGCGCTCGCCGGCTCGCTCGCCCTGGCCCAGGACAAGCCGCAGATCGGGGTGGTGGTGAAGATCGGCGGCATCCCGTGGTTCAACGCCATGGAGGTCGGCATCAAGAAGGAGGCCGAGGCGACCGGCTCGGACGCCTGGATGGTCGGCCCGACCCAGGCCGACGCCGCGCAGCAGGTGCGCGCCATCGAGGACCTGATCGCCCGCGGCGTCGACGTGATCGGCATCGTCCCGAACGACAGCGCGGCGCTCGCCCCCGTCCTCGGCCGCGCCCGCGACGCAGGGATCAAGGTGCTGGCCCACGAGGGGCCGGACCAGGAGAACATGGACTGGGACTTCGAGCTGACGACGATCGAGGCCTACGGGCAGGCGCACATGGATCTGCTCGCCAAGGAGATGGGCGAGGAGGGCGAGTACATCGTCTATGTCGGCTCGCTGACCGTGCCGCTGCACAACGCCTGGGCCGACGCGGCCATCGCCTACCAGAAGGAGAAGTACCCGAACATGACGATGCTCGGCGACCGCTTCGGCGTGGCCGAGAGCGTCGACGAGACGATCAAGACGACGCAGGACCAGATCCGCGCCAATCCGAACCTCAAGGGCATCCTGACCTTCGGCTCGCAGGGGCCGATCGGCGCGGCGCGGGTGCTGGAGGATCGCGAGCTCGCCGACAAGATCGCGCTGGTCGGCGGCTTCTCGCCCGGGCAGGGCGTGAAGTACGTCAAGAGCGGCACGATCCGCGGCGGCTACATCTGGAACCCGATGACCGCGGGCGAGATGTTCGTGCAGCTCGGCAACCTGCTCGCCGCCGGGCAGGAGCCGACGGACGGGATGGAGATCGTCGGCGTCGGCCCGGTGAAGGTCGACCCCGAGACGAGGATCATCCAGGCCCAGAAGCTCGAGTCGCTCGACAAGGAGAACATCGACCGCCTGGTCGAGCTCGGCCTCTGACCTGACCCCGCCGCCGGCCCACGCGGCCGGCGGCCCCATCACCCGGGGATACGCGAGCATGGACGAACGACCGTTCCTGCGCCTCAAGGGCGTCTCCAAGCGTTTCGGCGGCGTCCACGCGCTGACCGACATCGACTGGGACGTCCGCCGCGGCGAGGTCCACTGCCTCGTCGGCGAGAACGGCTGCGGCAAGTCGACGCTGATCAAGGCGATCGCCGGCGTGCATCCGCCGAGCGCCGGCGACATCGAGATCGACGGCGTCTCGGTGCTGCCGCTCGACCCGGGCAAGGCCAAGGCGCTCGGGATCCAGGTGATCTTCCAGGACCTGTCGCTCTTCCCGAACCTCACCGTCGCCGAGAACGTGGCGATCGAGGCGACCATGGGCCCGGCGCTGAAGCCGGTCAGCCGCGCCGAGATGCGCCGGCTCGCCGCCGCGGTGCTGAAGCGGCTCGATTTCCCGATCGACCTCGAGGCCCGCGTCGCCGACCTGCCCGTCGCCGAGCGGCAGATCACCGCCATCGCCCGCGGCCTCGCCGCCGAGGCGCGGCTGATCTTCATGGACGAGCCCACCGCCTCGCTGACCCGCGCCGAGGTCGACCGCCTGCTCGCCATCGTCAAGCGGCTGCAGCAGGACGGCATCGCCGTGGTCTTCGTCTCGCACCGCCTCGACGAGGTGGTGGAGATCGCCGAGCGCGTCACCGTCATGCGCGACGGCCGCAAGGTCGGCACCTGGCCCGTCGCCGAGGTCGACCAGCGCCGCATCGCCAACCTGATGACCGGGCTCGAGATCGAGCACGGCGTCGTCGCCCGCGACATGAGCGCCGCCGAGCCGCTCCTCGTCGTCGACCGGCTGTCGCGCGCCGGCGAGTTCGCCGACGTCAGCCTGACGCTGCGGCAGGGCGAGGTGCTCGGCATCGTCGGCCTGCTCGGCTCCGGCCGCACCGAGCTGGCGCTCACCCTCTTCGGCATGAGCCGCGCCGAGGGCGGCAGCATCGAGCTCGGCGGCCGGGCGCTCGCGCTCGCCTCCAACCGCGACGCGGTGCGGGCGGGGATCGCCTACGTCTCCGAGGACCGGCTCTCGCTCGGCGTCGTGCTGCCGCAGTCGATCGAGGACAACATCATCCTCGCGGTGATGAAGCGGCTCACCGACCGTTTCGGCCTGATGACCGCCGCCAGCCGCCGCGCGCTCGCCGCGGAATGGGTCCGGCGCCTCGCCGTCAAGATCCCCTCCCTCGCCAGCCCGGTGCAGACGCTCTCGGGCGGCAACCAGCAGCGCGTGGTGCTGGCGAAGTGGCTCGCCACCCGCCCGAAGGTGCTGATCCTCGACAGCCCGACCGTCGGCGTCGACATCAAGAACAAGAAGGGCATCTACGACGTCGTCGCCGAGCTCGCCCGCGACGGGGTCGGCATCATCCTGATCTCCGACGAGGTGATGGAGGTCTTCGCCACCTGCGACCGCGTGCTGCACATGCGCGCCGGCCGCATCGTCGGCGAGATGGTCCCCGGCGCCGTCAGCGAGCACGAGATGGAGGAGCGCATCTATGCCTGAGCCCGCAACCGCCGCCTGGGCGAGGGCGCGCCGCCGGCCGGAGCTGTGGCTCCTGCTGGTCATCCTGATCGTCGGCGCGATCTTCAGCCTCGCCGCGCCCGGCTTCCTGACCCTGCCGAACCTCATCGACCTGCTCGAGACCTATTCCGTGCAGGCGATCATCGCGATGGGGCTTTTCGTCGTGCTGGTCTCCGGCGGCATCGACATCTCCTTCGCCGCCACCGCCTCCGTCGCGCAGTACTGCGCCGCGCTGCTCGCCGCCCGCCTCGGCCTGCCGGCCCCGCTCGTCATTCTCGCCGGGCTCGCCATCGGCGTCGGCCTCGGCTGCCTCAACGCCGCGCTGATCCACCACCTGCGCATCACCTCGATCATCGCCACGATCTCGATGATGAGCGTGTCGTTCTCGCTCCTGATGTACTTCTCGGCCGGCCGCTCGATCTACGACCTGCCGGACTGGTGGACGGGGCGCGTCGTCTTCTACCGCGCCGAGCTCGCCTCGGGCGACATCGTGCGCATCACCCTGCCGATCGTCGTCATGGCCGCGGTCACGCTCGTCACCTGGGCGCTGATGACCCGCGCCTCGATCGGCCGCCAGCTCTACGCGCTCGGCGGCAACCCCGAGGCCGCCCGCCGCATCGGCGTCAACGTCGGCCGGCTCACCTTCTTCGCCTACGGCTATCTCGGGCTCCTCGCCGCGCTCGGCGGCATGGTGCAGGCGCACCGCGTCGGCGAGAGC
The DNA here is from genome assembly GCF_017993425.1 of Amaricoccus sp. GTDB lineage: Bacteria > Pseudomonadota > Alphaproteobacteria > Rhodobacterales > Rhodobacteraceae > Amaricoccus. The sequence goes on from NZ_JAGOMQ010000014.1 coordinate 80,314, forward strand.
GTGCCGAACGCCATGGTCAACACCGAGCTCGCCGTGCTCTCGGCGGCCGTCCTCGGCGGCGCGAGCCTCACCGGGGGCATCGGCACCGTGCCGGGGGTGCTCCTCGGCATCGTGCTCCTCGCCATCCTGCAGAACGGGCTGAACCTGCTCGGGGTGTCCTCCTACTTCTTCCAGATCGTCATCGGCCTCGCGATCCTGATCTCCACGGCGATCACCGTGCTCTCCTCCCGCCGCGGCCGGCGGCACCGCACCCTCGACGAGGCTCCCGCCCATGGCTGACACCTCGGCTTCCGAGCCCGCCGGGCTCCTGCGCTTCTTCCGCGGCCTGCCGGGCGGCCATGCCGGCCTGCTCGCGCTCCTCGTCGCGATCCTCGTCCTGTTCGCCGCCGTGGTGCCGAACTTCCTCAGCCGGCCCACGCTGAACTCGTTCATGTACCAGCTGCCGCTCCTCGGCCTCCTGTCGCTCGCCATGGTCGTGCCGCTGATCACCGGCGGCCTGAACCTGGCGATCATCGCGACGACGAACCAGTGCGCGCTGCTGATGGTCTTCGTCATGGGCGCGCTGGTCGGGCCGGACAGCGGCGGGGCGGCGACGCTCGGGGCGATCCTGCTCGCGATGATCGCAGGGCTGGCGCTCTGCCTCGTCATCGGCCTCGCGACGGGCGCCCTCGTCGCCTATACCGGCGTGCATCCGATCCTCGTCACCCTCGGCACCAAGTCGCTGATCGACGGGGTCAGCATCTACCTGACCCGCGGCATGGCGCTCTCCGGCGTGCCGCCGCGGATGTCGGCGGCGCTGAACGCCACCTTCCTCGGGGTGCCGCTGATCTTTCTCCTCCTCGTCGTCGTCGCCATCGCGGTCGGGATCATCCTGCGGCGCACGCCCTTCGGCGTCGCCTGCCGGATGATCGGCTCCAACATCGAGGCGACGCGCTACTCGGCCATCGACACCCGCCGGACGCTGGTCGGCGTCTATGCGATGTCGAGCCTCACCTGCTTCTTCGCGGCGCTGGTCATGCTCGCGACCTTCAACTCGGCGAGCGCCGACTACGCGCAGTCCTACCTGCTCGTCACCATCCTCGCCGCCGTGCTCGGCGGCGTCGATCCGTTCGGCGGCTTCGGCACCGTCTCCGGCCTGATGATCGCGCTCGCCATCCTCCAGGTGATCTCCTCGGGGCTCAACCAGTTCGGCATCTCCAACTACCTGACGGTGGCGATCTGGGGCGCGACGCTGATCGGCGTCGTGGTGGCGCAGACCTTCGCAGCCAGGCTGCCGTCGCTCCGGAGGGGCAAGTGAACGTCGCCGTCCTCGACGTCGGCAAGACCAACGCCAAGCTCTATGTCGTGGGGCCGGACGGGGAGATCCTCTCCGCCGCGTCCACGCCGAACCGCCTGCTCGACGGGCCGCCCTACCGCGCCCACGACCTTGCGGGGCTCGAGGAGTTCCTGCTCGCGTCGCTCGCCGAGGCCGCCACGCGGTTCCCGATCGAGACCATCGTGCCCTGCGCCCATGGCGGCAGCGGCGTGCTGGTCGGGGCGGACGGCCCGGCGATGCCGATGATCGACTACGAGCAGCGCCTGCCCGACGACGTCGCCGCCGCCTACCGGGCGGAGGCCGACGGCTTCCGCGAGCGCGGCGGCAGCGCGATCATGCTCGGGGCCGCCCATGCCGCGCGCCAGCTCCTGTGGCTGGAGCGGAGCTGGCCGGAGGCGCTGGCCGCGGCGGAGGCCTACCTCGCCACCCCGCAATACTGGTCGTGGCGGCTCTCCGGCGTCCGCGCCGACGAGGTGACGAGCGCCGCGGCGCAGTCGCATCTCTGGTGCGCCTCGGCGGGCCGCCCCGCCGCCATCGTCGCCCGGCGCGGCTGGGGACGGCTGATCGCCCCGATGACCCCCGCCTGGGCGACGCTCGGCCCGCTCCGCCCGGAGATCGCGGCGCGGACCGGCCTCTCGCCGACGACGCGCGTCCTCTGCGGCATTCACGATTCCTCGGCCAACCTCTACCGCTACCAGGCGGCCGGCCTGTCCGACTTTGTGCTGATCTCCACCGGGACCTGGATCGTCGCGCTCACCGACCGCACCGAGGGCTTCGACTTCGACGACGCCCGCGGCGGGCGGAGCTGCAACGCCGACGTGACGGGCGCGCCGGTCCCCGGGATGCTCACCATGGGCGGCCGCGAGTTCGCCGCCGTCGCGGGCGACGCGCCCGGCCCCGCGAGCCTCGACGCGCTGCGCCGGCTGGTCGCGGCGGGCGTGATGGCCGTGCCGTTCTTCGCCGGAGACGACGGGCTCTTTCCCGGCCGCGGCGGGCATGGCCGCATCCTCGGCGACCTCGACCCGGCCGACCGCTTCACCCTCGCCGTGCTCTACGCCGCGCTGCTGACCGCGGAGGTCCTCGCCGCCCTGCCGCCGGCGCCGCGGGTGGCGCTCGACGGGACCTTCGTCCGCGATCCGCTCTACGGCGCGCTGGTGCAGGCGCTGCGCCCCGAGGCGGAGGTGCTGGTCAACCCCGCCGCCGCCGGCCACGCCGGCGGCGCGGCCCTCCTCGCCACGCACGAGACCCGCGCCGGGCTCGCGCCGCTCGCCCTCGACCGGCCCGACACGGCCGGCCTGCCCGACCTCACCGCCTATCGCGCCGCCTGGCGCGACGCCCTGACCATGGAGACCCAGCCGTGACACAATCCGACGATGCGCTTCGGCGCGAGATGGTGGCGATCTGTCGCGCCATGAACGCTACCGGCATCAACCAGGGGACCGCCGGGAACGTCTCGGTGCGCAACGGGGCGGGGTTCCTGATCACCCCGTCCTCGCTCCCCTACGACACGATGGAGCCCGGCGACATCGTGCAGATGTATACGGACGGCAGCTATGACGGCGCGCGCCGGCCCTCGTCGGAATGGCGCTTCCACCGCGACATCCAGGCGGCGCGGCCCGACATCGACGCCATCGTCCATTGCCATTCCGTCTACGCCACCACGCTCGCGGTCCACCACAAGGAGATCCCGAGCTTCCACTACATGACCGGCATCTTCGGCGGCACGAACATCCGCTGCGCCCGCTACGCCACCTTCGGCACGCAGGGCCTCAGCGACGCGGCGCTGGAGGCGCTCGACGGGCGGCTCGGCTGCCTGCTCGGGCAGCACGGGCAGATCTCGCTCGGCAAGACGCTGGCGCAGGCGCTCGCCAATGCGGTCGAGCTCGAGACGCTGGCGCGCCTCTACGTGCAGGCGCTGACCCTCGGCGAGCCGCCGATCCTCGACGACGAGGAGATGGCGCGCGTCATCCAGCAGATGAAGAACATGAGCTATGGCCAGGCGCCCGACCTCGACGGCGTCAACGACACCGCCCGCAAGCGCGCCTGAGGAGACCGGCATGACCACCCCCATCAAGAACAAGCTCGGCGTCCACGCCTTCGTCTGGGAGCACGGCTGGAGCCGCGAGCAGGCGACGCGCGCCATCAACCAGAGCGCCGAGGCGGGCTACGACTTCATCGAGGCCCCTTCGCTCGACCCGTCCTCGATCGACCCAGCGGTGACGACGAAGCTGCTGGAGGCCGCGGGGATCGGCATCGCCTTCTCTATGGGGCTCGACTTCGAGAGCGACATCTCCTCGGGCGACCCGGAAAAGGAGAAGCGCGGCAAGGCCTTGCTGCTCGACGCGGTCTCGGTCTGCCGCGACTGCGGCGGCCATTCCATCGGCGGCATCCTCTATTCCGGCTTCGGCAAGTACTACTCCCAGCCGACCGCCCATGGCGTCGCGCGCTCCGCCGACATCCTGCGCGAGGTGGCCGAGGTCGCGGCGCGGAGCGACATCGACCTGTGCCTTGAAGTCGTGAACCGCTACGAGACCAATATCTGCAACACCGCCGCGCAGGGCGTGGAGATGTGCAGGCGCGTCGGCGCGCCGAACGTCAAGGTTCATCTCGACGTCTACCACATGAACATCGAGGAGAGCGACATTCCCTCGGCGATCATCGACGCCGCGCCGCATCTCGGCTACTTCCACACCGGCGACAGCCATCGCGGCTACATGGGCTCGGGCACGATCGACCTGCAGGGGGTGTTCCGCGCCATCGTCCGGGCGAAGTACGAGGGGCCGATCACCTTCGAGAGCTTCTCGACCCGGGTGGTGGGCCAGCCGCTGGAGGGCATCCTCGGCATCTGGCGCAACCTCTGGGAGGACGGGATGGACCTCGCCACCCATGCGCTGATGTATACGAAGGCCCAGCTCAAGGCGGCGCACGAGGTCGAGCGGCAGGCGGAGCGCAGCCGGCTGCCGTAGGGGCGGCGTCCCCCGAAATAACGGGAAAAAGGCAGGCTGGAATCGGGCTGGAAGGCGGCTGGAATCCGCCTTGCCACTTTTTCACCGGGGCTTGACGCCCGGCCGCTCCGGCCGGGCGTCGATCACTCGCGCTCCAGCTCCCGCGCCGTGCGCTGGAGGGCGCGGAACGCCGCATAGCGGCGGGCGTGGATCGCCGCGATGGCGCCGCCGGCGGGCTCGGCGGTGACGGCGACGCGGGACATGGCGGCCATCGCGGCGGGGATGCCGGGCGCGCCGCCCGCGGCCACCGCACCGAGGATGGCCGAGCCGAGGAGCACCGGCTCCTCGGCCTCGGTGCCCACGACGGGAAGGCCGGTCGCGTCGGCGAGGATCTGGCGGATCAGCGGATGCCGGCCGGCGCCGCCGCTGATCGCGATCACCTCGACCGGCGCGCCGTGCTCGGCTTGCGTCTCGATGATCTGCCGCAGCCCGTAGCCGAGGCCCGCCAGCCCGGCGACGTAGAGCGCGACCAGCGACGCCACGTCGCGCTCCATGCCGAGGCCGGCGATGGCGGCGCGGGCGTGCGGGTCGGCGAAGGGGGCGCGGTTGCCGAGGAACTCCGGCACGACGTGCAGGCCGCGCGCGAGCCCGATCGCCTCGGAGCGCCCGCCGGCCTCGGCGCGCGCCGCGAGCCATTCCGGCAGCGAGCGGCCCTCGGCGGCGGCGAGCCGCGCGGCCTCGGCGGCCGCCGGATGGAAGGCGACGAGTTGGTCGATCGCCGCCCCCGCCGCCGACTGGCCGCCCTCGTTCAGCCACATCCCCGGGACCATGGCGGAGAAGTACGGCCCCCAGACCCCGGGCACGAACACCGGCTCGCGCGTCGTCGTCATCGTGCAGGACGACGTGCCGAAGACATAGGCCATCGCCCGCGTCGGGTCGCCGAGCGCGCCGACAGTGCCGACCCCGCCGGCATGGGCGTCGATCAGCCCGGCCGCCACGGCCGTTCCGGGCGCAAGCCCCAGCTCGGACGCGGCGGCGGCGGTGAGCCCCTGCCCCAGCGGCGCGCCCGGATCGACCACCTCGACGCCGATCCGCACGAAGCCCTCGTCGGCGAGCCCGCCGAGGCCGATGGCGCGGAAGTAGGCCGGGTCCCAGCGCCGCTCGTGGGCGAGGTAGGTCCATTTGCAGGTGACCGTGCAGGAGGACCGCGCGAGGCTGCCCGTCGCCTTCCAGGTCAGGAAGTCGGTCAGGTCGAGGAACTGCCAGGCGGCGTCGAAGGTCGCGGGGCGGTTCTCGCGCAGCCAGAGGAGCTTCGGCGTCTCCATCTCCGGCGAGATCGCGCCGCCGACATAGGCGAGCACGCCCGCCGCCGTCGCGTTGATCCGGTCGGCCTGCTCGACGGCGCGGTGGTCCATCCAGACGATGATGTCGCGCGCCGGATCCTCCGACGGCCCCACGGCGAGCGGCGCGCCGCCGGGGCCGAGGACGACGAGCGAGCAGGTGGCGTCGAAGCCGATCCCCTTCACCTCGGCCGGGTCCGTGCCGGCCTCGGCCATGGCGCCGCGCACGGAGGTGCAGACGGCGGCCCAGATGTCGGCGCTCGACTGCTCGACGACGCCGCCGGAGGCGTGGAAGATGGCGATCTCGCGCTTGGCCGAGCCGAGCATGCGGCCGGCGGCGTCGAACACGCCCGCCCGCGCGCTGCCGGTGCCGACGTCGATCCCGATATAGTAGTCGGCCATGTTCCTGCCTCCCGCGGGCACGCTAACACGTGTGTTAGCCATATCAAGTAACTGATATCATTTGACATAAGAGGAAGCGCCTGGCGGGAGGGGCCCGCGCGCGCCTCCTTACAGGTCGAGGCTGTGCGGCACGATCACCACGTCGCGGATGGTCACGCCCTGGCGGCGGGTCAGCATGAACAGCACCGCCTCGGCGACCTCCTCGGGCTGCATCAGGCTGCCGTTGGCCAGCGCCTCCTCCATCTTGGCCTTCGGCCAGTCGTCGAGCAGCGCCGTCACCACCGGCCCGGGCAGCACCGCGCCGACGCGGACGCCGCGGGGGGCGAGCTGGCGGCGGATGGTGTGGACGAAGGCCTGCACCGCGAACTTCGAGGCGGTGTAGACCGGCTCCCACACCACCGGCACCACGCCGGCGACCGAGCTCGTCACCACGATGTCGCCCGACTTCTGCGCCACCATCTGCGGCAGCACCGCGTGGATCGAGCGGAAGACCGCGTTGACGTTGAGGTAGAGCATGCGGTCCCAGGCGTCGGGGTCGCCCTCGGTGACGTCGCCGCCGATGTAGGACCCGGCGTTGGCGTGGAAGATGTCGAGCCCGCCGCCGGCCTCGACGATGCGCGGCAGCATCCCCGACACCGCCTTGCCGTCGAGGAGGTCGACGACGACCGACCGCGCCTGCGGCCCCAGCTCGGCGCAGAGCGCGTCGAGCCGGTCGCCGGCGCGGTCGACGAGGACGACGGTCGCCCCCTCGGCGAGCATCGCCTTCGCGCAGGCGAGGCCGATCCCGGAGGCCGCGCCGGTGATGGCCGCGACCTTGCCTTCGAGCTTTCCGGACATTCCCTTCCCTTTCGATCAGGCGCGGCCGTGCGAGACGCGGCTCTTGCGCGCGAGGCTGTCGACGATCACGGCGATGGCGAGGACGGCGCCGGTGATCATGTAGCGGAGCGAGGACGACAGGTTGAGCAGCGTCAGCCCGTTCGAGATCGACTGGATGACGATGATCCCGAGCAGCGCCGACCAGGCGCTGCCGCGCCCGCCAAAGAGGCTGGTGCCGCCGATCACCGCCGCGGCGATGGCGTTGAGGTTGACGTCGCCGGTCCCGGCCTGCTGGCTCGCCGAGGCGAGGCGGGTGGCGGAGAGGATGCCGCCCAGCGCCGCGAACATCGAGCAGGCGACGAAGGCCGAGGTGTAGACCCGGCGCACGTCGATGCCGGCGCGGCGCGCCGCCTCGGCGTTGCCGCCGACGGCGATCAGCGAGCGCCCCCACTGGGTGCGGGTGAAGGCGTAGTTCATCAGGACGACGAGCGCGACGAAGAGGCCGAACATCCACGGCACGCCGCGGCCAACGTTGAGATACCAGACCACGAACTCGAGCCCGGCGGTCAGCGCCAGCGCCTTGACGACGAGCCCGGCGAGCGAGCCCGGCGAGAGGTTGGCGGTCCGGCGCTTCTCCATGGTGCGCAGGCCGACGACGAGCATGACGACGCCGGGGATCAGCGCGAGGCCGTGCGAGAGCCAGGCCGGCATGACCATCAGCTGGCCGAAGGCGACGAGCGAGGACGAGTAGGGCAGGTTGATCGAGCCGGTCGAGCCCAGCATGTAGAGCTGGAGGCCGAGCAGCGCGAGGAGGCCCGAGAGCGTCGAGACGAAGCTCGGCATGGAGAGGCGGGTGCGCAGCGCCGCGTAGATCGCGCCGACGCAGGCGGCGAGCGCCAGCGCGGCGGCGATGGCGAGGATGGGCGGCCAGCCCTCGCGGACCCAGATGACGCCGAGGAGCGCCGAGGCGACGCCGCTCATCGAGCCGACCGAGAGGTCGATCTCGCCGAGCAGCAGCACGCAGACGATGCCGAGCGAGATCACCCCGATCACCGAGCAGTCGAAGAACAGGTTCACCATGTTGTTCGGCGACAGGAAGATCGGGTTCAGGCTGTAGAACACCGTCCAGATGATGATCAGCCCGACGATCACCGGCAGCGAGCCGAGGTCGCCGGAGCGCACCCGGTCGAGGAAGGCCGTCACGGCGCCGCCGAGGCCCTCGGCGTGGGTGACGCGGCTGTCGCTGCGGTCGAGCAGGCCCTTGGGGGCGGGAGCGGGAGCGGTCACGGGCGGGCCTCCTCTTCCGCCCGGCGGGCGGCGCGGCGGGACACGGCGTTGTCGGTGGCGCCGGTGATGGCGCCGACCAGCTCGGCGTTGGAGGATTCCGGCGTGAAGACGCCGTTGTTGCGGCCGAGCCGCAGGACGACGATGCGGTCCGCGACGGCGCGCACGTCCTCCATGTTGTGCGAGATCATGATGACGCCGTGGCCGCGCGCCTTCAGCCGCTCGATCAGGTTCAGCACCTCGGCGGTCTGGGCGACGCCGAGCGCCGCCGTCGGCTCGTCGAGCATGACGATCTCGGGGTCGAGGAGCAGCGAGCGGGCGATGGCGACGGTCTGGCGCTGGCCGCCGGAGAGCGAGGCGATCGGCTCGCGGACGCTCGGGATGCGGGCGGCGAGCTCGGAGAGCAGCGTCCAGGCGCGCACCTCCATCGCCACCTCGTCGAGCTGCCAGGGGTTCAGCTCGTGGCCCAGGAAGAGGTTCGCCACCACGTCGAGGTTCTCGCAGAGCGCGAGGTCCTGGTAGACGGTGGCGATGCCGAGCGCGAGCGCGTCCGAGGGGCCGGACATGGCGACGGGCTTGCCGCGGAAGCGGATCTCGCCCGAGGTGGGCGCATGGACGCCGGCCAGCACCTTGACCAGCGTCGACTTGCCGGCGCCGTTGTCGCCGACCAGCGCGACCACCTCGCCGCCGTGGATGTCGAGATCGATGTCCTTGAGCGCCGAGACGGCGCCGAAATCCTTGCAGATGCCGCGGAGGGTGAGGATCGGCTCGCCCGTCGGCTTGGGGATGTCGCTCATGCTGGGGCAGGCCTCCGGCAAAAGGGAGCCGCCCGGCGGGTCCGCCGGGCGGCGGGGACGTGCTACTCGATGCCGAGCGCCTTGCAGGCCTCGGCATAGGCGCCGGTGCAGACCTCGGCGGCGGTGTTGAGCTTCCTGTCGAAGATCTCCGCCTTGATGTTCTCCTTGGTCACCACCACCGGGATGAAGAGCTCGGAGGGGGTGTCGTAGAGGGTGTTCTTCGGCTCCGGCGTCTTGCCGTCGAGGAGCTGCACCGCGACGTTGGCCGCCGCGGCCGCCACGATCTCCGAGGGCTTGGAGATGGTGTTGTACTGGTCGCCCGAGATGATGAGCTGCAGCGCCGCGATGGTGGCGTCGTTGCCGGTCACCGGCGGGTTCGGGTTGACGCCGGCCGCCTTGAACGCCGCGATCGCGCCGCCGCCGGTGCCGTCGTTGGCCGCCACCACGCCGACGATCTGGTCGCCGAAGCGCTGGATCTGGCCGCTCGTCCATTCCTGGGCGTTGGCCGGGAACCAGTCCGGCGTGTCGTACTCGGCGAGCGTGGTGTAGCCGCTGGCCGCCAGGCTCTCGTGGACGCCGTCGCGGATCAGGCCGGCGGCCGCGTCGGTCGGCGAGCCGTTGATCTGCAGGACGCCGCCCTTGTCCTTGGCGACGCCCGACGCCTCGAGATGCGCGACGAGGCTGTCCGAGATCGCCTTCCCGATGCCCTGGTTGTCGAAGGAGACGTAGAAGTCGGCCGGCACGTCCGGGATCGGACGGTCATAGGCGACGACCTTGACCCCCTGGCTCTGCGCGAGCTTCACCAGCGAGGCCGCCGCGGCGCTGTCGACCGGGTCGAGCACGACGACCTTGGCGCCCTGGGTGATGACCGAGTTGAACTGCTGCTGCTGCAGCGCCACGTCGGCGTTGGCGTTCTGGTAGATCACCTGGCAGTCGGGGCAGAGCTTCTCCATCTCCGCCTTGAAGCCCGGGAAGTCGCGCTCCTCGTAGCGGGTCGAGCCCTGGTCCGGCATCAGGAAGGCGACGGTGCCGCTCGGCGCGGCCATGGCGGCGCTCCCGAGGAGCACGGCCGCGAGCGGCAGCGCCGCGGCGAGGGTTGGGATGGGTCGCATGGATTTCCTCCTCTGTTGTCGTCGGCCGCCGCCCGCGCGGCGACGTTCCATCCGCGGGCGGCTCCGCGCCCGGCGAATCCCGTGTGAGCCCGGCGCCGGCGGCGGCGCGGCGCCCGCGGCGCGTCCCGCGACGAGGGCAAGGTCGTCGCCTCCGGCGACGGGCGTGCGGTTGTCGCCGCCGGCGACGGGCGTGCGATTGTCGCCGCCGGCGACGCCGCGGCTGTAGCCTCCGGCGACGCGGGCGCGGCCGTCGCCGCCGGCGACGCGGGCACGACCGTCGCTTCCGGCGGCGGAGGCGCGGCCGTCGCCGGCGCCGACGAAGGCGCGGTTGTCCTCGAACATCGCGCGGAAGCGCGACGGCGTCATCCCCTTGTGGCGCAGGAACTGCCGGTTGAAGTTCGAGAGGTTGTTGAACCCGGCCGCATAGGCGGCCTCGATGATCCGCACCCCCTCGTCGCGCATCATCAGCTGGCAGGCGAGGTTGACGCGCAGCCGGCTGACGAACTGCGCCAGCGCGAGCCCGGTATGCCGGCGGAACGCCCGCGAGAAGGCGCCGGGGCTGAGCCCGGCGATGCGGGCGAGGTCGGGCTCGGAGAGCTTGCCCGTCAGGTGCTCGTCGATATGGGCGAGCGCCTGGTTGATGCCCTCGGACATGAAGCCCGACGGATCGGGCAGGTAGCTCGCGCTCGTCAGCTCCTCGACGTCGCGCGCCCGCGCCAGCCGGCGGGCGATGGCGAAGAAGAGCTCGAGCCGGCGGATGCCGCGGGCGCGCACCAGCTCGCCCATCAGCGGCCCGACGCCGGCGCTCGCCTCCGCCCCGAAGAGCAGGCCGCGGCGGCTCCGCTCCACCGTCTCGCGGAACGGCGCCATCTCCGGCATCAGCGGCGCCGGCGACGAAGCCCTCGGTGAACTGCACGACGCGGTTCCGGACCGCCACGACCTCGCCGGGCGCGGTGTCGCTCACCCAGTTATGCGGCAGGTTCGGGCCGGTCAGGACGAGGTTGCCGGGGACGAAGCTGCCGATGAAGTCGCCGACGAAGTAGCGCCCCGAGGTGGCGACGACGTGATGCAGCTCCAGCTCGGGATGGAAATGCCAGCGCACCGTCCGGAACGGATAGCCGTGCTCCCAGGCCTTGAACGACTCGGCGCGTCCGATCTGGACGACCTCCAGGTCCGGCTTCATCCGCGAGCCTCCCGACCCCGCCCGCGCCTGTTCCCGGCGCGCGTCGGGGACCTTAGGCCCCGCCGCCGCCGCCCGCTACCACCGCGAAGGCCCCCGACCGATACTTTTTTACGCCCGGGCCGATTCGAGCATCGCCCCAGCGGGGCGCTCCCCGAGATGTCGGCGGATCCGGGCGCGACCGCCGGCGCGGGAGCCCGGGCGGGACGGCCTCCCGCGACATTCGGGCCTGCTCCGACACGGGCGCCGGGGCGCGCTCCCACATAGCGCCCCACCGTGGGACATTTTCCCGCTCACCCGATCCCGAAGATCTTCGCCATGGTCTCCCCGGCGGCGAGGCGGCGGATCCATTCGGCCTCGAGGGCGAGCTTGGCCTCGGCGGCGTCGATGAGGTCGGCGAGCGCGTCGGGGGAAAGCGCCACGAGGCCGTCGCCGTCGCCGATGACGAGGTCGCCGGGGCGGACCTCGCAGCCGCCGATCGTCACCGGGCCGCCGAGCTCGCCGCCGGCGGCGCCCTTCGGGCCGCGGGGGGTGATAGAGCGCGACCAGGCGGAGAGGCCCTCGAGGCCGGCCAGCGTGTCGACGTCGCGGATCGCGCCGTCGCAGACGAGCCCGGCCGCGCCCTTGGCGTGGATATGGCCGCCGAGGATCTCGCCGATCATCGCGGTGACCGGGTCGCCGCCCGCGGCGATCATCAGCACCTCGCCCGGCCCGATCGCCTCCACCCCGAGCAGCACCGCGCCGAAGTCGGGCGGATCGCAGCGCACCGTGACGGCGCGCCCGAACAGCGCCGGCTGCCGGCCGGGCGGCAGCAGCGGCCGGATCGCCGGGTCGATCTGCCGCTCCGGCGCGAGGTCGGCGACGATGGCCGGCGGCACCCGCCGCCAGCGCGCGAGCAGCGCCTCCGGGATCGGCGCGATGGCCGGGGCGTGGCGGGCGATGCTCATCGCCCCGCCCTCCCGCGGCGGGCCGGCTGGCGGGTCGGGACGGGGTTCGGCATGGCGCGCTCCGCGGCAGGTCTCGCCCCGAGCCTAGCCGCCCCCGCCCGCCCCGCCAACCGCCCTCGGCCGGCGCCGACCGGGGGACAGCGTCGCCGCCCATCGGGGGGCGTCATCGGCCGGCGGCCGGAGCCGGTCGTCGTCGGCTGGACCCCCCGGGGCCGGCCCGTCGCAGCCGGCCAGGGCTGTCCGTCACCCGGCCGGGGCGGTGCGGTCCGGGGCCTCGGCGAGCAGCTTGCGGAGGTCGAGGGGGGCGTTGACCATGCGCAGGACGCCGTTCGCGTCGCGCGGCCATTCCGCCTCGGGGCGGTCGCGGTAGAGCTCGACGCCGTTGCCGTCGGGGTCGCGCAGGTAGATCGCCTCCGAGACGCCGTGGTCGGCGGCGCCGTCGAGCGGGACGCCGGCCTCGACCACCCGGCGCAGCGCGTCGGCGAGCTCGGTCCGGTCGGGGTAGAGGAAGGCGGTGTGGTAGAGCCCGGTATGCCCCGGAGGCGGCGGCGTGCCGCCCTTGCTCTCCCAGGTGTTGAGGCCGATATGGTGGTGGTAGCCGCCGGCCGAGAGGAAGGCCGCCTGCCGGCCGTAGCGCTGCATCAGCTCGAAGCCGAGGACGCCGGAGTAGAAGGCGATCGCCCGGTCGAGGTCGGCGACCTTGAGGTGGACATGGCCGATGCGGGTGGCGGGCGCCACGGGGACCGCGGCGCGGGCAGGCTGGGAGGCGGACGTGGCGGCGGACATGGCGGCGGCCTTTCGGATCGGGGTTGCACGGCTTTGCGTTGACGGCAGGAGTATAGTGCCTCCCGCGGCGGCGGATAATCCGGCGCTGCGGAAACGGTTGGTTTCGCCATGCGCGAGGTGAGGGTGGAGCGGCTCGGGCTGCGCGGCGACGGGCTCGCCGCCGACGGGCTGCGGGTTCCTCTGGCGCTGCCGGGCGAGGTCGTGCGCGGGCCGGTCGCCGACGGCGTGCTCGCGCCCGTGGAGATCCTCGAGGCGGCGCCGGAGCTGGTCGAGCCGCCCTGCCCGCATTTCGGGACCTGCGGCGGCTGCGCCCTGCAGCACGCCTCGGACGGCTTCCTCGCGGCGTGGAAGCGCGAGGCGGTGGCGCGGGCGCTGGCGGCGCAGGGGCTGGCGGCCGAGGTCGGACCGGTCCGGGTCTCGCCGCCGCGGTCGCGGCGGCGGGCGGTCTTCGCGGCGCGGCGGACGCGCAAGGGCGCGGCGGTGGGCTTCCACGGCCGGCGCTCGGCGGAGATCGTCGACGTGCCGGGCTGTCTGCTGGTGCGGCCGGAGCTCATCGCGGCGCGGCCGGCGCTCGCGGAGGTCGCGCGCGTCGGGGCCTCGCGCTCCGGGGCGCTGCGCTGCACGGTCACCCTGTCGGAGGGCGGGCTCGACGTCGAGGTCGCCGGCGGCAAGCCGCTCGACGCAGGCCTGCGGCGGGAGCTGGTCGGCGTCGCCGGGGCGGCAGGCTTCGCGCGGCTCGCCTGGGAGGGCGAGCCGGTCGCGACGCTGCGGCCGCCGGCGCAGCGCATCGGGCGGGCGCGGGTCACGCCGCCGCCGGGGGCGTTCCTCCAGGCGACGGCGGAGGGCGAGGCGGCGCTGGTCGCCGCGGTGCGCGAGGGCGTCGGCGGGGCGCGGCGGGTCGCCGACCTCTTCGCCGGCTGCGGCGCCTTCGCGCTGCCGCTCGCCGAGGCGGCGGAGGTTCACGCCGTCGAGGGCGACGCGGCGATGCTGGCGGCGCTCGACGCCGGCTGGCGCGGGGCGGAGGGGCTGCGGCGCGTGACGACGGAAGCGCGCGACCTCTTCCGCCGGCCGCTGCTGCCGGGCGAGCTGGCGCGGTTCGAGGCGGCGGCGCTCGACCCGCCGCGGGCCGGCGCCGAGGCGCAGGCCCGGGCGCTCGCGGCGTCGAAGGTGGGCGTGGCGGCGGCGGTCTCGTGCAACCCGGCGAGCTTCGCCCGCGACGCGGCGATCCTCGTCGCGGCGGGGTTCCGGCTGGGCGCGGTCGAGGTGATCGACCAGTTCCGCTGGTCGGGGCACGTCGAGCTGGCGGCGCGCCTCGCGCGCTGAGCCCGTCCCGGGGCGGAGGCGTGTTCACGCGTGAAAATTGCCTAAGTCATTGATTTTACGTGAGGCGACCCCGGCCGGATCCTGGCGCGGCACACTGCACGACACCTGTCTGCCCTGCTGGATCCACGGGGCGCGCGCGAGCGCCGAGCGACCGAAGCGGGCTTGCCCGCGAGGCCCGGCGCGACAGGCGAAAGCATGGCTTTCGCCGCGCCGACGGCTGGAGCGCGTTGGCGCGGAAGCCGTCAGGGGCGCCGATTTCTGCGGAAGCGCGCCATCCGTCCGTGGTCGCCCCGGCGAGCGCGGAATCGCGCTCGCCCCCCGCAGGGGCGATCGCGGACGGATTTGCCGCGGGTCAAATCCGTCTGGCGTCGGCGTCGCGGCCAGCCTCGGGCCGGGCTTCCTCTCCACTGTCG
>NZ_JAGOMQ010000015.1 GCF_017993425.1 Amaricoccus sp.
TCGCCGTCCTCTCCCTCGGCCTCGTCGGCTTCCTGCCGGTCTTCGGCGCCATCGCCCTCGGCTTCGTCCTCGCCTGGCCGGCCTCGATCCTCGTCGCGCGCTGGATCAAGGCCAACGACCCGGCCTGGAACGCCGGGAAGGACCGCCCGACCCGCGCGGAGTACCGCGAGCGCCTGCGGCACGGCCCGGACCCGCTCCGCCCCGAGCCGCCGAACCCGCTCGCGCCCTCCCGGCGCTGACCGAGGCGGAGAAACCGGAACCGCCCACGGGCGGCGCTCGACACCCTGCACGACGCCTGCCGGCCCTGCCGGATCCACGGGGCGCGCGACCGACCGAAGCGGGCTTGCCCGCAAGGCCCGGCGCGACAAGCGAAAGCATTGCTTTCGCCGCGCCGACGGCTGGAGCGCGGTTGCGCGCGGAAGCCGTGAGGGGTCCAGATTTCCCCGTCGCGCGCAATCCGTCCGTGAGCGCCCCGGCGAGCGCGGAATCGCGCTCGCCCCCCGAGGGGCGATCGCGGACGGATTTGCCACGGGTCAAATCCGTCTTGCGTCCCCGTCGCGACCTGCTTCCGGCCGGGGCTTCGGCTCCACCGACGTGCAGGTGCGGGCGCTCAAGACGCCTCCGTTTATCCTGCAACAACATCAATATGTTGCCCCATGCCCAACTGCGGACCCCTCGCGCCCGCCCACGCCGGGCGCCCGTTGACACCGCCCCTGCCCGCGTATATCTCGCCCCGACGACACCGGCCCAGGTGGCGGAATGGTAGACGCGCTGGTTTCAGGTACCAGTGGCTTAACGGCCGTGGAAGTTCGAGTCTTCTCCTGGGCACCAAGTCCCCCGCGCGTCCGCGCTTCCGCGCGGCGCGCGCGCGAGGGAACGACATGACGAACCACCTGCACCAGGGCGACCTGCCGGAGGGCCTCGACCTCGGCCCGGTCGTCGCCATCGACACCGAGACGATGGGGCTCGTCCCCGCCCGCGACCGGCTCTGCCTCGTGCAGCTCTCCGCCGGCGACGGCGACGCCCACCTCGTGCAGATCCGCCCCGGCGACGCCGCCCCCCGCCTCGTCGCCATGCTCGGCGACCCGGGGGTGGAGAAGCTCTTCCACTTCGCCCGCTTCGACGTCGCGGTGCTGCTCCACCGCTTCGGCGTGCTGACCCAGCCCGTCTGGTGCACCAAGATCGCCTCGAAGCTCGTGCGGACCTACACCGACCGCCACGGCCTCAAGGACCTGCTCCGCGAGATGCTCGAGGTCGACGTCTCCAAGGCGCAGCAATCCTCCGACTGGGGCGCGGCCACGCTCACCCCGGCGCAGATCGACTACGCCGCATCGGACGTCCTCCACCTCCACCGCCTCAAGGCGGCGCTGGAGCCGCGCCTCGCCCGCGAGGGCCGGGCCGGGCTGGCGCGGGCCTGCTTCGACTTCCTCCCCACCCGCGCCCGCCTCGACCTCGCCGGCTGGGACGAGGTCGACATCTTCGCCCATGCCTGACCCCGTGCCCGCCCGCGCTCCGACCCCGCCGCCCGACGACGCCCCCCGCGACGCCAGCCTGATCGCCGCCGGCCGCCGCGTGGTCGGCGTCGAGGCCGAGGCGCTCGGCAAGCTCGCGGGCGCGCTCGACGCCAGCTTCGCCGCCGCCGCCCGGCTGCTCCTCGCTGCGAAGGGCCGGGTGATCGTCTCCGGCATGGGCAAGTCCGGCCATGTCGGGCGCAAGATCGCCGCGACGCTCGCCTCGACCGGCACGCCCGCCCTCTTTGTTCACCCGGCCGAGGCGAGCCACGGCGACCTCGGCATGATCACCCGCGACGACGTGGTGGTGCTGCTCTCGAACTCCGGCGAGACGCCCGAGCTCGCCGACCTGATCGCCTATACCCGCCGCTTCGCCATCCCCCTCGTCGCCGTCGCCGGCCGCGCCGACAGCACGCTGATCGCCCAGGCCGACATCGGCGTCGTCCTGCCCGACGCGCCCGAGGCCTGCCCCGTCGGCCTCGCGCCCACCACCTCCACGACGATGACCCTCGCCCTCGGCGACGCGCTGGCCGTGGCGCTGATGGAGGCCCGCGCCTTCACCCCGGCCGCCTTCCGCGACCTCCACCCCGGCGGCCGCCTCGGCGCGCGCCTCGCCACCGTCGGCCAGCTGATGCACCGCGGCGCCGAGGCGCCGCTCGTAGGCGTCGAGACGCCCATGCCCGAGGCGCTGATCGAGATGACGCGGAAGGGCTTCGGCGTCGTCGGCGTCACCGACGGCGAGGGCGCGCTCGTCGGCATCGTCACCGACGGCGACCTGCGCCGGCACATGGACGGCCTGCTCTCCCGCCGCGTCGGCGAGGTGATGACCCGCGCGCCCCGCACCATCGCCACAACCGCGCTCGCCTCCGAGGCGCTCGGGATCATGAACGCCTCGCGCATCACCACGCTCTTCGCGGTCGACCCGGCGGCGCCCGGCCGGCCGGCCGGCGTGCTGCATGTCCACGACTGCCTGCGCGCCGGCGTCGCCTGAGCCATGGCCGCCGCCGGCCCCGGGCTCTATTCGCGCCTCGTCGCCATCCTCAAGGTCGGGCTGCCGCTCGTCGCCATCGCCATGCTCGCCGGCCTCTTCCTCGGCTCGGAGCGGCCGCGCGGCGGCGGCGAGCTGGTGTTCTCCCCGGCCGACCTCGCGGCGCTCGGCAGCGGGATGCGGGTCAGCGCGCCGGTGTTCTCCGGGGTGACCGACGCGGGCGACCGCTTCCGCTTCACCGCCGCCGAGGTGACCCCCGACGCCGCGCCCCCGACCCGCGCCGCCATCGACGCGCTCGCGGGCCGGATCGACTTCGCCGACGGCCGCGGCGTCGACGTCCGCGCCGACGACGGCGATCTCGACCTGCATTCCCAGGCGCTGAAGCTCGAGGGCGACGTCCGGCTCCGCAGCGACGACGGCTACGCCTTCGCCGCCCGGCGCGTCGACGTCGACCTCCGGGCCGGCGGCATGGTGGCCACCGGCGAGGTCGGCGGCGAGGGCCCGATGGGCACGATCGCCGCCGGGAGGCTCACCGTCACGCCCCCCGAGGCGGAAGGCGGCGGGCGCAAGTTCTTGTTCGAGGAGGCGGTGCGGGTAGTATACGATCCGGCGACCGCCCCGCCCGGGGCGGCCGCGGCCCCTGCCCCGACCGGGGCCTCGACCGAAGAATGAAAGGCCTCCGATGCGCGCCGTGACCATCCCTGCCCTGCTCGCGGCGCTGGCGGCGGGCGGCGCGGCGGCGCAGCAGGGCCCCGCGGCGGCGACCGGCGCGGCGGCGCGGGAGGCCGCGCCCAAAGGCGGCGCCTCGGTCCCCTTCGGGGACTTCGAGCACGATTCCACCCTGCCGGTCGAGATCACCTCCGACGCGCTGGCGCTCGACCAGACGGCGCGGACCGCGGTGTTCACCGGCACGGTCAAGGTCGGCCAGGGCGAGCTGCGCCTCGCCGCCGACCGGCTCGAGGTCTACTACGCCGAGGGCGCCGAGGGGCAGCAGGGCGGCATCGAGCGCATGGACGCCACCGGCAACGTCACCCTCTCGAACGGCGTCGAGGCCGCCGAGGCCCGGCACGCCCGCTACGTCGTCTCGACCGGCATCGTCGACATGGACGGCGACGTCCTCCTCACCCAGGGCTCCAACGCGCTCGCGAGCGAGCGCCTGCGCCTCGACCTCAACGCCGGCACCGGCACCCTCGAGGGCCGCGTCAAGACGATCATCGTCCCCGGCGAGGTCAAGGGCGCGGCCCCCGCCGCCCCGCGCAAGGGCGCCCCGGACGCCGGGAAGGGCGCCGCGCCTTGAGCCGCCCCGCGCTCCGCGTCACCGAGGGCGGCCAGGGCCTCGTCGCCGCCAACCTCGGCAAGGCCTACCGCCGCCGCCCGATCCTGCGCGACGTCTCGCTCTCGCTCCGCCGCGGCGAGGTCGCGGCGCTGCTCGGGCCCAACGGCGCCGGCAAGACCACCTGCTTCTACGCCATCGCCGGCCTCGTCCCGCCCGATTCCGGGACCGTCTCCGTCGACGGCGTCGACGTCACCCACCTGCCGATGTACCGCCGCGCCAGGATGGGCATCGGCTACCTACCGCAGGAGGCCTCGGTCTTCCGCGGCCTCTCCGTCGCCGACAACATCCGCGCCATCCTCGAGGTCACCGTCCCCGACGCCGAGAAGCGCCACGAGATGCTCGACGAGCTCCTCGGCGAGTTCTCGATCGCCCACCTCGCCCGCGCCCCGGCCATCGCCCTCTCCGGCGGCGAGCGGCGGCGGGTGGAGATCGCCCGCTGCCTCGCCGCCCTGCCGAAATACGTGCTCCTCGACGAGCCCTTCGCCGGCGTCGACCCGCTCGCCGTCGCCGACATCCGCAAGCTCGTGCGCCAGCTCAAGGACCGCGGCATCGGCGTGCTGATCACCGACCACAATGTGCGCGAGACGCTGGAAATCGTCGACCGGGCCTATATCCTTCACGGGGGCTCGGTGATCATGACCGGCACCCCCGAGGAGGTCGTGCGCGACGACAATGTGCGGCGTGTCTACCTTGGCGACAGCTTCCGCATCTGACCGCGGACGCGGCGCAGGACGGGGCGCCGCCTGATGGCCCTCGCCCCGCGCATCGAGATCCGGCAGGGCCAGGCGCTCGTCATGACGCCGCAGCTGCAGCAGGCGATCCGCTTCCTGCAGATGTCGAACCTCGCGCTGACCGACTACGTCGCCGCCGAGGTCGAGAAGAACCCCTTCCTCGAGCTCGCGTCGCCCCCGCCGCTCCCCGCCGGCGGCGCCCGCATCGGCCGCGCCTCGGCCGGCCCGATCGACGGGCTCGACGCCACGCCCGCCACCGTCAGCCTCGCCGACCACCTCCAGGCCCAGATCGGCGCCGCCCGCGCCGCGCCCTCCGTGGTCACCGCCGCGCGCCTCCTCGCCGAGGAGCTCGAGGAGGACGGCTACCTGCGCGCGCCGCTCGCCGAGGTCGCCGCCCGCCACCGCCTCGCCGCTTCGGACGTCGAGCGCGGGCTGGCGCTGGTGCAGTCCTGCGACCCCGTCGGCGTCGGGGCCCGCACGCTGGCCGAATGCATGGCGCTCCAGCTCCGCGAGCGCGACCGCCTCGACCCGGCCATGCGCGCGCTCGTCGAGAACCTCGTCCTCCTCGCCCGCGGCCGCACCGAGGAGCTCCAGGCGATCTGCGGCGTCGACGCGGCCGACTTCGCCGACATGCTCGCCGAGCTGCGCGCCCTCGACCCCAAGCCCGGCCTGCGCTTCGCCGAGGCCCCGACCCAGGCCGTCGCGCCCGACGTCTACGTCGTCCGCGCGCCCGGCGGCGGCTGGACCGTCGAGCTCAACACCGAGACCCTGCCCCGCGTCCTCGTCGACAACCGCTACGTCGCGCAGCTCGCCGGCAAGGACGGCCCGACCCGCGCCTACGTCTCCGAGATGAGCGCCGCGGCGAACTGGCTGGCGCGCAGCCTCGAGCAGCGCGCCCGCACCATCCTGAGGGTCGCGAGCGCGCTCGCCCGCCACCAGGAGGGCTTCTTCGACGCCGGCCCCGGCCGCCTGCGCCCGCTCACCCGGCGGGCGCTCGCCGACCGGCTCGGCCTCCACGAATCCACAATCAGCCGGGTCACGGCCGACAAGTACGTCGCCTGCGAGCAGGGAGTGATCGAGATGCGGGGCCTCTTCAGCGCGACCATCCAGTCCTCCGCCGGCGGCGAGGGCGTCTCCGCCGCGGCGGTCCAGTCGCGCATCCGCGCGATGATCGCCCGCGAGGCGGCGGCGCGTCCGGTCTCCGACGACGCCCTCGTAAACCTCCTCGCCGAGGAGGGGATTGAAATCGCTAGGCGGACGGTTGCAAAGTACCGCGAAGGCATGGGCATACCGTCCTCGGTCGAGCGTCGTCGATCCAGGGCGACCCTCGCCAGAACCTGACGGTTCAGGGGCGCGGCCGCCGATGCGGGCGAACCAACCAGAGCCGGCGATGGCCGGCGCATTAGGGGGGCGCGACATGCGAATCCAGGTCAGCGGCAAGCAGATAGACATCGGCGAGTCGCTGAGAAACCACGTCGAGGACAAGGTCGTCGAGCTGTGCGGCAAGTACGCCGACCGCGCCGTCGAGGCCGTGGTGATCTTCTCCCGCGACCGGCACGAGTTCATCGCCGACAGCTCGGTCCACCTGCCGACCGGGCTGACCGCCCAGTCCAAGGCGCGCGCCGGCGAGATCTACGCGAGCTTCGACGCCGCGATGGACCGGCTCGAGAAGCAGCTCCGCCGCTACAAGCGGCGGCTCAAGGACCACCACCGCAACCGCGAGTTTCCGATTGAAGCCGTCGACGCGCCGTCCTACATCCTCGCGAGCGGCGAGGACCATGCCGACGGGGCGGAGCCCGAGACGCTCCAGCCGATCATTGTCGCCGAGATGGAGACACGGGTGCCTTATCTGTCGGTCGGCGAGGCGGTGATGCAGATGGAGCTGGCCGGGGCGGGGGTGCTCGTCTTCCGCAACGACGCGCATGGCGGGGTCAACGTGGTGTACCGGCGCGACGACGGCAACATCGGCTGGATCGACCCGCGGAACAGCCAGTGACGCCGACGGGCCGAGGGAGTCCCTGATCATGGAGCTTTCGCAGATTCTGGGCGTCGAGGCCGTGCGCGCGCCCCTCAAGGCGACGAGCAAGAAGCGCCTGCTCCAGGACCTCGCCGACATGGCCGAGCAGGTCTACGGCCTCTCGGCCGAGGCGGCCTACAAGGCGCTGACCGAGCGCGAGGCGCTCGGTCCCACCGGCGTCGGGCGCGGCGTGGCCATCCCGCACGCCCGCTTCGCCGGGGTGAGCCACGTGGTCGGGCTGTTCGTGCGGCTGGAGAAGCCGGTCGACTTCGAGTCGATCGACCGCCAGCCGGTCGACCTCGTCTTCGCCCTCCTCGCGCCGGAGGCGGCCGGGGCCGAGCACCTCAAGGCGCTGGCGCGCGTGTCGCGGACCCTGCGCAGCGAGGCGATCTGCGCCAAGCTGCGCTCGACCTTCGATCCCAACGCCCTCTACGCGATCCTGACCGAGACGAAGAGCGAGCAGGCCGCCTGAGACCGCCCGGCGACGGCGATCTCAGGCAGGCCCCTCCCCCTGTCGCCGCCATCCCCTTCCCCTCCGAGCCCTCCCGGCACGCAACCCGGTCGCCGGGATCGCAGCCGAGCGGCGACGCGTCGCCTCTCGACGGCGCATGTCCACACTGCACGACAGTGGAGAGGAAGCCCGGCCCGAGGCTGGCCGCGACGGTGACGCCAGACGGATTTGACCCGTGGCAAATCCGTCCGCGATCGCCCCTGCGGGGGGCGAGCGCGATTCCGCGCTCGCCGGGGCGCTCACGGACGGATTGCGCGCTTCCGCAGAAATCGGCGCCCCTCACGGCTTCCGCGCGCAACCGCGCTCCAGCCGTCGGCGCGGCGAAAGCAATGCTTTCGCCTGTCGCGCCGGGCCTCGCGGGCAAGCCCGCTTCGGTCGCTCGGCGCTCGCGCGCGCCCCGTGGATCCAGCAGAGCAGACAGGTGTCGTGCAGTGTGGCGCATGTCACCGCCGCGGAATCTCGCCGCAGCAAAATCAATGACTTACCGAATTTTCACGCGTGAACACCACGCCACGACAGAACGGCGCGCCGCTTCGGGCGCGCCGTGAAGCCCGGGACGCCGCGCCCCGCGCCCCGGACCCGGCGATCAGCCGCGGGCGACCGCCTTCTCGCGCAGCGGCTCGCGCAGCGAGTCGAGCGTGGTCTGGAGGTAGTCCAGGAACTCGCCGCGCAGCTCGTCCCGGGCGAGGCCGAAGGCCACCGTCGCCTGGAGATAGCCCGACTTCGAGCCGCAGTCGAAGCGCTGGCCGCGGAAGCGGAAGGCGTGGACGTCGCCGCGCCGCCCGATCTCCTGCGCGATCGCGTCGGTCAGCTGCACCTCGCCGCCGGCCCCGGCCTCGAGCTTCTCGAGGTTCTTCAGCACGTTCGGCGTCAGGATGTAGCGGCCGATCACCGCGAAGTTCGAGGGCGCGTCGGCCGCCTTCGGCTTCTCGACCATCGCCCTCACCGACATCGTGGTGCCGGTCTGGCCGCCGACGTCGACGATCCCGTAGGAGGAGACGCTGGCATGCGGCACCTCCATCGTCGCGACCATGTTGCCGCCGGTCTCGGCATAGGCCTCGACCATCTGCTTCAGGCAGGGGGTCTCCGCGTCGATCACGTCGTCGGGCAGGATCACCGCGAAGGGCTCGTCGCCGATCAGCCGCCGCGCGCACCAGACGGCGTGGCCGAGGCCGCGCCGCTCCTGCTGCCGCACATAGGCGACCGCGCCCGAATCCATGTCCGTCTGCTTCAGCGCCTCGATCAGCGCCGTCTTCTTGCCCTCGTGCAGCGCCGCCTCGAGCTCCGGCGCGCCGTCGAAGTAGTCCTCCAGCGCGCTCTTGCCGCGCGAGGTGACGAAGATGAACTCCTTCACCCCCGCGGCGCGCGCCTCGTCGATCGCGTACTGGATCAGCGGTCGGTCGACGAGGGGGAGGATCTCCTTCGGCACCGACTTGGTCGCCGGCAGGAACCGCGTCCCGAAGCCGGCCACCGGAAATACAGCCTTCGTAACCTTGCGGCTCATCGCGCCCCTCGCTCGTTACTCATCCTTGAACCCCGCTGCGCGGCGTCCGTTCCATGGCGACCCTGCCCCGCCCTTAGCACAACCCCGGAACGGCGTCCCCTGCTTTTGCTCACGGCCGTCCCTCGGCAGCCAGAATCGCCTCGATCCGCGCCACGTCCTCGGGATTGTTGAGCTCCCAGAAGGCGCGTCCGCGCGCGTCGACCTCGACGCAGCGCACCGGCACGCCGTTCTCGAGAAACCGGAGCTGCTCCAACCCTTCCCACGCCTCGAGCGGACCCTCGCGCCACTCGTCATAGCGCAGCAGCGCCCCCCGGCGATAGGCGTAGGCGCCGACATGGTGAAAGACCGGAATCGTCTCCCCCGGCCCGAGCGGCCGCCCGGTATAGGGGATGACCTCCTTCGAGAAGTAGAGCGCGTTCCCCTCCGCCCCGAAGACCGCCGTGGTCGCGCCGACCCGCCCGTTGCGGCGGTCCTCGATGAAGCTCGCCATCGAGCCCGCGTCGCAGCGCAGCACCGGCGTCGCCATCTCGCAGTCCGGATCGGCGCGCATCGTGCGGATCAGCGCGCCGAGGAACCAGGGCGGCGTCAGCGGCGCGTCGCCCTGCAGGTTCACCACCACGTCCCAGCCCGGCCCCATCGCCCGCGACACCGCGGCGCAGCGCTCCGTGCCGTTGCGGCAATGCTCCGAGGTCATCACCACCTCGGCGCCGAAGTCCTCCGCCGCCTTGCGGATGCGCTCGTCGTCGGTCGCCACCACGATCCGGTCGACGCCCGGCACCTCGTGCGCCGCCTCCCAGGCCCGCCGGATCAGGCTCCGCGGCTCGCCCGTCGCCCCGCGCAGCGCCGTCAGCGGCTTGCCCGGGAAGCGGGTCGAGGCGTAGCGGGCCGGGATGACCAGCAGGACGCGCAAGGCGTCAGGCGCCCGCCAGCGGCACGCCCGGCGCGTGGGCGATGAAGAACGGGTTCTCGAACCCGGCCTTGCCGTAGGTGAGCGGCGTGTGGTCGTCGAAGCGCACCACCTTGCCCCCGGCGCCGAGCAGCACCGCCTGCCCGGCCGCGGTGTCCCACTCCATCGTCCGCCCGAGCCGCGGATAAAGATCCGCCTCGCCCGCCGCCACCAGGCAGAACTTCAGCGACGACCCGGCCGAGCGGAAGTCCTTCACCGCATAGCGCCCGATGTAGTCGTCCGTCGCCTGGTCGCGATGCGACTTCGACGCCACCACCACCAGCGCCGCCGGATCGGGGTCCGAGACCTCGAGCGGCCGCACCTCGCCCTGCCGCTCCACCGCGTGCGCCCCGGTCTCCTCGACCGAGCGCCCGTCGGCCAGCGTGTAGAACAGCCGCCCGATCGCCGGCGCATAGACCACGCCCCGCGTCGGCACGCCGTCCTCGATCAGCGCGATGTTCACCGTGAAGTCGCCGCGCCGCTGCACGAACTCCTTCGTCCCGTCGAGCGGATCGACCAGGAAGAACGTCGCCGCCGAGACCCCGTGGCTCGCCGCCTGCTCCTCGGTCACCACCGGGATCTCCGGGAACGCCGCCGCGAGCCCCGCCGAGATCAGCGCGTCCGCCCGCTCGTCGGCCACCGTCACCGGCGAGGCGTCTGCCTTCGCCTTCACGCCGAGGTCGGGGCCGTCATAGACCTCCATGATCGCCGCGCCCGCCTCGAGGGCAAGACGGCGGCAGGTCGTCACGATGCTGGCATGGTCCATCGGCGGTCTCTCCCGGCACTGGTCAATCGGAACTGGACAATCCGACCCTATGACCACCCGCGGCGGCATTGTAAACAGGAACGCACGGTGAGGTTTACGATGGCCGATATTCCCCCGGGCGGCGTTCCGCCGACCCACGCGCGGCTCGCCCGCTGGTGGCGCCGCTGGCGCTGGCTGACGCTCGGCGTCGGCGGCTTCGTGGCGGTCTGGCTCCTCGTCGTCGCCGGCAACAGCCTCGGCCGCTACCTCGGCTGGTTCGTCCCCGCCGCCCCGCCCGAGACGATCGCCGCCGCGCTCCGCCCCTACTACCGCCCCCTGGTCCCGCCCGGCCCGGGGCCCTTCCCCACCGCGCTCCTCTACTCGGGCTGCGACGGCCCGCACGACAACCTCGACCGCTGGGCCGCCATGCTGAACGCCCGCGGCTGGGCGGCCATCGTCGTCGACAGCCACGCGCCCCGCGACTACCTCGACCACGACGTCTGGCGGCTGATCTGCGCCGGCCAGCTGCTGATGGGCTCCGAGCGCGCCGCCGACGTCCTCGTCTCGATCTACGACGCCCGGCGGATGGACTTCGTCGACCCCGACCGGATCGTGCTGATCGGCGCCTCGCACGGCGGCTGGGCGATCATGGAGCTCCTCGCCTTCGAGAAGGAATGGCGCCTCCCCTACGGCCTCTCCGCGCTCCCCGCCGGCGACGCGCGGCACCCCCTCGACGGCGTGGCCGGCGCGATCCTGCTCTACCCCTATTGCGGCACGGCGAACCGCGCGCGCCGCCTCGGCTGGAGCCTCCCCGTCCCGGTCCTGTTCCTGCTCGCCGGCCGCGACACCATCGCCCCGGCCGGCGCCTGCCTCGACATCGCCGGCGAGCTCGCCCGCGCCGGCCTCCCCGTCGAGACGCGGGTATTCCCCGGCGCGACCCACGGCTTCGACCAGCAGGAACGCGCGCCGCTCAGCTTCCTCGAGTTCGACCCCGAGATCACCGCCGAGGCCATGACCCTCGCCGGCGCCTTCCTCGACCACCTCCCCCCGCCCCGCACACCGCCACCCGCCCGCCCCCGCCCTGACGCGCGCCCCGGGCAGCGGCGCGCGCATCGACCACCCCGCAGCGCGCGCCCACGCAGCGGCCCGGCCCGCACGCGCGCGTCGCCCGGCGGGGGACTGGCCGGACATCGCGGGATCAAGCGGCTCGACACACCCGCGCGCACATCCTGCCGCCGCCCCGGGCGCTCACCGCCAGCGGATCGCCGCCGCCGTGACCAGCCCGCCGCCCGCGCCCCCGGGCAGCGGCTCGACGCGCACCCGGGCGAGCGCGTCGACCGAGCCGTAGCGCGCCCGCGCCGCCGCGGCGACCGGGGTCGCCTCCTCCTCGGCGGGATGGATCGGCCGCGCCAGCACCGCGACCTCCCCGAGCACGACATGCGCCCGCGTCGGCGTGGCCGGGAACTGCGGCGCCCCGCCGCCCCGCGTCATCGCGCCGAGCCCGACGCCGGACATCAGGACGGCCATCGCCGCCACGAACGCAGCACGTCGCATGCCGCCCGTCTCCAGAAGGTCGCTTTCGGGATCGCGACGTTGTGCGCCGCAACATTTCCCTACCGCAACCTTTGTTAAGCCGGGGTTAATCCCGCCGCCCGCCGCGCAGGCGCGACCTTTCCGCCACACCCCCGCGCGCCGCCCCTCCGGCCGCGCGCGCCCCGCGCCGGGAACCGGCCCCCCGCCGCGGCGTTCCGCCCCGGCCCCGCGCGGGACGCCCATGGTGGCGCCGCGCGGCGAAGGAGGCTAAAGAGGGCGTCCCGGACGGAGGAACGATGCGGCGCACCCAGGCTTCCGACATCCCGCGCGCGCTGGCGGTCCTCTGCCTCTGCGCCTCCGCCGGCTGCGCCACGCGGCCGGCGCCGCCGCCCTCGCTCGAGGACGACCCGCTCGAGGAGCAGAACCGCTCCTCCCACCAGCTGAACGTCGCCCTCGATTCCACCCTCTACGGACCCGCCGCCCGCACCTACGGCGCCGTCGTTCCCGAGCCGGCGCGCAACGGCGTGACCAACCTCGTCAACCACTCGCGCCTGCCGCACGGGGCGATCCAGTACCTGCTGCAGGGCCGCCCGGAGATGGCGCTCCAGGACACCCTGCGCTTCGCGGTCAACACCGTCTTCGGCCTCGGCGGCCTGCTCGACCCGGCCAGGGAGATGGGCCTGCCCTACCGCGAGACCAACGTCGACGAGACGCTGCACGTCTGGGGCGTGCCCGCGGGCGGCTACTGGGAGCTGCCGGTGGGCGGCCCGGGCACCCAGCGCGACTGGATCGGCTACGGCATCGACGTCGTCGTCGACCCGGCCTTCTACCTGACCGGCGGCGCCTCCTACGTGATCGCCGGGCTCCGCGGCGTCGATCTCCTGCACGACCGCTACAAGCTCGACCCGGCGGTCGAGGCGCTGCTCTACGAGAGCTCGGACAGCTACACCGCCCAACGGATCAGTTACTTGCAGAACATGACCTCGCGCCTCCAAGGTGGCGCGACGGCGCTCGAGACCCTGGAGGACCCCTATGCCGACCAATGACGCCCCGATCTCGCGCCGCCGCCTGCTCGTCCTCGCCCTCGGCGCCGCCGCGCTCCTCGCGCTCCCCTTCCGCGCCGCGCCCGCACTGGCCGACACGCCGACCGACCGCGCCACCGCGCTGGTGCAGGGCCTCTCCGACCAGCTGATCGCGCTGCTGCGCTCCGGCCGCTCCGAGGCGCAGCTCTACGGCGAGTTCGAGAAGCTCCTCGCCCGCTACGGCGACATCCCCGTCGTCGCCGGCAGCGTGCTCGGCCCGCCCTGGCGCGGCGCCACCCCGGCGCAGAAGCAGGCCTTCGTCGCCGCCTTCCAGACCTATCTGTCGCGCAAGTACGGCAAGCAGTTCCGCGACTACCAGAACGCCTCGATCCGCATCGTCCGCGCCCGCGACGCCGGCAAGAGCGGCGTCCTCGTCGAGACCCGCGTCGACCGCCCCGGCCGCGACGGCTTCACCGTCGAGTGGCAGGTGAGCGAGCGCGGCGGCGCGCCCAAGGTGATCAACCTGATCATCGAGGGCGTCTCGATGCTGACCAACGAGCGCGCCGAGATCGGCGCCCAGTACGAGGCCGCCGGCGGCAACCTCGACAAGCTGATCGCCAGCCTGAAGGCCACCGCCTGACCGCCGCCCGGCCGTCCTACCGTGGCGACGCGCTCACATGCGCTCGCCCGTGAAGCGGCCGGAAAATGACGAGCAAATGCAAACGCGCCGTATCTCGGCAACGCTTATTTGCGCGCAAATATAATTCGAAATATATTTGCAAATATTCTGAATATAAACGGTGAAAATCATCGCACAGTCATCAGCGCCGCATTCCGCGGCGCCGTTCGACTCACTTGAAGCTTGCGCCCTCCCCGTCCGAACCGCTCCGCGTCGAGCAGGATGACATGCGCATGTCCTCCTGCGGCGCCGTCGCGAGGCGAGACGCCGCCGCGGATCGACCCTTGCCGCCTCCGTCGTGAAGCGCGACGAAGGCAACACACTGCACGACAGTGGAACGGAGCCCCGGCCGGAAGCAGGTCGCAACGGCGCCGCCAGACGGATTTGACCCGCGGCAAATCCGTCCGCGATCGCCCCTGCGGGGGGCGAGCGCGATTCCGCGCTCGCCGGGGCGCTCACGGACGGATTGCGCGCTTCCGCAGAAATCGGCGCCCCTCACGGCTTCCGCGCGCAACCGCGCTCCAGCCGTCGGCGCGGCGAAAGCAATGCTTTCGCTTGTCGCGCCGGGCCTCGCGGGCAAGCCCGCTTCGGTCGCTCGGTCGGTCGGCGCTGGTGCCCCGTGGAGAGCAGACAGGCGTCGTGCAGCGTGCGAAGGCAACGTTACAACATAACACATCTATTAAAATCAATGACTTGCGTAATTTTCACGCGTGAGCACCCACGCGCCCACACCCCTATTCCGCCAGGAAAGCATCCACCTCCCGCCGCAGCCGCGGCCAGCCCGGGTCCGCCTCCAGGATCAGGTGGTTCCGGCCGTCGAGGCCGACGAAGCGCGCGCCCGGGATGCTGGCGGCGAGGAAGCGGCCCTCCTCGAAGGGCTGCATCGCGTCGTCGTGGCAATGCAGGACCAGCGTCGGGGTCCGCACCAGCGGCAACAGCCCGACCACGTCCATCCAGTCCGACACCAGCCGCAGCCGCACCGCGTTCTCCGGCGAGGTCGTCACCCGCTGCAACTCGTTGAACCACGCCATCTGCTCCGGCGTGCCGCCCGGGACGAAGAGCGAGGTGAACACCTGCCGGAACGCCGGGTTGTCCTGCCCCCAGCCGGTCCGCATCAGCGTCAGCATCGCCTCCGCCTGCTCGGCGTCCACCGGCGAGCCCCGCAGCCGCCGCCCCCGCGCGAAGCCGCCATAGAGCACCAGCTTCGACACCCGCTCCGGGTGGCGCACCGCATAGGCGATCGAGAAGGCGCAGCCCTGCGACACCCCGAAGAGCGCGAACCGCTCCAGCCCGGCCGCGTCCACCACCGTCTCGAGGTCGCGCACGAAGGCCTCGAACGAGATGTCCGCGACCTCCCGGTCCGACAGCCCGTTCCCCCGCGCGTCGTAGCGCACCAGCCGCCGCCCCTCGGCCAGCCAGCGCAGCACGTGGCTCCAGACCGGGCTCTCCCAGTCGTATTCGACATGGGTCAGCCAGTTGCCCGTCTTGACGATCGCCGGCCCCGCCCCGACCCGCGACCACGCCAGCCGCACCCCGTCCGCCGCGGCGCAGAACTGCACCTCCTGGTGCAGCGGCGGCAGCGCCGCCGCCGGCGCCGCCCCCTCCGCCTGCACCGCGCCGACGAACCGGTAGCCCCGCCCGTGGATCGTCCGGACCAGCCGCTGCGCGCCGCCGGTGTCCCCGATCGCCGCCCGCGCCGCGCTGACCCGGCTCGTCAGCGTCGACAGCGACACGATCCGCCCCCGCCAGACCACGTCGAAGAGCTCGTCCACCCCGACGACGCGGTCGGGATTCCCCGCGAGATGGGCGATCAGCTCGAAGACCTGCGGCTCGACGTCGACCGCGACGCCGCCCCGCGTCAGCTCGAGCCGCTCGAGGTCGAGGACGCAATCGGAGAACCGCAGTCGCATCGCTTACCCCCGGGAGGCCGCGAGGTCGGGACGATCTGGAGCGAAAATCAGGCTCGCCTCAAGGATTCCGCGCTCGGATCGCGATAAGCTCGCCCCATATTCGACGCCTGTGCTTTCCGAGTGTTCCGAGACCCCTTGAACGATACCGCCATTGGACGCGGCCCGGCGGGCCGGTTTTGAGACTTCCGGGCGCGGGCGGCGCGTCGCACCGCCGCACGCGCCCGACTTTCCGCCCTGTGCCCGCCCCCCGAGGCGCACGACCCGCCGCCCCGCGGCGTGAGATAAGGAGTCCCGCGATGCCCCGCGCCACCACCCTCCGCCAGTCCCGCGAGCGGCCCGACGGCCCCCGCCCCTACGCCCTCGGCTACGCCGGGGCCGAGTTCGACCGGCTCGAGCGGCAGGGGAGCTACTACCGCGACCTCACCCGGGACGTCCTCGTCCGCGCCGGAATCGGCCCGGGGATGCGCGTCCTCGACGTCGGTTGCGGCGTGGGCGACGTCTCGCTCCTCGCCGCCCGGCTGGTCGGCCCGACGGGATCCGTCCACGGCGTCGACCGCTCGCCCGAGGCCATCGCCGTCGCCGCCCGCCGCGTCGCCCGCGAGGCCCTGCTGGCGCGCGTCACCTTCGCCGCCGTCGAGCTCGGCGACTGGGATCCCGAGCCCGGCTTCGACGCGGTGATCGGCCGGCTGATCCTGATGTACCTGCCCGACCCGGGCGCCGCCCTCGCCCGCCTCTCCGCCGGCCTGCGGCCGGGCGGCATCGTCGCCTTCCAGGAGATCGCCACCGGCCACGGCCGCAGCGTGCCCGAGGGGCCGCTGTTCCGGGCCTGCTGCCGCTGGCTCGTCGACACCTTCGAGCGGGCGGGGTTCGAGAGCGACATGGCGGCCAAGCTCCCCGCCGTCTTCCGCGCCGCCGGCCTGCCGCCCCCGGAGATGATCGCCGCCGCCCGCGTCGAGGCCGGCCCCACGGCCTACGCCTACGACTACCTCGCCGCCACGCTCCGCAGCCTCCTGCCCGTCGGCGAGCGGGTGGGCGCGATGGACCCCGCCGAGGTCGGCATCGACACCCTCGCCGACCGCCTCCGCGCCGAGGCGCTCGCCGCCGACGCCTGCATCATCCTGCCTACCCTGGTCGGCGCCTGGACCCGCCTCCCCCCGGCGCCGCCCGCCCCGCCCCGCGAGACCGCGCCATGACCCGTCCCCGCCTCCCCGATCCCCCCGCCGCCTTCCGGCGCATCGACGCTCCCAGCCGCGGAGCCCCGCGCCCCGACGCCGCAGGCCCGCCCACGGCCGGCCCGGCCGGACGCCTCCCCGATCCGCCCGCCGCCTGCCGGCGCATCGAGACGACCCCCCGCGGAACGGCGCGCGCCAGCGGCGCCGCGCGCGGCGCCGGCGCCCGCCGCCCGCCCGATCCTCCCGTCGTCCGCCGCGGGGGCGCGGCTTCCGCGGGACCAAGCGCCTCGGCCCTGGAGTCGCGGCGGTGACGGGCAGGGATGCCTCCGCCGTCGCCCGCGGCCCGACGGCCGCCGACCCCGCGCTGCGCGCCTTCCTCGCCGGCGTCACGGAGGGCGCCCGCCGCTTCATGGGCGGCGACCCCGGCCCATGGCTCGCCAACGCCTCGCGGGCCGACGACGTGCTGATCCTCGGGGCCTGGGGCGGCTGGGAGCGCGGCTGGCCCGCCGCCGAGGCGCGCTACCGCTGGGCCGCCGCCCGCTTCGCCGGCGGCGAGGCGAAGCTCGACCTCACGCCTCTCGGCGTCTTCGAGGGCCCCGACCTCGCCGTGACCGTCGCCGTCGAGCGCGCCACGGTCCGCATCGCCGGGCAGGCCGACCCCGCCCCGATGGCGCTCCGCGTCACCCACGTCCTCCGCCGCGAGGACGGCGACTGGCGCCTCGTCCTGCGCCACGCCGCCCCCCTCGTCGGCCGGACCGCCCCGGACGCGGTCCCGGAACGCTGACCGGTCCCGGCGGCCTACTCCGCCGGAATCGCCTTCTCCAGCCGGTAGGGATGCGCGGGATAGGTCCCGAGCACCTGCACCTGCGTGGTGAAGTAGTCGAGCTCCTCCAGCGCGCGGCGCACCCTCGGCTCGTCGGGATGGCCCTCGATGTCGGCATAGAACTGCGTCGCGGTGAACTGGCCGTCGATCATGTAGCTCTCGAGCTTGGTCATGTTGACGCCGTTGGTCGCGAACCCGCCCATCGCCTTGTAGAGCGCCGCGGGAATGTTGCGCACCCGGAACACGAACGTCGTCAGCGCCCCCGCCACCGGCGCCGGCCGCGGCTCCGGCGACATCACGAGGAAGCGCGTGGTGTTGTCGGCGCGGTCCTCGATGTGCCGGGCCAGAACCTCCAGCCCGTAGATCTCGCCCGCGAGCTCCGAGGCGAGCGCGGCGAGCGACCGGTCGCCCGCCTTCGCCACCACGTCGGCCGAGCCCGCGGTGTCGGCGCCCGCCCGCGTGGCGATGCCGTGGCGCCGGACGAAGCCCCGCACCTGCCCGAGGAGCGGCGGCTGGCTCAGCACCGTCCGCACCTCCTCGAGCCGCACGCCCGGGACCACGAGCAGGTTCGCATGCACCCGCACGAAATGCTCGCCGATGATGTGCAGCCCCGATTCCGGCAGCAGGTGATGGATGTCGGCGATCCGCCCGTAGGTCGAGTTCTCGATCGGCAGCATGGCGAGCCCCGCCCGCCCGTCGTTCACCGCGGCGATCGCCTCCTCGAAGGTCGCGCAGGCGAGCGCCGGCCGGTCGGGAAAGGCCTCGCGGCAGGCCTGGTGCGAATAGGCGCCCGGGTTGCCCTGGAAGGCGATCGGAAGCAGGGTGTCGGTCATCGGGCGATCCTCGCGCAGCGCGCGGCCCGCATGTCAGAACTCGGCGCGAAAGGAAAGCCCGGCCCGCCCGCCGCCCGCGCCCGCGGCCCGAGCCCGCCTCCCGCGGCGCCCGCCCGGGACCGGACGGCATCCTCCGGCGCGGACGCACGCCGCGCGTCCGAAGGATGCTTGCGCAGGCGCCGCGGAAGCGGCTAATACGGATCGCAGCGGTGCTCCGGGGGCGCGTCCCGCCCCCGCAAGGAAGGTGCATAAGCCGATGAACACGATGGAAATCACCAAGATCGTCGGCGCGTTCTGCGGCAGCCTTCTGGTGTTCCTGCTGATCGGGACCTTCGCGGGCGCAATCTTCGACACCTCTTCCGAGGCGGTGGCCTTCTCGATCCCCGTCGAGAACGCCGAGGGCGGCGACGCGCCGGCGGCCGAGGAGGTCGATGTCCCCGCGCTCGTCGCCGCCGCCGACATCGGCAAGGGCGAGGCGGTGTTCAAGAAATGCGCCGCCTGCCACAAGGTCGACGGCACCAACGCCGTCGGCCCGCATCTCGAGACCGTGGTCAACCGCCCGGTCGGCTCCGTCGCCGACTTCAAGTACTCGAGCGCCATGGCCGGCCACGGCGGCACGTGGGACGAGGCGACGCTCTTCCACTTCCTCCAGTCGCCCAAGGGCTTCGTGCCCGGCACCGCGATGGCCTTCGCCGGCCTGCCGAAGGAAGAGGACCGCGCCAACGTCATCGCCTACCTCGCCTCGCTCAACAAGTGAGGCGCAGCCCGCGCGGGCGGTCACGAAAAGCTGTGAGCGGCGCGGCGGTTTGACGCTTTACCGGGCCGCGACCGCCGGTAGAGTGACGCGCATCGCCCACCTACCACAGGTAGCCCATATGCCCGACCGCGCCGCGACCGCCCCGGATGCCGTCCCGACGTCGGCCGCCCGGAGGATCGCAGGCGCGGCGCTCTCGGCGCTCCTCGCGCTGGCCGCCCCGGCGGTCGCCGCCGAGGGCGGCGTCATCGTCAGCCACGGCATCTCCACCTTCGGAGACCTGAAATATCCCGCGGGCTTCCCGCATTTCGACTACGTCAACCCCGACGCGCCCAAGGGCGGGACCATGTCCTTCCGCGGCACCGGCGGCAGCCAGACCTTCGACAGCCTCAACGCCTTCATCCTCAAGGGCGAGCCGGCGCAGGGCCTCGGCCTCCTCTACGACAGCCTGCTCGCCGGCTCGGCCGACGAGATCGACGCCTCCTACGGACTGATCGCCGAGAGCCTCGAATACCCCGAGGACCGCTCCTGGGTGATCTTCCACATGCGCCCCGAGGCGCGCTTCGCCGACGGCGAGCCGATCACCGCCGAGGACGTGGTCTGGACGTTTGAGACGCTGCGCGACAAGGGCTCGCCCACCTACCGGATCACGCTGGCCGACGTCGCCGGCGCCGAGGCGATCGACGACCACACCGTCAAGTTCACCTTCAAGGAGGGCGTGCCCACCCGCGACCTGCCGGCGCTGGTCGGCGGGCTCTCCATCCTGCCGAAGCACTACTACGACACCGTGCCCTTCGAGGAATCGACCCTCGTCCCCCCGGTCGGCTCCGGCGCCTACGAGATCGCCGCCGTGCAGCCGGGCCGGTCGATCAAGTACTGCCGCGTCAAGGACTACTGGGGCGCCAAGGCGCCGGTCAACGTCGGCTCGGGCAACTTCGACTGCTACGTCTACGAATACTTCGCCGACAACACCGCGGCCTTCGAGGCGCTGAAATCCGGGCAATACCTCTTCCACGAGGAGTTCTTCTCGGCGATCTGGGCGAAGGATTACAACTTCCCCGCGATCAACAAGGGCTGGGTCAAGCGCGAGGAGCTGCCGGACAACCGGCCCTCCGGCACGCAGGGCTTCTGGATGAACCTGAGGAAGCCCCAGCTCCAGGACATCCGCGTCCGCGAGGCGATCGCGCTGATGTTCAACTTCGAATGGTCGAACGCGACGCTCTTCTACGGCAACTACGAGCGCACGATCAGCTTCTTCCAGAACTCGCCGATGATGGCCGAGGGCCTGCCCGCCGGCGAGGAGCTCGCCACGCTGGAGCGCTTCCGCGACCAGCTGCCGCCGGAGATCTTCACCGAGCCTGCCTACCTGCCCCCGGTCAACTCCGCCGAGCGCACCAACGACCGCACCGCGATCCGCCGCGCCTCGAAGCTCCTCGACGAGGCCGGCTGGACCGTCGGCCCCGGCGGCCTGCGCCAGAACGCCGAGGGCCAGACGCTCAAGATCGAGATCCTCGAGGACAACCCCTCGCTCGAGCGCGTCATCAACCCCTTCGTCTCCAACCTGCGGCAGATCGGCATCGACGCCAGCCTGCGCATGGTCGACAGCGCCCAGTACGAGGAGCGGCAGAAGAACCACGACTACGACATCCTGCCGACCCGCCTCGTCATGTCGATGGCCCCCTCGGTCGAGCTGCGCACCATCTACGGCAGCCAGGGCGTCGACGCGGCGGGCAGCTTCAACCTCTCCGGCGTCAGCGACCCCGCGGTCGACGGCATCATCGAGCTGATCATCGCCGCCCAGTCGCGCGAGGAGCTCGACGGCCGGGTGAAGGCGCTCGACCGGGTGCTGCGGTCGAAGCAGCTCTGGGTGCCGAACTGGTCCAAGGGCGCGTTCTGGATCGCCTACTGGGACGTCTTCGGCCGCCCCGACGAGCCGCCCGCCTATTCGCGCGGCGACGCGTACTGGTGGCTCGACCGCGAGAAGTACGACGCGCTGAAGGCGCAGGGCGCGGCTCTGCCCTGACATGGCGGCCTATGTCCTCCGCCGGCTGCTGCTGATCGTCCCGACGCTCTTCGGCATCCTGCTCGTCAACTTCGTCCTCGTGCAGTTCATGCCGGGCGGCCCCGTCGAGCAGGTGATCGCCCGCCTCGAATCCGACACCTCCGCCACCGGCCGCATCACCGGCGGCGGCGGCGAGGTCGGCGGCGGCCAGAGCGAGTACCGCGGCGCCCAGGGCCTGCCGCCCGAGTTCATCGCCGACCTCGAGAAGCAGTTCGGCTTCGACAAGCCCCCCGCCGAGCGGTTCCTGCTGATGCTGCGGAACTACCTCACCTTCGACTTTGGCGAGAGCTACTTCCGCTCGATCTCCGTCGTCGACCTGGTGCTGGAGAAGATGCCGGTCTCCATCACCATCGGCCTCTGGTCGACGCTGCTCGCCTACCTGATCTCGATCCCCCTCGGCATCCGCAAGGCGATGCGCGACGGCAGCCGCTTCGACACCGCCACCAGCGGCCTCATCATCGTCGCCTACGCGATCCCGTCCTTCCTCTTCGCCATCATGCTGCTCGTCCTCTTCGCCGGCGGCTCCTACTGGCAGATCTTCCCGCTCCGCGGCCTCACCTCCGACAACTGGGCCGAGCTGTCGCTCCTCGGCAAGGTGACCGACTACCTGTGGCACATCGTCCTGCCGGTGACCGCCTCGACCATCGGGGCCTTCGCCACGCTGACGCTCCTGACCAAGAACAGCTTCCTCGACGAGATCAAGAAGCAGTACGTGATGACCGCCCGCGCCAAGGGCCTCGCCGAGAACCGCGTCCTCTACGGCCACGTCTTCCGCAACGCGATGCTCATCATCATCGCCGGCTTCCCGGCCGTCTTCATCGGCGTGTTCTTCGGCGGCTCGCTGATCATCGAGACGATCTTCTCCCTCGACGGCCTCGGCCGGCTCGCCTACGAGAGCGCGATCCAGCGCGACTACCCGGTGGTCTTCGGCACCCTCTACGTCTTCGGCCTGATGGGCCTCGTCGTCGGGCTGATCTCCGACCTCACCTATGTCTGGGTCGATCCCCGCATCGACTTCGAGAGCCGCGAGGTCTGAATGCGGCTCAACGCGCTCCAGCGCCGCCGGCTGGCCAACTTCCGCGCGAACCACCGCGCCTTCTGGTCGCTCTGGATCTTCCTCGCCCTTTTCACCATCGCGCTCTTCGCCGAGTTCGTGGCGAACGACCGCCCGCTCGCCGTGCGCTTCCAGGGCGAGTGGCGCTTTCCGATCTTCTCCTTCTACTCCGAGGCCGATTTCGGCGGCGAGTTCCAGACCCAGGCCGAATACAACTCCCCCGAGGTGCGCTGCCTGATCGCCACCGGCGGCATGGAGGTCTGCCTCGACGACCCCGATGGCGTGCTCGCCCAGGTCCCGACCGGCGCCGTCGACGGCCAGCCCATCACCGATCCCGGCCGCGCGATCTGGCCGCCGATCCGCTACAGCTTCAACACCATCAACTACGACGTCCTCACCGCCCCTTCCGCCCCCGACCGCCAGCACTGGCTCGGCACCGACGACCAGACCCGCGACGTGCTGGCCCGCGTCATCTACGGCTTCCGCATCTCGATCCTGTTCGCCCTCGTCGTCGCCGCCGTCTCCGCCATCATCGGGGTGGCGGCCGGCGCCGTGCAGGGCTACTTCGGCGGCTGGGTCGACCTCGCCTTCCAGCGGATCGTCGAGATCTGGGTCAACATGCCGAGCCTCTACGTGATCATCATCCTTTCGGCGATCTTCACGATGAACTTCTGGCTCCTCACGCTGCTGATCGCCTTCTTCTCGTGGACCAGCCTCGTCGGCGTCGTCCGCGCCGAGTTCCTGCGCGCCCGCAACTTCGAGTACGTCCGCGCCGCCCGCGCCCTCGGCGTCGGCGACTGGACCATCATGTTCCGCCACCTGCTCCCCAACGCCATGGTGGCGACGCTCACCCTCCTGCCCTTCATCATCACCGGCGCGATCGGCGGCCTCGCCGCCCTCGACTTCCTCGGCCTCGGCCTGCCGCCCTCCTACCCCTCGCTCGGCGAGCTCGCGCTCCAGGCCAAGAACCGCCTCAACGCCCCCTGGCTCGGCTTCACCGCCTTCTTCACCTTCGCCATCATGCTGTCGCTCCTCGTCTTCATCTTCGAGGGCGTCCGCGACGCCTTCGACCCGCGGAAGACATTCCGTTGACCGACGCCCCCGCCTTCGACCCCCAGCCGACCCTGATCGGCGAGACGCTGGAGCTGCGCCCGCTCGCGCCCGGCGATCTCGACGGCCTCCACGCCGCGGCCAGCGACGAGGAGACCTGGGCCGGCCACCCCGCCCGCGACCGCTGGAAGCGCGGGGTCTTCGAGCCCTACTTCGCCTTCCTGCTCGGAACCGGCACGACGCTGGCCATCGTCGACCGCGCCACCGGCGCGATCATCGGCTCCTCGCGCTACTACACCGCGCCCGACATGCCGGGCACGATCTCCATCGGCTTCACCTTCCTCAACCACCGCTGGTGGGGCGGCCGCACCAACTTCGAGCTGAAGCGGCTGATGCTCGGCCACGCCTTCGCGAGCTTCCCCGAGGTCTGGTTCCACATCGACCCGACCAACATCCGCTCGCAGAAAGCCACCGCCCGCCTCGGCGCCGTCCACGTCTACGACGCCACCCTCGACCTCATCCCCGGCAAGCCCGCGCCCTGGGTGATCCTGCGCCTCGACCGCGCCGCCTGGGACCGCGTCTGCGCCGAGCGCACCGGACCCGATCCCGCCGGACCCGAGAGCGCCGGGCCCGAAAGCGCCAGGCCCAAGAGCGCCGGACCAGGCCCGGCATGAGCGCCGCCCTGCCCGGCCAGGAGCCGATCCTCGCCGTCCGCGACCTGCGCATCGCCTTCCTCCAGGGCGGCCGCCGCACCGAGGCGGTGCGGGGCGTCAGCTTCGACGTCCACGCCGGCGAGACGCTGGCCCTCGTCGGCGAGAGCGGCTCGGGCAAGTCGATCACCGCCCTCTCCACCGTCCGCCTGCTGCCCGACAACGCCGAGGTGACCGGCGCCATCCGCTACCGCGACAAGGACATGGCGACCGCGAGCCCGCGCACGCTCCGCGCCGTGCGCGGCAACGACATCAGCTTCGTCTTCCAGGAGCCGATGACCTCGCTGAACCCGCTCCACACCATCGAGCGGCAGATCGGCGAGAGCCTCGCGCTCCACCAGGGCGTCACCGGCCGGGCGGCGGCGGGCCGCATCCTCGACCTCCTCCGCCAGGTCGGCATCCGCGACCCCGAGGGCCGGATGGGCGCCTACCCGCACCAGCTCTCCGGCGGCCAGCGCCAGCGCGTGATGATCGCCATGGCGCTCGCCAACAACCCCGACCTGCTGATCGCCGACGAGCCGACCACCGCGCTCGACGTCACCATCCAGGCCCAGATCCTCGCCCTCCTCGCCGACCTCCAGCGCCAACGCGGCATGGGGATGCTCTTCATCACCCACAACCTCGCCATCGTGCGGCAGATCGCCGACCGGGTGGCGGTGATGCAGGGCGGCGAGATCGTCGAGACCGGCCCGACCGCCGAGATCTTCGCCCGCCCCCAGCACCCCTACACCCGCAAGCTCCTCGCCGCCGAGCCGCACGGCCGCCCCGACCCCGTCCCCGCCGGCGCGCCCCGGGTGATCGAGACCGATTCCCTGCGCGTCTGGTTCCCGATCCGCCGCGGCCTGCTGCGCCGCACCGTCGGCCACATCAAGGCGGTGAACGGCGCCACCGTCGCCATCCGCGCCGGCGAGACCCTCGGCGTCGTCGGCGAGAGCGGCTCCGGCAAGACCACGCTGGCGCTCGCCATGATGCGCCTCATCGCCTCCGAGGGTCGCATCGTCTTCCTCGGCCGCGACATCCAGGGCGTCCGCGCCAAGGGCCTGCGCGCGCTCCGCCGCGACATGCAGATGGTCTTCCAGGACCCCTACGGCTCGCTCTCCCCCCGCATGTCGATCGAGCAGATCGTCGCCGAGGGGCTCGGCGTCCACGGGCTGGAGGGCGACGCCCGCGAGCGCGTGGCGGCGATCCTCACCGAGGTCGGCCTCGACCCCGCGGTGATGGACCGCTATCCGCACGAGTTCTCCGGCGGCCAGCGTCAGCGCATCGCCATCGCCCGCGCCATGATCCTCCAGCCGAAGCTCGTCGTCCTCGACGAGCCGACCTCCGCCCTCGACATGACCGTGCAGGTGCAGATCGTCGAGCTCCTGCGCGGCCTGCAACGCAAGTACGGCCTCGCCTACGTCTTCATCAGTCACGACCTGCGCGTCGTCCGCGCGCTCGCCCACGAGGTGGCGGTGATGCAGAACGGCGACGTGGTCGAGGCCGGCCCCGCCGACGCGATCTTCGAGGCTCCGGCGCAGCCCTACACCCGCACCCTCCTCGCCGCCGCCTTCGACGACGGCGCGCCCCCCGCCCCGGCCGCCGCCTTCGCCCCCTGACCGGCGCCCGCCGACCCGCCGGGCGGCGTCAACCTTCCTGAACAAAGCATCTACGGCTCAGGCATTATCCTGCAATTACAGTCTATTGATCCGCGTCGCGCACGCGCAACCGCGTGCAGCCCCTTCGCGCCTCGCGCAGACCGCCCCGGGCCGCCCCCGCCGCGCCTTGCCCGACGCCTTGCCCGCCGCCTCGCCCGGTGCTCTAGTGACCCCGCCTTCAGGCCAACGCCGACTCCTGGGGAGGAGCACGAGATGAATGCGCCGCTGCGGGAGCCGAGCTTCCGTGAATCCGTCGACCTCATGTTCAACCGCGCCGTCCGGCTGATGGACCTGAGCCCGGGCCTCGAGGAGAAGATCCGGGTCTGCAACTCGACCTACACGGTGCGCTTCGGCGTGCGCCTGCGCGGCGCCATCCACACCTTCACCGGCTACCGCTCCGTGCATTCCGAGCACATGGAGCCCGTCAAGGGCGGCATCCGCTACGCCATGGGCGTCAACCAGGACGAGGTCGAGGCGCTGGCCGCGCTGATGACCTACAAGTGCGCCCTCGTCGAGGCCCCCTTCGGCGGCTCCAAGGGCGGGCTCCGCATCGACCCGCGCGAATGGGACGAGCACGAGCTCGAGCAGATCACCCGCCGCTTCGCCTTCGAGCTGGTCAAGCGCGACCTGATCAACCCCAGCCAGAACGTCCCCGCCCCCGACATGGGCACCGGCGAGCGCGAGATGGCCTGGATGGTCGACCAGTACAAGCGGATGAACACCACCGACATCAACGCCGCCGCCTGCGTCACCG
This sequence comes from Amaricoccus sp., assembly GCF_017993425.1. Classification (GTDB taxonomy): domain Bacteria; phylum Pseudomonadota; class Alphaproteobacteria; order Rhodobacterales; family Rhodobacteraceae; genus Amaricoccus. Next base: position 26,283 of record NZ_JAGOMQ010000015.1, read on the forward strand.
GCAAGCCGCTCAACGCCGGCGGCATCCACGGCCGCGTCGAGGCCACCGGCCGCGGCGTCCAGTACGCCCTCCAGGAGTTCTTCCGCCACCCCGAGGACGTGAAGCGCGCCCGCCTCGCCGGCGGGCTCGAGGGCAAGCGGGTGATCGTCCAGGGCCTCGGCAACGTCGGCTACCACGCCGCCAAGTTCCTCTCCGAGGAGGACGGCGTGAAGATCGTCGCGGTGATCGAGCGCGACGGCGCCATCCTCAACCCGAACGGCGTGCCGGTCGAGTTCCTCAAGACCCACATCGCCGCCACCGGCGGCGTGAAGGGCTTCCCGCGCGGAACCTACGTCGACGACGGCGCGGCCGCGCTCGAGGAGGAATGCGACATCCTGATCCCCGCCGCGATGGAATCGGTGATCAACCTCACGAACGCCGAGCGCATCAAGGCCCCGCTGATCATCGAGGCCGCGAACGGCCCGGTCACCGCCGGCGCCGACGAGGTGCTGCGCGCCAAGGGCGTGGTCATCATTCCCGACCTCTACGCCAACGCCGGCGGCGTGACGGTCAGCTACTTCGAATGGGTGAAGAACCTCAGCCACATCCGCTTCGGCCGGATGCAGCGCCGCCAGGAGGAGGCCCAGCACGCGCTGCTCGTCTCCGAGATGGAGCGCATCCTGCATAGCGCCGGGGTCAAGGGCGGCATCTCCGAGCGGTTCAAGTCCGAATACGTCCGCGGCGCCGGCGAGCTCGAGCTGGTCCGCTCCGGCCTCGACGACACCATGCGCACGGCCTACCAGTCGATGCGCGAGGTCTGGCACGGCCGCAAGGACGTCGACGACCTCCGCGTCGCCGCCTACCTCGTCTCCATCGCCCGCGTCGCCGCCAGCTACCGCTCGAAGGGCCTCTGACCCCGCGCGCCCCGCCGGCCCTGCGCGCGCTCGCCCCGCGCTCCTTCCCGGCGGCGGCAGCGCGCCGCCGGCGCCGCCCTCCCCCTTCAGGCATTCATACTGGCTTGAAACCCTATCGAGCAGGCGCCTCCCCGCCAAAGGGCGGGGAGAAAAGGAAGACTCGCGGCCGCTTGCGGCCGCTCCGGAGGTCGGCCGCAAAGGCGGCCGACCGTCAGCGCCGGCCGAGCGGGGGGCGCGCCCGCGCGCCTCCCCGAGGTCGGCGCTCCCCGCCGCCGCCTGTGGATAACTACCCCGTTAACTCTTTTATCCAGCGGCAGCTCGAGCAGCGTCCCATTGTGGGACGCCCCGGTCCCCTGCTCACTTCCGCATGGCGCGCGCCGGGGCGGGGGCCGGCTCCTCCGCGTGGCGCAAGGCCGCCGCGCGGAACAGCGCGGCGTCGAGCAGGGCGAAGTCGATCGGCTTCGACACGAAATCCGTCATCCCCGCCGCGAGGTGGCGCTCGCGGTCGCCCGGCAGCGCGCTCGCGGTCAGCGCCACGATCGGCACCTCGCCCGGCGGCCCGGCGAGCTCGCGGATCAACCGCGTCGCCCGCGCCCCGTCCATCCGCGGCATCTCCACGTCCATCAGCACCACGTCGAACCCGCCCGCCTCGGCCGCCCGCACCGCCGCCTCGCCGTCCTCGACCAGCGTCACCGCATGGCCGTTCCGCGCGAGATAGCTCCGGAGCACGATCTGGTTCGTCGCGTTGTCCTCGGCGACCAGCACCTTCAGCGGCGGCACCGACCCCGGCGCCGAGCGCCCGCCCTCGCCCGTCGCCATCGACGCCACCGCCGCCGGCGGCGCGGCGATGGTGAAGGAGAGCACCGCGCCCCCCGCCGCGCCGCTCCGCGCCGAGACCCGGCCGCCGAGGAGCCCCACCAGCTCCCGGGTGATCGCGAGGCCCAGCCCCGTCCCGCCCCGCCGCGGCCCCACACCGTAATCGGCCTGGTAGAACTCCTCGAAGAGCCGCCCGAGATCCGCCGCCCCGAAGCCGACCCCGGTGTCGGCGACCTCGACCGCCAGCTCCCGCGTCGCCGCGTCATAGTCCATCCGCGCCCGGATCTCGCCCACCTCGGTGAACTTGGCGGCGTTGCTGAGCAGGTTGACAAGGATCTGCCGCAGCCGCATCGCGTCGGTCAGGATCGCCTGCGGCACCCGATCGCTCACCTCGGTCCGCAGCGCGATCCCCTTGCGCTCCGCCCCCGCCGCCATCAGCGCCGTCACCTCGGCGAGGAGCTTCCGCGGCTCCACCGGCGCATCCAGCCGCTCCGCCCGCCCGGCCTCGAGCTTCGAGAACTCCAGAACGTCGTTGAGGATGCGCAGGAGCCCCTGCGCCGAGGAATGCGCCACCTCCGCCCGCAGCCGCTGCGCCTCCGGCAGGCGGTCGGCCAGCATCAGCTCCAGCATCCCGATCACCCCGGTCATCGGGGTGCGGATCTCGTGGCTCATCGTGGCGAGGAAGCGCGACTTCGCCACCGCCGCCGCCTCGGCCTCCGCCCGGCGCAGCTCCAGCTCGGCCTGCCGCTCGACGTCGCCGGTGACGTCCCAGACCAGCCCGACCAGCCGCCGCGAGCCGTTCTCGCCGCGGTAGACCGCCGCCATGTCGCGGATGTGGCGGATCGTCCCGTCGGGATGCACCACGCGGTAATCCTGCACGAAGCGCCCGTCCGCGTCGACCGCCGCCCGCGCCGCGTCGATCGCCCGCGCCCGGTCCTCCGGGTGGATCGCCCCCACCCAGTCCGCCTCGTTGAAGAAGCCGTGGCGGTCCGGCGCGCCGAAGAGCGCCCGCGTCCGCTCGTCCCAGATCATCTCGTCGGTCTCGAGGTCGACGTCCCAGACCCCCACCTGCGAGGCCCCGAGCGCGAAGTCGAGCCGCCACGAGAGCTGCGCCAGCTCGGCGTCGCGCGCCAGCACCCGCTGCAGCCGCCGCTCCCGCTCCGCGCCCAGCGCCAGAGCCGCGAGCGCCACCGCCACCGCGAAGAGCGCCATGCCCCCCGCCACCAGCCAGGCCTCGTTGGCGTCGGTCAGCGAGGGGAGATGGGCGAGCACGCCGGTCGCCACCGCGACAGCCAGCACGGCGCAAACGGCGAAGAGCGCCCGCGGCGCCAGCCGGGGCCACAGCAACCCTGTCGTCCTCGCCAACCTCTCTCGTTTCATCTCCGCGCCCCGTTTGAAGGGACAGGTCCGCTCTTTGCGTTAAACTTGGCTTATCGCCCCAACTTTCCGCATCGGCCCGGCCAGCTGCCGCAGCCGCGCCGTCTCGCCCGGATCCTCCGGCCGCGACAGCGCCGCCACCAGCTCCTCGAGCGAGGCGAGGCTGTGACAGGCCCGGAAGCTGTCGACATGCGGCAGGATCGCCCGCACCCCGCCCGCCCGCGGCGTGAAGCCCTCCCAGCGCAGCAAGGGGTTCAGCCAGATCACCCGCCGCGCCGAGAGGTGCAGCCTCTCCATCTCGGCGGCGAGCCGGCCCGGATCGTCGCGGTCGAGCCCGTCGGTGATCAGCAGCACCACCGCCCCCTGCCCCAGCACCCGCCGCGACCAGTCGCGGTTGAAGTCGTGGAGGCACGCCCCGATCCGGGTGCCGCCCTCCCAGTCGCGCGCCTCGCGCCCGGCGGCTGCCAAGGCGGCGTCCACGTCGCGCTGGCGCAGGTGGCGGGTGATGTTGGTCAGCTCGGTGCCGAAGGTGAAGGCATGGACCTGCGCCCAGCCAGCCCCCTTGGCGTTGGCGGCCGCGTGCAGGAAATGCAGCAGCATCCGGCTGTAGGACGACATGGATCCGGAGATGTCGCAGAGCGCGACGAGGTTCGGCCAGCGCGTCCGCCGCGCCCGCGTCGCCAGCCGCCGCACGTCGCCGCCCGAGCGCAGCGCCGCGCGCATGGTGCCGCGCCAGTCGGCGACCTGTCCGCGCGGGTCGGGCCGGGTCCGCCGCGAGGCGATCGGCTGCACCGGCAGGTCGAGCCGGGCGATGGCGCGCTTCGCCTCGGCGACCTCCGACGCGGACATCTGCTCGAAGTCGAGGCTTCTCAGCCGCTCGTCCGCCGAGAAGGTCAGCGTCGCGTCGAACTCGACCTTCGGCTCCTCCTCCCCCGCCTCTTCCGCCCGCGGCGGCGGCGGCTCGGCGCCGTCGGTCAGCGCTTCCGCCGCGCGCCGTTCCGCCGCGCTCGGCGTATGCGGCTCGGCCACTCCGCGCAGCAGCGGCAGCATCAGGCTCATCATGTGCTCCATGAAGGCCGGATCCCGCCAGAACAGCCGGAACACCTGCGCGAAGGCCTCGCGCTGCTCGGGCCGCGAGACGAAGCAGGCCTGGAGCGTGTGGTAGAAATCCCCCTTGTCGGTGAACCCGGCCGCCTCCACCGCGCGCACGGCGTCCACCACCCGCCCCGGGCCGACCGGCAGCCCGGCCTTGCGCAGCGCGCGGGCGAAGTGGACGATGTTGGCGGCGAGCTTGCCATCCTCCGCAACGAGGGCAAGTCCCGCCGGCCGCGCCATCACACCGGCCCGAGCTCGGCGCGCGCCTCGTCGAGGATGCGCTTGGCCTCCGAGCCCTGCATCCGCGCGATGTCGTCCTGGTATTTCAGCAGCGCCCCAAGCGTGTCCGCGATCACCTGCGGCGACAGCGCCACCGCGTCGAGCGCGACGAGGCACTTCGCCCAGTCGATCGTCTCCGCGACGCCCGGCTTCTTGAACAGGTCCTCCGTGCGCAGCCGCTGCACGAAGCCGACCACCTCGCGCGACAGCGCGTCGCTCGCCTCCGGGGCGCGGGCGCGCAGGATCGCGTATTCCCGGTCGAAGTCCGGATACTCGACCCAGTGATAGAGACAGCGCCGCTTCAGCGCGTCATGGACCTCGCGCGTGCGGTTCGAGGTCAGCACCACGATCGGCGGCTCCTCCGCCTTCACCGGCCCGAGCTCCGGGATCGTCACCTGGAAGTCCGACAGCGCCTCGAGCAGGAACGCCTCGAACGGCTCGTCCGTGCGGTCGAGCTCGTCGATCAGCAGCACCGGCGGCCCCTCGACATGCGGCTCCATCGCCTCGAGCAGCGGCCGCCGGATCAGGTAGCGGCCCGAGAACAGCTCCTCGGTCAGCCCGTCCCGGTCCATCCCGCCGGTCGCCTCGGCGGTGCGGATCGCCACCATCTGCGCCGGAAAGTTCCACTCGTAGACCGCGCTCGCCGCGTCGAGCCCCTCGTAGCATTGCAGCCGGATCAGCTTGCGCCCCAGCGCCGCCGCCAGCGCCTTGGCGATCTCCGTCTTGCCGACCCCCGCCTCGCCCTCCAGGAACAAGGGCCGCCCGAGCCGCAGGCTCAGGAACACCACCGTCGCGAGGCCCCGCCCCGCCACGTAGCCCGCCTCGGCGAGCAGCTTCTGGGTCTCGTCGATCGAGGCAGGCAATGGACGCATCATGGTCTCCGGCGCTCGCGTCATAAGGCGCTCCGGCACGCGGAAATCAACCCCGCGCCTGCGTGGGCCGCTTGCCGACACGCCCGCCCTGCCGCCATGCTGGCGGCCGGAGGACGCCCCATGCCCCTGCCGCGCCTTGCCGCCCGCCCCGCCCTCCTCGCCGGCCTCCTCTGCGCCGCCGCCCCGGCGCAGGCCGCGACCCTCGCCGTCCTGCCGGTGAAGCTCCTCGACACCTCCGACGAGGCCGCCGACCAGCGCGCGGCGCACGAGCGCCGGCAGGCCCTCGTCGCCGAGGCGCTGGTCCGCGACATGGTCGGCCGGGCCTACGACCGCGCCGTCGCCGTGCCGCCCGCCGCCCTCGCCGCCGCCTGCCCGCGCGAGACCACCGACTGCCTCCTCGCCGCCGCCCGCGACGCCGGGGGCGACGCCGTGCTCCTCATCGTCGTCCACAAGTCGAGCACCCTCATCCTGCAGGCCTTCGCCAGCCTCGTCGACGCCAGGACCGGCGCCCTCGTCGTCTCGCGCAACCTCAGCTTCCGCGGCGACACCGACGAGTCCTGGCTCCGCATGGCCGACTTCCTCGCCGACACCCTCGGCCGGTAGCCCGGTTTTCTTCGCCCCCGCCAGCCGCTATATCCCGAGGACGCCATCCGCGAGGACAGCATGAGCCCCACCGACCTCGCCGCCGCCCCCGACGCGATCCCCGAGGCCGCGCTCGCCTGGGCCCGCGAGGGACGCGGCGCCGCGCTCGCCACCGTCGTCGAGACCTGGGGCTCCGCCCCCCGCCGCACCGGCTCCCAGCTCGCCATCTCCGGCGACGCCGGCATGGCGGGATCGGTCTCCGGCGGCTGCGTCGAGGGCGCCGTCGTCGCCGAGGCGCTCGACGCCCTCGCCGACGGCCGCCCGCGCCTCCTCACCTACGGCGTCAGCGACGCCGACGCCTTCGCCGTCGGCCTCGCCTGCGGCGGCGCCATCCGCGTCCTCGTCGAGCCGGTCGGCGTCGGCGACGGCCCCTCCGAGGCGCTCCTCGCCGAGCTCGTCGCCGCCCGCGCCGCCCGCCGGGCCGTGGTCTACGCCGTCGACCCCGCCACCTGGGAGCGCCGCCTCGTCGCCGGCCCCGCCGACCCGCTCTGGCCCGAGGCCGCGGCCGCGCTGACCGCCGACAAGGCGGGCTTCGCCGGCGACTGGTTCCTCGGCGTCCACAACCCCCCGCTCCGCATGGCGATCGTCGGCGCCGTCCACATCGCCCAGGCCCTCGCCCCGATGGCGCGCCTCGTCGGCTACGACGTCGTGGTGATCGACCCCCGCGAGGCCTTCGGCTCGCCGGCCCGCTTCCCCGACGTCCGGCTCCTCAACGACTGGCCGGACGCGGCGCTGGCCGAGGTCGGGCTCGACGCCCGCACCGCCGTCGTCACCCTCACCCACGACCCCAAGCTCGACGACCCCGCCATCGCCGCCGCCCTCCGCGCGCCGGTCTTCTACCTCGGCAGCCTCGGCTCGACCCGCACCCACGCCAAGCGCGCCGCCCGCCTCGCCGAGACCGGGTTCGCCCCCGACGACGTCGCGCGCATCCACGCGCCGGTCGGCCTCGACATCGGCGCCAGCACCCCGGCCGAGATCGCCGTCGCGATCCTCGCCGAGGCGACGGAACGCCTCCGCCGCCCCGAGACCCGGCGCTGACATGCGCTTCGGCCCCGTTCCGCTCGCTGATGCCGAGGGCGCGATCCTCGCCCATTCGTTGACCGCCGGGACGACCCGGCTGAAGAAGGGCCGCCGCCTCGGCCCCGACGAGATCGCCGCCCTCGCCGCCGCCGGCGCGGCCGAGGTCACCGTGGCGCGGCTCGAGCCCGTCGACCTGGGCGAGGACGAGGCCGCCGCCGCCGTCGCCCGCGCCCTCGCGCCCGACCCGGAGGCGCAGGGCGTCACGGTCTCCGCCCCGTTCACCGGCAGGGTGAACCTCTTCGCCCGCGCCGCCGGCGTCTTCCGCATCGACCGCGCCTCCGTCGACCGGCTGAACGCGGTCGATCCGGCGATTACGCTGGCGACCCTCGCCGACTGGGCCCGCGTCGAGGCGCGGCAGATGGTCGCCACCGTCAAGGTGATCCCCTACGCCGTGGCCGGGCCCGCCGTCGCCGCCGCCGCGGCCGCCGCCGCGCCCCTCGCCGTCGCCCCCTTCCTCCCGGCGCGGGCGAGCCTGATCCTGACCCGCACGCCCGGCATGAAGGAGAGCCTGATCGCCAAGGGCGCCGAGGTCGTCGGCGCCCGGCTCCGCGCGCTCGGAATCGAGCCCGGCGCCCCCGTCGTCGTCGCCCACGAGACCGCCGCGGTCGCCGGGGCGCTCGCCGCCGCCCCCGCCGGCATGGCGCTGATCCTCGGCGGCTCCGCCACCTCCGACGCGGCCGACGTCTGCCCGGCCGCGGTGGTCGCGGCCGGCGGCCGGCTGCTGCGCTTCGGGATGCCGGTCGACCCGGGCAACCTGCTCTTCCTCGGCGAGCAGGCCGGCCGCGTCGTGGTCGGCCTGCCTGGCTGCGCCCGCTCGCCGGCGCTCAACGGCGCCGACTGGGTGCTGGAACGGCTCGCCGCCGGCTTCGCGGTCGGCGACGCCGACATCGCCGCCATGGGGGTCGGCGGCCTCCTCAAGGAGATCCCCGCCCGGCCGCAGCCCCGCGCCGGCCGCACCGCCGCCGGCCCGACGGGGCGGCCGCGCGTCGCGGCGATCCTGCTCGCCGCCGGCGCCTCGACGCGGATGCGCGGGCGCGACAAGCTGCTCGAGCCGCTCGCCGACGGCCGCCCGGTGCTGCGCGCCGCCGCCGAGGCGGCGCTGGCGAGCCAGGCCGACGCCGCGGTCGTCGTGCTCCCCCCCGCCGCCGACGCCCGCCGCGCCGCGCTCTCGGGCCTCGGGATCGCGGCGGTCGAGGCCGCGGACGCGGCCGAGGGCATGGCCGCCTCGCTCCGCGCCGGGCTCCGCGCGGTGGTCGAGGGCGCCGACGCGGTCGTCGTGCTCCTCGCCGACATGCCGGAGGTCGGCCCGGGCGAGATCGACCGGCTGATCGCCGCCTTCGACCCGGCCGAGGGCCGCGAGATCTGCCGCGCCGTCGCCGCCGACGGCCGCCCCGGCCACCCGGTGCTCTTCGGCCGCCGCTTCTTCGAGACGCTCTCCGGCCTGACCGGCGACCGCGGCGCCCGCGACGTGCTGCGCGACGCCGCCGAGTTCGTCGTCGACGTCCCCACCGGCGGCCGCGCCGCCACGACCGACCTCGACACCCCCGAGGACTGGGAGGCCTGGCGCGCCCGCGATCAGGCCAAACTGCACACGTTCTGAATTACCATTATTTTTCAGTAATATAAGAAGCTATCACGCGTGTTAGCGCCTCGGCGGCCGGATTTTCGCCCCCTTCCCGGCGGCCTCGTTTGCCGCAACCGGAGCGCCCCGGGCCCGACGGTTCCGGGTTGCCTTCCCCGCCCGCAGCGCCATCCTCGACCGGAAATCCATCGGGGGGACTGAGCCCGGAGCGTCGGCGGGGATGGAGGCGCCCGGCGCGCCCCCTTCCGGGGCGTGTCCCTCCGCGGGACCGACGCGCTCCTGAAACGAGAACAGGCCGCGGACGACGCCGCGGCCTGTGAAATCCCCGCGGGCCGATGGCCCGCCGCTCGCGTCAGCTGAAGAACTGCGCGCCGTTCGCCGAGATCGTCGAGCCGGTGATGAAGCCCGCGTCGTCCGAGGCGAGGAACACCACGATCCGCGCGATCTCCTCCGGCTCGCCGAGCCGGCCGACCGGGATCTGCGGAATGATGCGCTCGTTCAGCACCTTCTCGTCGATCGCCTTCACCATCTCGGTGGCGATGTAGCCCGGCGCGATCACGTTGACGGTGATCCCGGCGCGCGCGCCCTCCTGCGCCAGCGCGCGGGTGAAGCCGATGTCGCCGGCCTTGGCGGCCGAGTAGTTCGCCTGCCCGGCCTGGCCCTTCTGGCCGTTAACCGAGGAGATGTTGACGATCCGCCCGAACTTGCGGTCGCGCATCCCGCCCCAGACCGGATGCGTCATGTTGAAGACTCCGGAGAGGTTGGTGTCGATGACCTCCTTCCACTGGGCCGGGGTCATGCGATGGAACATCGCGTCCCGGGTGATGCCGGCGTTGTTCACCAGCACCTCGACCGGGCCGAGATCCGCCTCGACCTGCTTGATCCCCGCCGCGCAGGCGTCGTAGTCCGCGACCGACCACTTGTAGGTCTTGATCCCGGTCTCGGCGGTGAACTTCTTCGCCGCGTCGTCGTTGCCGGCGTAGTTCGCGGCCACAGTGTAGCCCGCGGCCTTCAGCGCGGTCGAGATCGCCGCGCCGATGCCGCGCGATCCGCCGGTGACAAGCGCCACTCGTCCCATGGGTGTCTCCCCCTTCGTTTCACTTTCGAGAACAGGACCCGGCCGCCGAGCGGGGGCCGGGAACGGAGCCGGGGCGCGAGAGCGGGCGCCCCGGACGCCGGCCGGCTAACCCGGCCGGCTGTCGCGAACCTGTCGCGGCGTCCCGAGCCCGGTCAGGGCCGCTCGACGCAGAGCGCGACGCCCATGCCGCCGCCGATGCAAAGCGTCGCGAGGCCCTTCTTCGCGTTCCGCCGCTTCATCTCGTAGAGGAGCGTGTTCAGCACCCGCGCCCCCGACGCGCCGATTGGATGCCCGATCGCGATCGCCCCCCCGTTGACGTTCACGATCGCCGGATCCCAGCCCATGTCCTTGTTGACCGCCAGCGCCTGCGCCGCGAAGGCCTCGTTGGCCTCGATCAGGTCGAGGTCCTCGACCTTCCACCCCGCCTTGGCGAGCGCCTTGCGCGAGGCATAGATCGGCCCCGCGCCCATGATCTTCGGATCGAGCCCCGCCGTCGCGTAGCTCGCGATCCGCGCCAGCGGCTCGATCCCCCGCTTCTCCGCGTTCTCCGCCGTCATCAGCACCGCCACCGCCGCGCCGTCGTTCAGGCCCGAGGCGTTGCCCGCCGTCACCGTGCCGTCCTTCGAGAAGGCCGGCTTCAGCTTCTGCATCGCCTCGAGCGTCGCGCCGTGACGGATGTACTCGTCCTTGTCGACGACCACGTCGCCCTTGCGGCCCTTCACCGTGACCGGCACGATCTCCTCGTCGAACCTGCCCGCCTTCTGCGCCGCCTCGGCCTTGTTCTGGCTCGCCACCGCGAACTCGTCCTGCATCTCGCGGGTGATCTGCCACTGGCCCGCCACGTTCTCCGCGGTCGTGCCCATGTGGTAGTTGTTGAAGGCGTCCCAGAGCCCGTCCTTGATCATCGTGTCGACGAGCTTCATGTCGCCCATCTTCTGCCCCGCGCGCATGTGCTGGGCGTGCGGCGACAGCGACATGCTCTCCTGCCCGCCGGCGACCACCACCTCGGCGTCGCCGAGCAGGATGTGCTGCGCCCCGAGCGCCACGGCCCGCAGCCCCGAGCCGCAGACCTGGTTCAGCCCCCACGCCGCGCTCTCCAGCGGCAGCCCGGCGTTGATATGCGCCTGCCGCGCCGGGTTCTGCCCCTGGGCGGCGGTCAGCACCTGGCCGAGGATGGTCTCGGAGACGTCCGCGGCCGGAACCCCGGCGCGCTCCAGCACCGACTTGATCACGGTCGCGCCGAGCTCGTGCGCGGGAACGGAGGCGAAGGCGCCGTTGAAGCTGCCCACCGGCGTCCGACCGGCGGACGCGATCACGATATTGGTCATGTTTCCCTCCTGGGCCGCCGGAACGCGCGATGCGGTTGGAGAATCGCTGCGGGCGGGCGCGTGTAGGCGCCCCTCGTGACACAATCTTGCGCGGTGCTCAACCGCTCAGAGGAGGCTCCCCTGCCCCGGGTCGCCGCCGGATTCCCGCCCGCCGCGGCGCGGCCGCGCAACCGCCCCGGGACGCGGCGCCGGGCCGGCCCCCGCCTCGGGGCGCGCCGCAACGCGGCCGTCCGCCAGCTCGATCTCCAGCCCGGCGGCGGCGCGCGCGTCCGCGGCGCGGGTCAGCACCCGGCCCGCCTCATCGCGCACGATGGCGAAGCCGCGCGCCAGCGTCGCCTCCGGCCCGAGCGTCGCCAGCAGCCGCGCCCAGCCGCCGAGCGCCCCCCGCGCCGCCGCGAGACGCGCCGGGCCCGCCCGGTCGAGAGCGCGCGCGAGCCCGTCGAGCCCCACCCGCCCCTGCGCCAGCCGCCCGGCGCCGACCCGCTCCAGCCGCGCCGCGGCCGCGGCCAGCCGCTCGCCCAGCCGCCCGATCTCCCGCTCGCGGCGGCCCGGATCGAGCCCCGCGGCCACGCGCTCCAGCCGCTCCCGCCGCGCGGCGATGGCGCGGGCGAGGAGCGCGGGCGCAAGCCGCCCCGCCGCCCCCTGCGCCAGCCGCAGCCGCCCCTCGCGCGCCGCCGCCCCCAGCGCCCGCGGCAGCCGCGGCGCCAAAGCCTCGAGCCGCGCCCGCTGCCGCTCCACCGCGCGGGCGAGCAGCGCCGGCGACAGCCGCCCGCCGGCCCCCTGCGCCAGCCGCAGCCGGCGCTCCCGCGCCGCGGCGACCAGCGCCCGCGGCAGCCGCAGCGCCAGCCCGTCGAGCCGCTGCGCCCGCTCGGCCACCAGCGCCTCGCCCCGCGGCAACCCGCGCGCAAGGTCTCGCAACCGCTGCCGGCGCGCGTCGAGCCCGCGCGACAGCGCCCCCCGCCGCCGCGTCTCCAGCCCCGCGAGCCCGGCCAGCAGGTCGAGCCGCACCGGCACCGCCATCTCCGCCGCCGCGGTCGGCGTCGGCGCTCGGCGATCGGCCACGAGGTCGAGGAGCGTGTTGTCGGTCTCGTGCCCCACGGCCGAGATCAGCGGGATGCGGCAGGCGGCGGCGGCGCGCAGCACCGCCTCCTCGTTGAACCCCCACAGGTCCTCGATCGACCCGCCGCCGCGGGCGACGATCAGCAGGTCCGGCCGCGGCGCCGGCCCGCCCGGCGCCATGGCGTCGAAGCCGCGGATCGCCGCCGCGACCTCGGCGGCGCAGTTCGGCCCCTGCACCGCCGCCGGCCAGACCAGCACCCGCCGCGGAAACCGCTCGGCGAGCCGGTGCAGGATGTCGCGGATCACCGCGCCCGAGGGCGAGGTGACGACGCCGATCGTCTCCGGCAGGAACGGCAGCGGCCGCTTGCGGCCCGGATCGAACAGGCCCTCGGCGGCCAGCGCCGCCTTGCGCTTCTCCAGCATGGCCAGCAGCGCGCCGACGCCGGCATGGGCGATCTGCTCGATCACCATCTGGTACTTCGAGGCCCCGGGGAAGGTGGTCAGCCGCCCGGTGGCGACAACCTCCATCCCCTCCTGCGGCTGCACCGCCAGGCCGCGCACCGAGGTCCGCCAGACCACGGCTCCGAGGCAGGCGCGGTCGTCCTTCAGGTCGAGGTAGATATGCCCCGACCCCGGCCGCGACACCCGGCCCACCTCGCCGCGGACCCGCACATGCCCGAAGCCGCCCTCGATGGCGCGCTTCACCGCGCCGGAGATCTCGCCGACGGTCAGCTCGGGGACGTTGCCGCCCGGGGAGCCCGGGCCGTCCGGCTCGAAGAGGTCCATGCGCGGGCTCGCTTGCGGCGGAGAGCGGGCGACCTTAGAACGCCGGCGCGGCGGGGCCAAGCGCGGGAGGCGTGCGATGAACATCCTCATCCTCGGCGGCGGCGGCCGCGAGCACGCGCTGGCCTGGGCCTTCGCGCAGAACCCGAAATGCGACCGGCTCTGGTGCGCCCCCGGCAACGCCGGCATCGCCGAGGTGGCCGATTGCGTCGCGCTCGACATCCTCGACGGCGCCAAGGTGCTCGACTTCGCCCGCGAGAACGGCGTCGAGTTCGTCATGATCGGCCCCGAGGCCCCGCTCGCCGAGGGCGTCGCCGACACGCTGCGCGCCGGCGGCCTCCTCGTCTTCGGCCCGGGCCGCGAGGCCGCCCGGCTCGAAGCCTCCAAGGCTTTCACCAAGGAGATCGCCGCCGCCTGCGGCGCGCCCACCGCGGCGAGCCAGACCTTCACCGACGAGACCGCCGCCCGGGCCTATGTCGGCGTGCAGGGCGCGCCGATCGTCGTGAAGGCCGACGGGCTCGCCGCCGGCAAGGGCGTCACCGTGGCGACGACCGAGGCCGAGGCGCAGGCCGCGCTCGACGCGATCTTCGCCGAGGGCCCCGGCGCGCGGGTGGTGATCGAGGAGTTCATGACCGGCGAGGAGGCGAGCCTCTTCGTGCTGGCGCACGGCACGGATCTCCTCGTCGTCGGCAGCGCGCAGGACCACAAGCGCGCCTTCGACGGCGACGAGGGCCCGAACACCGGCGGCATGGGCGCCTATTCCCCCGCGCCGGCGATGACGCCGGAGGTCACCGAGCGGGCGCTCGCGGAGATCGTCCGCCCGACGCTCGCCGAGATGGCCCGCCGCGGCACGCCCTTCCAGGGCGTGCTCTTCGCCGGCCTGATGATCGAGGACGGCCGCCCGCGGCTTGTCGAGTACAACGTCCGCTTCGGCGACCCCGAGATCCAGGCGATCGCCATGCGCCTCGGGGCGCAGCTCCTCGACGCCATCCTCGCCTGCGCCGAGGGCCGGCTCGCGGCCGCGCGGGTGAACTGGGCCGAGGACCACGCGATGACCGTGGTTATCGCCGCCCGCGGCTATCCCGGCGACTACGCCCGCGGCGAGGCGATCGGCCTGCCCGCCCTCGACGACCCGCGGGCGCGGCTCTTCCACGCCGGCACCCGCATCGAGGGGGGCGAGCTCGTCTCGAACGGCGGCCGCGTCCTCGACGCCACCGCCCGCGGCGCGACGCTGGCCGAGGCCCGCGACCTCGCCTACGCCGTCGCCGCCGCCGTCGACTGGCCCGGCGGCTTCTACCGCCGCGACATCGGCTGGCGCGCCCTCCCGGACGACCCCGCCGCCTGAGCCCGGCGCGGCCTACCCCAACGCCCCGGCGCGGCCTGAGCCCGGCAGGACCTGTCCACGGCTCCGCCGCCGCCTGAGGCCGGCCCTCGCTGTCCGGCGTCCCCGCCGCGTGAAGCCCGCGACTGCCCGGCGATCCCGCCGCCCGCCTGAGCCCGGCCTCGCTCCCGGCCCGGCAGCGGCCCGAAGCGTCGCCCCGCGCCTCTCCCCGAACGGCCCCGCCGCCCGCGCCCCCAAAGGCTTTCATTCAGGTTAGCTAACCTGGAGAGCAGTCGGTTTTCCGCCCACAGGCGGAAAACAAGCAAAGAGACTCTGCGCGCACCTGCGCGCTCCTTGTGGCCGCAAAGGCGGCCACCTCGCCACCCGCACTCACGCGCGCAATAAAATTACTTCACGATTATTATCGTTTTAACTCAATTAATTGAGCAGCGTCCCACTGTGGGACATTTCAACGCCCCCGGTCACCCCCAGGTGAAGCGCCGCTTCTCCAGCCGCGCCCCCGCCACGCTCTCGACCGCGCTCCCCGTCTCCCGCCCCCCGAGGGCGCGATAGAACGCGAGCCCGACGAGGTTCCCCGCCAGGCACCAGACGGTCAGCGGCACGACCCCGCGGCCGTCGAGCTCGGCCCGCGCGGCGGCGAAGAGCTGCGAGCCGAACCCGATGCCCTGGCATTCCGGCCGCACGTAGAGCTCCTGGATCTCGCCCCCCGGGCCCGACCGGCAGCGGCCGACGAGGGCGTAGCCCACCACGTCCTCGCCGAGCGCGGCGACGAGCGCCCGGCCCCGGCCGTCATGGAGCCGCCGCCACCAGCCCGGACCGCGCCGGCCGATCATCCGGGTCAGCCCCGGCTCCGGGATCACCCCGGCATAGGCATAGCGCCAAGCCCCGGCATGGACGACGGCCAGCCCCTCGGCGTCCGCCGCCGTCGACCAGCGGGTCCGCAGGACGCCAGCGCTGTCGGGACCGGGCTCCATGCCCGCGAGACTAGGCCCGCCCCGACCCCGCCACAAGCGCCCCGCGCGGGCAGAATTAACCGCGGGGCGCAGCCTTGCACGCCGGCCCCCGGGCGCTATCATCCCCGCCCACCACCGCTCGGGAGGAGCCGATGGAAGAAACCGCCGCACAGGGGACCGGCATCCTGGTCTCGTTCATCATCTGGCTGATCGTCGGCGGCGTCGCCGGCTGGCTCGCAGGACTGATCGTCCGCGGCGGCGGCATGGGCGTGATGGGCAACATCGTGCTCGGCATCCTCGGCGCCATCGTCGCCGGCTGGCTGTTCCCGCTCCTCGGCCTCGGCTTCGGCGGCGGCATCCTCGGCGCGATCCTGTCCGCCATGGTCGGCGCCATCATCGTGCTGCTGATCATCGGCCTGATAAAACGGGCCTAGCCCGGACGCCCTACACCGCGAAGCGCTCGGCGTCCCGCAGCAGCCGCGTCTCGAAGGCGCGGCTGATGTGCTCGCGGATCGCCGCGTCCGCCGCCTCGCCGTCGCGGGAGCCGATGGCGCGGACGATCGCCTCGTGCTCGTCGATCGACTGCGGCCCCCGCCCCGGCGCCGCCAGCGATGTCTGCGCCATCAAGGCCATCGCCCGGTGGACCATGTCGAGCTGCTGGATCAGGTAGCGGTTGTGCGAGGCGAGATGGATCTGGCGGTGGAACCGCTTGTTGGTCCGCGCCAGCGCCTCGGGCCGGTCGACGAGCTCGCGGTCCTTGCGCACCATCTCCCACAGCACCCGCACCTCCTCGGGCGCCGCGTGCTGCGCCGCCAGCCGGGCCGCAAGGCCCTCGAGCTCGGCGCGGACCACGTAGAGCTCGCCGAGCTGGTCGTGGTCGAGCGCCGCGACGACGAGGCTGCGGCCGTCGCGGGCGAGCACCCCTTGCGTCTCCAGCCGCTGCAGCGCCTCGCGGATGGGGGTGCGGGAGACGCCGAAGCGCTCGGCCAGCTCGCTCTCGACCAGCCGGTCGCCGGGACGGAACTCGCCCTGGTCGATCGCGTCGAGCAGCAGCTCGTGGGCATCCCTCTGGCCGGTCGTCGCCATGGCGCGCTGGTCTCCTCCGTCTCCGCCGCCGCGGCGCGGAGCCTAGTCCGGTCGCGGGGAAGAATCCACGGGCGCCTCGCCCTGCCGCCGGATTCCGGGCCGCATCCCGAAAATGTACCACAGTGGGAAACTGTCCAACCATCTGACATCTCTGTCAAATTGATATATACATGGAGTTATCCACAGGCTGGCGCCGTCGCCGCGGCCGCCATTCGCTGATCATCACGGCGGCGACGATGAGGGCGCCGCCGAGGAGCGCCAGCGGCGGCAGGCGGTCGCCGGCGAGGCGGCCGACGACGCCGCCCCAGACCGGCTCGCCGGCATAGATCAGCGTCGCCCGGGTCGGCGAGACGGTGCGCTGCGCCCAGTTGATCGTCAGCTGGATGACCGCCGAGGCGAGGCCGAGGCCGAGCGCCGCGGCGACCCAGCCGGCGGACGCGGGCAGGCTCTCGCCGGCGACCGGCGAGAAGGCGAAGGCGAGGCCGCTCGCCGTCAGGAGCTGGACGACAGTGATGCGGCGGACGTCGACGGAGCCCGCGAAGCGGCCGACGAGGATGATCTCCGCGGCGATGGCGACGGCGCCGAGGAGGGTCGCCACCTCGCCCGGGCCGAGCGCGAGCCCGCCCGCCGTCCCGCCCGCCTGGGGCCCGGCGATCAGGACGAGGCCGACGAAGGCGAGCGCCACGCCGGCCCAGGCCATCGCCGGCGGCGGGCGGCGCAGCACGACGAGCTGGAGAATCGGCACCAGCGGCACATAGACCGCGGTGATGAAGGCGGAGCGGCTGCTCGAGATCGTCTGGAGGCCGACGGTCTGCAGGGAGAAGCCGAGGAAGATGCAGGCACCGACCGCGATCCCGGCGCCGAGCTCGCGGCGGGTCAGCCCGCGCATCGCCCCGGCGAAGAGCGCGAGCGTGGCGAGGCCGGCGGCCGCGAAGCGCAGCCCGACGAAGGCGAGCGGCGCGCCGCCGGCCAGCATCGCCAGCTGCACGACGAGGAAGGTCGCGCCCCAGACCACGGTGATGGCGACGAGCGCGGCCTCCGGGCGGGAGAGCGCGAGCGGGTTGCGGCGGGGGGCGGCGATGTGCATCATAGTGCGCACCTCATATGAGAAGTATAATGCCCAATCAAGCCTCCCGTGGCGACGTCCTCGCCCATGTCGGGACGAACCTGCGCCGGCTGCGTCAGGCGGCGGGGATGAGCCAGCAGGCGCTGGCGGAGGCGTCGGGGATCAGCCGGCGGATGATCGTCGGGCTCGAGGGCGGCGAGACCAACGTCAGCCTCTCGAGCCTCGACCGGCTGGCCTGGGCGCTCGGGGCGGGGTTCGTCGAGATGGTGAGCGACCCCGACGCCGGCCTCGCGCCCGGGCGGGTCGAGGCGCTGGCCTGGCGCGGGCGGGCCGAGGGCAGCTCCGCGACGCTGGTCGGCAGCGTGCCGGCGCGGCGCGACGCGCAGCTCTGGACCTGGTCGCTGGCGCCGGGCGACCGCTACGACGCCGAGCCCGATCCCGAGGGCTGGCACGAGATCGTTCATGTCGACGCCGGGGTGCTGACGGTCGAGACCGAGGCGGGCGAGCTGACGATCGGCCCCGGCGGCCACGCGATCTACGGCAGCGCCCAGAGCTACGCCTATGCGAACCGCGGCACGGACGAGGTGCGGTTCATCCGGGTGGTGGTGGCGTGAGGCGGGGCGGCGGGGGCTGACGGCGGAGGGGTTGCGCGTCCGGCATGGCCGTCAGGCCCGGAGGATCCTGCCGGACTCGCTGGACCTGTTCCATCTTGATCGGCGGCATCGACAGGCCCGGCGGGACGCCGCTCGGGGCGGTCTCCCGGAGGCCTCAGGCGAGCGCCAGCTCGACCAGCAGATCCTTCGCGTCGACCTGGCTGCCGGGCTGGACGTGCAGCGCCTTCACCGTGCCGCCGCGCTCGGCGTAGAGGCCGGTCTCCATCTTCATCGCCTCGATGGTGACGAGGAGGTCGCCCGCCCGCACCTCCTGGCCTTGCGTCACGCCGACCGAGGCGATCACCCCCGGCATCGGCGCGGCGACCTGCCCCGGCGCGCCGGGCTCGGCCTTCGGCCGCTTCGGGGCCGAGGCCTGCGCCTTGCGGTTCGGCACCCGGGCGGTGCGCGGCTGGCCGTTCAGCTCGAAGAACACCCGGACCTCGCCGTCCTCGTTGGTCTCGCCGACGGTCTGGAGGCGGATCTCCAGCGTCTTGCCGGGGTCGATCTCCGCCGCGATCTCGTCGCCCGGCTCCATGCCGTAGAAATAGACCGGCGTCGGCAGCGTGCGCACCGGGCCATACTCGGCGTGCCGGGTGGCGTAGTCGACGAAGACCTTGGGATACATCAGGTAGCCGCAGAAATCCTCGTCGTCGAAGGCGGTCTCGGGAACCTCGGCCTTCAGCTTCGCCCGCAGCGCGCCGAGGTCGGCCGGCGGCATCACCGCGCCCGGCCGCTCGGTCGAGGCGGGCTCGCCCTTGAGGACCTTCTTCTGGAGCGCCTCGGGCCAGCCGCCCGGGGGCTGGCCGAGATTGCCCTTCATCATGTCGACGACGCTCTCCGGGAAGGCGACCTCGACCTCCGGGTCCTCGACCTGCGCCCGGGTCAGCCCCTGCGCCACCATCATCAGCGCCATGTCGCCGACGACCTTGGAGGAGGGCGTCACCTTGACGATGTCGCCGAACATGCGGTTGACCTCGGCATACATCGCCGCGACCTCGTGCCAGCGCTCCTCCAGCCCCATGGAGCGCGCCTGCGCCTTGAGGTTGGTGAACTGGCCGCCCGGCATCTCGTGAAGGTAGACCTCGGAGGCGGGGGCCTTCAGGCCGGCCTCGAAGGCGGCGTACTGGGTGCGCACCGCCTCCCAGTAGTCGGAGATCGTGCGGATCGCGCCCATGTCGAGCCCGGTGTCGCGGTCGCCGTGCTTCAGCGCCTCGACGATCGAGCCGAGGCAGGGCTGCGAGGTGCCGCCCGAGAAGGCGTCCATCGCCGCGTCGACGGCGTCGACGCCCGCCCGCGCGGCGGCGAGGATCGAGGCCCCGGCGATGCCGCTGGTGTCGTGGGTGTGGAAGTGGACGGGGAGGCCGACCTCCTCCTTCAGCGCCTTGACGAGGGCGTAGGCGGCGGCGGGCTTGAGGAGCCCGGCCATGTCCTTCAGCCCGAGGACGTGGGCGCCGGCGTCACGCAGCTCGCTGGCCATCGCGACGTAGTATTTCAGGTCGTACTTGGAGCGGTCCGGGTCGTAGAGATCGCCGGTGTAGCAGATCGCCGCCTCGCAGACCTTGTCGGCCGCGACCACCGCGTCCATGGCGACGCGCATGTTCTCGACCCAGTTCAGGCTGTCGAAGACGCGGAAGACGTCGACCCCTGACGAGGCCGCCTGGCCGACGAAGGCCTCGACGACGTTGTCGGGATAGTTGGTGTAGCCGACCCCGTTCGAGGCGCGCAGCAGCATCTGCGTCATCAGGTTCGGCATCGCCTTGCGCAGGTCCCGCAGCCGCTGCCAGGGGCATTCTTGGAGGAAGCGATAGGCGACGTCGAAGGTCGCGCCGCCCCAGCACTCGACCGAGAAGAGCTGCGGCAGCATGTGCGCATAGGCCGGCGCGATGCGGATCATGTCGTAGGAGCGCATCCGCGTGGCGAGGAGGCTCTGGTGGCCGTCGCGCATCGTGGTGTCGGTGATGAGCAGGCGCTCCTGCGCCAGCATCCAGTCGGCCACCGCCTTCGGCCCGTGGGCGTCGAGGAGCTGGCGGGTGCCCTCCGGCGGGGCCTCGACCGGCACGACGGGGGGCTTCGGGGCCCGGGCCTGCGCCGGCGGCTTCGGCCGGCCGGCGGTCTCCGGATGGCCGTTCACGGTGATGTCGGCGATGTAGTTGAGGATGCGGGTCGCCCGGTCGCGGCGCTTCTCGAAACGGAAGAGCTCGGGCGTCGTGTCGATGAACTTCGTCGTGTAGCTGTAGTCGAGGAAGCTCGGGTGCTTCAGCAGGTTCTCGACGAAGGCGATGTTGGTGGAGACGCCGCGGATGCGGAACTCCCTGAGCGCCCGGTCGAGCCGCGCCACCGCCGCCTCCGGCGTCGGCGCCCAGGCGGTGACCTTCTCGAGGAGCGAGTCGTAGTAGCGGGTGATGACCGCGCCGGAATAGGCCGTGCCGCCGTCGAGGCGGATGCCCATGCCGGTCGCGCCGCGATAGGCGGTGATGCGGCCGTAGTCGGGGATGAAGTTGTTCTGCGGATCCTCGGTGGTGATGCGGCACTGGATGGCGTTGCCGTGCAGCGTGATGTCGGCCTGGCTCGCCATCCCCGTCGCCTCGGCGATGGTCGCGCCCTCCTCGATCAGGATCTGGGCGCGGACGATGTCGATGCCGGTCACCTCCTCGGTGACGGTGTGCTCGACCTGGATGCGGGGATTCACCTCGATGAAATAGAAATCGCCACTGTCGCGGTCCATCAGGAACTCAACCGTGCCGGCGCACTCGTAATTCGCCGCCCGCGCGATCCGCAGCGCCAGCCCGCAGACGTACTCGCGCTGCTCCTGGCTCAGGTAGGGCGCGGGGGCGCGCTCGACGACCTTCTGGTTGCGGCGCTGGACGGAGCAGTCGCGCTCCCACAGGTGATAGATCGTGCCCATCTTGTCGCCGAGGATCTGCACCTCGACGTGGCGGGCGTTGACGATCATCTTCTCGAGGTAGCCCTCGCCGTTGCCGAAGGCGGCCACGGCCTCGCGGCGGCCCTCCAGCACCTTCTCCTCGAGCTCGTCGGGGCCGAGGATCGGGCGCATGCCCCTGCCGCCGCCGCCCCAGGAGGCCTTGAGCATGAAGGGATAGCCGACGGCCTCGGCCATGCGGCGGACCTCGGCCATGTCGTCGGGCAGGACGTCGGTCGCGGGGATCACCGGCACGCCGGCCTCGATCGCCACCCTGCGGGCGGAGGCCTTGTCGCCGAGCATCCGCATGGTGGCCGAGGTCGGGCCGATAAAGGTGATGTCGTTGGCCTCACAGGCCTCGACCAGCTCGGGGTTCTCGGAGAGCAGGCCGTAGCCCGGGTGGATCGCGTCCGCGCCGGACATCTTCGCCACGCGGATGATCTCGGGGATCGAGAGATAGGCGGCGACCGGGCCGAGGCCCTCGCCGATGCGGTAGGCCTCGTCCGCCTTGAAGCGGTGCAGCGAGAGCTTGTCCTCCTCGGCGAACACCGCCACCGTGCGCTTGCCGAGCTCGTTCGCCGCCCGCATCACGCGGATCGCGATCTCGCCGCGGTTGGCCACCAGGATCTTCTTGAAGGTCGGCATGAGGCAGCCCTTGCGCTGGCGCCCGGGAGAGAGGCGCGACGGCCGGAATCCCTATCCCACCCTCGGACGACAGACAATCTGCCCCGCCCTCCGCGGGGCGCCGCTCCGGCGATCGCCGCTTTGCTGGGCGCCGGCGCCCAGGGATCGCGCAGCCGGCTTCCGTCTTGTTTTCCGGGGCGGCGGCGCCCATCTCGACGCTACCGGGTCGCCTATCCGAGGGGCCCGCGCCGAAGTCGCTTCACGAGGACTTGCGCGATGACGAAAATGACCTTCGCCTCGCACCCTTATCTTCTTGGGTTCGAGCAGCTGGACCGGCTGGTGGAACGCAGCGCGAAGTCCGGGGCCGAGGGCTACCCGCCCTGCAACATCGAGCAGACCTCCGACGCCTCCTACCGCATCACCCTCGCGGTCGCGGGCTTCGCCGAGGACGACCTCGCGGTGACGCTGGAATCCAACCAGCTCGTGGTGCGCGGCCGCCAGCGCGACGACGCGGAGGGCCGCGTCTTCCTGCACCGCGGCATCGCCGCCCGGCAGTTCCAGCGCAGCTTCGTGCTGGCCGACGGCGTCGAGGTGAGCGGCGCGTCGCTCGAGAACGGGCTCCTGCACATCGACCTCGAGCGCGCCGCGCCCGAGACGGTGGTCCGCACCATCGGCATCACCCGCAAGAGCCGCTAGAAACCAAGGAGGCAGAGACATGACCGATTTCCCCAGCTTCTCCGCCGAGGCCGGCAAGCGCATCGTCTACGTGCGCGAGGTGAAGACCGCCGACCTGCCCGAGGAGATCCGCGCCAAGACCGCCGGGCTCGACCACCTCTACGCCATCCACGCCGAGGGCGGCGAGGTGCTGGCGCTGGTCCCCGACCGCGCCCAGGCCTTCGTGGTCGCCCGCCAGAACGAGATGTCGCCCGTCAGCGTCCACTGACGGCGGCGAGGGCGGCCGGCTCGACCGCGACCGGCACGGTTGCGGCGGCGCCGGCCGAGCAGCGCCACCGCGGTCGCGCAGTCGACCGCGCGGCCGCCCCGCTCCCCCACCAGCCCGTTGCAGCCGGCGGCCACCGCCACGACGCCGAGCTGCGCCGCGGCGATGCCGCCCATGGCGGTGAGACCGATCGCGAGCCCCGCGCCGGCGCCGAGCGACGGCAGGACCTGTGGCAGCACCGCCAGGTAGAAGACGAGGTTGTAGGGGCTCGACAGCCCGACCATGAGCCCCGCGGCGGCGTCCCTCCGGTGCGCCGGTCAACGACGCGACCTCCGTCGCCGAGGCTCGTCGCCGCCGCCCGTCGCGAGCTTGCGCGAAAGCCGGCGCGACCAAGCCGCACTCGGAATTTTTCTGCGTAGAATCAATTCTTTGACATCTGTCAACGCGTGGACAGATGCGCCCCGGTCCGCGTTCCCCCCGCTGCGTCGAGACGCTGCCGAGAGACCCGCGCCGAACACCGCGCCCCCGGGCGGCGCACAGCTTCCCCGGCTTGAGCCGGGGATCGAGAAGGGCCAGCCCGAGGGGCCGGATCTCGCGTCACTCCGCCGCGGCGATCTGCGCGGCGTCGGGCGCGGGCTCCCCTGCCTCGTCCCGCGCCGCGAGGAACCGCTCGGCGTCGAGCGCCGCCATGCAGCCCATGCCCGCCGAGGTCACCGCCTGCCGGTAGACCGGATCGGCGATGTCGCCCGCCGCGAACACCCCCGGGACCGAGGTCGCCGTCGATCCCGGCTGCGTTCGCACGTAGCCGCCGTGGTGAAGCTCCAGCTGGCCCTCGACCAGCTGCGACGCCGGCGCGTGGCCGATGGCGACGAACACTCCGTCGGCCTTCAGCTCGCGCGTCTCGCCGCTGCGCACGTCGCGCAGCCGCACCCCGGTCACGCCGAGCGGATCGGTCTCGCCGATCACCTCGTCGAGCGCGTGATGCCAGATCGTCTCGATCTTCGGGTGCTGGAACAGCCGCTCCTGGAGGATCTTCTCCGCGCGCAGCTCGTCGCGGCGATGCACCAGCGTCACCTTGGTGGCGAAGTTGGTCAGGAACAGCGCCTCCTCGACCGCCGAGTTGCCGCCGCCCACGACCACCACCTCGCGCCCGCGGTAGAAGAACCCGTCGCAGGTCGCGCAGGCCGAGACGCCGAAGCCCTTGAACCGCTCCTCGGAGGCAAGCCCCAGCCAGCGCGCCTGCGCCCCGGTGGCGAGGATCAGCGCCTCGGCCGTGTAGACCGTCCCGCTGTCGCCCCAGGCGGTGAACGGCCGCCGCGACAGGTCGAGCCGCGAGATGTGGTCGCCCACGATCTCCGCCCCGGTGGCGCGGGCATGCGCCTCCATCCGCTCCATCAGCGCCGGGCCCTGCACCTCGACGTCGCCGGGCCAGTTCTCCACCTCGGTGGTGATGGTCAGCTGTCCCCCGGGCTGGATGCCCTGCACGAGGACCGGCGCGAGCATCGCGCGCGCCCCATAGACCGCGGCCGTGTAGCCGGCCGGGCCGGAGCCGATGATGAGCAGGCGGGTGTGGCGCGTCTCGGGCATGGCGGATCCTCCGGTCCCGCGATATAGGCGCGCCGGCCCCCGCTGTGAAGCCGGCGCGGCGACGGCGCGACGGCAGCCGATTTCCGGCAGATGATTGCTTGAAGGCGCAATATTCTTTCTGCTAATAGCGGTTTGAACGTAACGATACGGACCCTGAGCCATGCCGGGCGCCAAGCTCGACCCGATCGACCGCAAGATTCTCGCCGAGCTCCAGGAAGACGGCCGCATGACCAATGTCGAGCTGTCGCGCCGCGTGGGCATCTCGGCGCCGCCCTGCCTGCGGCGCGTCCGCGCGCTCGAGGAGGCGGAGCTGATCCTCGGCTACCACGCCGCGATCAACGCCCGCGAGCTCGGCTTCGAGGTGCAGGTGTTCGCGATGGTGGGCCTCACCAGCCAGGCCGAGGCCGACCTCTCCGCCTTCGAGGCGCAGTGCCGGTCGTGGCCGCTCGTGCGCGAGTGCCACATGCTGAACGGCGAGATCGACTTCATCCTGAAATGCGTCGCGCCGGACCTGTCGACCTTCCAGACCTTCCTGACGGAGCACCTGACGGCGGCCCCGAACGTCGCCAGCGTCAAGACCAGCCTGGTGATCCGCTGCGCCAAGGACGAGCCGGCGGTGCCCTTCGACATCTATGAGGCCCGCGCGCGCGCGCGGGACTGACCGCGGGTACGTGCGGGTTCCGCCGCCCGTGGCGTACGAGGCCCCCGCGCACGGGACTGACCCCTTCCAGAACGCCCGAACGGTGCTGGTCTGGCCCTACGGGACCCGCGCGCACGGGACTGACCTCTGCCACCGTGGACGGATCACGGTCCGTCCAGTTACGAGGCCCGTGCATGGGGACTAACCGGGGCGGCCCCCGGGCGGGCCCGCTCAGCCCGCCCGGGGGCCGATGGTCACGTCGAGCGGCGCGAGGCCGTCAACGGTGGCGACGAGGCGGTCGCCGGTGACGACCGGACCCACCCCGTGCGGGGTGCCGGTCAGGACGAGGTCGCCGGGGCGGAGCTCGAAGTATTCCGACAGGCGCGCGACGATCTCCGGCAGCTTCCAGATCAGCAGCGACAGGTCGCTCTCCTGCCGCGTCTCGCCGTTGACCGTCAGGCGGATGCAGCCCGAGGTCTTCGACCCGGAAACGGCGGCGGGGGTAATGGCGCCGATCGGGCAGGACTGGTCGAAGGACTTGGCGATCTCCCAGGGCTTGCCGCCGCCCTGGATGTCGCGGCGGGTCATGTCGAGGGCGACGGCGTAGCCCCAGACATGGTCGAGGGCGGTCGCCTCCGGGATGTTCCGCCCGCCCTTGCCGATGGCGAGGACCAGCTCCACCTCGTGGTGCAGCTCGCCGGTGATCGTCGGATAGGCGATGGTCTCGCCCGAGGCGACCACGGCGTCGGCCGGCTTCTGGAAGAAGATCGGCGGGTTCCGCTCGAGGGTTCCCCCCATCTCCTCGACGTGCGCGGCGTAGTTGCGGCCGACGCAGTAGATACGCCGGACCGGCCAGCGCCCGGCGGTCCCTGCCACGGCGACGGAAGGCCGCGGCCCGGGCGCGATGACATAGCCGGCTTCGCTCATGCTCATTCTCCCTGACCGCTGCGCGTCGCCACGCCTGCGCCGGCGCGACCGCCTCCGCGCTAGCACGCATTCGCCGACGCCGGAAGCGCGCGCCGCCTCCCGGCTGAAGATGGCGACGCCGGTTCGGAAAGCCCTTGTCACCGGCGCCGAAGTCGCTATACAGCGCCCCGGACGCGGGCGTAGCTCAGGGGTAGAGCACAACCTTGCCAAGGTTGGGGTCGAGGGTTCGAATCCCTTCGCCCGCTCCAATAATCGGTATATTTTTGCGGAAACGCGCGGAAAAGCTCAGCGAAAGCAAGGGCTTAACCCCGCCGCGCGTTTGCTGCTTGCTCTTGGCCTCAATTTATGGGCAACATTTCGGGCAACTTTTTGGGCAACATTGCCCAGGGGAAACCGGGATGAAATCGGACAAGGCCGGCAATCTACTGACTCGCGGCGGGCGCTTTTTCTACGTCAAGCGGGTCCCGCGCCGCTTCGAGCATTTGGACCCGCGGCGGCCGGTTCGGATGGCGCTGCACACCGATTCCGAGGCCGAGGCCCGCGCCAAAATCCCGGCGGTCGAGGCCGGGCTCTGGGCCTATTGGGAAGCCCTGGCCGCCGGCAACTCGGGCGAGGCGGCCGCGCGGCATTGCGCCACGGTCGCGCTCGCCGAGGCTCGCGGCTTTACCTATCGCCCGGCGGCCGACATTCACGCCGGGGCTTTCGAGGCGCTGATCGCACGGGTCACGGCCTTGATCGAGGCGACCGCCAATCAGGCCGCGCCGATCCTGCCCGAAGCCGACGCGCTGCTCGGGCTGCTCCCGGCCCCGCGCCCGCGCTGGTCCGATGTCCTGGCGGATTTCTTTGCGTTGACCCGCGACCGACTCAAGGGCAAGGCCCCCGATCAGGTCAAGCGATGGGAGGACCCGCGCAAGCTGACCGTCGATAACATGGTCGCGGTGATGGGCGACAAGCCGATCGACGCGATCGACCGCGCCGATGCCCTCGCCTTCCGCAAATGGTG
Source organism: Amaricoccus sp. (assembly GCF_017993425.1). Lineage (GTDB taxonomy): Bacteria > Pseudomonadota > Alphaproteobacteria > Rhodobacterales > Rhodobacteraceae > Amaricoccus. The sequence goes on from NZ_JAGOMQ010000015.1 coordinate 52,908, forward strand.
GGCTGATCGGGTCGAGGCCGGGCACGACGCGAACACGGCAAACAAGCAATTCGGCTTCGCGTCCGACATTTTCTCGACGGTCAACGAGTTGCGGCAATACGGGCTCACCAACCCGTTCGGCGGCCTGCGGCTGTCCGAGATCAAGGGCGGTAAGGACAAGCGCGAGCCGATCCCGACCGACTTCATTCGCGAGACGATCCTCGCGCCGGGCGCGCTCGACGGGCTCAACCCCGAGGCCCGCGATATCCTGCTCGCGATGGTCAACACCGGGGCCGGCCCTGGGGAAATCATCGGCCTAGAGCGCGCGGACTTCGAGCTCGACCACGAATTCCCGCATATCAAGGTCCGGCCCAATGACACCCGGACCCTCAAGACCGCGCACGGCCTGCGCGCCCGCGACATTCCGGCCCTCGGGGTCTCGCTCGACGCCCTGAAACGCTTGCAGGCGGCCGGCGGCTGCTCGCGCTACCGCGGCAAATCCTCGGGCTGGTCGGCCGCGGTTGTGAAATACATGCGCGCCAACGGCCTGTTGCAGAATGATCGGCAGGTCCCCTATTCGCTGCGGCATTCCTTCGAGGACCGACTCCTCGACGCGGAAACCGACGAACGGATTCGGGCCGACCTGATGGGTCACAAATACGACCGGCCGAAATACGGCGCGGGCGGCCGACTCGCGCGGGTCACGGCCGACATTGCAAAGATCGCGCTATGACCGCCGGCGATCCCTTCGCGCTGGTCCGCCCGAAGCGCGCCCGTCCGGCGGCCGCGGTCGCCGGCGAGGTCCCGCTCGACCACCTGATCGGATGCCGCGATTACGTCGCCCGCCTGATCGCGGGCGGCCGCCCCGAGGCGCTGCCGATCTTCGAGCGGATCGAGGCCGAGATCGCCGTGCGCGAGCGCAAGGCGGACGCGCTGGCGCGCGCCCTGGCGATCGCCGCCGCGGCCGAGGTCAAGGCCGGCCGGAAGGCTTAACGTCGCGCGCTGACCCGCTCTTACGATTTGCAAACTCGCCGATGGCAAGCCTATGATGCCTTCGCGTCAGGCGAGGCCCAGGGGACGGAATTGCGATGGCGACGCCGGATCAGATTCCAAGCGATCTCACCCTCGAAATCGGCGCTGACCTCGCGCCGGATCAGTTTCTCGCGTTGACCCGCGCATTCTTCGGTTATCTCGCCGAGGTCGCCGAGGTCGCGACCGACAAACCCCCGCGCTGGACCGTGCAAGTTCACCACGGAAGCGCCCTGATCTCGCTGGTCCCGCCGCCTTCCGCCCCGCCGGCCGTGCTGCACGCGATCTATGCGCGGGCCGCCGAGGGCGCGGAAGCCCTGGCGGCGGGCGATATCGAAGGCGCTGCGGTCCCCGAGGCGGCGATGAAGCATCTCAAAGTCATGTCCGAGATGAGCGAGGGCGGGCGGACCGCGCCGACCCCAATCCGACTTTGGATCGAACGCCGCCCGGTTGCCGTGACCCCCGAGATCGCGCACACGATCCGCGAGGACTGGCGGATCGCTTATCAGGATTTCGGCACTGCGGAGGGCCGGCTGCAAGCGATCGAGGACGCGCCGGGCTCGCTGCGGTTTCGGTTGCGCGACGAAGCCCTCGGGCTGACCTTGAAATGTTACTTCCCGGAGGGACTATTGCCGGACGTTTTCTCGAGTTTTCGGCGGCGCGTAGAGGTCGCCGGGATGATCGAATATCGTCGGGATGGAACGCCAATCAGCATAAGCGCCGGGTCGATCGAGGTCCTTCCCGACGACGCTGATTTGCCGACCCCGGCGGACGTGCGCGGCATTCTTCGGGCGGTTGGATGAAGCCGACGCTGGTCTATTGGGATAGCGACGCCTTTCTAGGCCACCTGCAAGCCGAGCCCGGCAAGGTCGAATTGTGCGAGGGCACGCTGCAACGCGCCACGATGGGCGAAATCGTGATCGTTACCTCGGCCCTGGCGATCGCCGAGGTCCTTTGGCAGAAGGGCGCGCCGCGACCGGACGCGCAACGCGCGGAGATCGTTCGCCGGTTCTTCCGGCGAAGCCAATTCCGTATCCTGAACGTGACCCGGAAAACGGCGGAAGCCGCGCAAGACCTGGTCTGGTTTCACGGCATTCGGCCGAAGGATGCGATTCACGTCGCAACCGCGATCGAGGCGAAAGCCCCCGTGCTGGAAACCTTCGACGCCGGCCTGTTGGGCAAGAGTGGGTTGATTGGCTCGCCACCTCTGCTGATCCGCACCCCGGTCGCACCGCTGCAATCCCGCCTCAACCTTTAACGATCCGGCAAGGGTCGGCGGGGACACTCGCCGGCGGCCGCCGGCGCGCGGCACCTGAGAAGGGACCGAGCAAATGTCGGACGCTATCGCCTGGGCGGTCTTCGCGGGCTTCATCTTCCTGTTGACCAGCTTCATTGTCCGCTGCATTCGGCGCGGCTTCCGCGAGGGCTTTCACTTTCGCGCCCCCTGGGTCCGCCGGCTTCACGGCGACCTCGACTGACCAGCGATCGCCGGCGCGAACGGCAAGGGCCGCCCCGAGGGGCGGCCCTTTCGCGTTTCAGGCGGGGGCGTCACTGATTGAGTTGCGCGGCGATGCGTGCGCCCATTGCGGCGACCTTGCGGCATTCGTCGGCGGACAGGCCCAGGTCGCGACAACGGTCGGCGATTTCGAGCAACCGCCGGCGGCTCTCCTCGATGAAGGCGCGCGCCTCGCGCGGCGAGTCCTCGATTCCCGGGATCGGCCGGTCGATCATGGCCGAAGCCTCGCGGCGACTTCGCGGGCGCTGGCGGCGAGCCCATAGGCGAATTCCGCCCGGTCGCCGAGCCCGAGCCGGTCGAGATCGTCGCCCAGGCACCGCAAGTTGCGCTCGATCCGATGGATCGCCCTGACCTCGGCGGACCGCGGGGCGCGGTCCTGGGGCTGGCGCGCCCCGGCGAGCGCGACCACCGTCACAGGACCGCCCCGAGGGCGTAGATCTCGCGGGCGATCGCGGCGCGGGCCTCGGCGCGGATATCCTCGGCCCGCGCCCGGATCACCGCGCCGGGGACGATCGTCGCCCGCTGGCCGGCGCGCGGCTCGCCCGGCTCGATCACCGCGAGCAAGCTGCCCGAGGTCGGGTCGCGGCCGACATAGCGGCCGAGATAGACGCCGGCGACGATCCCCGAGGCGGCGAAGATGATCGGATCGCCGGGCTCGATCTCGCGGCCGCGCTTGTCCTGGGCGAAGCCGCTCACCGGGGCGGCGGCTTGGGCCGGCGGCTCGGCCCGCAGGCGGCGGCGCTCGGGCTCGGGCGCAAGGCGGCCGCCCGCGCGGACCTCGGCGGCGAGGTCGGCAACGTCAAGCATGATGGAATCCCTTTGTTTGTGGGGTTGTGAGGGAAGGGGTCAGGCGCTCGCCGAGACGGGCTCGCGGCGAGCCTTCGCGGCGGCCGCCTTGAAACGGCCGGTCGCCGCGATCGCGCGGGCGCGCTCGACGGCCGAGGCGGCGGCCTCGGCGCGGGCGATCTCGGCCTCGATCCGCTCGAAGATCGGGACCGCCTCGGGACGGCCGAGCGCGATCACGGTCGCAACCATGTCGCGGCAAAGCCGCAAATGGTCGAGCGGGATCACTCGATCACCGCCGCCCGGTAGCGGATCGGCACGGCTCGCAACCGGGCGTTAAGCCGGCGGACCGTGATCCCGAGGGCTTCCGCTGCCTCGGCCTTGTTGCACTCGGCGCGGTTCATGGCATGGGCGAGGAGTCGACCCTCGAAATCGCGAAGGGCTTGATCGAGGGTCTTCCCCTCGACCTCGACCGCAAGGGGGGACGCGGGCATGATCTACGCCGCGCCGATCGCGGGCCGCGCCGGCTGGTCGAGCCGGCGAAGGATCGCCGCCACCGGCACGGCGACGCTCACGCTCCACCGGCTTGTGCGGATTAAGATCTCTCCATCGGCGGTCTGGCCCATGACGACGGCCTCGGCCTACCCGCCCTGCTGGCTCTGCACGATGACGCGCTCGCCGACTTTCATCGGTTTCCCGCCGCAGTTGCGCCGGGCGGCGAATTCTGCGCTATAGTTGGCGACCGGCCGGCTATTCTTCTCGGCTGCATCATTCCCCCCGGACAATGCGCGCCAATCTGCTCGATTTGGCATTCAGGACCCCTCTTTTCTACCTGGGGTTGTGTCGAGGTCCGAATCTCTACGGCCGGCGAAACCGGTGATCAAGGGGAAAAATCCGCTAAATCCGTCGATGGCGAAATTCTCTCGCCGTCCGACCTCTATTTCCGTTGTGCGCCGGCCCGCGGGGTTACTAGGCCGAAGCGCGGCCGCTGTTCCAAGCGGCCGAATCGGATGCGGCGCACCGCGCCCAGAATCTCTAGGCCGGGCGCTTCCATGAATTCGTGCGCGATCAGACCGATATCAACAAAGCCGATAAGCCAAGGCGAGGCGCAATAACGAACGCCGACGAATTCGTGATCTGAGTATCTGACGGCGACGACCTCGCCCATGTATTCGCGCGCCGGAATGATGGCGACCAACTCGCCCGGCATATAGCCAAGCGCCACAGAGTCCCAATTCAATACTTCGCCAAGCACGGCCTCTTTTGGGACCCCGGTCGCTTCGGCTCGCTCCAAATAGAATTCGCGCTCTTTGTCGGTAAAGGTTTCCCAGGGTATCACCCGAATTCCGCCGGGCATTGTATTTGCAGCATAAGACGGCTCGGCCGCGCCGGCGATAAGTTGCCAGACGCTTATTTCAAGGGCGTCCGCAAGTTGCTCTAATGTTGAAAGCCGTGGGGATCGGTCCGGGCTTCTCAAAATGTCATTGACGGCCGACGTTGCCAAACCGGCTTTTGCGCTTAACTGAGCTTGGCTCATACCTTTTAGTTTCAGCCAATACTCTAGGCTCATGGCGAGCGAAGATTTTAGCGCGGGCATGGCGGGCCTTCCCTGGTCGGTTCCGACCCGCGAGCGCGCATTCCGACCGCTGATCGTCGAAAGGCGCGAGCCGGTCACTGGATCGACACTAAGCCACCCGTCGGGCCGAAAATAGGGCGAACGCGACACTCGCCGACACTTGTCGCTTGCGTTTATTTCCGCAAGACAGTTGGGACCGTCGGCTTTACACCGGGTCCGCCCTTGCAAACTGCTTTCACCGGAAGAAACCTCCCGAAGGGGGGGCCTGATAGTGCGCTCGCCCGCACCCTGCAACCCCGGATCGGGCGGCGCGGGATCGACTGGCTCAACCGGATCATGCTCGCGCATGGCCGCGACACCTGGGGCGAGGCGGCCGAGATCGTCCTCGCGGCGATCGCCGGCGACCCCGCCGATCCGGTCAACGCCTGGGCCTTCACCGAGGCCGACATTCCGCGCGCCCCGCGCTTTGCCGGGCGCGGCGGCAAGGGCAATCCATTTCAGTTCTCACTTTTCGCTTCGGTATGCGTCCGCCTCGCGCCCGACCTGACCCGGCATATCCTACGGTTAACCGGGCTCGGGCTCGCGCCCTCGGCGGCGACGGCGACGGTCCTCGCGGTCGCCCGTCGCCTAGATCCCGAGGGCCGGCGCTACCGGCCCGAGGCCCGCCCTTGACCGCGCCGATCACCCTGCACCGCGGCGACGCGATCGAGGTTGTCGCGGACCTCGCCCCCGACACCTTCGACGCGATCGTGACCGACCCGCCCTATCACCTGACCTCGATCGTCAAGCGGTTCGGCGGCGCGACCGCGAAGGCCGCCGGCGAGGGCTCGGACGGGGCCTTTGCCCGCGCCTCGCGCGGCTTCATGGGCAAGACCTGGGATGGCGGCGACCTCGCCTTTCGCGCCGGGACCTGGGCGGCCTTCGGCCGGGTCCTGAAACCCGGCGGCTACCTGGTCGCGTTCAATCACTCGCGCACCTGGCACCGGATGACGGTCGCGATCGAGGACGCGGGTTTCGAGGTCCGCGACTCGATCGCCGACCTCTACGCGACCGGCCCGGCCTGGGCCGACTTCCTCGACTCGCTCGGCCCCGATCAGGCCCGCGCCTTCGCCCGCGCGGTCGCCGGCGGCGGCGGGCCGATGCTGGCTTGGCTCTACGGAACCGGGATGCCGAAATCGCATTCGGTCGCCCGGATGATCGACAAGGCCCTCGGGGTCGAGGGCTCGCTCGGCGCGCCGAAATCCGCGGCGCACGCTGCTTGGATCAAGCGCGGCGCGATGCGGGGCGGGCAAGGGGCCGAGGGCTGGCAGCGGCCTTGGATGGAGGACCCCGAGGCGGTCGAGGCCCAGGCGCGGGAGTACCTGCCCGGCTCGGCCGAGGCCCAGGCATTCGACGGCTGGGGGACGGCGCTTAAGCCGGCGATCGAGCCGATCGTCCTCGCCCGCAAGCCGCTCGCCGAGGGCTCGATCGCCCGGCAACACCTCGCGACCGGGACCGGCGGGCTCCATATCGACGCGGCGAAGGTCCCCGGCACGCCCCGACCTGGGGCCGATCCCGAGGCCCCGCCGCCCGCGCCGCGCTGGCCGGCGAACGTGACGACGGACGCCTCGCGCGAGGTCCTGGCGCGCTTCCCGCTCGACGCCGAGGGATCGGTCGCCCGGTTCTTCTACTCGGCAAAGGCGGACGCCGCCGACAAGCGCGGCTCGGATCACCCGACCGTCAAGCCGCACGCGCTGATGCGCTGGCTTGTCCGGCTGGTCTCGGCGCGCGGCGGCCTGATCCTCGACCCGTTCGGCGGCTCGGGCGCGACCGCCTGGGCGGCCCAAGCCGAGGGCCGGCGCTGCGTCCTGATCGAGCGCGATCCTGGCTATGCCGACCATATCGCGGCCGTGATCGCCGGCGGGCTCGACGCCCCCGAGCCCGAGGTCCCGGCCGGCCGCGGTCAACTCTCGCTGTTCTGAGGTCCCCCCATGCTTGCCACGCCGGACGGCCCCGAGCGGCCGCGCCGCCCCGACTTCGGGGCGCAACACACCCCCGACCGGGATTTCCCGATCTATGATTGCCGGGTCCTGCGGCTCGCGCCCGAGGTCCCCGATTATTCGGCCCTGACCCCGCGCGACCTCGCCGCCCTCGCCGCCGCCTATCTGGTCGAGGCGATCGCCTGCGAAATCATGCTCGGCCGCCCCGAGCTTGCCCGGCGCGAGGGCCTTCGCGCCGAGGTCTGGCGCGACCGTTGGGAATGCGCCGCCCTGACCGCGCGGATCGCGGCGCAATGCTGCAACTCGCGCCTGAAAGGCCGCCGGCGGCGGGAATGACCGAGGCGATCGGCGGCCGGCCGTGCGGGATCTGCGACAAGCCGGGCGGGGGCTTCCTCGGCCTGCGGGTCGCCGGTCGCTGGTCCGAGTTGCCCGCCCGGTTCCGCCGCTACCTCTGGCACTGTTCCGACCCCGCTTGCGTCGCCCAGGCCGAAGCCCGCCGCACGGCGGCGACCGTCGCCGCCGGCCTCGCCGCGCCCCCGCGCCCCCCCGCCATGCCCGCGCCGGCGACACCGCCCGCGCGCCCGACCCCGCCGGCGCAAGCCGGCCTTTTTGGAGACTGACACGCAATGGACGCCAAAGCCGAGGCGCGGAAATACACCGTTCCCGAACACTTGCGGATGAGCAAGCGCGGCACGGTTCATGTCGTCGCCGAGCATGAAAAAACGGTCCCGCTCAACCGGGCCGAGCGGCGCGCCGCGGCGGCGCGAAAGCGGCGCGGCAAGGCCGCCCAAGCGGCCGAGACGATCGCGGCATACGAGATGGCGCGACGGGTCGGCGAAGCCGCCCCGGTCGAGGGGGACGCCCCCGCCGATCCCGCCGCGGCGATGCTCGATAGTGCGCCGACCGCAGCGTTGTTCTATGGGGTCGCAAACCTGCTCGCCGAGATCGGCGATCGGGTCGCGGCCTACGAAGGCCGAGTCGACGGCCTGCTCGCCGCTCTGGGCGGCGACCCCGAGACGGTCGCGACGACCTTCGCCGCCTCGGCGCGGGCCGCGGCGGCGTGGGCCGATCAGATCGACGCCCTGCGGCCGCGGGTCGAGGCGATCGAGGCGCGGTTGCGCGGCCTCGGCGAAGGGCTCGGCGCATGACTCCCCCCGACGACGATCTCGCCCCCTTCCACAAGTGGACGAAGGGCGTCCCCGCCGACGCCGGCTTGTCGCTCGAAAGCGGCCTCGGCCGCGACCCGTTCCGCCTGATCCCGAGGTCCGAGGCCGAGCGCGCCGCCTATCTCGCGGGGGCGGCCTGGGGCCTTCGGATCGCCGGCCGGGCCGACCTCGCCGACACCTTCGCCGCGCCGCCGCCGGCGGCCGCAACCGGGGTCTGGGGGGACCTCGACCTCGCCGCGCCCTCGCCGATCTTTGTCGGGTCGGTCCTCGAAATCGCGACCGCGCTCGCCCGCACCGCCCGGTTCAACGGCTGGGGGCCGCGCTTCTATTCGGTCGCCGAGCATTCGATCTTGTGTGACGAAATCGCGCGCGCCGATGGCGTCCCGATCCGCTACCGCCGGGCGATCCTGTTTCACGACGCGCCCGAGGTTTACACCGGCGACGACACCCGGCCGAAAAAGGCCCTGGTCCCCGAGTTGCAGGCGATCGAGCACGGGGTCTTTCTGGCGATCGCCGAGCGGTTCGATCTGCCGGTCGGCCACGGGGTCGCGGCCTATGACGACCTCGCCCTCGCGATCGAGTTGCGCGACCTATTCCCCGCTCAGGACCGGGCCGGGCTTCCCGATCCGGGCGTGTGGCGCGCGCCGCGCCTCGACATGGACGCGGCCGCGCTTGAATTCGCCCGCCGGGCCGAGGCCCTGGGGATCAGATGACCCGCTTCGCGGCCGGCGCTGGCCACCTGTCCGAGCGGGTCAAGGCGTCGGTCTCGCTGCGGGGCCTCGCCGAGCGGTCGGGCGTCGCCTGGGATCAGAAACTCTCGAATCCGAGGCGCGGCGACTATTGGGCACCTTGCCCTTTTCACGGCGAGCGGACCGCCTCTTTTCATGTCCTAGAGCCCGTCGGGGTCGGCGGGTTCTTCAAATGCTTCGGCTGCGGCCGCAAGGGATCGGTTGTCGATTTCCTGATCGAGCGCGACGGGCTCGGGATCGGCGAGGCGCTGAAACGCCTCGCCGATGATGCGGGGATCGAGCGCGACGGGGCCGACCGGATGCTCGCCGACCGGCTGGCGGCGGCGGCCGAGGCGAGGGCGCGCGCCGCCGCCGAGGCCGCGGCGGCGGCGGCGCGCGGGCTCGATCAGGCGCGCCGGCTCTGGCGCGCGTCCGAGCCGGCCGGGCCGGTCCTCGAAAGCTACCTCGCCGCCCGCGGGGTCGATCTCGACGCGATCGGCGGGGTCCCGGCCTCGCTGCGGCTGATGCCGCGCCTCGAATTCTGGGCCGAGGGTCAGGTCCCGCGCCGCGATCGCCCGGCGCATGTCGGGCCGGCGATGATCGGCGCGATCGGCCGGGGCGAGCTGGTCGGGGTTCACCGGACATGGATCACCCCCGAGGGCCGCGCCCGCCTGGGCGACGGCTCGAAGGTCCCGAAAAAGATGCTCGGCCGCACCGGGGCGATCTTCGGGCAACCCGTCCGCTTTTCCTGGGCGCGGCTCGGCCTGATCGTCGGCGAGGGGATCGAGACGACGCTCGCCGCCTGGGCCGCCCTGGTCGGGGCCGGCAAGGGCGGGCGCTGGGGCGCCGAGGCGGCGCTCTCGCTCGGCGCGCTCGCCGGCCCCGAGGACTTCCGCGGCCGCGGGCCTGGGCTCGGGCCGAACGGTCAACCGCTGCCCTCGGACCTGCCCGACCTGAAATCGACCGCCGCCCATTGGCTTCCGCCGGCGGGCGTGCGGGCGGTCCTGATCCTCGGCGAAGGGTCGAGCAAGAGCGGCGAGGTCGCCCGGCGCTTCGCCGAGCGGACCCGCCGGAAACTGATCGCGCGCGGGATCGCGGCCGAGGTCCGGGTCCCCGGCGGCCGATGGGATCGCGACCGCGATTTCGCCGATGTAGCGAAGGACGAAGGCGCATGACGCTGATTTCGGAATTGCTCGGGGTCCCGCCGCCGACCGATCCCGCGCGCCTGCCGGCCTTCAAACCGGGCAAGCAAAACGACCGATGGAACGCCTCGCGCCTCGCGGCCGAGGTCGGCGAGGACATGATCTTTGTCGTCGGCAAGGGCTGGGGGCTTTGGGATGGCGGCCGCTTCAACTTCCTCGACGGCGCGGTCCGCGCCTTTCTGATCTCGGAAAAGCTGCAAGGGCTGGTCGAGGCGGACGCCGCCGCCGCCTGGGCCGAGGAATATTCCGAGTTCGAGATCCGCCACCGGCTCGCCGAGGAATTGGAGAAATCCCGCCCCGGCTTCCGCACCCTCGAAGATGCGCAACAGGCATTGCGCGAGGCGAAGGCGCTCGCGCTCGGCAAGCACGCAACCACCTGCGGCAACGTTGATAAGATGGAGAAGGCTTTGAAAATTATGCAAGGGCGACTGCGGGTCCCGGTCGCCGACCTCGACGCCGATCCCTGGTCGCTGACCCTGCCGAATGGCCGGCTCGACCTGCGGGCCGCAGCCCAAGCGGACGGATTCACCGCCGACATGACCCGCGCCGAGGTCGCCGCGATCCGGGCTGAGTGGCTGAAACCGCACGATCGGAGTCTTTACGCGACCAAAAGCGCCGGGGTCGAATTCGATCCTGGGGCCGAGTGTCCCGAGTGGCGGGCCTTCCTCGAGTTGGTTCTCCCCGATCAGGCAATCCGCGACTGCTTTCAGCGTTCAATGGGCGCGGTCCTGTTCGGCAAGAATGAACCGACCTGCGCCTTCTTGTTCCGCGGTCCGGGCGGCAACGGCAAATCGACGGCGGTCAACGCGATCGCGAACGTCCTGGGCGAATCCTCGGGCTACGCGGTCCCCTGCAAGATCGAGCTATTCCTCGCCATGCAAAACGAAAGCGCCGGCAAGGCGACGCCCGAGGAAATCGACATTCCCGGCGCGCGGGTCCTGCTCGCGTCGGAGTCGAGTGAGCGCGACGAGCTATCGGGGAAAAAGATCAAGGCGATGACCGGCGGCGATCCCCGCCCGGTCCGCGCGCTCAATCAGGCGCAATTCTATTATCGCCCGTCCGCCTTCCCGATCCTGTCCTTCAACCGGACGCCCAGGATCAAAGACGAGGACGAAGGCACGCGCCGCCGCCTGGTCTTCTTCCCTTTCGAGGTCAACTTGCGCGAGTTGCCCGAGGGCAAGCGGCGGTCGAATGTCGAGGTCGAGGCGGCCTTGAAGCGCGAGGGGCCGGGCATTCTGAATTGGATGCTCGACGGCTGGCGCGAGTACCGCGCCCGCGCCGACGCCGGGATCGGCGCGCCGCCGGGGATCGACCCGCCGGCGGAGATGCGCGAGCTAAAGGACTCGCTGATGGAACACGCCGACCCGCTCGGCGAGTTTATCAAGGATTGCTGCCGGTCCGATCCCGGCTCGGCCGAGGGGATCAGGACCTCGGCCTTTTTCCGGGTCTACGCCGAATGGTGCGACATGACCGGCTCGGCGCTCTACGGCAAGCAAACCGTGACCCGGATCATGCAAGAGAAGGGCATTCGCCAGAAAAAGGGCGGCGGCGGAATTCGCTTCTGGTCGGGCCTGCGCTGGCAGGACACCGACAACATGGCGGCGCTGCTGCACCAATGCGGTTTCGGCCCCGCGCCGGTCGGCGGACCGCCCCCGGCTGCCCTCGCCGATATCGACCCCGGCGCGCCTTTCTGACCGCGCCCCCGCGCCCCCGCCCAGGACTCGATCTCGGCAGTTTGCCGGCGCAATGCCGGCGGCCCTGGGTCGGGGGAAAGGGGGAAGCGGAGCGGCGCTTGCGCGCCGCGCTGAAATGCTCGTGCGGAAGGGCTCGGGCAAACCGCCGAAGCAATCCCTGAAATTGCCGACAAACTGCCGGCCGATTTTCCGACAACCCGTTGATTTCCTTAGATCTTCGGCACTTTCGGCACTTTCGGCACTTTGTCTAGTGATGTGAGGAAAAGAATGGGCGCAGAAACCTATGGGCTGGATAGGGGCCAGGAAAACCGCCGAGGCCGCCGCAAACTGCCGCAAACCGCCGAGGCGCTGGTCGAGGGCGATCACGGGCCGAGGGTCGAGGTCGAGGTCGAGCGACGGGTCGAGCGGATCGTCGCAGCCCCGGACGGGACGGCGGCGCGCCGGGTCGAGGTCGAGGTCGCGCGGGTCAACGCGCTCGCCTGCGGCGAGGTCGAGGTCGCCGAGGTTCGCACCGGCGAGACGGTCGAGGTAGAGGTCGAGGGCGAGCGGCGGGTTGTCGAGCGCATGGCGCGGGTCAACCGCCGGCGCGGCTCGCCCTTGCTCGCGACCCTCGACCCGGCACGGCGCGAGGCGGCGGCGACCTTCGCGCTCGCGGTCGAGATCGTCGCCGCCGGCGGGACCTCGGGCGGCGGCGGCTTTGTCGAGGAGCGGGTCGGCGGCGGGATCGGCGCGCGCGAGGGCCGGCAGTTTCAGGCGCTCGCCTGGGCGGACACCCTGCGGACCCTCGACGCGGCGATCGGCGGGGGATTCGTCCGGCTCAATCTTCGCGGCGACACGATCGGGGTCCGGTCGCTGATCTGCTCGATCGCGGTCGGCGGCCTGTCGATCCCGCGCATTCTCGACGGGCTCGGCCTGAAACGCTCGGCCCCGCGCGAAAGGGCGGTCAAAACCGCGGTTTGCGACGCCCTCGGGCGGATGGCCGGCGCGCTCGGGGACCGCGCGCCGGTCGAGGCGCGGAGAAATCCCCGTTGACTTCTGAACATGCCAAGGTCACGCCCTCGCCACGGTCGGGAATCGGCCCGGCGCTCTGATCGCCCCCCGCGGGGCCGCTGATCGCCCCGGACCTGTCCCGCTCCACCGCCGCGCCCTCGACCCCCCGGTCGGGGGCGCGGCCGTTTCAGGGGGCGATCCGATGCACCTGTCGTTTGCCCACAACATTCGCGAGGTCGAGCGCGACCTCTCGGATTTCGCCCGCAAGCAACTGCCCTTCGCGACCTCGCTCGCGCTGAATGAAACCGCGCAGGCGGTCCGGCGCAATGCCGACGCGGCCCTCGGCAAGCGGCTCGACGCGCCGACGCCCTTCACCCGGCGCGGCCTGCTGATCCTGCGATCGAGCAAGGGCAAGCTTTGGGCCGACGTGCTGCTTAAGGACCTGCAAGCCGCTTACCTGCGATGGCAGGAAAAGGGCGGCGAGCGGCCGCCGAAAGCGAAGGCGATCCCGGTCCCGGTCGCGATCGGCCGCAACGCCTTCGGCAACATGCCGCGGGGTGCGCTGAAACGGGCCTCGGCCTCGAAAGACGTTTTCTCGGGCCGGCCTGGGGGCGGACGCCTCGGGCCGGGCCTCTATCAACGCTGGAAGGGCGGCCGCCTTCGGCTGCTGGTCGCCTTCGAGCCTCGGGCGACCTATGCGCCGCGCCTGCACTTCGAGCGCGACGCCGAGCGGACGGCGCGGGCCTACTTCCCGATCGCCTTCGAGCGCGCGATCAAGCGGGCGCTCGCCTCGGCCCGGTAAGACGCACGGGTCCTTCCGCACACTAAGCCACGCGGGTAATTCGCGATCGCGCTTTGTTGGGCAAACTTGGGGCGGCGGCGGCCGCCCTATCAATTGGGGTTGTTGCTCTTATGACCGATGCGCCGCTCGGGCCGGCCGGCGAGGGCTCGCCCTTGCGGCCCCTCGACGCGGACGAAACCGCCCTGGTCCTCGCCTATCCGCTGCCCGCCGGGGTCCCCGACGCGGTTGTGAATCAGTACCAACTCGCCGACGCCCTCGGGACCTCGCAAACCACGCTCGCCCATTGGCGACGCCTGGGCCTGCCTGTCGAGGTCGAGGGGACCAACGGCCGCAGCTACCAATTCCGCCTGTCGCTTTGCTTCGCCTGGATGCGCCGCCGCGAGGCGGACGATCGAGCGGCGCGCCTCGCGGCCGAGGACGCGACGCAACAGCTACGGCTCGCCCTGACCGGCGGGACCGTCGCGCCCGGCGGCGATCCCGGCCTCTCGAAGCGCGACGCGATCGAGACGCTGCAACTCGAAAAGGCTTGGACCGACGCGGCCCGCGCCCGCGGCGAATTGATCGCGGCGGCCGAGGTCGCCGAGGCGCTGCAAGCGATCTTCGCCGAGGTCCGCGACGGCCTCGACGCGGCCCCCGACCGGCTCGCCCGCGAGCTTGGGCTCGACGGCGCGGGGGTCGAGGCGGCGCAAGCGATCTGCGACGATATCCTCGAAGGCGCGCGCCGGCGGATCGCCGACCTCTACGACCTGGGGCGCGGGGACGCCGAGGCCCGCTAACCCTGCCGCGCCGCGGCAATTGCCGGCGGTTCCCCCGCCCCCCAGGATGGCCGGGGGACGGGGGATCGACATGCAAATCGCGCTCGACGTGTGGCACGGGCTGATGCGGGTTGTGGGCCTGCTCTATCTCGCCGGCGGGATCGTCGGCCTTGTGGCGATCCTGTTGTCGCCGCGCGTTGCGGACGCCGAGGTCGCCGAGGTCGCGGCCCCGCCCGAGCCCGAGGCCGCGCCGGTTCGGCTGCGGGCGCTCGCCATGACGAATTCGCCTTTCGCGCCCCCGCGGCGCTGCTATCCCGGCCCGTGGGATCGGTCCGCCGCCTGGGGCTATGGCTTCGCCGAGCCCTGGCCCTTCGAGTCGGCGGTCGAGGCGCACGGCTTCGGCCTGACCCTGGTCGGGCCGGGCGCTTTCTTGCTTGTGGATCTCGCAACATGCTCGACCTGTCGGACCGACCCGATCCCGAATGCCTTTCGTTCGATCAACTGATCGAAGAATGCCACGCCCTGCGCGCCGCGATCGCGACGCTGCAAACGGCGGCGGCCGGCCGAAAGCCGAGGCCGCGCCCGACCGGGCGGCCGCGCACCCGCGAATTTCTGACCCCGCTTGAAGGGCGGTTGCTCGCCCGGCTCGGCGAGGACCCCGGCAAGATCGTCTCGGCCCAGGCGCTCGCCGAGGCGATCCGCCCGAGCGGCGGCCCCGTCACCCCCGACCGCGCGCGGGCGCTGGTCGGGGTCTACCTGCACCGGCTGCGGCCGAAACTCGCCGCCTCGGGCCTCTGGATCGCGACCGCGCACGGCCGCGGATACAGTCTCGAAGGGGACCCGGACCTTGCTCGCAGAACGTCCGCAGAAATTCACGCCGGGGGCCGCGCTGCCCCCGTTGCGGTCCGCGGCTGAGATCGTCCGGGCGGCGCTGCCCGCCCTCGCGCCGCCGGCGCGGGTCGCGATATCCGAGGCGGCCTGTCGGCGCATGGTCGAGGCCGGCGGGCATTGGGTCCCCTGGCGGAACGATGTCGCCCCCTACATGGTCGAGCCGATGGACTCGGCCGGGTCCCGGCGCTTCGAGGCGCTGGCTTTCGTCGGCCCCGCCCGGTCGAGCAAGACCGAGGCGCTGATCCTTAACCCGCTGGTTCACGCGATCCTCGCCGCGCCCCGACTTGTGCATGTGGTTCACATGACGCAAGCGGCGGCGCGCGAGTTCTCGATCGAGACGATCGACAAGCTGATCCGGCACTCGCCCGAGCTTGCGGCCCGGCTGGCGAAGGGCAAGGGGGCCGACAACACTTTCGACAAGCGGTTTCTCGCGGGGGCGCGCCTCACGATCGGATGGCCGGTTGTGCAACAGCTATCGGCGCGCTCGATCCCGCTGGTCCTGCTGACCGATTACGACCGCTTCCCCCAGGACCTCGGCGGCGAGGGCTCGGCCTTCGCCCTCGGGCGCAAGCGGACGCAATCGAGCGGAACCCGCGGAATGACCGTCGCCGAGGCGTCGCCCGGCTTCCCGATCCTCGATGAGACTTGGCAACCCTCGACCCCACATGAGGCCCCGCCCTGCGACGGGATCGTCGGCCTCTACAACGCCGGGACACGGGGCCGCTGGTATTGGCCCTGCCCGCATTGCGAGAACGAATTCGAGCCGGCATTCGACCGGCTGCACTATCCCCGCGACGGGACCCCGGCCGAGCGGGGCGCGGCGGCTTACATGGTTTGCCCGCATTGCGGGGGCGTGATCGAGCATTCAGTCAAGGCGACTTTGAACCGGCGCGGCCGCTGGCTGCACGAAACCGGCGACGGCTCGACCGCCCCGCTCGGCCCGCTCACCCGACGCGCCGCGACCGTCTCTTACTGGCTGCAAGGCCCGGCGGCGGCGCTCGCGACCTGGGCGCAGATCGTCACCCGCTACCTCGAAGGCGAAGCGCAATTCGACGCGACGGGCGACGAGACGCTGTTGAAATCGGCGACAAACCTCGACCTCGGCTTGCCCTATGCGAGCCGGGCGGCGGCCTCAACCGCGGCGCTGGACGAAGCCGGATTGCGCTCGCTCGCCACCGATCGGCCCTGGCGGATGGCCCCGCCGGCGACCCGGTTCCTGACGATCGCGGTTGACGTGCAATCCGGGCGTTTCGTCGCCCAGGTCGAGGCATGGGGCGCGGACCTAGAGCGGACCGTGATCGACCGTTTCGACCTGCACACGCCGCCGCCGAGCGCGCCAAGGCGCGAGGGGCGGCGGATCGACCCGGCGCGCTTCGGCGAGGATTGGGCCGCGCTGCTCGACCTCGCCGATCGGTCCTGGCCGGTTCAAGGCGCGGGCTACGCGCTGCGGGCGCTCGGGATCGTGATTGACGCCGGCGGCGAGGCGGGCGTCACCCCGAACGCTTACGCCTTTTGGCGATCGGTCCGGGCGACGCACCCGCGCCGCTTCCACCTGATCCGCGGTCGCGGCGGCGATCGCTCGAAGCGCGCCGAGGTCGCCGCGCCCGAGACGGCGCATAAGGGCAAGCGGCATGTCGCGAAGGACGTGCGAATCATTTGGGCCGCGACCGACCGGCTTAAGGACGAAATCGCCGCGAGCCTGACCCGCGGCGACGAAGGGACCCGCGCGCTGTTGATCCCGCGCGACGCCCCGCCCGACCTGTTCGCTGAATACGCCGCCGAGCGGCGCGACGCCTCGGGCCGCTGGGAAAAGCGGCCGGGGGTCGGGCGAAACGAAAGCCTCGACCTGTCGGTCTACGCCCTCGCGCTCGGGATCGTCCTCGGGGTCGAGAAGATCAACCCGGACCGGCCGCCGCCCTGGGCGATCGCCGGCCCCGAAAACGCCTTCGCCGACCTGAGCAATGCCGCGCCCGAGGCCCCGCCCGAGCCCGAGGGCGAGGCCCCGGCGGCGGCGGCGCGACCCGTGAAACGCAACCGGCGGCCGATCCGCCCTCGCCCGGACTTCTCGGGCTGGTAAGCCCGAGGACCTGTCCCCTTGATGGATTTCGACCACGCCGCGACGCCGGCGACCCCCGCACCGCGGGCGAGCTTCCCGTCCGATGCGGACGCCCGCGCGGCGGTCCGCGCCGACTATCGGGTCCTGACCGAAGCCGAGCGCGGGCAGATCGTCGCGCTCAAGGCGGCAACCGCCGCCTTCATCGGCCTATGTCGTGAGATCGGCGGGAGCCGCGAAATGGCGCTCGCGATCACGAACGCCGAGCAAGCGGCAATGTGGGCTGTGAAGCATGTCACGGCCTAGCCCCGGCTCGGACGAATGGGGCGGGCACCCGCCGGCGACCGCCGCCAAGCTGAACGCCTGCGCCGCGCGCTTCTCGGAGCTTCTAGGGCAACTGGGCGACTGTCCCGAGGTCGATCAGGCCCGCGCCCGGCTCGCCGAGGCGGTCGCCTGGGCCGAGGCCGCCGCGCGCGGCGATAGCATCCTTCGGACCTGAAAGGGCCGCGCATGGGCTACACCCTCAATCGAGTCGACCTGATCGGCAATCTTGGCCGCGACCCCGAGGTCCGCACCTTTCCGAGCGGCGGCAAGGTCACGTCGCTGTCGCTCGCGACCTCGGAACGCTGGAAGGACCGCCAGACCGGCGAGGTCCGCGAAAAGACCGAATGGCACCGGGTCGAGGTCAAAAACGACTTCCTCGCCGATATCGCCGCCCGGCTGCGCAAGGGTATGACGGTTTGCGTCTCGGGCCGGCTCGAAACCCGCAAATGGCAGGATCAGGCGGGCAACGATCGGTTTTCGACCGAGATCGTGGTCTCGGGTTACACCGGCGCGCTCTACGTCCCGAACGTCCGCGACCTGGGCGGCTCGGGCGACGGCAGCGGGTCCTCGGGCGGCGGCGGAGCCTCGCGCCCCGGCCCCGAGCTGGACGACGAGATTCCGTTTTAGAGGCCCTATAAGCCCTCTCCCGGCTTCAACAACCGGCGCAGTGGAACGGTCGGCAACACACAAGGACTGTCGGGGGGAGCCTTCGCGGCTTCCGGCTCCGAGATCGACTGCTCGATGCGAACGGGCTGCCCGGTCCAGTCGCACTTTGTGCAGTTCGGGCGTTCCCATTCCTCCCCCGTTTCCGGGTTAAAGGCCCGTTCCGGAGAAAGACGCTGCGAGCCGCAAGCCGGACACTCGGGAGGCACGCCGCGAAAATGCTGGATCAAGGCGAACATGCAGAGGGAAACCGCATTCTCGCAAGTCGAGACTGCCGCGTCTGCGTCATGCCAGTGGGACCGCTTGGCGTGCGTCAGCCAGTTTGTGAATGTCCACGCGCCATTCAGGAGGTTTTTGAAAAGCTGCCGCCGGTATGCGTGATGCTCACCGGGCAAGGTCGAGTTACAGACATGATCGACCCACGCCTTAAAATCCGCCTGCTTTGGCTGTGGGGCGTCGCCCGTCCACGGCACCACCTTTTGCGCCATCGACGTGAAAGCGAGGAGCCCTTCGCGACACCTCACTCCGATTGCTTGATAGTCGGCAACCTCTTCAGCCTGTGAAAGAGCGTCCGAGGCTTCTTTCAAGTAGCGCAAGCACTCGACAAAGGGCTCGACCGGCTGTCCCGCAATCGTTGGTTTCTCGGAACGCGGGATGCGGATGCACAAGCCGATGTGGAATGTCAGAGCAAGGTCCATATTGGGAAATTGGTCCTGCGAATAAAGGTTCGTGGGGTTCGTTATGACCCACCAACGATCTTTATCTGTATGAACATCCCAAACGTCGTGCTGATGACCCGCTACGGACTCGCTGTAGATCTTCTGAACGAATTGAACCGTTAGGTCTGGCGCCTGCCATTCCATATACCCGACGATCTGGTCGGTTTCTTCTTCGGTAGCGTGCAGCACGGGAAGCATTCCTTTTCGCGGCACAAGCGAGGGCGCTTCCTACCGAATTCGACACGCTGGCGAAAGTCATTTGGAGGCAGGACCCGAATTGATCGACCCCGATGCTAACGCGGCGGTCGAGGAATGGCGGCGGCTGGCCGGCGCGAGGCCGCCGGCGGCCTCGTCCGCCCCGGCCGCGCCCGCGCCCGCCGGCGGCCTCGCCGCGCTACTCGCCGCGGTCCTGGCGCTGTTCCGCCGCCGCTCCGCAACCTGAAACCGATGAGGGGCCGCATGGCCGATTGCTCGATCTACGCCCCGCCGGCGCGGCTGTTCGCCGGCGATAGCTGGGCCTGGGAAATCGCCGACCCGGCGGACTATCCCTCGGCCGCCTATGTCCTGACCTACGCCCTCGCCCCCGAGGCCGGCGGCGCGAGGGTCGAGGTCGAGGCGACCGCGCCGAATCCGGTCGCGGTCGGCTTCGCGGTCGCCGCCGGCGACACCGCGGCCCTCGCGCCTGGGCGCTGGCGCTGGGTCCTGCTCGCGACCGACGCGGTTCACGAAACCCGCGCCGCCTTCGCCTCGGGGACCTTCGAGGTCCTGCCCGATCCGCTCGCCGCGACCGCCGCCGACACCCGCTCGGCGGCGCGGCGAATCCTCGACGCGATCGACGCGACGATCGAGGGCAAGGTGACGAAGGACGCGCAAACCTACGCGATCGAGGGCCGCTCGATCGCGCGCATTCCGCTGCCCGAGCTGATCGCCGCGCGCGCCCGCTATGCCGCGATCGTCCGCCGCGAGGGCGGGGCCGGGCCGATCGCCTATCGCCCGATGAGGTTCGCCGATGAGTAAGCGCGGCTTCTGGCCCTTCCGCCGCGCGGCCGCGCCGGCGCGCCGCGAGCCAGTCCTCGCCGCCCAGGTCGCCGCGGTCGAGCCCGAGGCGGCCCGCGCCTTCAAGGCGGCGCGGCCCGGCCGGCTGACGACCGGGTTCGACGGCCTCGGGGTCTCGATTTCGAGCCGGGACGAAACCCGGCGCGACCTGCGCGGCCTGATCGCCCATGCCCGCTATGCGGCGCAAAATATCGACTACGTTCGATCTTACGAGATGATGGTCCGGCGGCATGTGATCGGCCGCCGCGGGATCGCGCTGCAAATGGACGTGCGCGACCCGAGCGGCAAGCCGGACCGGATCGCGAACGCGAAGATCGAATCGGCCTGGGAAGCGTGGGGGACCCGCGGCAACGCGACGCCCTGCGGCCGCCTGTCGTGGTGGAATGTCGAAAACATCGCGGCGACCATGCTCGCCCGCGAGGGCAATTTCCTCCTGCGGATCATGCGCGGCGCGGAATTCGGCCCGTTCGGCTTTCAGGTCGCGCCGCTGAATTTCGACCTGCTCGACCTGACCCATAACGCCGAGTTGCGCGACGGTCGCTTTGTCCGCGGCGGGATCGAATTCGACGCGCTCGGCCGGGCGCTCGCCTATCACCTGTTCACCTCGCACCCGGCCGAGTCGACCGGCGCCGGCCGCCGGCGCAAGGTCCGGGTCGCCGCTGAGGATATCATTCACGCCTGGCGGCCGACCGAAGCCGAGCAAGAGTTCGGGGTCCCGCAGTCGCACACGGCGTTGCGGCGCTTCAACATGCTGTCGCGGTACGAGGAGTCGGCGCTGGCGGCGGCGCACTATGGCGCGGCGGTCGCGGCCTTCTTCAAGCAAGAGGCGGACGATAGTCCGAGCGCGGCCCCGACCGAGGCGGACATTCCCGACGAGATCACGCCGGGCATGACCGCGATGCTGCCGCCGGGAGTCGACCTCGCCAACTGGTCGCCCAATTACCCTGACGGGGAAATGCCGGCCTTCAACAAGGCGATGCTGCGGGGCGGCGCGGCCGGCCTGGGCGTTTCCTATGCCGGCCTGACCTCGGACATGGAAGGCGCGAATTTCTCGAGTTTGCGCGCCGGGCTCGGCGAGGAGCGCGACGAATGGCGCATGTTTCAGCGGGACCTTTTCGAGACGCTGCACGGCGAGGTCTTCCGACGCTGGCTTCCCTTCGCGCTGGCGAACGCGGTCAACCTGCCGCTCGCCAAGGCGGAGAAATTTGAGGCCGCGACGTGGCGGGCGCGGTCCTGGCCTTCAGTCAACCCGAAGGACGATGCACTCGCCAACGAAGCCGACTTGCGCAACGGGCTGAAAACCCCCTCGCAGATCGTCGGCGAGCGCGGCGAGGACTTCGAGGCGACCGTGACGCAACTCGCGAACGACCTCGCGATGATGCGCGAGAAGGGCGTCCCGATCCCGGCCGTCCTGACCGGCGCGCCGAGGCCCGCCGCGCCAGCCCAGGCGGACCCGCCCGACCCCGACGCTTAAGGAGTACCCGATGACCGCACTTCAGATTCCCGCCCGGCTCTACCGGGCGGGCAAGGTCGAGCGCGCGGTCGCGCCCGACCCGGCGGCCGAGTCCTCCGGCGAGGACGATCGCCGCATTCGCCTGTCGTTTTCGTCCGAGACCGCGGTCGAGCGTTTGTTCGGCTTCGAGGTCCTCGGGCACCGCGACGGCGAAATTGACCTCTCCCGCCTCGCGGCGGGCGTGATGCCGTTGCTCGCCGACCACCGGGCGACCCTCGATTCCCAGGTCGGAACCGTGGAGTCGGCCGAAATCGCCGAGGGCCGGGGCGTTGCAGTTGTGCGCTTTGGCAAGAGCGCGCGCGCCTCCGAATTGCTCGCGCGAGTCCGCGACGGCGAAATCAGCGGGGTCTCTGTCGGATACCGGATCGACAAGGCCGAGCGCGCCGGCGAGCGCGACGGGATTCCGGTCTACCGCGCGACACGCTGGACCCCCTTCGAGATCTCGCTCGTCTCGCTTCCCGCCGACGAAACCGTCGGGATCGGGCGGGCCGAGCCCTCGATGGAAACGATCACCCTCACCCTCACCGAAAGAGCTTCCCCCATGACGACCCCCGTTCCCGCCGCCGTTGCCGCCCCCGCCGATCCGGCGGTCGCCGCCGAGGCCGCCCGCGCCGCCGCCGAGCCGAAGTCGGCCGATCAGGTCGGCCCCGAGCGCGCCCGCATTCGCGATATCACCACGATGGGCCGCAAGTTCGGCCTGCCCGACGCCGAGGTCGAGGCGGCGATCGACGGCGGCACCACCGTCGCGGCCTTTCAGCGCAAGGTCCTCGACCACCTCGCGAGCGGCGACAAGACCCCGATCCGCTCGGGCGCGGCGAAGATCGGCATGACCGAGGGCGAGGTCCGGCGCTATTCGCTGGTCAACGCGATCAACTACCTCGCCAACCCGACCGATGCGAAATTCCGCGCCGCCGCCGGCTTCGAGATCGAGGCGTCCGAGGCGGCCGCCGAGAAGATGCGGACCACGCCGAAGGGCCTGATGATCCCGGCCGACGTGCTGACCCGCGCCGACTTCGCTGCCGGCAAGCGCGCCGCCGACCTGACTGCCGGCTCGGCGACCGCCGGATCGGACCTGATCGCGACCGATCTCCTGTCGGGGTCCTTCATCGACCTTCTGCGCCGGAAATCGGCGATCATGCGCGCCAATCCGACCATGCTCGGCGGCCTGGTCGGCAACATCGCGATCCCGCGCCAGACCGGCGGCGCGACGGCCTATTGGGTCGGCGAGGATAGCGCGCCGACGCAAAGCGGCGCGGCCTTCGATCAGGTCACGATGACCCCGCACACGGTCGGGGCGTTCACCGAGATCTCGCGCCGGCTGCTGTTGCAGTCGAGCGTTGATGTCGAGGCCCTGGTCCGCCGCGACCTCGCGACCGTGATCGCGCTCGCGATCGACGGAGTCGCCCTCAACGGCTCGGCCGACACCGACGCGCCGGACGGCCTGAAGGACTACGCGACCCCGATCAACGCGGTGGACTTCGCCGCCTCGGGCGCGCCGACCTTCGCCGAGATCGTCGCGATGGAGTCGGCGATCGCCGCCGACGACGCCGACGTGGACTCGATGGCGTACATCTTCAACGCCACCCTGCGGGGTTACTTCAAGACCACCCCGAAGGTCTCCGGGCACCCGGTTTTCGTGATGGGCGATGACGGGCAGGTCAACGGCTACCGCTCGATCGTCTCCAATCAGGCGGCGGCCGGCGACGTGTGGCTCGGCAACTGGGCCGATTTCGTGATCGGCATGTGGTCGGGCCTCGACCTCACGGTCGATCCCTACACCGCGGCGACGACCGGCGCGGTTCGCGTCATCGCGTTTCAGGACGTGGATTTCGCGATCCGGCACGCCGAGTCGTTCTGCTATGGCCGCCTGATCCCGTAAGGGCTCGCCCGCGCCTCGGCCCGCCCTTTCGGGGGCGGGCCTTTCTTTTTCGGAGTCCCCGACATGCTCTCGAATTTCTCGACTATCCGCCGGGAAATCGCGGCGGTTCTGGTCGGATGCCTGGGCCTCGCGGCGCATTTCGTCCCGGCGCTCGCGGCGGTCGATCCGGTCTGGATCGACCTTGCGGCCGGCGGCCTCGCGCTCGCGGTCCTCGCCCTGGTCGAAAACCGGATCGACGGAATTTCCTTGACCGCGCTCGCGCGGGTCGCGGCCGATCACCTGATCCGCGACGACAACGTGATCGAGGCGATCCGCGCCGCCCGCACCCTTCGCGGCGATCCGCCCGAACCCGATCTCGCGCCGGCGAAACCGCCCGGCGCGCCGGCCGCCCAGGTCCCCAAGCCGAGGCCCCGGCGATGATCGGCGGCGCGCCGCCCGCGCCGCCGCCGACGCCGCCCAGGCGCAAGGTCCCGTCCGCCGGCCCGATCCCGCCGCTCGATAACCGCCGGCTCGGGGCCGCGCCCCAGGGGCGCGCCCTCGGCCTCGGGGGCGACGATGGCCGGGATTGAGGACGCCGACGACTTCGCGGTCTTCTTCGACCCGGACGGCTTCGGCTCACTCGGGTCCTACGCGCTCGCCGCCGGCAGCCCGGCGGTCGAGGTCGGCGGGATCTTCACCGCCGCCCATGCGGTCGCCGCACCGCTCGGGGACTGGCCGGGCGTCTCGACCTCGACCCCGGTTTTCACCTGTCGGGCGGCCATGCTGCCGGCGGGCGCGGGCGACGGCGACACCCTGACCCTCGGCGCGACGGCCTGGACCGTCCGCAGCATTCAACCGGACGGGACGGGCCTCGCCCGCCTGATCCTCGAAAGGACGTGACGGCATGGCCTATCACATCGGCAAGAACGGCGCGGTCAAGATCGGCGCGAACACGGTCGCGGCCGTGCAAAGCTGGTCGCTCGACATTCAGACCGAGACGGTCAAAGGCTGGGGGATGGGCGAAGCCTGGACGACCTCGGAAACCCTGATGCAATCGTGGTCGGGCAACGTCGAATGCTACCTCGACCCCGAGGACGAAGGGCAGGCGGCGCTGATCCCCGGCGCGATCGTCGCGATCGAGTTCTATCCGCATTCGACCGCCGAGGGCGCGACCTACTACTCGGGGAACGCGATCATTTCCGGCCGGCCGATTTCGGCCCCGAAGGGCGATTTCGTCACGATCACCTTCAACTTCGAGGGTCAGGGGGCGCTCGCGACCGATACGGTCGAAACGCCCTGACCGCCGCCGCGCCGCCCGCCGCCGCCTGATCCCGCGCGGTCGCCGATCCCCGGCGTCAGCGCTTTCCTTTCTCGGAGTCGACTCCCATGTCCGACATGCTTGAACGCGCTCGCGCGCACTTCGACCGGATGCGCAATCAGAAAATCGCGGTCCCCGAATGGGCCGACGAGGACGGCGCGGGCGGCGAAGTCTACTTCGCCCCGGTCACGCTGCGGCAACGCCAGAAACTCGCCGCCCGCGCCGGCGACAAAAACGACGCCCGGTTGATGGCGTTCGCGGTGATCCTGTTCGCCCGCAAGGCGGACGGCTCGCCCGCCTTCGAGGACACGCCGGCGACCTTGAAGGTCTTCGAGAATGC
Source organism: Amaricoccus sp. (assembly GCF_017993425.1). Lineage (GTDB taxonomy): Bacteria > Pseudomonadota > Alphaproteobacteria > Rhodobacterales > Rhodobacteraceae > Amaricoccus. The sequence continues at coordinate 77,842 of NZ_JAGOMQ010000015.1, forward strand.
CCTCGACCCGAAGGTAATCGCGCGGGTCGCGACCGCGATCCTGGGTGGCGATCGCGGCAAGGGCGACGAGGACGGCGACGAGGACGGCGACGACCTGGGAAACTGATCGAGGGCGACACTGAGACCCGCAACCTCTACGCCCTCGCCCTCGCGCTCCACAAATCGCTCGGCGAAATCCTCGACCTGCCGGTCGAGGAAATAAGGGGCTGGATGGCCTACCTATCCCGCAAGGAATCCTGAGATGCGCGACCTGTTCTTTCGGATCAAGGCGGCCGACGCGACCGGCGCGGCCTTCGCCAAGGTCAAGGCAAACCTGCGCGGGGTCGAGGGCGCGGTCGCGTCCGCAAACGAGCGGGTCAAGCGGTTCGGCGCGGGGCTGGTGAAGGCCGGCGCGGCAATGACCGAGGTCGGCGCAAGCCTCGGCCTCGCCTTCGCCGGCTCGCTGCAAGCCTGGGATGACGCCGAGAAGGCGCAAACGGCCGTCGCCCAGGCGATCCGCTCGACCGGCGGCGCGGCCGGCTTCACCGCCGAGCAATTGGGGGAAATGGCCGCCGGGTTTCAGCGGGCGACCCGCTTCGACGGCGATCAGGTCCTCGGCGACGTGACCGCGCAACTGCTGACCTTCACCAACGTCTCGGGCGACGCCTTCCGCCGGGCGCAACAGTCGATCCTCGATATCTCGACTGTGATGAAAACCGACCTCAAAGGCACGGCGATTCAGGTCGGCAAGGCGCTGAATGATCCGATCAAGGGGCTCGCCGGGCTCGGCCGCGCCGGCATTCAGTTTTCCGAGGATCAGAAAGCGACGATCAAGGCCCTGGTCGATACGGGCGAGATCGCCCAGGCGCAAGGGCTGATCCTCGACGAGCTCGCCCGCCAGTTCGGCGGACAGGCCGAGGCGGCGGCCGCCGCGGGCCTCGGCTTTGTCGATCAGTTCCGCAACGCCTGGGGCGACCTGCAAGAGTCGGTCGGGGGCGTTCTCGCCGAGGTCGCCCGGCCGTTGGTCGCGATCATGCAAACCGTGGTCGGGGCCTTCACCGGACTGCCCGCGCCGATGCAAAAATTCATCGTCCTGTTCGGTCTCGCCGCGGTCGCGATCGGCCCGGTTGTCGCCGGCCTCGGGGTCCTGGTCGCTGTCCTGGGCGCGGCCTCGCTGCCGGTTATCGGGATCGCCGCCGGGATCGCCGCGGTCAGCGCGGCGATGATCGCCTTTTGGCCGCAGATCGAGGCAACGATCGGCTGGTTCAAGCATGCCTGGGGCGAGATGAGCCTTTTCGAGAAAGCCTTTGCGCCGATCTCGCTCGCGCTGCGGGCGATGGCGGATACCTTCATCGCGGTCTTTCCCGAGACGGCGGCGGCGGTCGCGAAGGCGGTCGAGGAAATCAAGCAATGGCTGACCGAGGGCCTTCGCGCCGCCTTCGATTGGGTTGTCGGCAAGGTCGAATGGGTCGGCGACGCCTTCGCCCGGCTCTATGACCGAGTCGTCGGGCATTCCTACGTCCCCGATATGGTCGCCGAGGTCGGGCTCGAGTTCGGCAAGCTGCAAGGCAACATGGTCGATCCGGCGACGGCGGCGACCGAGACGGTCGGCGGCCGGTTTCAGGACCTCGCGAGCGGGGTCGGCGCGGCGATCGGCGGCATGATCCGCGAGGGCGATCTTTCGTTCCGCGGCTTCGCCGACCGGATGCTCGATACCGCAAACCAAATGGCGGACGGGATCGTCAACGATGCTTTCCGCCGGGTCGCCGAGGCGGCCCAGGGGCTCGGCTCGGGCGGCGCTGGCGGCGGCGGCGGGATCGCCGGTTTCTTCGGCAAGGTCCTGGGCGGCCTGTTCGGCGGCGGCGGCGGCCTCCCGAGCTTCGCCAACGGCGGCGATTTCGAGGTCGGCGGCAAGGGCGGGATCGACCGGAACGTCGCGGTCATGCGGGTCTCGAAGGGCGAGCGGGTTTCCGTCGCCCGGCGCGGCGATCCGCGCGGCTCGGCCCCCGTGATCGTCAATATCTCGACCCCGAATCCGGCGGCCTTCGAGGCGAGCCGGGGACAGGTCGCCGCGACGATCTCGCGGGCGGTTTCGCGCGGCTCGCGCAACCTCTGACCCTCGCCCTCGGGGCTCACAACCCCGAGGGCCTGTTTTCGCCACCACAACCCCGAGGGCGCGCGGCAATGGCTTTCTTTGACGTTTCGTTTCCCCGCAACGTCGCCGGCGGGGTTGTCGGCGGCCCCGAGCGGCGGGTCAATATCGCGCCCCTCGCGTCCGGCTTCGAGGAACGCAACGCCCGATGGCACGCCTCGCGGCGGTCCTATCAGGCCGGCCTCGGGATCAGGACCGCCGACGATCTCGGCGAGGTCCTGGCGCTTTTCGAGGAAATGCGCGGGCCGCTGCATTCCTTCCGCTTCCGCGACTGGTCGGACTTCAAGAGCTGCGCGCCCTCGGCGACGCCGGCGGCGACCGACCAACTGCTCGGCACCGGCGACGGCGAGGCGGTCACGTTTCAACTGCGCAAGCGATACGGGTCGCTCGCGCCCTACTGGCGCGAGATCACGAAACCCGTCGCCGGGACCGTCAACGTCGCGGTCGCGGGCGTCGCCCTCGGCTCGGGCTGGTCGGTCAACCACCTGACCGGACTCGTCACCTTCACCACCGCGCCCGACCCCGGCGAGGCGGTCCGCGCCGGCTTCGAGTTCGACGTTCCGGTCCGCTTCGCCTCGGCCTCGATCGCGGTCGATATGGCGTTCTTCGCCGATGACCGCGGGGTCGGCTCGATCCCCGAGGTCCCCTTGATCGAGGTCCGAGAATGAGCGAGTCCGAGTACATCGCTCACCTTGCCACCGGCAACACGACGCGGGCGCTTTGCTGGCGGGTCGAGCGCGCCGACGGCGAGGTCCTGGGCTTTACCGACCATGACGCCCCGATCACCTTCGGCGGCCTGACCTATGAGGCGGCCTCGGCCTTCGAGGGCTCGGAATTGTCCGAGTCCCTGGGCCTCGCGGTTGACGATCAGGACATTGCCGGGGCCTTGTCCTCGGACCGGATCACCCCAGCCGATCTGATCCGGGGCGTCTATGACGGCGCGCGGGTCGAGATCTTCGACGTGAATTGGAGCGCGCCGGCCGCCCGGCAATTGCAGGGGACCTTTATCGTCGGCGAGGTCGAGCGCGGCGAGGTCGGGTTCCGCGCCGAGATGCGGTCCGAGGTCGCCCGCCTGGGCGCGAAGGCCGGCAGCCGCTTCATTCCCGAATGCTCGGCCGCGGTCGGGGATTCCCGCTGCGGGGTTGATCTCGACGGCGCGAGCTTCACGGGCTCGGGCGCGGTCGCGGCTTTGCTCGCGGACGGCTTCACCGTGACCGGCCTCGGCGGCTTCGCGCTCGGCTGGTTCAACCGCGGAGTCCTGACCTGGGCCTCGGGGGCGAATGCCGGAACGCGGTCCGAGGTCCGCGCCTTCGGAAGCGGGATCGCCGGGCGGACGATCGCGCTTTGGCGCGACCCGCCTTTCCCGATCGAGGCCGGCGACGCCTTCACCGTGACCGCCGGATGCGACAAGACCTTTGCGACCTGCCGGGCCAAGTTCGCGAACGCGGTCAACTTCCGCGGCTTCCCGCAAATGCCCGGCGAGGGCTTCGCGGCCGAGTATGCTGTCACGGGCGACCCGGCGCTTGATGGGGGGCGACGATCCGGTGACTGAAACTCATTGCGGTTGCGGAGTATCTGGATCGGCGTAGCGGGCTGCGAGATCGCTTGCCGCTTTGAGTATTGCTGGATCTGATCTGGCGAACTGGGCCGTCGCCATTGCCTTTGACGCTCTCCGCGCGGCTTCGATATCCGTGGCCTCACCCGTAAGCAGATGCCTCATTTCACTTACGAGGTTTGCGTCTAACTCGTCCGCAAGGTGATACAGTGCCGTCAACTTGTACTTCTCGATATATGCGGCATACGTCGGAAGGACTCGCGAGACCAGCTCAATCATTTTCGAAGTATCAGTTATCTTCACCGGGTCCATCCCGATTTTCCAAAGCAGCCAGGTTCCTGCTGCTGAGAACATCACCATATTGTACGCCGTGTGCAGGTCCCATATTCTCTCGGGGACGAACGGTCTATACTCAAGTCCGCTGGCTTTACGCCCAAGTTCGACAAATTTCTCGTTTTCCAATCCGGCACCTATCGTACCGGCAAACTCCTTCATGCCGGCCTCTCCGATAGCCTTCCCGATTGCCTCGAACTTAAGAACCTTCAGGAAGTTAGCGTAGAACGCAAGTTGTTGAGCCTCACAATGCGCCTTCCATATGGCCTTTACCGCTTCAATTCTGCTATCGACTAAAACGTCGCTCTCTTTCCGTATCTTTTCTAAAATATGTGACTGCGAGTCGCGCATCTCATTCTCATTCTTTCGCAAGTCACTCTCAAGCTTGGCAAGGCGGGATGAGAAAGTAGATTCAACTCGCTTCTGTATAAAATGTAGAATTGAGTCTCTAAACAATAGTGCGATAATTACAACCAATGCGGTCGCAGTTGCCGTATTTAAGAACGCATTCTTCAGCCACAACATAACTTCTTGTGTCAATGTAGACCCTACATATTATCTTGTTGCTTGCTAATGTATGCAACCAAAGGGACTGCCATGCAAGATGCCTCCGGCGTCCCACCTGCCGCGGACGCTCGTTTAGTTCTCCTAATCGCGCGAGGTTGGATCGGCACGCCCTACGCCCGCGGCGCGAGCCTGCGGGGGGTCGGCTGCGACTGCATCGGCCTAGCGCGGGGCGTTTGGGCGGCCGTGACCGGCGCGCCCGCGCCGCCGGCGCTGCCCTGGTCGCCCGATTGGGCGGCGGCATGGCCGCGCCACCTGATCGCCCTCGGCGATCGCCATATGCTGCCGCGCCGGCCGGCCGAGGCCGGCCCCGGCGATCTGGTCGCGATCCGGCGGACCGATGGCCACGAGGCCCATGTCGGAATCCTCGCCCAGTGCGGCCGCTTCATTCACGCGACCGAACGGCTCGGGGTTGTCGAGGTCCCGCTTTCCGCCTGGGCGGGGCGGATCGCCTGGGCGGCCTCTTTCCCGGCCGCCCCACTCTAGGAGTCTCTCTAATGGCAACCCTCGCCCTGACCGCGATCGCTTCCTCGCTGACCGCTGGGCTCGGCGGCCTCGGCGGCGCGCTGGTCTCGGCGGTCGCGGTCGCCGGCGCGCAAGTCGCCGGCGGCATGATCGACTCGGCGATCTTCGGCGGCGGCAATTCCTCGACGCAAAAGCGGTTCGGACCGCGGCTCGAAAACCTCGACGTGATGACCTCGACCGAAGGCAACGGAATCCCCTGGATCAACGGCCGCGCCAAGGTCGGCGGCACCGTGATTTGGGCGACGCGGATCAAGGAAACCGCCGACACCGATCGGGACAAATACAAGACAGGCAAGCATTCCTCGCAGACGGTCGAGTCCACGACCTACAGCTATTCGGTTTCCTTCGCCCTGGCGCTCGCCGACACCCGCGGCTCGGCCGTGCGGCACTTCGGCCGGATCTGGGCGAACAACCGTCTGCTCGATCCCTCGACGGTCGAGGTCCGGTTCTACAGGGGGACCGAGGCCCAGGACCCCGATCCGCTGATCGTGGCGATCGAGGGCGAGGCCCCGGCCTATCGCGGGGTTGCTTATCTGGTTTTCGAGGATCTGCCGCTCGCCGACTACGGCAACCGCATTCCGCAAATCACGGTAGAGGTCTTCGCCGGCTCGGGGGAGGTCGAGGGCCTGATCCGCGGAGTCGACCTGATCCCCGGCTCGACCGAATGGGGCTACATGCCCGAGGTTGTGAAGCGGATCGAGCATGACTCGCACGGCGAGGTTGTCCGCGAGGCGGCGGAGAATTCGCACCGCTTTCCCTCGACTTCGGATTGGGCGATCTCGATCGACACGCTGCAAGGGACGCTGCCGAACGTCGGCACCGTCGCGCTTGTGGTGACATGGTTCGGCGACGATCTGCGGGCCGGGCTCTGCACCGTCCGGCCGAAGGTCGAGAATAAGCTAAAGGCGACCGATCCGGCATGGCTCGCCGGCGGGCTCGATCGTGCGACCGCCGACCTGATCTCGCAGAAGGCCGGCCGGCCGGTCTATGGCTCGACCCCGGCCGACCGTTCCGTGATCGAGGCGATCCGCGACCTCACGGCGCGCGGTCTGCGGGTTGTCCTCTATCCGTTCGTTATGATGGACATTCCCGAGGGAGAATTGCCCGATCCCTCGGGGGTCGGCTTCCAAGGCGAAAACCCTTGGCGCGGTCGCATTCGCGCCACCGCCGGCGAGTCGGTTGCGACCGAGATCGCCGCCTTCCTGGGGACCGCAGAGGCGTCCGACTTCGACCTCGACGGCGACGCGGTTGACTACACCGGGCCGGCCGAATGGTCCTATCGCCGGTTCATTCTGCACCTCGCGCACCTCGCCGCGGCTGCGGGCGGGGTTGATGCCTTCCTGATCGGGTCCGAAACCGTCGGGCTCACGCAATCGACCGAGCCGGGGTCGGGCGACTATCCCTTTGTTGACGGGCTGGTCGCGCTCGCCGCGGACGTTTCCGCGGTCCTGCCCGACGCGCTGATCTCCTACGCGGCCGACTGGTCGGAATATCACTCGCACCGGCCGGCGGACGGCTCGGGCGACGTGTTTTTCAACCTCGATCCGCTCTGGACCTCGCCGCATGTCGATTTCGTCGGGATCGACAATTACTTGCCGCTCTCGGACTGGCGGCCGGGGGCCGATCATGCCGACTACGACCCCGAGGCCGGACACGTCTCGATCTACGACCTCGACTATCTGAAAGCCAATGTCGAGGGCGGCGAATACTTCGATTGGTTCTATGCCTCGACCGGCGACCGGCTCGCCCAGGTCAGGACCCCGATCGCCGACACCGCGCACGGCGAGCATTGGGTCTTCCGGCAAAAGGCAATCCGCGACTGGTTCGGGCACACGCACCGCCACCGGCCGGGCGGGGTCCGCGATGCCTCGGGGTCCGGCTGGACGGCGAACGCGAAACCGCTCTGGTTCACCGAATGCGGCTGCCCGGCGGTCGATCACGGGACCAATCAGCCTAACCTGTTCTCGGCGGTCAACACGTCCGAGTCGGGCCTGCCCTGGTTCTCGGCCGGGCTACGCGACGACTTCATCGCCCGGCAATATCTGCGGGCGCTGCTCGAATGGTGGCGGGACAACGGCGCGGACCTGCTCGACCCGGCAGACGTGCTGGTCTGGGCCTGGGATGCCCGGCCCTGGCCGGAATTCCCGACCCTCGCGGGGATCTGGGCCGACGCCGCCGCATGGCGGCGCGGGCACTGGCTCAATGGCCGCGCCGGCGCGATGCCGGCGGCCGACGCGATCCGCCGGCGGCTTCTAACCTTCCACGGCTGGCAGGCGTCCGACCTCGACCTGTCGGGCTGCTACGGGCAGGCGGACGGCTACGCGATGGCCGGGCCGACCGCATTCCGCGACTGGTCGCAACCGCTCGAAATCGTGCTTCGGATCGACGCGGCTTTCGATCGCGGGGTCCTGACCTTCCGCTCGCGCTCGGCGGCAATCCCGGCGGCGGCGCTCGACCTCGACGACCTGATCGACGCCGGCGAGGCGTCCCGCTTCACCCTGACCCGAAGCGGGATCGAGGACGCCGCCCGCGCGGTGATCCTGCGCTACGTGGACGGCTCGAAGGACTATGAAAGCGGCGCGGCCCGGGTCGCGATCGAGGCCGGGCTCGAGGACGGGATCGCCGAGGCGGACACGCCGCTTGTTCTCGACAAGGATCGCGCGACGGTCCTCGCCGAGACGATCCTGCGGACCTCGGCGGCGGCGCGCGAGCGGATCGCGCTCGCGCTGCCGCCCTCGGCCCAGGCGGTCCGGCCCGGCTCGCTGTTCTCGCTCGATCTCCCCGAGGTCGGGCCGCAGAAATTCATCGTCGAGAAGGTCGCCCGCGGCGAGACGATGAAGGTCGAGGCCGCGATCTACGCGCCGGGGGCCTTCGCCCTCTCGGCGGGGATCGACCGCGCCCCGACGCGCTTTGTTGAGCCGGGGTCGTCGACGGTCCTCGCCGCCTTCCTCGACCTGCCGGTCCTGGCGGGCTCGCCGGCGGCCGATCATGTCGGCTTCATTGCGGCACACGCCGAGCCCTGGCCGGGCGGCTTCGACGCCTACCGCTCGGCCGAGGAAACCGCCGGGTTCGCCCTCAATACGCGGGGCGGCCTGCGGGCGACCATCGGCGAAACCGTGACCGCCCTCGACCCCGGCCGGTTGTGGGGCTGGTCGGGCGAGACGGTCGAGGTCGAACTGTTCGCCGGCTCGCTGGTCACGCGATCCGACGAGGCGGTCCTCGCCGGCAAAAACGCCCTCGCGATCGAGCATTCGCCGGGGGCCTGGGAAGTCCTGCAATTCGCGACCGCCGAGCTGGTCGCCGATCGCACTTGGCGGATCTCGCGGCTGTTGCGCGGGCAACGCGGGACCGAGGGCGCGCGCGGGGCCTCGCCCCTCGCCGCCGGCGCGCGGGTTGTGCTGCTCGACCTGGCGGTCGCCCCGGTCGAGATGACCGCCGGGGAGGTTGGGCGGGCGTTCTTCTGGCGCTACGGGCCGGCGGGGAAAAACCCCGAGGGCAAGGGCTTCAAGACTCGCGCCCATACCTTCGCCGGCATCGGCCGCCGGCCGTTCGCGCCGGTTCATCTGACCGCCCGCCTGGGCGGCTCGGGCGACCTCGCGATCGAATGGATCAGGCGGACCCGGATCGACGGGGACGGCTGGCCGGAGGATGACGGCGACGTTCCGCTAGGCGAGACGGTCGAGCGATACCGGGTCGAGGTCCGCGACGGCGCGACCCTGGTCCGGGCCTGGACCGTCACCGGCGCGACCTCGACCACCTACACCGTCGCCGCCCAGGCGGCGGACGCGATCGCCGCGCCCTTCAGGGTTCGGGTGCAACAGATCTCGGAAACCTTCGGCCGGGGCGCGCGCGCCGAGGTCGAATTCACCGGCTAGGAGTCCGCATGTCCGCGACCTCGCGTTTCGGCTTCCCCTTCATCGCGGCCGATCAGGCGCAAAAGCATGTCACCCATAACGCCGCGCTCGACATGATCGACGCGGCGATCGGCGGGCTGGTCGCCTCGGCGACCACCACGGCCGCGCCGGGATCGCCGGTCGAGGGCGAGGCGTATATCGTCCCGACCGGCGCGACCGGCTTCGGCGACGCCGACGCCGGCGACGTGGCGGTCTTCACCGGCGGGGCCTGGGTCGCCTCGTCGCCCTACTTCGGCCGCCGCGCCTTCGCGCTCGATACCGGCCGTCCTCATGTTTTCGCCGGGTCCTTCGGTTGGCGCGAGGGCGAGGTCGCCGGCCTGACCTCGGGGGCGACCCTAGGGCTCGCGATCCGCGAGGCGACCTTGACCCTCGCCGGCGCTTCCGTGACCGCGACCGGCCTGATCCCGACGCGGGCGATCGTCCTCGGGGTCGCCTCGAAAACCGTCGCGGCGATCACTGGGGCGAGTTCCTACAACGTCGGCGACACCGGCGACGGCTCGCGCTATGGCGGCTCGCTCGGGATCGCCCTCGGGTCGAGCAATATCGGGGTTGTCGGCCCGTTCGCGACCTACGCGGCGACCGACGTGATTGTCGCGAAGGTCGGAAGCAACTTCACCGGCGGGCAGGTCAAGCTTGCGACGCTGCTGCTGCTGCCCGGCCTCGCGGTCTGAGGGTCGCCCATGTCCTACAATCGAAACCGGATCGCCGGCGCGATCCGGGCGCGCCTCGCCGCCGACCTGATCGGCGCGCGCGACCTGACCGGCTCGCCCTTTCCCGTCTCGGCCGAGGGCCTGCCGGCCTACGCCCTGCAACTGCAACAGATCTCGGCCCAGGTCGCCGGGATCGGCTCGCGCGATTTCATTGTCGAGGACCGGGCGAACGTCTTTGCCTGGGCGGTCGGCGATCAGTCGATCGAGGCGGCGCTCTGGGCCTTCGCCGACGAGCTATCCGAGATCGTGCATCGCGCCCCCGAGGACCTGGGCGGACTGGTCGAGCGCATGGTCCCGGCCGGGGCCGAGGTTCAAGCCTTCCCGGCGGCGGCGCGGGTCTGGGGCCTGCAATTCTCGATCGACCTGCTCTATATCGAAACGCCCTCGCCGACGATCGAGGCGGCCGACTTCTCGGCCGGCTTCTCGCTCGGCTTTCGGGCCTGACCGGAGTCCCCGACATGGCGGCAATGACCCGCGAGGAAATCGCGGCGCTGATCCTCGCCCGGCTTCCCGACAATTCGGCGCGCTTCATCAACCCGGCCCGCCTGCGGGACGTGGTCTCGGCGATCGCCGACTCGGCGCTGTTTGCCGGCGACGCGGCCTCGGCCGAGGCGGTCGCGGCGGCGATCGCCGCCGCGGCCTCGGCCTACGCGAGCGCGGCCCAAGGGGCGAAGGCGGACTCGGCCGTGCAACCTGCCGCCCAGGCGACCGCGATCGCGGCGGCGCTCGCCGCCGACGCCGACGCGCGGGCCTCGATCACGTCCGGGTCGGTCCGGGCGCAATTGATGATCGGCTCGGGCGGCACCTATGCCGGCGGCGAGCGGGCGACGCACCGGCAACGCGACCGGACCAACGTCGCGATTGATCGACCCTGGTTCGAGTTCCTGCACGGTCGGGTTATCTCGACCGGCGCGGTCGATCAGGAATTGGAAGCCGGGATTTCGAGCGGGGTCACGGCGAAATATCGGGCCGCGATCCTGACCGGGATCTCGGGGACCGGCAAAAATCAGTCGAGCGCGACCGTTACCCGCTTGACGTTCTTCGGCATGGCCGGGGTCGCGGGCTGCACCGTCTCGGGCGACGGCTACACGATCACTGTCCCGAACGGGGTCCGCTTCCGCTCGGACCGCACCGCGCTCGCGCTGACCGCCGGTCAGGAATACTTTGCGCAGACCGAATGCGTCGCGGCGGACGGGTCGGTCGCGCCCAATCCGCGCGGCCGGTACTGTATCCCGACCCTCGGCGACCTCAATCACAACGAAGCGGCGACGAGCGGGGCCGATCTGGTCTTCGCGACCAACTGGTCGAGCGTTCCGAACGCCTCGCTTACCTCGGCATTCGGGCCGATCGCGGTCCTCGGCACCGGCACCGCGCCTGTTGTGATCGTGGACGGCGACTCGATCGTCGCCGACCTCGCCTCGCCCGGCACCGGCGCGAACGGGACGGATGTCGGCGACGCCTTCGGGGTCAAGAATTTCTTGAAGCGCGCCCTGAACGCGATGGGATACGCCTTCATTGACGTTTCGGTCGCCGGGACGAAGGTCGGCAACCTGATGGCCGGTTATGGCCGGTCCGACGTGCGGGCCGACCTGATGCGCTACGGCTCTGCGGTTGTGACCGACCTCCTGCACAATGACCGCCGCTCGGGCGTCGCCTTCGAGGCGGTCTCGACCTGGACTGAGACGAGCCGGTCGGCCTGGGATTCCACCGGCCTGCGGACCCGCTACCGGTGGCATAACGATTGGCTGCGCTCGAAGCTGAAAGCCGGGGCGCGGATCGTCCGATGCACCCTCGCGCCGCAGACCAACACGTCGGACGCCTGGGCGACCGCCGGCAATCAGACCGGCAAGAATGACGACGCGATCTTTGCCTCGGACTACGCGACCGGGACCAACGGCGATCAGTTCAAACTCGCGGACCTGATTATGCGCCGCGGGCTCTATGCGGGCCTCGCCTATGGCAGCCCCGGCGAATGCGACGCCGGCTTTGACTTCTATGCGGCCCTCGGCGGTACGGCGGAAGGCAACTGGCCGGTCACGGGCGCGGCCAACTACGCGACCGGGGACGGCACGCACCCGTCTGAGGCCCGCCAGATCGTCGCGGCCGCCGACCTCGCGCCGCGCCTGACCGGGCTTCTCGGCTTCGGCCGCCTGGGCGCGCCGGCGCTCGCGGCGACCGTGGCGCAAGGCGTCAAGGCGGACTCGGCCGTGCAACCGGCGGCGATGGCCTCGGCGATCGCCGCCGCGATCGCGGCCGCCGCCTCGGCCTACGCCACGGCGGCCCAGGGGACGAAGGCGGACTCGGCCGTGCAACCGGCGGCGATGAGCGCGGCGATCGACGCCGCGATCGCCGCCCTGGGGCCGGTTGTCGAGGTTGTGTCCTCGCCGCCCGGCTCGCCGGTCGCCGGGCGGTTCTATGTGATCGAGGCGACCTGATGACGACGCTCGACCTCCGCACGGCGGCGCGGATGTTCTACGGCTCGACGGAGGCGGCCGCGCTGCAATTCGGCGCGGAAACCCTTTGGCGGAAGCCGATCGCCTTCCCGCTCGCGACCTTCGACACCCTCGGGATTTGCTGGGACCCCTACTTTCCGCAGAATCGCCAGACCGCCACCGGGGCGACCGACCTGTCCGGCCCGGCGGTTACGGAGGTCGGGCAACCTGTCGGTCGCTTCGGCTATCAGGGGGAACGCGGAGCCTTCAACCCCGCGCTGTGGACGGCGACGGCGGACGCCCGGCCGCTGCTCGCCGAGGTCGAGGGCCGGCGCTGTTTCGCCTTCGACGGGATAGACGATCGGCTCGACACGATCGTCTCGATCAACATGGGAACGCCTGGGCTTCGGCTCTCGACCTTCGGCCTGATCTGGACCGATGGCGCGACGACGGGGGTCCCCTGGACATTCGCGCGGGGCGAGACTTCGGGAAGCTTTGTCGAGCTATTCCGCTGCGACGCGACCGCGGACGGCTTCTCGGCGACGCTGCGGCACAACAACACCGCGGCCTTCCTGAACGGCCTTGCCTTCGGCTCGACCGTGCCTGCCGGCTGGAAGCTGGTTTATGGCGAGTATGATTTCGACGCCTTCGCGACCAATGGCGGGGCGCTGCGGATCGAGGTCAACGGAGTCCCCGTGGTCTCGCAAGCGGTCTCGCCGGCGAAATCCGCGACGACGAGCATTGAAATCATGTCGCGCATTCAGGCCGGGCACCGCCGGACCGGCGGGGCCTCGAATATGCCTTTCAACGGCTATCTCGGCCGCTTCGGCTTTATCTGCCGCCTGCTGACGACGGCCGAAAAGGCGACGCTGCTGCAATGGCTGCAAGGGACGGCCTACGTTGCCCCATAGCGCGGCCCAGGCCGCGCGCCGCCCCTCTCGCAATCGGAGGATTGCCCAATGCCCAAACCGACCCACTCGGATCGGGGGGCCGCGCGTTGATGCGTCCCGCGATCCCCCGAGTCGACTCCTACCTGATCGCGACTCTTGTCACAGCAACCGGGGCCGACCGAGCGGTCCGGCTGGTCGCCCAGGTCGCCGATCCGCAGTCACTTGCGATGGTCGCCCGGCGCTTTGTTGACGTCGAGATTCTGACATTCGGCTTCGAGGGCGGAACGGTTTACGTCACCATAACTGACGTGATCGCCTTAACGACGGCCACTATAGTGCTGATCCGGTTTGCCGCATGGCTTCTGTGGCCCTTAGCTCGCATCCTATGGAGATGAGTGCTTCACCCTTTTCAATCTCTAAATCTAAGATGCGGAGGGGCCGCCAGTCTCGCCATCCGATCGCTCTCTCTCGATCGCGTCTTTTGCTCCCATCAGCGTCAGTGCAACAATCGGACCAACAAACATAATTGTAAGAGCCGCCACGCACAGCATATTAGCGCTGCTAAATACAAACATATCTGCAATGAAGATGTCTCTAATGATGCGCTCATTAACCGCAATATAGTAAAAGCAACTAACAATAAAAATAATAGTCAGCGCAACAGGAATCAACTGTAGCAGTCTCGAAATCTTGGCCTCTCCTTTGGACAAGGGGGCGGCTGGAGAAAGGTATTTCTTGAGAGAATCAATGAAAAATACGACTAGCCCAATTATAAGGAAGTTGAGTACTGTGCACATAAATCCGAATATGGACGAGAAGTTCCCTGGAAGCAGGGGGAATACTGAGAAGTTTGTAAGCACCAGGGGGATAAGAGCCACAACTGAGGCGATGCCGCTCAAATAAGATCCAAAGTACGTTTTGAACTTCTCCATCCCACTACCTACCGGACAACTGCAAGCTAGAGAGAATGCACAAGCCTTGGCTTTTGTCGAAGCTCCATCTTGGCACCCGGTTATCAATCAAAGCATCGATCAACTGCCTAAGTCGACCCTGTGAAGCGGAGGTATCAAAGTTCCGCCAGTCTGTGCTCTGCGTCATGGCGACAAAACCAATATCATTTGGAAAATTATTTAACTTAGGCTGGCCAGAAATAGCGTCGTACACCATGCCTCTAAGGCTCTTGTTGAAATCATCCTCGCAGATACCAGTCTTTCGCGAGTAAATGACAATGTTTGCAGAAGTCTGAGCGTATATATCGCGTAGAAGGTTGACCACAGCTTGCGCGCAAACTACAGCGGGATCATCTGGCTCCCCCTTTGGGTAGCAAGGACCACCATCAACTTCGGCGAAGGATGACCAGTGCACAAGCACGACGTCGGGACTTGCTGCTACGATTGATTTTGCGCCCGGGAACGCCCCGCCAGGCTCGCGCTTTTTGACCTCAAATGGAACCGTCCGTGAATTCTCGTACATGGCAGGCGATGGAAGAATATCCGCCAATGCTTCCAGATTTGACCTTGGAACACATGGCGCCTCCTCGCAGTCTTCGTCCGTGTACTTGTAGACTATCCCCCTGCCATCGACCAATGCAAAGGCGGCCGGGTCGGCATGCGCGGTGCCAACTGACAGGAGGGAGACCAAAGCTGCCACGATGCCGGTCCAACGCGCCGTGAACATGCTCAAGGCAGTCATCCCCTCATGCTTAGTTACCTAACCTATCCGATTCTGAAACTTCCAGCGAGGGCGGAAACATGTTCGCTCGCAGTCCCCACACCTCCCACAGGACGGTCGCGTTCAATGCGCTCATTTCCAGCTCCCGCGTGGCCTACGGCTCCCTGTGTCCTCGGTCTGACCGGCCCGGCCGGCGCGGGCAAGTCGACAGTTGCCCGGGCTGTCTTGGATGCGCTAGGCGGCGGTTCGATCTTGCACACCGGCTTTGCCCTGAAAGCCATGCTGCGCAGCTTCTACGCTGCCCAAGGGCTCACGCCCGACCTGATCGAGCGGAAGATCGACGGCGACCTTAAGCGCGAGCCCTGCGCCCTCCTGGGCGGTCGGACCCCGACCGTCGCTCAACAGACCCTCGGGACCGAATGGGGGCGCGACCTGATCGCTCCCGATCTCTGGCTCGCCGCTTGGGATCGCGAGGCCCGCCGCCGGCTCGCCGCCGGCGAGGTCGCGGTTGTGAATGACTCAATCCGTTTCGAGAATGAGGCTGCGGCAATCCGCGCCCTCGGCGGGCGCGTAATCCGCCTTGCCGGCCGTCGCGACCCGCGGGTCGAGGTCGCCCATGCGTCCGAGCGCGGGGTCCTCGCCGACCTCACGATCGACAACACCGGCGACCTCGCCGCCACGGTCGAGGGGGTTGTCCGCGCCGCGCGCGCGTTGTAACGCTTCCCGCAGGTCGAAAAGCCAACCTGCGGAAAGAAACGCAACTGGGCAACACCGTGGGCAACATTTTGCGCAGGGCCTCGGCGGGGCGATCAGACCAACCGATTGACCTTTATACGCTTTTCACTCTGACGCGATCGTCGGTTTTTGCGGATGGAGCCCTTCGCCCGCTCCAAATAAAATCAGAGACTTGTGGGTCTTTGTTCAGGGCGCCTCCAGGCGCCCTGACCCGTTTCCTGACCCAAAACTCTCGAATCCGCTCGTTGGGTCGGGGCGAAGCACCAAGTCGTGTCTTGAGGGGCCGCGACGGTAGGCGTCGAGCGCAGGCACCTTTGACGCGGACCCGACAGAGCGGCCGAGATCAGAGATGCAGTGCCGCCACGTCTCGCTGCGCGGCGACCAGATCATCGATCCGATCGAGGAGCTCGATGATCGTCCGCACCTCGCGCCGGATCGGCACGATCTCGCGGGCGGTCTCGGACAGCACCTCCCATTCATGCCAGGC
>NZ_JAGOMQ010000046.1 GCF_017993425.1 Amaricoccus sp.
GGAGGGTGGCGGCGAGGGCGCGCAGCTGCGGTTTGGCGGCGGGGAGCGGGGTCTCGACGGCGAAGAGCCGGGCCATGACGCGCTCGACGTTGCCGTCGACCACGGTGGCGGGGCGCTCGAAGGCGATCGCGGCCACGGCGGCGGCGGTGTAGGGGCCGACGCCGGGGAGGGCGGCCAGGGCCTCTCCTGTGGTGGGGAAGCGGCCGCCGGCGGCGGCGACGGCGCGGGCGCAGGCGAGGAGGTTGCGGGCGCGGGCGTAGTAGCCGAGGCCCGCCCAGGCGGCCATCACCTCGGCGTCGGCGGCGGCGGCGAGGTCCTCGACCCGCGGCCAGCGTGTGGTGAAGGCGGCGAAGTAGCCCTTGACCGCCTCGACGCCGGTCTGCTGCAGCATCACCTCGGAGAGCCAGACGCGGTAGGGATCGGGCCGCTCCGCCGCGCCCGGCGGGGTGCGCCAAGGCAGGCGGCGGGCGAAGCGGTCGTACCAGGCGAGGAGGACGGCCGGGTCGGGCGTGGACGCGGGCGGGGGTGCCGCACTAGGCTCGTCGGCCTCGGGGAGAGGGATTCGCATGGCCGGGGATGCTGGCGCAGGACGCGCCGATGGCAAGGGCCGTAGCGCGCGGGGCTTCCGCCGCGCCGGCGTGCTGATCGAGCCGCAGACCCGGGCCGCGAGCGCGAGGCGCGGCTTCGCCGAGGCGCGGCTGAAGGCGCTCTGGCGCGACATCGTCGGCCCGGAGGTCGCCGCGGTGGCGCAGCCGCTGAAGCTCGCCGCCGCGCGCGGGCCGGCCGGGGGGCTCTTGACGCTGGCGATCTCCGGGGCGCACGGGCCGCAGGCGCAGATGCTTGCGCCGCTGATCCGCGAGCGGGTCAACGCGGCGCTCGGGCCCGGCGCGGTCGGGCGCATCCAGTTCCGCCAGGCCGCGGGCTTCGCCGAGCCGGCGGAGCCGTTCCGCAGCGCTCCCGTGGCGCGCCCCGTGGACATGGCGGCGGTGGCCGAGCCGCTCTCGCGGATTGGTGATCCGGGCCTCCGCGCGGCGTTGGAGACATTGGCCCGGAATGTGCTATCCCGCTCCGCGCAGCTCACGCCGAAGGAAGACTGAATGGCCGACGCCCCCGCCCTCACCCGCCGCGCGCTGATCGCCGCCGCCGGCCTCGCCGCCGCGCTCGCCGCGGCGCCGCTCCACGCGCAGGAGAAGCGCGAGGTCGTGGAGATGGCGATGGGCTCGCCGGACGCGCCGGTGACGATGATCGAGTACGCCTCGTTCACCTGCCCGCACTGCGCCGCCTTCGCGCTCGAGGTCATGCCGCAGCTGAAGGCGCAGTACGTCGACACCGGCAAGGTGCGGCTGGTCTATCGCGAGGTCTATTTCGACCGGCCCGGGCTCTGGGCCTCGATGATCGCGCGCTGCGCCGGCGAGGACCGCTACTTCGGCGTGGCCGAGCTTCTGTTCAAGAACCAGCAGAGCTGGGCCCATGCCGCCGACGCGCAGGGGGTGCTCAATGGGCTCTTCGCCATCGGCCGGCAGGCCGGGATGATCGACGGCGAGATGCAGGCCTGCATGCAGGACGGCGAGTTCGCGCAGGCGCTGGTGACCTGGTTCCAGGGCAACGCCACCGCCGACAAGATCGACGCCACGCCCACCTTCGTGCTGGATGGCGAGAAGGTGACCAACATGCCCTGGCCGGAGATGCAGGCGAAGATCGAGGAGAAGCTCGCGAGCTGACGCCCGGCGCGTCCCGCCGGCGTTTGCATCCGCCGGGGCGGCGCCTTACGGGAGGCGGCGCGGCGGCAGGAGCGAGGCCATGGCGTTCTTCCAGAAGCTCAAGGAGCGGCTGTTCAAGTCCTCGTCCAAGATCGACGAGGGCGTCGATGCGCTGCTCGACGCAGGCCCTGCCACGCCGGCTCCCGCTTCTCCTGCCCCCGTCCCGTCCGATCCAGCTCCCGCTGCGCCTGCGGCCGAGCCGGAGGCGGAGAAGCCGGGGCTGGTGTCGCGGCTCTTCGGCGGCGAGAGGGCGGCGGACCGGACGCGGGTGCTCGACGACGCCATGCTCGAGAGCCTCGAGGAGCTGCTGATCGCGGCCGACATGGGCGTCGACACCTCGCTGAAGCTGGCCGCGCGCATGGCCGAGGGGCGGTTCGGCCGCCGGCTCGGGGCGCGCGAGATCAAGGAGGCGCTGGCCGCCGAGATCGCCGCAGTGCTGGAGCCGGTGGCGCGACCGATGCCGATCTATCCGAAGCGGCCGCAGGTGGTGCTGGTCGTCGGCGTCAACGGCTCCGGCAAGACCACGACCATCGGCAAGCTGGCGAGCCAGTTCAAGGCGGCGGGCAAGCAGGTCGTCATCGCCGCCGGCGACACCTTCCGCGCCGCCGCCGTCGAGCAGCTCCAGATCTGGGGCGCGCGGGCCGGGGTGCCGGTGATGACCGCCGCGCCGGGCTCCGACCCGGCGAGCCTCGCCTTCGACGCGATGGCGCGGGCCGAGTCGGAGGGGGCCGACCTCCTGCTGATCGACACCGCCGGGCGGCTGCAGAACCGCGACGACCTCATGGCCGAGCTCGCCAAGATCGTCCGGGTCATCCGCAAGCGCGACCCGGAGGCGCCGCACAACACGCTCCTCGTGCTCGACGCGACCACCGGGCAGAACGCGCTCAGCCAGGTGGAGATATTCCAGCGCATCGCCGACGTCTCGGGCCTCGTGATGACCAAGCTTGACGGCACCGCCAAGGGCGGCGTCCTCGTGGCGCTGGCGGACCGTTTCGGGCTGCCGATCCATGCGATCGGCGTCGGCGAGGCGATCGACGACCTCGCCGCCTTCGATCCGCAGGACTTCGCCGCCGCGCTGACCGGCCTCGACGCCTGAGGCGGCCCGGGGACGGGCGCCGGGGCTTTACGGCGGGGGACGGGTTTGGCATGGGCTTGGGGGGCGCCCGACCCGGGCGCGGTCAGGAGGGGCGCGGCATGGCGGAGAGCTATCCGATCCACGGCCGGATCGACGGGCCGGTCGTCATCGTGGGCTTCGGCTCGATCGGGCGGGGGACGCTGCCGCTGATCGAGCGGCATTTCGACTATGACCGCGACGACATCCATGTGATCGAGCCCTCGGGCGAGCATGCGGACCTCCTTGCCAGGCGGGGGGTGCGGCACATTCCCGTGGCGCTGACCCCGGACAACTTCCGCGACGTGCTCGATCCGCTCTTCGCCTGCGGCAAGGGGTTCTGCGTCAACCTCTCGGTCGATGTCGGCTCGCTCGACATGATGATCTACTGCCGCGAGAAGGGCGTGCTCTACGTCGACACGGTGGTGGAGCCGTGGAAGGGCTTCTACTTCGACCTGGGCGTCGGGCCGGAGGCGCGGACCAACTACGCGCTGCGCGAGGCGGTGAAGGCCGAGGCGCGGGCCAATCCGGGCGGGACCACGGCGGTGAGCTGCTGCGGGGCCAATCCGGGGATGGTGTCGTGGCTGCTGAAGGAGGCGTTGCTGAAGCTCGCCGCGGACATCGGCCGGGCCGCCGTGGCGCCGGCGGATCGCGACGGCTGGGCGCGGCTGATGCAGCGGCTCAGGGTGCGGGGCGTGCATATCGCCGAGCGCGACACCCAGGTGGCGCGGACGCCGCGGCCGCGGGGGACCTTCGTCAACACCTGGTCGGTCGAGGGCTTCATCGCCGAGAGCTTCCAGCCGGCCGAGCTCGGCTGGGGGAGCCACGAGCGGAGCTTCCCGGCCGGCGGGCGGCGCCATGCGGCGGGGTGTCGGGCCGGCATCTTCCTCGACACGCCGGGGATCGTCACCCAGGTGCGAACCTGGACGCCGGCGGCGGGACCGCAGATCGGCTACCTCGTCACCCACAACGAGGCGATCTCGATCGCGGACTACTATACGGTGGGATCGGGGGACGCGCCGGAGTTCCGGCCGACCTGCCACTACGCCTATCACCCCTGCGACGACGCCATGCTGTCGCTCCACGAGACGCTGGGGACCGGGGTGGAGCAGGAGAAGGCGGTGGTGCTCGACGAGCACGACATCGCCTCGGGGGAGGACTGCCTCGGGGTGCTGCTCTACGGCCATGCGAGGAACGCGCTTTGGTACGGCTCGCGGCTGACCATCGAGCGGGCGCGGGAGCTGGCGCCGTCGCAGAACGCCACCGGGTTGCAGGTGACGAGCGCCGTGCTGGCCGGGATGGTCTGGGCGCTGGAGAACCCGGAAGCCGGCATCGTCGAGACCGACGAGATGGACCACGTCCGGTGCCTGGAGATCATGCGGCCCTATCTCGGCGCCGTCGAGGGGACCTACACCAGCTGGAATCCGCTGAAGACGCGCTGGCCACAGCTGGGGGGGCCGGAGGATCCGGCCGACCCGTGGCAGTTCGTCAACGTGCTGGCGCGGTGAATGTCCCACAGTGTGACGTAGGTCAACTGGCTGAGATATCTGTATAAAAATATTTATCCACAGGATATCCACAGGCTGCCGTCGCGCCGGGGCGGGGGCGTTCCGGCGATCGATGGCGCCGCCTTTGCGCCGGGCGCGTTCTCCCGACCGCTGAAGCGCGGGACCCCTGCGCGCCGGGGCGCGCGGTTCCCGCCGCCAGGGGCGAAGCGGGAAGAAGGGCGCAGAAGGGGCGTCGGGGCGGCGGAAGCTGTGCGAGGACGTCGTGCGATTGCCGGGCCGGCCGGCGGCCGCGCCCTTGCGCGGACGGGGGCGGCGGAGGATAACCGCGTTCATGCCGACCGACATCGCCCCGCGCGCCGACGCCGAGCCTGATCCTGCCGCCGCCGCGGGGGCTGACGCCCGGGCGGCCATCCGGGCGCTGACCTATGCCGACGAGGCGGGGCTCGTGCGCGAGCTGGTGGCGGGGACGCGGCTCGATCCCGCGGCGCGGGCGGAGATCGCTGCGGCGGCGACGCGGCTGGTCGAGCAGGTGCGGGAGAGGTCGTCGCCGACGGTGATGGAGGCGTTCCTCGCCGAATACGGGCTCTCGACCGACGAGGGCGTCGGGCTGATGTGCCTCGCCGAGGCGCTGCTGCGGGTGCCCGACGCGCAGACCATCGACGAGCTGATCGCCGACAAGATCGAGCCGTCGAACTGGGGGGCGCATCTCGGGCGCTCGACGTCGAGCCTCGTCAACGCCGCGACCTGGGGGCTGATGCTGACCGGGCGCGTGCTCGACGACAGCCCCGGCCCGGCGGCGCTCCTGCGCTCGGCGATGCGGCGGCTCGGCGAGCCGGTGGTGCGCAACGCCGTCGGCCAGGCGATGAAGCTGATGGGTCGGCAGTTCGTGCTCGGCGAGACGATCGGCGCGGCGATGGACCGGGCCCGCACGCTGGAGGCGCGCGGCTATTCCTATTCCTACGACATGCTCGGAGAGGCGGCCCGCACGGAGGCCGACGCCGAGCGCTACGCCGCCGCCTATGCCGACGCCATCGCCGCCATCGCCGCCCGGGCGACCGGGGACGTGCGCAGCTCGCCGGGGATCTCGGTGAAGCTCTCGGCGCTGCATCCGCGCTACGAGTGGTCGCATCGGGCCTCGGTGATGGCGGAGCTTGTGCCGCGGGCGCTGGCGCTGGCGCGGGCGGCGGCGCGGGCGCGGATCGGCTTCAACATCGACGCCGAGGAGGCGGAGCGGCTCGACCTGTCGCTCGACGTGATCGAGGCGCTGTTCTCGGACCCGCTGCTCGACGACTGGCAGGGGTTCGGCGTCGTGGTGCAGGCCTACGGCCGGCGGGCCGGGGCGGTGATCGACCGGCTGGCGGCGCTCGCCGAGGCGCGGGACCGGCGGATGATGGTGCGCCTCGTCAAGGGCGCCTACTGGGACAGCGAGGTCAAGGGCGCGCAGGAGAAGGGCCTGCCGGGGTTCCCGGTCTTCACCCGCAAGCCCTCGACGGACGTGAGCTACATCGCCAATGCGCGCAAGCTGCTCGACGCGCGCGGCTGGCTCTATCCCCAGTTCGCCACCCACAACGCCCATACCGTGGCGGCGGTGCTGGCGATGGCCGGCGGCGACCGGGACGGGTTCGAGTTCCAGCGCCTGCACGGGATGGGCGAGGCGCTGCACGAGATCGTGCGGGCCGGGGAGGGCACGCGCTGCCGCATCTATGCGCCGGTGGGGGCGCATCGCGACCTGCTCGCCTATCTGGTGCGGCGGCTGCTGGAGAACGGCGCGAACTCGTCCTTCGTCAACCAGATCGTCGACAAGTCGCTGCCGGCCTCGGCGATCGCCGCCGATCCGATCGCCGAGGTCGAGGGCTGGGGCGGGGCGGTCGCCAACCCGGGGATCGCGCCGCCGGCGGCGCTCTATGCGCCGCGGGAGAACGCCGCGGGGTGGAACGTCAACGAGCCGGCCTCGGTGGCCGGGCTGATCGCGGCGCGGGAGGCATGGCGGGCGCATCGCTGGACGGCGGGGCCCTGCCTGCCCCGCCCCGCCCCGGGCGCGGCGCCGCGGCCGGTGGTGAACCCCGCCGACCCGGAGGAGGTGGTCGGCGAGGTGCGCGAGGCAACGATCGCCGAGGTGGCGGCGGCGCTGGCCGCGGCGCGCGACGGCTTTCCCGGCTGGGCGGCGACGCCGGCGGCGGAGCGGGCGGCCTGCCTGCGGCGGGCGGCGGATCTCTACGAGGCGAATGCGGCGGAGCTGACGGCGCTCGCGACGCGCGAGGCGGGCAAGACGCTGGCCGATTCCATCGCCGAGCTGCGCGAGGCGGTGGACTTCCTGCGCTACTACGCCGACGCGGCGGAGGCCGCCGGGGGCGAGGGGCGCGGGGTGATCGTGGCGATCTCGCCGTGGAACTTCCCGCTGGCGATCTTCACCGGGCAGGTGGCGGCCTGTCTCGGGGCGGGGAACGTCGTGGTGGCGAAGCCCGCCGAGCAGACGCCGCTGATCGCGGCGCGCGCCGTGGCGCTGCTGCACGAGGCTGGCGTCCCGCGCGACGCGCTCCTGCTGCTGCCCGGCGACGGGCCGGGGGTGGGCGCGCCGCTGACCGCGGCGCCGGGGATCGCCGGCGTGGTGTTCACCGGCTCGACCGAGGTGGCGCAGGCGATCCACCGGGCGCTCGCCGCCAACGCCGCGCCGGACGCGGTGCTGGTCGCCGAGACCGGCGGGCTCAACGCCATGGTGGTCGATTCGACCGCGCTGACCGAGCAGGTGGTGCGCGACGTGCTCGCCTCTGCGTTCCAGTCGGCCGGGCAGCGCTGCTCGGCGCTGCGGCTCCTCTATGTGCAGGAGGAGGCGAAGGGCCGGGTGATGGAGATGCTCGAGGGCGCGATGGAGACGCTGCGCCTCGGCGACCCCTGGGATCCGGCGACGGACGTGGGTCCGGTGATCGACGGGGAGGCGGAGGCGGGGATCTCGGCCTACGTCGAGGCGCGGGGCGACCGGGTGGTCAAGGCGCTGGCGGCGCCGGGGCCGGGGCGGTTCGTGGCGCCGGCGGTGATCGAGGTGGGCGGCATCGCCGATCTGGAGCGCGAGGTGTTCGGGCCGGTGCTGCATGTGGCGCCGTTCCGGGCGGACGGGCTCGACGCGGTGGTCGATGCGATCAACGCGCGGGGCTACGGGCTGACCTTCGGGCTGCACAGCCGGATCGACGACCGGGTGGAGCGGGTGACCGCGCGGCTCGCCGTCGGCAACATGTACGTGAACCGCAACCAGATCGGGGCGATCGTCGGCTCGCAGCCCTTCGGGGGCGAGGGGCTGTCGGGGACCGGGCCGAAGGCGGGCGGGCCGTTCTACCTGCCGCGGCTGCAGCGGCGGGCGGAGGCGGCGGCGGAGGTCGGGCCGGGCGGGCCGGACGTGGAGGTCGCGGGCCTGTTCGAGAGGCTCGACGCCGCCGGCTGGGCCGCGCGCGGGGACCGGATCGCGGCGCTGCGGCGGCTGGCGGGCGGCGAAGCGGCGCTGGAGGCGGCGGCGCGGCTGCCGCAGGGGCCGGTCGACCTGCCGGGGCCGACGGGGGAGAGCAACCGGCTGAGTCTGCATCCGCGCGGGCGGGCGCTCTGCCTCGGCGCGGGCGCGGCGGCGGCGCGGGCGCAGGCGGTGCAGGCGCTCGCCGCGGGGAATGCGGTCGTCGTGGTGGCCGAGGGCGCGGTGGCGGCGCTCGCGCCCTTCGTGGCGGCGGGGCTGCCGGTCGTGGCGCGGGACGGGCGCGTGGCGCCGGGGGCGCTGACGGGGATCGCCGGGCTCGGGCTGGTGGCGGCGCGGGGGCCGGAGGGTTGGCTGCGGGAGCTGCGCGGGGCGCTGGCGGCGCGGCCGGGCGCGATCGTGGCGCTGGAGACGGCGCTGATCGCGCCGGAGCGCTATGTCGTCGAGCGGCATCTCTGCATCGACACGACGGCGGCGGGCGGCAATGCGAGCCTGCTGGCGGAGAGCGCCTGAGGTGGACGAGGAGCGCGACGCGTATCGGCCGCCGCCGGGAGAGCTGCTGGCGCTCGTGGGCGTGCTCGCGCTGATCGAGATCGTGCTGGAGCTGTCGGACCGCGGGCTGATTGCGCGGGGGCTGCGCGGGCAGGTCTTCGCGGTCGGGGCGTTCTGGGCGCCGTTCCTGCACGGGGCGCGGCCGTTCTTCGAGGCGCAGCCGGCGACGATGTTCGTGAGCCACGCCTTCCTGCACGGCGGCTTCCTGCACATGGCGATGAACTCCGTCGTGCTGCTCGGGCTCGGGCGGCTGGCGGCGGACATCTACGGGCGGGGGGTGATCCTGCCGGTGTTCCTGTTCGGCGCGGTGGCGGGCGGGGCGGCGTTCGGGCTCCTGTCGGCGAGCCCCTATCCCATGGTGGGGGCGTCGGGGGCGATCTTCGCCTTCGTGGGGGTCTGGGTGGTCGGCGACTGGCGGCGGCTCCGGGCCGCGGGGCGGCCGGTGCGGCCGGTGCTGTCGCGGGTGTTCGGGTTCGTGCTCCTCAACGCGATCTTCTTCGTGGCGCTGTCGGGGATGCTGGCGTGGGAGGCGCATCTCGGCGGCTTCCTCGCCGGGCTGGTCGCGGGGACGCTGCTGGAGGCGCGGCGGGAGCGGCGGACGGCGGCGCGGCTCGCGGCGGCGCGGGCCGAGGCGCGGGCGCGGCGGGAGCCGCGGGGGTGAGCTGGCTGAACGAGCCGCCGGAGTGGCGCGAGGCGGCGGGGGCGCTCTCCGTCGTCACCGGCGACCGGACGGATTTCTGGCGCGAGACGCATTACGGCTTCGTCCGCGACGACGGGCATTTCCGCGGCGCGGCGGCGGCGGGGGACGTGGTGGCGACGGTGGGGTTTCGCGGCGACTACGCGACCCTCTACGACCAGGCCGGGCTGATGCTGCGGCGGGATGCGCGCAACTGGATCAAGGCGGGGATCGAGTTCGTCGGCGGGCGGCGGATGCTGAGCGTGGTGGTCACCCGCGAGCAGTCGGACTGGTCGACGACGCCCTGCCTGGTCGAGGACGACTGGCTGCGGCTCAGGATGACGCGGATCGGCGGGGCCGTGCATGTCCACTGGGCCGGCGCGACGGGGGCGTTCCGGATGCTGCGGCTAGCGCCCTTCCCGCAAGGGCCGGCGGCGGTCGGGCCGATGTGCTGCTCGCCGCAGCGCGCGGGCTTCCGCGCCGAGTTCCGCGACCTCACGCTCGAGGCCCCCGAGGGCGCGCCAGAGGAGGGCTGAGGGCGGGCTTGCTCCGGTCGTCAACCTTCGTGAACACCGAGTTACCGCTGGACGGATAATGTAATGATTCAAGCTGGTTGAGCAGAATTTCACGCGCGCAACCGACGTGCTTTCGCGGCAAGGACCGGCCCGGCGGACCTGCCTCGGGCCGCGAGGGCGATGCGCGAGACGCTTGATCGGGGCCGGGCGACTGCGCATGGTCGCACCGGGATCGCCGGAAGGACGGAGCGCGGCATGGAACTCGATTCGGGCGAGGCGACGGGCCCCGGCTGGCGGCGGATCTTCGACGGGGTCGTCGCGGGTCTGATGATCCTCGCCGCCTTCGTGGCCATCGGCGCGAGCGACGTCTCCTTCGCCGCGTCGCAGCCCTACTGGCTGGGGCTCGCCGTCGCCTACGGCGTCGCGTCGGCGGCGATCGAGTGGGTGCATCGGCGCGGCGACTTCAGCCTCGGGCGGCTGGCGCCGCGCTGGGCGCTGCACTGGCTCGGCGTGCTCGCGGCGCTGGAGGCGGTCTTCGTGTTCATCGACGCGGGCCGCTTCGCCGGGGCCGGGGTGGGGCTCATGAACGGGGCGATCCTTGCGCTCGGGACCTTCCTCGCCGGGGTCCACGGCAACTGGCGGCTGGTGGTGGTCGGGATCGCCGTGGGGATCGCGGCGATGCTGGTGGCGCTGGTCGAGCAGTACATCTGGCTGCTGCTCGGGCTCGGGATCCTCGCGGTCGCGGTGGTGGTCGCGGTGGCGCATCTGCGGCGGGGCTGACGGGCCGCGGCGCTTCCGCCATCGACAAACCCCGCTCGGGCCGGTAATGAGCCGCCGGTCACCGGAAAGGCTCCCGCGTCGCGATGCAGACAGTCGTCCTCACCATCCATCTCCTGCTCGCGCTGGCGCTCATCGCGGTCGTGCTGCTGCAACGCTCCGAGGGCGGCGGCCTCGGCATGGGCGGCGGGGGCGGCGTCATGTCGGGCCGCGCCGCGGCGACGGCGCTCTCCAAGGTGACCTGGATCATCGGCTCGGCCTTCGTGGTGACGAGCCTCGTGCTGACCGTGATCGCCGCGCGCGAGGCCGGCGGCTCGTCGGTGCTCGACCGGCTCGGGATCGGCACGGCCCCGGCCGAGGCCCCGGCGGGGACGACGCCCGACCTCGGCGACGACCTGCTGCCGCCGGGGATCGCCGACGCCCCCGCGACGCCGCCGGCGGCCGACGCTCCGGCCACGCCGCCCGCGCCCGCGGCGCCCGCCGCAGAGGCCCCGGCGACGCCGGCCCCGGCGACGGACGCTCCCGCGACGCCGTCGGCGACGGAGACGACCGCGCCCGCGGAGCCTGCGGCTCCTGCGGCGGAGGCCCCTGCGACCGAGGCTCCCGCCACGCCCCCGGCGACCGAGACGACCGCGCCGGCGGCTCCTGCGGCTGAGGCCCCCGCGACGGAGGCGTCGCCCGCGGCGGAGACGACCGCCCCCGCCGCTCCGGCGGACGCTCCCGCGACGGAGGCTCCGACTGCGCGGCCGGCGACCGGGACCGCGCCGGCCGCGCCGTCGTCGAACTGAGGCGGACGGCCCTCGCCCGCAACGCGGACGGGGGCCTGCGCGCGGCGTTTTGCAACCATATCGAGGACTGCATCGGGCACGTCCTCGCCTCCGGCGCGCTGCCGGGATTAGCGGGGCCCGCCCAGGGGCCCGGCCCCCCTGTCCGGCGGGTCGCCGTGGCCTATTTCGGCCGGATACGGCACGATCGCTTTGCCTGGCGAAGGCGGAGAGAATCGGAAAAATCGCCGAATCTCGTGGCGTCACGAGCAGCGCCGTCCCGTCACGGCGGGCATTCAGGGAGGAGACCATGCTGAAACCCCTCGGCCTCGCGGCCCTCCTCGCCGCCTCGGCGGCGGGCGGCGCGCTGGCGCAGGACGCCCCGGCGCCGCAGACGCAGAAACCCAACATCCTCGTGATCTTCGGCGACGATATCGGCCAGTCGAACGTGTCGGCCTACAGCGAGGGCATGGTCGGCTACCGCACGCCGAACATCGACCGGATCGCCGCCGAGGGCATGAAGTTCACCGACTACTACGCCGAGAACAGCTGCACCGCCGGCCGCTCCTCCTTCATCACCGGCCAGACCCCGAAGCGCACCGGCCTTTCCAAGGTCGGCGCCCCCGGCGCCAGCGTCGGCCTGCAGGACCGCGACATCACCATCGCCCAGGCGCTGAAGCCGCTCGGCTACGCCACCGGCCAGTTCGGCAAGAACCACCTCGGCGACAAGGACGAATACCTGCCGACGAACCACGGCTTCGACGAGTTCTTCGGCAACCTCTACCACCTCAACGCCGAGGAGGAGCCCGAGCGGCCCTACTTCCCGCAGGACCCGAACGACCCCTACGCGAAGAACTTCTCGCCGCGCGGGGTCATCAAGTCCTCCGCCGACGGCCAGATCGAGGATTCGGGCCCGCTGACCGCCAAGCGCATGGAGACGATCGACGACGAGACCACCGCCGCCGCCATCGACTTCATGAAGCGCCAGCACGACGCCGGCACGCCCTTCTTCACCTGGATGAACACCACCCACATGCACGCCTTCACCCACGTCCCCGAGGACAAGGACGGCGTCAGCGGCATGCCCGGAAACACCTACGCCGACGGCATGGTGATCCATGACGGCCATGTCGGCGAG
This sequence comes from Amaricoccus sp., assembly GCF_017993425.1. Lineage (GTDB taxonomy): Bacteria > Pseudomonadota > Alphaproteobacteria > Rhodobacterales > Rhodobacteraceae > Amaricoccus. The sequence goes on from NZ_JAGOMQ010000046.1 coordinate 12,259, forward strand.
CTCCTGAAGGCGCTGGACGACATGGGCATCGCCGACGACACCATCGTCGTCTACACCACCGACAACGGGCCCAATTACTTCTCCTGGCCCGACGCCGCCGTCTCGCCCTTCCGCTCGGAGAAGGACACCAACTGGGAGGGCGCCTTCCGTGTGCCGGCGATGGTGCGCTGGCCCGGGCATATCGAGGCGGGCAGCGTCTCGAACGAGATCTTCTCCGGCCTCGACTGGTTCCCGACGCTCGTCGCCGCCGCCGGCGACGACGCCATCGTCGACGAACTGAAGCAAGGCAAGCAGATCGGCGACAAGTCCTTCAAGGTCCACCTCGACGGCTACAACCAGCTTCCCTACGTGACCGGCCAGGCCGACAAGGGCGCGCGCGAGGATTTCTACTATTTCAACGACGACGGCGAGCTCGTCGCCATGCGCTTCGGGAACTGGAAGGCGGTCTTCTGCGAGCAGCGCACCGGCGGCGGCTTCCAGGTCTGGCAGGACCCCTTCACCTGTCTGCGCGTGCCGAAGATCTTCAACCTCCGCATGGACCCCTACGAGCGCGCCGACCTCTATTCCGACCAGTACAACGACTGGCTGTTCAAGAACGCCTACCTGACCGGGATCGCGACGATGAAGGCCTCGGCCTTCATGGAGAGCTTCATCGAATGGCCGCCGAGCCAGCTTCCGGCAAGCTTCTCGATCGACGACGTGGCGGCCGACGTGAACGCCCAGATCGATCGGCTGCTGAAGCAGGGCGACACCGCCGGGAGCGCGCCGGCGAACCAGTGAGGGCGCGAGCGCGCCCCGCGTTCCGCCCCGGCGGAACGCGCCATGGGGGAGACGGCTTCCGGCGCGGGTCGGGCCCGCGCCTGCGGGCGTCAGATGCCGGCGGCGCCGCGGGCGATCTCGCGGATGTTGGCGCGGTGGACGCCGAGATCGGCGAGCTCGCGGTCGGTCAGGACGTCCAGCTCGTCACGCAGCGCGACATAGGCGCGGTGCTCGGCGAAGGCGCGGGCGAGGCGGGCGAGAAGGCGCTCGCCGCGGGAGAAGAGGCCGGCGACGGGGTTGGCGTCGTGGTGGGCGATGGCGGTGGCCATGGTTCGGTCTTCCTGTGTTCGGCGCGTCGCCGGATGCGACGCGAAGGCGCGGCGGTTCAGCGGGCGTAGGCCTCGCGGCGGGCGACCTCGCCCAGGTCGGCGGTGTCGAGGCCGAGATCGCGCAGCGTCCGGGGCGAGAGGCCGCGCAGCTCGGCGAGCGTGCGGCGATAGGCCCGATGCTGGTTCCAGGCGGTGCGGACGCGGTCGAGAACCGTGTCGAGGCCCGCCTCGAGAGCGGATGCGCGCGACCGGCCGTGCGTCGGAGCGTAAGCTGTCGTCATGGTCGGCATCCTTGGTTAGAACTGCGGGACCATCTGTCCCGCGTCGCAAAGGTGCGCCTTGATGCTGCGCTGCACAACGCCCTGTTTGCGCGAGCCCGCCATGCGTTTCGCGCAAGGCTCGGGCGGGCGGCGGCGGGCGTTCGGCGGGGCGGTCTCGTGAGCTGGGCGCCGTTCGGGCTGGCGCTCGCGGCGTTCGTCGCGTCGCATTTCCTGCCGGGGGCGACGGGGTTCCGGGAGGCGGCGATCGCGCGGGTCGGGCGGCGGGGCTATTTCGCCGCCTATGGGGCGCTGTCGCTGGTGTTGCTCGGCTGGCTGGTGGTGGCGGCGGCGGCGGCGCCGTTCGTGGAGCTGTGGCCGGCGGCGGGGTGGCAGCGCTGGGCGCCGAACCTTGCGGCGCCGGTCGCCTTCGTGCTCGCGGCCTGCGGGGTCGGGGCGGCGCAGCCGTTCACGCTGGGCGGGCGGCGGGGGGCGCGGTTCGACCCGGCGGATCCGGGGATCGCGGCGGTGGCGCGGCATCCGCTGCTGCTGGCGCTGGCGCTCTGGGCGGGCGGGCATCTGGTCGCGAACGGGGACCTGGCGCATGTGGCGCTGTTCGGGGGGTTCCTCGCCATGGCGGCGGCGGCGATGCGGGCGGGGGATGCGCGGGCGGTGGCGGCGTTGCCGGAGGGGGAGCGGGCGGCGTTCCTGCGGGAGACGGCGGCGGTCGTGTCGGTCGCCCCGTTCGGGGACGCGGGCTGGCGGCGGCGGAACCTGCGGCGGCTGGCGCCGCGGGCGGCGGCGGGGGTTCTGCTCTGGCTGGGGGCGCTGGCGCTGCATCCGGCGGTGATCGGGGTGTCGCCGCTGCCGTAGCAGAACCTGGGGCGCGCGGCCGGCGCCGCGGGCCGTGGCGCTTTCCTCGCGGCGCAGGGCGGGATAGAGTTCCGGCAGGCTCGGGGACGCGGGCGGGAGGGAGGATGCGGCTGCTTCTGGTGGAAGACACCGAGGACGTGGCGGAGGCGATCGTCGCCTCGTTCCAGCGGCGGGGCGACGCGATCGACAGCGTCGGCACCGTCGAGGACGCCCGGGACACGCTGGCGGTCAACGACTACGACGTGGTGATCCTCGACATCAACCTGCCGGACGGGCCGGGGACGGAGGTGCTGCGCGACCTGCGGCGGCAGCGGCGGGCGACGCCGGTGCTGATGCTGACGGCGAGGATGGCGGTCCAGGACCGGGTCGACGCGCTCGACATCGGCGCGGACGACTACCTGGTGAAGCCCTTCGACCTGCGGGAGCTGCTGGCGCGGGTGCGGGCGCTCGGGCGGCGGGCGGGGCCGGACCGGGCGGGCGTGATCGAGCTCGGCCGGCTGGCGCTCGACCCGGCCGGGCAGGTCGCCTCGTGCGACGGCGAGCCGATCGCGCTGACCCGGCGGGAGTTCAGCCTGCTCGAGGCGCTGATGGCGAACCGGACCCGGATCATGCCGAAGGAGCGGCTGTTCGAGCGGATGTTCTCGATGGACGAGGAGGAGGTCGGGCTGAACGCGATCGAGACCTACGTCGCGCGGCTGCGGAAGAAGCTCGAGGGCTCGGGCGTGGCGATCCGCACGCTGCGGGGGCTCGGCTATCAGCTGGTGCGGGTGGACTGAGCGCGCGTGTTCACGCGTGAAAATTAGGCAAGCCATTGATATTGCTGAATCCGGTGCTGTGGGCTGGAGCGGCCTTTCTCACGACGGGTGGGGCCGAAGCCCCGCCGGAAGCAGGTCGCGACGATGACGCCAGACGGATTTGACCCGCGGCAAATCCGTCCGCGCTCGCCGGGGCGCTCACGGACGGATTGCGCGCTCCCGCAGAAATCTGCGCCCCTGACGGCTTCCGCGCGCAACCGCGCTCCAGCCGTCGGCGCGGCGAAAGCCGTGCTTTCGCTTGTCGCGCCGGGCCTCGCGGGCAAGCCCGCTTCGGTCGCTCGCGGCTCCGCGGATCCGACAGGGCAGGCGTCGTGCAGTGTGGCGCGGCCAAGCGTCCGCGATGCTGTCGGACAAATCCGAGCAGATGCGAGCGGGCGGCATCTCGATCATGTTTGTTTGCGCGCAAATATAATTCGAAATATTTTGAATATAAACGGTGAAAATCATTGCACAGTCATCAGCGCCGCATTTCGCATCGCCGTTCGACTTACTTCGGGCTTGCGCCCTCCCTGCCCGAACCGTTCCGCGTCGAGCAGGTTGACATGCGCATGTCAACCTGCGGAAGGCGTCGCGAGGCGAGGCGTCGCCGCTGGTCGACCTTTGCCGCGTCCTACGTGTAGTGTGGCGGCCTGCGGGCAGCCGCGGGGCGCGGGGCGCGGGGGCGCCAGCGTAGCGACAGGTTCGTCGGCTCTGTGCCGGTCCGGGAAGGCGCGTCCGCGCCCGATTCCCCGTGCCGGCCCGAGAGGCGGCGCGCCAAGGAAGGAGCCGAGGAGCCGCCGATGACCGAATTCTTCGCCACCCATTTCGCCTTCATCACGACGCCCGAGGGATGGGCCGCCATGGTGACGCTGGTCGCCATGGAGGTGGTCCTCGGCATCGACAACCTGATCTTCATCTCGATCCTGACCAACAAGCTGCCGCGCGAGCATCGCGAGCGGGCGCGCCGGCTCGGGATCGGGGCGGCGCTGATCATGCGGCTGATCCTGCTCGCCACCATCGCCTGGATCGTCGGGATGACGACGCCGGTGTTCTCGGCCTTCGGCCATGACTTTTCCTGGCGCGACCTGATCCTCGTCGCCGGCGGGCTCTTCCTCGTCTGGAAGGCGACCAAGGAGATCCACCACACCGTCGACCCGGCCGAGCACAAGGAGGACACGGTCGGCAAGGCGGTGAGCACGACGCTCGGCGGCGCGATCTTCCAGATCCTGCTCCTCGACCTCGTGTTCTCGGTCGATTCGATCATCACGGCGGTCGGCATGACCGATCATCTGGCGATCATGTACATCGCGGTGGTCGTCGCGATCACGGTGATGCTGGTCGCGGCCACCCCGCTCGCGAACTTCATCGAGCGCAATCCGACGATCGTCATGCTGGCGCTCGGGTTCCTGATGATGATCGGCACGACGCTGATCGCCGACGGTTTCGGGTTCCATGTGCCCAAGGGCTACATCTACGCCGCCATGGGCTTCTCGGCGCTGGTCGAGGGGCTGAACATGCTGGCCCGGCGGCGGTCGGGCCGGGCCGCCGCGCCGCACGATGCGGCCGCCGAGACCGGCGAGACCCGCTGAGCGCGCGCCGGGGCCCGGCGACGGGCCCCGGCGACAGACTGCCGACAGCTTGCCGGGCGATGGTCGCGGCGACGAACGAACCAAGGGATGGAAACCAGCTCATGCAACTCAACGGCCTGCTCCACGGCGCGCGGCTCCTCGGCCATGTCGACTTTCCGACCTCGGAGGTCCTGGGGCCGGACGCGAGCGAGGACCAGATCCAGGGGCTGATCGACCGGCACGGGCTGATCTTCATCAAGCCGGTGTTCCGCGGCGGCGTCGGCAAGAAGGGCAAGGCGGGGCTCGTCGGCAAGGCGCGCACGCTGAAGGAGGCGCTGGCCGAGAAGGAGCGGCTCTACTTCTGCGAGCACCGGCACGGCAACGCCTATGCGAAGTCCAACGGGGTGACGTTCGAGGCCGGGGTGCCGGCCGAGCACGAGGTCTATTTCTCGATCACCGACAACACGAGCTTCCGGGCGCCGACGATGACGCTGACCCACCGGGGCGGCATGGACATCGAGGAGCTGCCGAAGTCGGACGTGGCGATCGTGCCCTTCGAGGCGCTGACCGGGCTCAAGGCCTTCGTCGTCGCCAACGCGCTGACCGATATCGGGGCGCCGAAGGAGATCATCTCGCCGCTGGTGCAGCACCTGCCGAAGCTCTGGGAGCTCGTCCACCACTACGGGATGACGACGATGGAGCTGAACCCGATCCGGATGATGCCGGTGAAGGGCGGGCGGCTGACGCCGGTGGCCTGCGACTTCAAGTGCGGCTTCGACCGGGACGATCCGCGCGTCTCGCGGCTGGGGCTGCCGGACCAGCTCTTTGCGGCGGACGTGACGGCCTTCGAGCAGGAGGTGAACCAGCTCCGCACCCACCAGGGGCAGTCGGACGTCTTCGTGATCAACGACAAGGGGACGATCCTCGCGCCGACCTTCGGGGGCGGGGCGAACAGCCTCGTGACCGAGGTGCTGGGGGAGGCGGCGATCATCTCGTCGGACTTCGGGGGCAACCCGCCCTACGAGAAGATGAAGGCGGTGGCCTCGATCTGCTACCGGCACTTCCTGAAGCAGACCAACGTGCTCTTCATCATCGGCGGCAAGTCGAACAACACCGACATCCTCGAGACCTTCCGCGGCATGGGCGACGCGCTGCGCGAGCATTTCGCCGCCCATGGCCCGACGCCGCTCTACGTGGTCGTCGGGCGGGGCGGGCCGAACCTGGTGCGGGGGATGGGCAACCTCGCCGAGACGCTGGAGAGCCTCGGGCTGCCCTACCGGTTCTTCGGCTTCGACAGCGCGATCTCGGAGGTGGTGAACTACGCCAAGCGGGTGGACGAGTGGATGCGGGCCGGCGGGCGCGCGGAGATCGCGGCGAGCCTCGGGCTCAAGGCGGCGGCGGCCTGAGGCCGGCCAACACGCGTGTCAGCCACGGCTAACACACGTGTTAGCCACATCAAATACCTGATTTCACTAGATAATCGCTGTGCGTTAACCTCGGGTTCATGAAGGTCGACGCGCGAGCGCAGGGGAGAGGACGCATGTTCCACCAAGGCATCCAGGGGATACCCTACTATCTCGGCATCCGCTCGCTGGCGGAGATCGCCACGGCGGAGGACCGGGTCTGCGTGCTGAACATCGCCGGCGGCGAGAGCCGGCAGGTGACGCCGACCAGCCACGCCTTCTCGGGCGGCAACGTGGTCTTCGGCACCTCGCCGGGCCGGTCCGGCACGGTGCTGAAGACCCCGATCGGCGACATCCCCGTCTACAACAACGTGCGCGAGGGGCTCGAGGCTGGGCACCGCTTCAACACCGGCGTGGTCTACCTGCCGCCCTCCGGCGTGCGCGACGGCGTGGCGGAGCTGATCCGGGTGAACCCGGAGCTCCGGAAGATCGTCATCATCACCGAGAAGATCGCGGTGCATGACGCTCGCGAGATCCGGGCGATGGCGCAGGCGAACGGGGTCGACATCATCGGGGGCAACTGCCTCGGGGTGGCGGATTCGTGGAACCGGGTGCGGATCGGCGGGGCGCTGGGCGGGGATCATCCCGAGGAGAGCCTGATCAAGGGGTCGGTGGCGATCTTCTCGAACTCGGGCGGGTTCACCACGACGATCGCGCAGTATCTCGGGACGGCCGGGTGGGGGACGACGACGCTCGTGTCGAGCGGCAAGGACCTCTACATCCACTACGCCTGCCCGGACTTCGCCCACGCCTTCGCGGCGGACGACCGCTCGAAGGCGGCGGTGCTCTATGCCGAGCCGGGCGGGTACTACGAGCACGGGATCGCGTGGACGAAGCCGGTGGTCGCCTGCGTGGTCGGGCGCTGGAAGTCGAAGCTGACCCGGGCCGTGGGGCACGCGGGCGCGATGGCGGGGTCGGGCGACAAGGCGGAGGACAAGGAACGCTGGTTCATGGAGGCGTTCGGGGTCGATTCGATCTTCACCCCGGACAATCCGGTCGTGTCGGCCAAGGGCGCGGTGGTGACCAACATCGCCGACATCCCGGCGGCGCTGACCGCGGTGATGCGGCTCAACGGCGCGGAGCCGGACTTCGCGCCGCGGGGCGACCTGGCGCTGAAGCCCTGGGTGGCGAACGACCAGGGGCTGAAGCTGCCGGCGGACATCGCGCTGCCGGTGGTGACGGCGCCCGAGCCCTATGACGGACAGATCGCGGCGCTCGGCCGGCAGATCGGGTCCGTGGTGGCGCGGCAGAACATGAAGGACAAGTCGGGCGCCAGCGTCATGGATCCGAAGACCCAGGTGACGAGCGTGCATGGCCACGAGGTGCTCGACCTGGCGCTGCTGCCGCTGGAGGCCTGCTTCGCGCTGCCGCTGGTGCATGAGATCGCCAGCGAGAACGACCGGGTGATGCTCGACGTCGCCGTGGCGGCCGAGGTCAACCTCGTCGGCGACCCGATCCTGATCGCCGCCGACGCCGCCCGCGACGCCGGCAACGCCCCGAACGCGGTGATGGCGACGGCCGCCGCGATCACCGGCCCGAAGCGGGTCGAGCGCGTGCTCGCCTGCACGCGGGCGCTGATCGACCTCTTCGCCCATTCGGGCCTGCGGCGCGCCCGCGACGTGGAGTTCGACGTCTCCCATATCGCGATGGACGCCCAGACGCGGGCGCTGTTCATGGCGACGCCGGAGGAGGCGGACGATCCGCGGCCCGAGGCGATGCTGGCCGCGATCGAGGCGCGCGGCGGCAAGTCGGCGTTCCTGAACTTCCTGAAGGCCCAGGGCGGCCGGCTGTCGCGCGACGCGATCCTCGCGGCGATCGCGACGACGATCGCCTGGGGGCCGCTGATGCGCAAGCGGATCACCCGGCTGACGGCGGAGACGCTGCCCTGGTATCTGCGGCTCTACGGGGTGATGGTCGGGGCGACGATCCCCGGCGAGCACCACAAGTCCGGCTCGCTCTACGGCATCAGCCGGGAGGACCGGTTCGGCAAGTGGACGATGGCGGACCTGTGCTTCCTCGCCATGACGGGGAAGAAGCCGACGCCGGAGGAGGCGCTGCCGCTGCAGATCCTGATCGGGCTGCTGATCTCCAACGGGCCGGGCGCGATCTCGGCGCAGGGGGCGAAGGGGGCGGTGTCGGCCGACGGGCCGCAGACGCCGGGCCGGGTGCAGATCAACAAGGCCATGGTCGGCTTCCTGACCCATACCGGCTACAGCCACGGCGGCAACGGCTTCGAGGGGATGGCCTTCCTGCTCGACCAGTTCAAGGACAAGGGGCTGACCGATCCGTCGGACCCGAACCACGGCATCGACCTGAAGGCGATGGCGACGGAGTTCGCCAAGGCCTACCGGCGCGAGAAGAAGGCGTCGAAGGAGGTGGGCGCGGAGCTGCGGGCGCTGCCGGGCGTGCATCACCCGATCTTCAAGGGCAAGCCCGTCAACGTCGACCCGCGCGAGCGGTTCGTGGCCGAGTACATGGCGAAGGCGGGGCGCTACAACGTCTTCCACGCCTTCTACCGCGAGCTGGTGCTGGCGCTGCACGAGCAGGGGGCGAGCCCCTACGTGTTCTGCGTCAACGTCGACGCGGTGATCGCGGCGCTGCTGCTGGCGCTGCTGTGGCCGGATTACAAGGCGGGGCGGCTCTCGGAGCGGGACCTGGAGACGGCGGCGTTTACGGTGTTCCTCTACGGGCGCATGATCGGCGCCGCCGCGGAGATCGACGACCACCTCAACCGCGGCCGCAACATGGACACACGGACGCCGGCCTCGGCCTGCGGCTTCGTCGTCTGACCCGATTGTCCTCCGCCGGCCCCGCCGGTGGAGGTCGCCCCCTGCTTGGACCGCCTGCACATGTTCGAGTCCCTGACCAGCCTCTTCACCCTGACCATCCTCGAGGTCGTGCTCAGCATCGACAACCTCGTCGTCATCGCGGTGCTCGTCGGCAAGCTGCCGAAGGAGCAGCAGGCGGCGGCGCGCTACGCCGGTATGACGCTGGCGCTGCTGCCGCGGCTCATCCTGCTGCTCTTCATCGGCTGGATCATCGGGTTGACCGAGCCGCTGGTGACGGTGTTCGGCCACGACATCTCCGGCAAGGACATGATCCTCGCGCTGGGCGGGCTCTTCCTGATCTACAAGGCGACGATGGAGATCCATGCGAGCCTCGAGGGCGAGGAGGGCGAGGCGAGCGCGAAGGTGCTGGCGAGCTTCACCGCCGTGGTGGTGCAGATCGCGCTGATCAACCTGGTGTTCTCGATCGACTCGATCGTCACCGCCGTCGGCATGGCCAACGAGATCTGGGTGATGGCGGTGGCGGTGATCCTCTCGATGATCGTGCTGATGGTCGCCTCCGGCCCGGTGGCGGATTTCGTCGAGGCGCATCCGACCGTGAAGGTGCTGGCGCTCGGCTTCCTGATCATGATCGGCATGGCGCTGGTCGCCGACAGCCTCGGCGGGCACGTGCCGAAGGGCTACATCTACACCGCGATGATCTTCTCGATCTTCATCGAGGTCGTCAACATGATCGGCCGCAAGAAGCGGGCGCGGAACCCGGTCCACCTGCGCAATCCGTACGGTGAGGAGACCGAGGAGTCCGGCGACGAGCGCCGGGCTCTGGAGGAGGCCGGCATGAGCCCGGAGAGGCACGTGCAGTGACGGAGGACGCGGGCGAGACGCCCCCCGGGGGGCAGCCGGTCATCCGCACCATCGCCATGCCGGCGGACACCAACCCCGCCGGCGACATCTTCGGCGGCTGGCTGATGAGCCAGATGGACCTCGCCGCCGGCAACCTCGCGGCGCTGACCGCGCGGGGCCGGGCGGCGACGGTGGCGGTGGACGGGATGCGCTTCCACCTGCCGGTGAAGGTGGGCGACGAGGTCTCGCTCTTCGCGACGCTGACGAAGCGGGGGCGGACCTCGATGCACATCCACGTCACCGCCTGGCGGCGCAGCCGCCACGAGGCGCCGAGCCAGAAGGTGACCAGCGCGACCTTCGTCTTCGTGGCCCTCGACGAGGCCGGCGGGCCGAGGCTGCTGCCGGAGGCGTAGGCGGAGGCGCGGCGAGCAGGGCCGGGATCCCCCCGCTGCACGACACGAAGGCGTGCCCTCACGCCCCTCGGCGTCGACCGGCGGGAGCCGTCCCGAGGCGAGACCTCGCCGCCGAGGCTCCTCTCGTCCTGCGCCATGGTTGCGGCGGCGGGCTCACGGCATGGGGGCGAAGGTGGCGCGCCAGCGGTCGAGGAAGCCGGCGCGCTTCTGCTGGTCGAGGCCGAGGAGGAGCGTCGCGGAGAGCGCGATCGGGCGGTAGCGCGCGCCGCCCGTGTCGGCCTCCTCGCCGAGCAGGTGCTGGCCGGCGAGCGCGGCGCGGCCGGCGTCGGAGAGCATGAAGTCGACGAGGAGGCCGGCCGCGGTCGGGTTGGCGGCGCCCTTCGGGATCATCGCGCCGCGGGCGAGCACCAGCGTGTAGTCCTCGGGCGCGACGATGGCGAGGCGCGGGTCGTCCTCGGCGGCGTCGCGGGCGTAGGAGCCGAGCACGTTGTAGGCGATGAGGTATCGCCCCTCGGCCACGCCGGCGATGATCTCGGCCGAGCAGCAGGTGGCGACCGCGCCGGTGCGGGCGAAGGCCTCGATCAGGCTGCCGAAGGTGGTGGCCTGCTGCGAGTCGAGGAAGGCGAAGAGGTAGCCGACCCCGGAATTCTCGATGTCGTAGGTGGCGACGCGGCCCTCGTAGCGGTCGCCGGCGCGGCGCAGCAGGTCGACGAGGTCGAAGCGCGAGCGCGGCGCCTCGTCCGGCGGGACGAGGTCGCGGTTGTAGACGATCACCGCCGGCTCGCGCGTGACGCCGAAGAGCTCGTCGCGCCAGTTGGCCTCGGGCGGCAGCGCGGCGGTGGCGAGCGACCAGTGCGGCTGGGCGCAGCCGTCGTTGACGAGGCGGACGAGCTGGTCGACCGCCGAGCTCATCAGGAGGTCGCCGGAGGGGCGTCCCTCCCGGCAGGAAGCGGCGGCGTCGGCGTAGATCTCGTTGGTGTTCCAGACCTCCAGCACGACGCGCAGGCCGGGCGCGGTCTCGACGAAGGCCTCGAGCACCGGGGCGAAGGAGGCGACGTCGGTCGCCGCGCGGATGCGCAGCTCGTCCTGCGCGTAGGAGGGGCCGAAGGTCGCGATCGCCTCGGGCTCGGCCGCCCGCGCCGCGGCGGCGAGGCCGAGGACGAGGGCAAGGGCGAGGGGCGTGGGGCGCGCGGCCGGCATGGGCTTCCTCCTGCCGGCGGATGCTAGCGCCTCCCGCCGTCCGCCGCCACGGGCGAGGACCGGCGGGAGGCGGGGCGATCGCATTCGGCCAGGCGAGGAGCAGCAGCGGGCAGGCCTCGCCGCGACGGCGCCCGCGACGCTTGCTTGTTTGCGCCCGTCGTCGCGCCTTGACGCCGACGGGCCGCATACGCCGGCGCCGGATGCGCTCTCCCTTCCGGCGGGGGCGGCGGGGGGAGAGGCGCGGCCCGGGAGCCGCCCGGCGTGCGGACGGCTCCGGTCGCGGCGCCTACTGGGCGAGGCCGAGCTCGACGAGGATGTCGCGGATGCGCGGCTGCTCGGTCTCGAGGAAGCTCGCGAACTCGGCCGCGTCGAGGTGCATGTCGACCCAGCCGCGCTCGGCGGAGAGCTTCTTCCAGGCCTCGGAGGCGACGAGCGTGTCGATGGCGCCGTCGAGCTCGGCGAGCGCCTCGGGGGCGACGTCCTTCTTGGTCATCACGCCGCGCCAGTTGACCAGCTCGACGTCGTAGCCCTGCTCGCGGAAGGTGGGGACGTCGAAGCCCGCCACCCGCTCGGGGGCGGAGACGGCGAGGGCGCGCAGCTCGCCGGTGGAGAGGAGGCCGGCGAACTCGTTGAGGCCACCGGTCGCCACGGTGATGTGGCCGCCGAGGACCTGGGCGAGCATCTCGCCGCCGGCGCCGGCGACGATGTAGTTCATGTTCTTCACGTCGCCGCCGAAGGCCTTGACCGTCATCGCCGAGAGCAGGTGGTCGGGGCTGCCGAGGGCGAAGCCGCCCCAGCTGACCGAGCCCGGGTCGGCCTCGTACATCGCCTTGAGGTCGTCGAGCGACTTGATCGGGCTCGAGGCGGCGACGACGAGCGGCTGGTACTCGCCGGTCAGGCGGGCGAGGGGGGTCACCTGGTCGAGGCTGACGGGCGAGTCGTTGACCTCGATCGCGCCGATCATGCCGAGGCCGGCGACCAGCATCTTCGAGCCGGAGGCCGGGCTGTTGATGAACTGGGCGAGGCCGATGGTGCCGCCGGCGCCGGGCACGTTGATGACCTGGACGTTCGAGGCGAGGGCGGATTCGTCGAGCGTGGCCTGCAGCGCGCGGGCGAGCTGGTCGTAGCCGCCGCCGGGGCCGGCCGGGGCGATGATCTCGACCGCGCCGATCTCGGCGTGGGACGGGGCGGCGAGGGCCGCGCCGAGGGCGGCGGCGAGGAGGCCGCGGCGGAGCATGGCGGGAATGGCGGGGTGCATGGGCGTCTTCCTTCCGGTTTGTCGCGGGCGCGGAGACTCGTCGGCAGATGGGCCGCGTCCCTTGTCGCCCGGCCTGCCGGGGAACCTTGGGAGGCGAAGCTGGCGCCAGTCTGGCTTGGGCTCAGCGGGGGCGGGGGGCGGCGGGCAGGACGAGGGCCGCCTCGAACTGGCCCGCGGGGTCGCGGCCGAGGCGGAGCGCGCCGCGGTGGGCGGCGGCGACGGCGGCGACGATGGCGAGGCCGATGCCGGCGCTCTGCGGGGTCACCGCGGCGGTGCGGTCGAAGCGCTGGCCGGCGTTCTGCCAGAGCGCCTCCGGCATCCCGGGCCCGCCGTCGCGCACGGCGAGGACGACCGAGCCGCCCTCGGCGCGGACGGCGAGGACGACCGGCGGCGCGCCGTGGCGGAGGGCGTTGAGCGCGAGGTTCTTGCCGGCCTCGACGAGCGAGAGCGCGTCGCCGCGGCAGGGGGCCGGGTCCTCGGGCAGGTCGAGCCGGAGGTCGTCGTCGCCGGCCTCGATCTCCTCGACGACGCGGATCGCCACGGCGCGCAGGTCGACGACGGCGTGCGGCGCGGCGTCGGCGCGGTGGATGATCAGCGCGTGGTTGAGGAGCTGGTCGGTCAGCCGGCTGAGGCCGACGGCGCGGTCGTGGATGCGGCCGACGATGGCGCGCTGGCGCCCGGGCTCCGGCTCGTCGGCGGCGAGCTCGGCCTGGGCGCGGAGCGCCGCGACGGGCGTGCGCAGCTGGTGGGAGGCGTCGGCGATCAGGTTGCGCATGATGTCGAACTGCCGGGCCTGGCGGGCCATGAAGCGGTTGATCGTGGCGACGAGCGCGGCGATCTCGCGCGGCACGGCGACGTTGAGGGGGGTGAGGTCGCGCGGCTCGCGGACGGCGAGGCCGGCCTCGATGCGGCGGAGCGGCGCGAGCGCCGAGCGGATCGCGAAGGCGGCGAGCCCGGCCATCAGCAGGCCGACGAGCGCCACGCCGAGGAGCGCGCTGCGGGTGATCTCGCGGGCGAGCGCGTCGCGGGCGCGGGTGGTCTGGCCGACGATGACCTCGACGGCGCCGGCGAGGTCGCGCTCGGCGAAGGTGCGGCTCACCCGGATGAGCCGGACCGGCTCGCCGGCGAACTCGCCGGCGCCGAAGCGGCCCTCGGGCCGGGGCGCCCCCGGATAGCCGGTGACGAGGCGGCCCTCGGGGTCGAGCACGGCATAGAGGATGCGGTCCTCGGGCGCGAGCGCCAGCAGGTCGAAGGCCGAGGCGGGCATGTCGACGACGACAGCGCCGCCGCGGATCGTCACCGAGCCGGCGATCTGGTCGGCGGCGCCGATCAGCAGCCGGTCGTAGGCCTGCTGCGCCGCCTGCCGGCCGTAGCCGAGGGCGGCGACCGCGACGGCGCCGCCGCCGACGAGCAGGATGAGCGCCGCGGCGAGCGCGAGGCGCAGCGCCAGCGAGGCGGTCTGGCCGCCGCCGCCCACCGTCCCCGGGGTCTCCTCCGCCACGTCCCGCTCCTCCGCCCGCGCCGCGGGCGAGCATAGCCGCGACCGGGGGAGGGCGCATCCCGGTCGTCAGGCAGGCGACAGCTTCGCGTGTTGAAGCGCCGGGAACAGCAACCGGCGCACGCTCCCGTGCCCCGCGCCAACCCGGAGGAAAACCCATGATGAAGCGACTGGCCCTTGCGGCGCTGCTTCTCGCCGCCGCCCCCGCCGTCGCGGCGGACTACACGATCCTTGCGCCGGCGGCTCCGGGCGGGGGCTGGGACCAGACGGCGCGGACGATGCAGACGCTGATGCAGAAGGAAGGCATCTCCGGCAACGTGCAGGTGACCAACGTCCCCG
>NZ_JAGOMQ010000047.1:0-2070 GCF_017993425.1 Amaricoccus sp.
TGCCGCTCGAGGAGTTCGTCGAGGCCTTCACCTTCACCCGCTTCGAGCCGGCGGGGATGGTGCAGGGCAACGACTCGATCAAGAACGCCACCTCGATCCTCGACTACATCTTCCGCGAGCTGGCGGTCTCCTACCTCGACCGCACCGACCTCGCCCATGTCCAGCCCAAGGGCGAGAGCTTCGACACCGTGGGCGGCGGCGAGGCCGAGGGCCGGGCGGCGCCCCGGGCCGGCGAGCCCGCGCCCGCGCCGACCTCGATGGAGGTGATCCGCCAGATCTCCTCGACCGGCTACCTGCGCAAGCGCCTTCCCCAGGAGCTCGTCGTCCTGCAGGGCGGCGCCGCGGTCTCCGGCGCCCTCGGCCTCGGCGGCGCCCTCTCCGGCCTTGCCGTGCAGACCGGGATGCTGGCGACGGCCTCCGCCGTCGCCGTCGACGCCCGCGTCGAGGCCCGGCTCAAGGGCTACGAGGGCGATCCCTGCGGCGAATGCGGCAACTTCACGCTGGTGAGGAACGGCACCTGCCTGAAGTGCAACACCTGCGGCGGCACCAGCGGCTGCAGCTGACGGTTACGGCGACGACCATCGAGCAGGTCAACACAAGCCGGAAGACGGGAGGGGCCTCGCGGCCCCTCTCTTCGTTTCAGAACGGCGCGCGCCCGCAAACGTGCAACATCGTGCAAGTTCATGCAGATTCGTGCATCCTGCTACGTGAAATCAATGACTTGACCCATGTTCACGCGTGGACGCTCTCGCGGATTCACGCCGCCCGGAAGTGCTTCGCGAGCTTCAGCCCCTGGCCCTGGTAGTTCGACCCGAGCCCCTCGCCGTAGAGCTTCTCCGGCCGCCCGGCCATCCGCTCGTAGACGAGCCGCCCCACCACCTGCCCGTGGTCTAGGGCGAAGGGGGCCTCGTGGCAGCGCACCTCCAGCACCCCCCTTGCGCCCTTGCCGCCGGCCGCGGCGTGCCCGAAGCCCGGATCGAAGAAGCCGGCGTAGTGGACCCGGAACTCGCCGACCATGGCGAGGTAGGGCGCCATCTCGGCGGCGTAGTCGGGGGGGACGTGGACCGCCTCGCGGCTGACGAGGATGTAGAAGGCGCCCGGATCGAGGATGATCCGCCCCCCGCGCGCCGACACCGGCTCCCAGAAGTCGTGCGGGTCGTACCAGCCGATGCGGTCGAGGTCGATCAGCCCGGCATGGGGCTTCGCCCGCCACCCGGCGATGCCGCCGGCCTCGGGCCGCAGGTCGACCGAGAAGCCGAGCCCGCCCGCGATATGCGCCTCCCCGTCGACCAGCCCCTCCGCCGCGTCGAGCGCCGCCAGCGCCGCGTCGTCGAGCGTGGCGTCGCCCCGGCGGAAGCGGACCTGGTTCAGCCGCATCCCCGGCCGCACCAGCACCGAGAACGACCTGGGCGAGATCTCCGCGTAGAGCGGCCCCGCGTAGCCGGCCGCGATGCGGTCGAACTCGGTCCCCCGGTCGGTGATCAGCCGGGTGAACAGGTCGAGCCGCCCGGTCGAGCTCTTGGCGTTCGCCACCGCCGAGACGTCCCCCGGCAGGGCGAGCGATTCCTGGAGCGGCACGACGTAGACGCAGCCCTTCTCCAGCACCGCGCCCGGCCCGAGGTCGATCCGGTGCATCCCGAACTCGCCGAGCCGCTCGGCCAGCGGCGCGGCGCCCGGCAGGAACGACGCCCGCACCCGCCACGCCTCGGTCCCGAGGCGCAGGTCGAGGCTCGCCGGCTGGATCTGCCCCGGCTCGACGAGGCGGGCGGCGGCGATCTCGCCGCCGGCGGCCATGCGCGCGATCTCCCGGTCGGGGATCACCCCGGCGGAAGCCGTCATGCGGGGAATGTGGTCGGGCTAGCGAGATTCGAACTCACGACCTTTCGACCCCCAGTCGAACGCGCTACCAGACTGCGCTATAGCCCGACACGCCCGCTCTATAGCCGCCCTCGCCGGCGGGGCAAGCGGAAAACGGCGCGCGGGGGCCGGGCCGCGGGGGGCATCGAGCCCCCCGCGGCCCGACGCGCGCGAAGGGCGCGCGTGAAGGGGGCTCGGGCTCACCAGGGAACG
>NZ_JAGOMQ010000047.1:2170-25398 GCF_017993425.1 Amaricoccus sp.
GGGAACGGGCCCTGCCGGGGGACGTCAGGTCTCGCCCAGCGGTCCGATGAAGTCGGGCTTGCCGAGCGGCACGCCGCGGGCCCGCAGGATCGCGTAGGCCGTGGTGACGTGGAAGAAGAAGTTCGGCAGCGCGAAGCCGAGCGCGTAGTCGCGCGCCGGCAGCGTCACCTGCCGCCGGCCGATCGAGGGCGAGATCACCGTGTCCTCGCGGCCGTCGAGCGCGGTGCGCGGCACGGCGGCGAGGAAGGCCCGCGTCCGCTCGATGCGGGCGATCACCTCGGCGAGGCTCGCCTCGTCGTCGGCGAAGGGCACGTTCTCGACCTCGCCGAGCCGGACGACCGCGAGCTTCGCGGTGTCGCTCGCCCGCTGCACCTGGCCGGTCAGGCTCAGCATGTCGGGCGCGAGCCGCTCGGCGAGCAGCGCCTGCGGGTCGATCCCCTCCGCCTCGGCCCAGACCCGCCCGCGGCCGAGCACGTGCTCGAGCCGGTCGAGCCCGCGCCGGAACACCGGGACCGTGATGTCGTAGAGCGAGATCGCCATTTCCGTCCTCCCCGCCTGCGTCTGCGGCGGCGAGCATGGCGCCCGGGCCCGCCGCCCGGCAAGGCCCACTGGCGGGGCGGGGGCAAATCGCCTATCCCGGCGGGGGCCGCTCGCGAAGGACCTCCGATGCCCCGCACGCTCATCACCTCGGCGCTCCCCTACATCAACGGGATCAAGCACCTCGGCAACCTCGTCGGCAGCCAGCTGCCCGCCGACGTCCATGCCCGCTACCTGCGCGCGCGCGGCCACGAGGTGATGTTCATCTGCGCCACCGACGAGCACGGCACCCCGGCAGAACTCGCCGCCGCCAAGGCCGGCGAGCCGGTCGCCGACTACTGCGCCCGGCTCTGGGGCGAGCAGAAGGCGCTCGCCGACGGCTTCCGCCTCAGCTTCGACCATTTCGGCCGCTCCTCCTCGCCGGAGAACCGCGCGCTGACCCAGCATTTCGCCGGGCGGCTGGCCGACGCCGGCCTGATCGCCGAGGTGATGGAGCGGCAGGTCTATTCCCCCGCCGACGGCCGCTTCCTGCCCGACCGCTACATCGAGGGGACCTGCCCGAACTGCGGCTACCCGCGCGCCCGCGGCGACCAGTGCGAGAACTGCACCAAGCAGCTCGACCCGACCGACCTGATCGAGCCGCGCTCGGCGATCTCCGGCTCGACCGACCTCGAGGTGCGCGAGACCAAGCACCTCTACCTGCGCCAGTCGGCGCTGAAGGGGGAGCTCCGCGACTGGATCGTCTCCAAGACCGACTGGCCCGTCCTCTCCACCTCGATCGCGCTCAAGTGGCTCGACGACGGCGAGGGCCTGCAGGACCGCGGCATCACCCGCGACCTCGACTGGGGCGTGCCGGTGCGGCGCGGAACCGAGCCCTGGCCGGGGATGGAGGGCAAGGTCTTCTACGTCTGGTTCGACGCGCCGATCGAGTACATCGCCGCCACCGCCGAATGGGCGCACGCGAACGGCCTGCCCGAGAGCGCCTGGCGGCGCTGGTGGCGCGAGGACGAGGGCGCCGCCGACGTCCGCTACGTCCAGTTCATGGGCAAGGACAACGTGCCCTTCCACACGCTGTCGTTCCCGGCGACGATCCTCGGCTCGGGCGAGCCCTGGAAGCTCGTCGACTACATCAAGAGCTTCAACTATCTCAACTACGACGGCGGGAAGTTCTCCACCTCGCAGGGGCGCGGGGTCTTCATGGACCAGGCCCTCGCCATCCTGCCCTCCGACTACTGGCGCTGGTGGCTGCTCTCCAACGTGCCGGAGAGCGGCGACGCCAACTTCACCTGGGAGAGCTTCCAGGCCGGGGTGAACAAGGACCTTGCCGACGTGCTGGGCAACTTCGTCTCCCGCGTCACCAAGTTCGCCGCCGCCCGCTTCGGGAGCACCGTGCCGGAGGGGGGCGAGTGGGGATCGCTGGAGGTCGAGGCCGCCGAGAGCGTCGCCAACGGCATCGTGGCCTATCAGGCGGCGATGGACGCCATCCAGCTTCGCCGCGCCGCGCAGGAGCTGCGCCAGCTCTGGGTGACCGGCAACGAGTACCTGCAATCCGCCGCCCCGTGGACGGCGGTCAAGACCGACCCGGAGCGCGCCGCGACGATCATCCGCTTCGCCTTCGACCTGATCGCGCTCTACGCCGCGCTCTCGGAGCCGTTCATCCCCGACGCGGCGGCGGCGATGCGCAAGGCGCTCGGCCTCGACGCCGCGCCCTGGCCCGAGGACCCGGCCGCCGCCCTCGGCCGGCTGCCCGCCGGCCAGCCCTTCGAGGTGCCGCCCGTCCTCTTCGCGAAGCTCGACGACGCGACCCGCGCCGGGCTCGAGGCCCGCTTCGCCGGGGCCGCCTGATGTTCGCGGCCCGCATCCGCCATCCGCTGGTCGCCTCGGCGCTCCACGGCGACCGCCCGGCCTTCGACGCGGCGCTCGCCCGCTGGTGCGACTTCCTCGCCGCCCGGCCCGGCCTGCGCAGCTTCACCGTGACTCTGGAGTCCGACGGGCGCCATCTGACGGCGCAGAGCGTCTGGCGCAACAAGGCGGACTTCGAGGCGACCTTCGCCGACCCGGGATTCGCCGGGCATGGCGGCGCGCTCCTCGCCTTCTTCGCCGAGCGGACCGCGCCGGAATTCCTCGACGTCCTCGCCCACCGGCCTTGACCGCCGGCCCGCCGGCGCGCTTTCCTCCGCCAAAACGACATCCGGGGGGAAGCGATGTATCACGGCTGGATCGAGGGCACCGGATTCGAGGAGCGCGACCCGCGCTTCGCGCGGCTGCTGACCGGGCACGGCCGCGTCGAGCGGCTGTGGACCGGGGCGCGCTGGTGCGAGGGGCCGGCCTGGTTCGCCGCGGGGCGCTACCTGGTCTGGTCGGACATTCCCAACGACCGGATGCTGCGCTGGGACGAGACCGACGGCTCGGTCTCCGTCTTCCGCGCGCCCGCGATGAACTCGAACGGCAACACTGTCGACCGCCAGGGCCGCCTCGTCACCTGCGAGCACCGCGGCCGCCGCGTCACCCGCACCGAGCTCGACGGCCGCGTCACCGTGCTCGCCGACCGCCACGACGGCAGGCGCCTCAACTCGCCGAACGATGCGGTGGTGAAGTCCGACGGCTCGATCTGGTTCACCGATCCCTCCTACGGCATCCTCTCCGACTACGAGGGCGACCGCGGCGACAGCGAGATCGGGGCCTGCCACGTCTACCGCATCGACGGCCGGAGCGGGGCGCTGAGCGTCGTCGCCGACGACTTCGTCAAGCCGAACGGCCTCGCCTTCTCGCCCGACGAGGGCAAGCTCTACATCGCCGACACCGGCGGCTCGCACGATGCGGACGGGCCGCGCCACATCCGCGTCTTCGACGTGGCCGGCGACCGGCTGACCGGCGGCGCGGTCTTCGCCGAGTGCGAGGCCGGGCTCTTCGACGGGTTCCGCTGCGACACGGCGGGGCGCATCTGGACCTCCGCCGGCGACGGCGTCCACTGCTACACGCCCGAGGGCGAGCTGATCGGCAAGATCCTGATCCCCGAGCTCGTCGCCAACGTCTGCTTCGGCGGGCCGAAGCTCAACCGCCTGCTGATCTGCGGCACCACCTCGCTCTATTCCTGCTTCCTGACGGCGCAGGGCGTGAGCCCGGTCTGAGGCCCGCGCGCGCCCCGCCGCGGGGCGGGTTGCGCACGTGAAATCGGGATCAAGATGCTGGAATATATAGAGAAACGGATGCGCGTTAACCTAGCGGTCATCTTCCTTGACGCGGCCTCCGGCGCCGGGAGGCGGCCCTGATGGGCCGGGTCTACGTCATCGGGACCTGCGACACCAAGGGCGCCGAGCTCGCCTATGCCTGCGGGCTCATCCGCGCGGCGGGCGCCGGGGCGGTGCTGGTGGACGTGGGCACGAAAGGCCCGGGGCCGGGGGCGGACGTCGGCGCGAGCGAGGTTGCGGCGCGGCATCCGCGCGGCGCGGCGGCCGTGCTCGGCGGCGACGACCGGGGTGCGGCGGTGGCGGCGATGGCCGAGGCGCTGGCGCTGTGGCTGGGCGAGCGCGGGGACGTGGGCGCGGTGCTGGGGCTCGGCGGGTCGGGGAACACCGCGCTGGTCACGCAGGCGATGCGGGCGCTGCCGGTGGGCGTCCCGAAACTGATGGTCTCGACGGTCGCCTCCGGCGACGTCGCCCCTTACGTGGGCGCGAGCGACATCGCGATGATGTATGCGGTGACCGACGTGGCCGGGCTGAATGCGATCAGCCGCCGCGTGATCGGCAACGCCGCGCATGCCGCGGCGGGGATGGCGCTCTGGACGCCGCCCGTGGAGGCGGCGGACAAGCCGGGCGTCGGCATGACCATGTTCGGCGTCACCACAGCCTGCGTCACGGCGGTGCGGGCGGCGCTGGAGGCCGATCACGAGGTCTACGTGTTCCACGCCACCGGGGCTGGCGGGCGGTCGATGGAGAAGCTCGCCGAATCGGGCCTCGTCGCCGGCATGATCGACGTGACCACCACCGAGGTCGCCGACTTCCTCGGCGGCGGCGTGCTCGCCTGCGACGCCGACCGCTTCGGCGCCGTGGCGCGGACCGGGCTCCCCTGGGTCGGCTCGGTCGGCGCCTGCGACATGGTGAACTTCGGCGCCCGCGACAGCGTGCCGGCGCGCTTCGAGGGCCGGACCTTCTACGTCCACAACCCCCAGGTGACGCTGATGCGCACCACGCCCACCGAGAACGCCGCCATCGGCGCCTGGATCGCGGAGCGGCTCAACGCCTGCGACGGCGAGG
Organism: Amaricoccus sp.; assembly: GCF_017993425.1. GTDB lineage: Bacteria > Pseudomonadota > Alphaproteobacteria > Rhodobacterales > Rhodobacteraceae > Amaricoccus. Next base: position 6,964 of record NZ_JAGOMQ010000047.1, read on the forward strand.
TGCGGATGCTGCTGCCGCTCCGCGGCGTCTCGGCGATCGACGCGCCGGGCGCGCCCTTCCACGACCCCGAGGCCGACGCGGCGCTCTTCGACGCCCTCCGCGCGACCTTGCGCCAGACCGGCCGCCGCCGGCTGGTCGAGCTCGACCTCCACATCAATGACGCCGCCTTCGCCGCCGAGCTGGCGCGCCACTATCGCGAGATCGCCGCATGACACGCCCCGACCGCGCCGCCCTGATGGCGCGCTTCCGCGACATGGCCGCCGCGCGCATCCCGATCATCGGCGGCGGGGCCGGCACCGGCCTCTCGGCGAAATGCGAGGAGGCGGGCGGCATCGACCTCATCGTCATCTACAATTCCGGGCGCTACCGCATGGCCGGCCGCGGCTCGCTCGCCGGGATGCTCGCCTACGGCAACGCCAACGACATCGTCCTCGACATGGCGCGCGAGGTGCTGCCGGTGGTGAAGCGCACGCCGGTGCTCGCCGGCGTCAACGGCACCGATCCCTTCGTGGTGATGGACGACCACCTGAACCGCCTGAAGGCGCTGGGCTTCGCCGGGGTGCAGAACTTCCCCACCGTCGGGCTCTTCGACGGGACGTTCCGCCGCAACCTCGAGGAGACCGGCATGGGCTACGGCCTCGAGGTCGACATGATCGCGCAGGCGCACGCCAAGGACCTGCTGACCACGCCCTACGTCTTCTCGGCCGAGGAGGCCCGCGCCATGGCCGGGGCAGGGGCCGACATCGTCGTCTGCCACATGGGCCTGACCACGGGCGGGGCCATCGGCGCCGGGACGGCGACGACGCTTGCGGACAGCGTCGCCCGCGTCGACGAATGGGCCGAGGCGGCGCTTTCCGTCCGCAGGGACGTGCTCGTCCTCTGCCACGGCGGGCCGATCTCCTCGCCCGAGGACGCGGGCTATGTGCTCAAGAACGCCCGGCTCTGCCATGGCTTCTACGGCGCGAGCTCGATGGAGCGGCTGCCGACCGAGACGGCGCTGACCGAGCAGACGCGCCGCTTCAAGGCGCTGGAGTTCTAGCGGAACGCACGGCCCCGGGGAACGCGGCCGAGGGAGGAAGGGACGGATGGCGAAGGCCTATGCGAGCACGGTGATCGACGCGCCGGTCGAGGCGGTCTGGGAGGTGGTCCGCGACTTCAACGGCCTGCCGGCCTTCCTGCCGGCGATCCCGTCGAGCGAGATCGAGGAGGGGCTGCCGGCCGACGCGGTCGGCTGCGTCCGCGCCTTCCGCATCGGCGAGACGCTGGTCCGCGAGCGCCTGCTGGCGCTCGACGACTGCCGCTACCGGCTCGTCTACAACTTCGAGACCCCGGCCTTCCCGGTGGCGAACTACCGCGCCAAGATCGAGCTGATCCCGGTCACCGCCGGCGACCGCACCTTCGCGCAGTGGTTCTCGTATTTCGACGAGGCCCCGGGCGACGAGGGCAAGTACGTCGAGATCATCTCCCGCGACGTGTTCGGCGGCGGCCTCGCCGCGCTGAAGGCGCTCGTCGCCGGCCGGGCCGCGCCGGAGGGCGCGCAGCGCTGGAAGGGCCTGCGCCCGGCCAAGGTATTCACCACCAGCGTGATCGACGCGCCGGTGGGGGTGGTCTGGGAGCGGATGCGCGACTTCGCCGGCATGGACGGCTGGCACGAGGACATCACCCGGATGCGCATGCTCGACGGCGCCCGCCCCGACCGTCTCGGCGGGGTGCGGGAGTTCCTGTTCGGGACCGGCCTCCTGCACGAGGAGCTGACCTTCCTCTCCGACGAGGACCGCGCCTTCCGCTACCGCATCCTGAAATCGGAGATGCCCTGGCTCAACTACCACGCCGGCGCGCGGCTCTACCCGGTCAGCGACGGCGACCGCACGCTGGGGCTCTGGACCGCCGACTGGACAGCCTCGCCGCAGGACGACCTCGCGCTGATCCCGGCGGTGCAGGACGGGGTGTTCCAGAAGGCCTTCGACACGCTGGCCGCGCAGCTCGGGCGGGGCGCCTGATCCCCGGCGTGCCGCGGGGGCCGGGCCGAGGGGGGCGTCGAGCCCCCCTCGGCCCGCGGCGCGCGGGCGCCGGGAAGGGGCTCCGGACCCACCAGGGAACGAAGCCCCCGGGCCTGTTCGCCGCAGCCGCCGTCGCGTCGACGATGCCTGGGGTCACGGCGGCCGGGTCGTCAAGGGCGCCTGCGGCGCCGGCGCCAGCGCCGGTTTCATCCTTGACGACCCGGCCGCCGCGCCCCCTTTCTGGCATCGACGCGACGGCGGCTCCGGGGAACGGGCCCTCCGGCAGGGGCCTGTCGCAACCGTGAGCGGCGGGGGAGGTGCGCCGGGGCGCGGGGCGGGCTAAGCAGGGCGCCATGGACCGCCGCACGCTTCTCGCCGCCCTCGCCGCCGCCGCGCTCGCGCCCCGGCTCGCCGCCGCCCAGTCCGTCGACGCCTCGGCGATCGACGCCTACCTGCGGGGCCTGCGCACCGCCGAGGGCGGGTTCCGCCAGACCAACCCGAACGGCTCGGTTCAGACCGGGCGGTTCTACCTGTCACGCCCCGGGCGGATGCGGTTCGAGTACGACGCGCCGAAGGGGGCGATGGTGATCGCCGACGGGACGAACGTCGCGGTCTTCGACCCGAAGTCGACCCGGGTCTCGTCGCGCTATCCGCTGGGTCGGACGCCGCTGTCGCTGCTCCTGCGCAGCGATCTCGGCCTGAGCGAGCCCGGCATGGTCCGCGGCGCGACCCGCGAGGGCGGCGAGGCCACGCTGACCGTCGTCGACCCGCGGATGCCCGACGAGGGCCGGCTGGCGCTCACCTTCGCCGAGAGCCCGCCGGCGCTCCGCCGCTGGGTGGTGACGACCAAGGGCGGCCAGCGCACCGCGGTGGAGCTGACCGGGCTCAAGACCGGCGTGGCGCTCGACCGCAGCCTCTTCAACATCGAGCTCGCCGAGATCAAGGCGCGCTGAGGCGGCTCCTCAGAGCGGGATCGGCCAGCGGCGGTGGATGGCGGCGATCCCGGCGCGCACCTCGTCGTCGAGCTTCAGCTCCTCCGCCGCGAGGTCGCTGCGCAGCTGGTCGAGCGAGGTCGCGCCGAGGATCACCGAGGCCATGAACGGCCGCTCCGCCGCCCAGGCGAGCGCCATCTGCGCCGGGTCGAGCCCGTGTGCGCGGGCGAGCGCCACGTAGGCCGCGACCGGCGCCTCGGCGTGCTCGGTCAGCCGCCCGCCGAGGCCCGGCACGACCGCGGCGCGCGAGCCCGGCGGCACGGCGCCGCCGAGATACTTGCCGGTCAGGATGCCGGCGGCGAGCGGCGAGTAGGCGAGGAGGCCCACCTCCTCGTGGTGGCAGAGCTCGGCGAGGTCGAGGTCGAAGATGCGGTGCAGGATCGAGTACTCGTTCTGGATCGACGCCACCCGCGGCAGGCCGCGGGCTGCGGCGAGGCCGAGGAACTGCGCCGTCCCCCAGGCCGTCTCGTTGGAGAGGCCGACGGCGCGGATCTTGCCCTCGGCCACGAGGTCGCCAAGGGTCTCGAGAACCTCGGCGATGCGCTCCGTCTCGCCCCGGGGCTGGAGGTGCGGCGCGTAGGTCCAGGATTTGCGGAAATGGTAGCTGCCGCGGTTGGGCCAGTGCAGCTGGTAGAGGTCGACGTGGTCGGTGCGCAGCCGCCTCAGGCTGCCCTCGAGCGCGCTGCGCAGCGTCGCCGGCGTGACCGGCGCGCCGTCGCGGCCGGCCATGCGGCTCCCCTCGCCGGCGATCTTGGTGGCGAGCACGATGTCGCCGCGCCGCCCGGTCCGGGCGATCCAGTCGCCGAGGATGCTCTCCGTCCCGCCCGTGGTCTCGGTCAGGAGGGGCGTCGTCGGATACATCTCGGCGGTGTCGATGAGGTTCACGCCGTGGTCGAGCGCGAGGTCGATCTGGGCATGCGCCTCCGCGGCGTCGTTCTGGCTGCCCCAGGTCATCGTGCCGAGGCAGAGGCGGCTGACGCGGATGTCGCTCCGGCCGAGGCGGTTGGTCTGCATTCCGGGTCCTCTCGTCGGGATCGGACCGTGCCATGCACGAGCCTGCGCCCCCGATCAAGGCCGCCCCGGTCAGGGTCGCCCCGATAAAGGCCGCGTCGTCCGCTCCGGACGACGCGGCCCCCGGGCGCGGCGAGGCCAACCCCACTCGGCCGGGCCGCGCCCGCTGTCGGCTGGCTAAGCGCCCCCTCGCGGGGGCGGTGGGGCTAGGCCGACAGGAAGGAGGATAGGCCCGGCGGCGTCGCGGTCCAGATGGGCGAGGATGCCGTAGACCTCGGCGAGCCGTTCCGCCGTCAGCACCGCCCCCGGCGGCCCGACCGCGACGATGCGCCCGCGATGGAGGAGCGCGACGCGGTCGCACCAGCGCGCCGCCAGCCCGAGGTCGTGCAGCGCCACGAGGACGCCGCGCCCCTCGCGCGCCAGATCCGCGAGCCGCGCCATCAGCCCGATCTGGTGCGCCGGGTCGAGCCCCGCCGCCGGCTCGTCGGCGAGAAGCAGCGGCGCCTCCTGCGCCAGCGCCCGCGCGATCAGCGCCCGCGCCCGCTCGCCCCCGGAAAGCTCCGTCGCCGGCCGCTGCTCGAAGCCGCCGAGATCCATCGCCGCGATGGCGCGCGCCACCGCCGCCTGGTCCGCCGCCGCCCCTGCCCGGTGCGGCAGGCGCCCCAGCCCGACCAGCGTCGCAACCGTGACCGGCCAGGCCACCTCGCGCTCCTGCGGCAGGTAGGCGACCCGGAGCGCGCGCGCCCGCGCGTCGAGCCCGGCGAGCGCCGCGTCGCCGAGGCGCACCGCCCCCGTGGCGGGGGCGAGCCCGGCGGCGACCCGCATCAGCGTCGACTTCCCCGCCCCGTTCGGGCCGAGGAGCCCGACCACCTCGCCCGGCGCCACCGCGAGGCTCACCCCGTCGAGCACCCGCCGTCCGCCGCGCGCCGCCGTCACCCCCTCGAGCGACAGGAGGCTCACGCCAGCGTCCTCCGGCTGCGCCAGACCAGCCGCAGGAAGAGCGGCGCGCCGACCAGCGCCGTCACCACCCCGAGCTTCAGGTCCCGCTCCGGCGCGATCAGCCGCACCGCCACGTCCGCCGCGAGGAGCAGCGCCGCCCCCCCCAGCGCCGAGGCCGGCAGCAGCGTCGACGGCCGCCCCCCGACCAGCGGCCGCAGCAGGTGCGGCGCCACCAGCCCGACGAAGCCGATCGCGCCGGCCACCGCCACGCCCGCCCCGGTCGCCAGCGCCACGCCGAACACCAGCGCCAGCCGCGCCCGCCCGAGCGAGACGCCGAGCGAGGAGGCCGCATCCTCGCCGAGCGTCAGCGCGTCGAGGCTGCGTCCGAGGCCGAGCAGCAGCGCCATCCCCCCGACGAGGAACGGCCCCGCCAGCCAGAGCTGCGGCAGCGAGCGGTCGACCAGCGAGCCGAGCAGCCAGTGGACGATCTCCGCCGCCGCGAAGGGATTGGGGGCGAGGTTGAGCGCCAGCGCCGTCAGCGCCGAGGCGAAGGACGAGACCGCGAGCCCGGCGAGGATCAGCGTGATCGAGGACGCCCCCGCGCCGGCGAGCCCCTGCACGAGGAGCGCCGCCGCGAGCCCGAAGCCGAGCGCCAGCAGCGGCAGCGCCAGCGGGAAGGCGGCGGAGAGGCCGGTATAGAGCGCGATCACCGCCCCGAGCGCCGCCGAGCCCGACACCCCGATCAGCCCCGGCTCGGCCAGCGGGTTGCGCAGATACCCCTGCAACGCCGCCCCCGACAGCCCGAGCCCCGCGCCGATCAGCAGCCCCAGCGCCGCCCGCGGCAGCCGCAGCTCGCGCAGGATCAGCGCCTCGCCCGCCGGCGTCCCGCGCACCAGCGCCGCAAGGCTCTCCCCCGGCGGCAGCCGCGCCGGCCCGACCAGCAGCGAGGCCAGGAACAGCGCCCCGACCAGCGCGGCGAGCCCGCCGAGCACCAGCGCCGGGCGGGCCGTGCTCACGGGGCCGGCCTCGCCGCACGCAGCGCCGCGACCCGAACCCCACCGGGCGCCAGCCCTCCATGCGCCCGGTTCACGGCGCAGGCCTCGCCGCGCGGAGCGCCGCCACCGCCCGCGCCAGCATCGGCGTGCCGCAGACCCAGAGGTTGTCCGCCACCGCGGCCCGCGTCGCCCCGAGCGCGCCGACCACGGGATGCGCCAGCGTCTCCTGCGCCAGCGCCGGCGTGCCGTAGTCCTGACCCAGAACCAGCAGGTCCGGGGCCTCCGCCGCCAGAACCTCGAGCGGCAGCGCCCCCATCCCGACGATGCCGCGGTCGGCGGCGACGTTGTCGAGGCCGGCGGCGCGCAGGATCTCGTCGGCGAGCGTGCCGGCGCCCGAGGTCCAGGCGTTGGCGTAGAGGATCGCCGCCCGCGGCCGCGGCCCCGCCGGCGGCGCGGCCAGCGCGGCGTCGAGCCCGTCCACCAGCGCCTCCGCCCGCGCCTCCTGCCCGATCAGCGCCCCCATGCGCCGGACGTTGGCGCGCACGTCGTCGAAATCCGCCTCGATCGGGAAGACCTCGACCCGCAGGCCGAGGCGGCGCAGCATGGCGAGCGTCGCCGGCGGGTCGCTCTCGCCCGCCACCACGAGGTCGGGCGCGAGCAGGAACACCTCCTCCGCCCGCCCGTGGTTGACCGGATACGCCGCCGCCTCGGCCGCCATCGCCGAGGCGACAGGATCGTGCGACACCGCGCTCACCGAGACGAGCTGGCCGGGCGCGGCGAGCAGGAGGGCGAGCTGGTCGGTGCAAAGGTTCGTCGACACGACCCGCGCCGGCGCCGCGGCGGCCGGAGCCGCCGCCAGCGCCAAAGCGAGGGCGACGCCGAGCCGGCCCGCGCCGTTCGCCCGGCGCGGGCCCGCTATCACGCGTGTTAGCGGGGTCAACCATTTGGATTTGCTGATGATTTCAGGTCCGTTAGTCAGTCGTTCACCCCTTGGCTCGCGCGCGGTTCTCAGAACCGGGCCGTCACGCCGGCGTAGAAGGCGCGGTCCGACGTGCCGTAGCCGCGGGCAGTCTGGTACTGCTCGTCGAAGAGGTTCTCCGCCCGCACGTAGATCTCCGCCGCCTCCGTGACCGCATAGGCGACCCGCGCGTTGACCACCACGAAGTCCCGCGTCCAGCCCTCGGACTGGATCACGTCCCCGCTCAGGAAGTCGATGGCGCTGTCATCGACGTAGTCCCAGATGAAGTTGGCCCCGAGGTCGTAGCTCAGGCGCTTGTACGCCCCCGTGGCGGTCAGCGACAGGTCGTGCTTCGGCGCCCGGTTGATCGGCGTCCCGTCCGGCGTCTCCGTGTCGGTCCAAGTATAGGCCCCGCGCAGCGCGAAGAGCTCGTTGAACGCCCATTGCCCCGAAAGCTCGAGGCCGCGGCTCCGCGTCGTGCCGTTCGTCTGCACGTAGCGGCCCCAGGGAGCGGCGCTCAGGCTCTCGAACTCGATCAGGTCCTCGATCTCCAGCCAGAACAGCGTCGCGCCGACCTCGCCCCGGTCGGCGAAGCGGCGGCTGACGCCGATGTCGGCGCTGACGCTCTCCTCCGGCTGCAGGTTCGGGTTGCCGTAGAGCGAGAACAGCTCGTAGTTCGACGGCGCCCGGAAGCCGTTGGCGAGCGCGCCGTGGATCGTCGTCTCCGGCGTCGCCAGCCAGGCGAAGGTCGCGCGCGCCGTCGGGTAGTAGCCGAACTCGGAATGATCGTCCGCCCGGAACGCCGCGTTGAAGACCAGCGCCTCCGCGGGCGTCCACGTCCCTTGCAGCCAGGCCCCGGCGATCCAGTTCTCCGCCGAGGCGTCCCAGGTCGACTCCGACTCCTCCCGCGTCCAGTCCGCGCCGTATTGCAGCCCGACCGTCTCCGAGACGTCCCAGCCGCCGAGATACTCGGCCTTGGTCCGGTGGCCCTTGAAGGTCGACTGCGTGCCGAACTGCGTCGTGTCGCGGTCGACGTCGTAGTAGGTGAGCGCCAGCGTGTTGGTCAGCCCGGCGTCGGTGGTGAAGTCCGCCCCGCCGCGCAGGCCCCAGGTGTCGGTCTCGTAGGGGTTGTCGGCGTCCTGCCCCGCCCCGGCGCCGTTGTCGAAGTTGCCGTCCTGCCGCTGCCAGAAGCCCGCGGCGAAGAGGTCCGCCTGCCCGGTCAGGTGGAACCGCCCCGATCCCGACAGCCGCGTGGTGCGGTAGTCGTCGTCCTCGTCGTTGCCGTCGAGCTCCTCCGCCGCCGAGAAGCCGTCGGATTGCAGCCGCGCGCCGGTCAGCGCGAACTCGGCCTTGTCGGTCATCCCGGTCAGCGTGTAGGCGCCGCGGAAGGTCGAGTAGCTGCCGCCCTCGAGCAGCAGGCTGTTCTGGAAGCCGGGCTCCGTCGGGCGGGGCGAGGTGACCGAGATCACGCCGCCGACCGCCTGCCCGCCATAGAGCGCCGACTGGCTGCCCTTCAGCACCTCGACCCGGCTCGCGTCGTCGACGAGCAGGCCCGAGAGCGACGGCGCGACCTGCGTGCCCGACGGGTCCGAGATCTCGATCCCGTCGACCTCGACCTTGACGTATTGCGGGGTCGCGCCGCGCACCGAGAAGCTCGACGTCGACCCCGCCGGGCCGTTCTGGCCGACGGTGACGCCGGGCAGGTCGCGGATCTGCTGGAGCACGAAGGGCCGGCCGTCCGACGACATCTGCGCCTCGTCGAGGATCGAGACCGAGGAGCCCGAGCGCGACACCTCCGTCGGCGTGCGGTTCGCCGTGATGGTGATCGGGTTCAGCACGAGATCGGACGGCGCGGTCTGGGCCGCGACGGCGAGGGGGAGGGCCACGCCGGGCAGCGCCACGGCGAGGATGAAGGGACGCATGAGACGCCTCCTGTGCCATGGCCGGGATGCGCGCGTAGCGCCCCGGCCGGGTTGACGAGCGTCGTCGGCTGGGGCTTGCGCCCGTCGCGTCGGACAGCGATGTGCTCACCGCTGCGGGACGACCGCACCTCCCGCGCGCCCCGCGCGGGTCGGATGGGTGACGCCTGGGCAGGTCTCCTGACTCGCGGGTCCGGGCCTTGCGTCCGCCTTCCCGGGGTCTTGGCCCCAGTGGCATTCCGGACGCAGGCTCGCCGCCTACAGTTGCGGGGGCAGCCGCGGAGTAGGGGAGGCATCCCCGCACCGCGTTCCCTTTTCATCCCGGCCGTGAGGCCGGGAACCCTGGCGCCCCGACCTTTCGGCGCGCGCCTGCGCGATGTCAAGCGACGAGCGCGGCGCGGGACGCCCCGCCCGCGGAGGTGTAGCTGGCGTCGCACAGTGCGACGCTTTGGCGGGAAGCGGGGGTCAGACGGCCAGCGGGCGCGCCTTGGCCAGCCGGTCGAAGGCGGCGAGGTCGGCGATCAGCGCCGGCATCCGCTCGAGCTGGATCATGTTCGGGCCGTCCGAGGGAGCGTTGTCGGGGTCGGGATGCGTCTCGATGAACACCGCCGCCACCCCCAGCGCCACCGCCGCCCGCGCCATCACCGGCGCGAACTCCCGCTGCCCGCCCGACGAGCCGCCCTGGCCCCCCGGCTGCTGCACCGAATGGGTGGCGTCCATCACCACCGGATAGCCGGTCCGCGCCATGATCGGCAGCGAGCGCATGTCGGCGACCAGCGTGTTGTAGCCGAACGAGACCCCACGCTCGCAGAGCAGGATGCGCTCGTTGCCGGTCGAGGCGATCTTCGCCGCGACGTTGGGCATGTCCCAGGGCGCGAGGAACTGCCCCTTCTTGACGTTGATCGCCGCCCCCGTCGCGCCCGCGGCGAGCAGGAGGTCGGTCTGCCGGCTCAGGAAGGCCGGGATCTGCAGCACGTCCACCGCCGCCGCCGCCGCCGCGCAATGCTCCGGCAGGTGGACGTCCGTCAGCGTCGGGCACCCGATGGCCGCCCGCAAGTCCTGCAGGATGCGCAGTCCCTCCTCCATCCCGAGCCCCCGCGTCGCGCCGATCGAGGTCCGGTTCGCCTTGTCGTAGGAGGCCTTGAAGATCAGCCCGACCCCTTCCGCCGCACAGGCCGCCGCCAGCGCCTCGGCGATGGCGAACGCATGGTCCCGCCCCTCCAGCTGGCAGGGCCCCGCGATCAGCGTGAACGGCCGGTCGTTGGCGAGGCTGAGCCCCCCGACCTCCACGGTCCGCGCCCGCACGCCTTCAGCCAAGTCCGCTTCCTCCCCTGCGCTCCGCCCGGCTCAGTCCCGCCGGCCCGGCGCCGCCCCGGAACTCTGCCGCGCCCCCCCGAGCAGGCTCCTGACCCGGCGACGCAGGCCCGCCGCCCCCGAGGGCCGCCGCGCTCCGGACGACGCGACCATGGCCTTCATAGCCGAGAGCCGGTCCGGGTCCATGGTGAAAAGGTCCGCCGCCCGCATCTGCGCGGTGTCGTAGTCCGGGACGGCGCCGTCGATCAGCCCGTAATCGACCCCCGGGAACGTCACCCCGTAGCGGTCCCGCAGCCACAGCGCGTCCGTCGAGGCGCGCCGGACGTCGCGGGCGATCTCCGGCCGCAGCCGCGCCGCGTTCCGCCCCGGCGCCTCCGCATCGGCTTTCCGCACCGCCTTGCGGAACGCGGCGGGCCCCATCGCCTCGCGCGCCGCCGCCACGCCCGGCCCGTGATCGGCGTCGAGCATGAGCGAGGTCGCTTCCGCCGAGACCGACTCGTTCGCCTGCGACGCGCTCAGCGTCACCGGCCCGACGACCGGCGCGACATAGTGTGCGATGAAGTCCTGCACGACGTCCTCGCCGACCAGCGCCGCCCGCTCGAAGAGCCGCACGTCGACCCTCCGGCCGAAGCCCTGCTCGACCAGCGGCAGCTCCCGCTCCAGCTTGCCGCCGTCGATCGAGCGGATCGACCGCCCCTGCTTGGCGCCCTGCTGCACCCGCGCCGCGAACCAGCTCGCCGGCTCCCGGACGTACATGACCACGGTGATGTCCTGCGACAGCTCCTCGAGCCGGCGCCGGAAGGCCGCGTAGTCGCTCTTCGTCGGGTTGTTGAAGAAATACTCGCTGCTCAGCGCCAGGAGCGCCGGGTCCGTCTCCTCGGCCTGCCGCCGGATGTCCGCCCACATCGCCTCGGCGTCCCTCCGCGCCGCCGGCCGGTCCGCGCGGTACTGGATCTCCAGGCGCCGCGGCAGATCCGCCGCCCCGACGAAGAGCGGGCAGAGGTAGCGATGGTTCTCCCGGCCCCGACCGCCGTCCGGATAGAGCACCCGCCGCTCGAGCAACGCGTTCCGCGCATCGAAGAACGCCGTCTGCACGGCGGTGGTGCCGGTCTTGCTCAGGCCGATATGAAGAACGATCCTCACGACTCTGCACTCCACAAGGCCGCCCGCGGTTCCCGCCGGCGGGAGATATCACGGGCTCGCCTGCGTGGGGCGTGGGCGAGACAAACGGGTTAACCCCGTCAGTCTGACAGACCGGCGTGTCATATACCAGATTATAGATGCCGCCCGGGCTCAGAGCATCCGGGCTCAGAGCATGCGGACGTGCGACCCGCGGGAATCGTGCAGGAAGAACGGGACCGCCGCGCCGGCGGCGCCGGCCTCGACCAGCGCCTCGACCTCGGCGAGGACCACCGTGGTGATGAAGGGCAGCGGCAGGGCGCGGGCGGCGGCGAGGTCGACCCAGCGCAGGTGGCGCAGCTCGTGGTCGACATGCTCGAACGCATCCGGGTCGGAGCCGAGATCGCCGGCCTCGGCGAGGAAGAAGCGCGCGTCGAAGCGGCGGGGGCGGCCGGGGGGCGTCACGGCGCGGAAGAAGAAGCGCAGCGCCTCCGGCCGGGGCGCGAGGCCCGTCGCGAGGAAGCCCCGCCAGTTCTCCGGCGCGGCCGGGGCGAGCTCCGCGACCGCGGGATCGGGGCGGCCGAGGAGGAGGCCGGTCTCCTCCCGGAGCTCGCGGATCGCCGCATAGGGCAGGGCGCGGGCGACCGCGGGGTCGGCTTCGCGCGCGAGGCGGTCGGCGTCGTCGAGCCATGGCGCGCCGGGCGCCGCCGCCAGCGTGAGGTCGCCGGGCTCGACGGCGCCGCCGGGGAAGACGAAGAGGTCGGGCATGAACGCCGCCGTCGCGCCGCGCTGGCCCATCAGCACCCGCGGCCCGGCGCCGTCGCGGCGCACCAGGACGATGGTGGCGGCGTCGCGGATCGCGGGGCCGGGCGGAGAGGCGCCGGCCTCAGGCACGCCGCGCCGCGTCCCCGCCGAAGCCGTGCATGCGCTTGGCCCATTGCAGCGCCACGAACATGCCCTTCAGGCGCGGCAGCATCCAGAGCGACAGCGCGACGAAGACGGTCGAGAAGCCGAGCGCCATCGCCCAGGGCTCCGGTCGCCAGGCGATGTAGACCGCGAGCATCAGCGGCGCGAGGATGTGGCCGGTGACGAGGATGGTCGCCCAGGCCGGCCCGTCGTCGGCGCGGTGGTGGTGAAGCTCGGTCCCGCAGACCGGGCAGGCGTCGCGGACCGTGAGGAAGCCGTCCATCATCTGGCCTTCGCCGCAGGCGGGGCAGCGCAGCGTGGCGCCGCGCAGCAGGGCTGCGCGCAGGTCGCGGTCGTCGTCGGCCATGGTCGGGGCGCTCCTCGTCGTTCGCGCGCAGTCTAGTCCCCCTCCGCGGGGAATCCCAGAGCGCGACGGAAAGCCGCCGCAGCGGCGTTGAACCCCTCAGAGGCGTCGGACAGCCGGCGTCGGAGGAAGCAAGGAGACACGACGATGAAGGCACCCCGGATGGCGAGAGCGCCTCGCCTGGCCGCCGCCGCAACGGCGGCGCTGATCGCAATGGCCGCCGCGGTGGCGGCGCATCCGCCGCAGGGGCCCGAGGGCGCCCGCGGCCCGTGGGGCGGACCCGGCGGGCCGGGCCGGGAGATCGACTTCGCGGCGATCGACGCGAACGGCGACGGCTCGCTGAGCCGCGAGGAGCTGCGGGCGCGGGCGGTGGAGCGGCTGACGGTGCTCGACCTCGACGGCGACGGCGCGCTCGACCGCGCGGAGCTGGTGGCGGCGTTCCCGACGCGGGGCGGCGGGCTGGCGGTGTTCTCGGTCGATCCGGCCGAGGCGGCGGCGGACCGGGTCCTCGCGATGGGCGGGGCGACCGCGGCGGGGCGGGTCGAGGTGGCGGCGCTGGCGGAGGAGCAGGTGAACATGCTCTTCGTCCGGCTCGACCTGTCGCGCGACGACGCGATCTCGGCCGCCGAGGCTGCGCCGAGGCCGCCGCACGACCGGCAGGGCCGCCACGGCGGGCCGCGGCCGGACGCGCCGGCGCTGCCCTGACGCGACCGCGCGGCTTGCGCCTTGCCTCCGCCGCCCCCAGGATCGCTCCGAGCCGAACGGACCAGCATGGCCGCGGAGTCGGAGCCCCTGTCGGACGACGAGCTGATCCGGCGCTATGCGCTCGGGGACGCCGTCGCGGCGCGCATGCTCGTGGAGCGGCATGCGCCGCGGCTGCTGGCGCGGGCGCGGCGGATGCTCGGCGACGCGGCGGAGGCCGAGGACGTGACGCAGGAGGCGATGCTGCGGCTGTGGCGCGGCGCGGCGGCGTGGCGGCCGGGCGAGGCGGGGGCGGGCACGTGGCTCTACCGGGTCGCGAGCAACCTCTGCCTCGACCGGCTCCGCCGGCGGCGGCCGACGGGCGCGCTTCCCGACGACGCCCCCGACGGCCGGCCGGCGGCGACGGCGGCGCTCGCCCGGGCGGACCGGGCGGCGGCGCTCGACGCGGCGCTGGCGGAGCTGCCGGAGCGGCAGCGGACGGCGATCGTGCTGCGCCACATCGAGGAGCGCGGCAACCCGGAGATCGCGGAGGCGCTCGGCGTGAGCGTCGAGGCGGTGGAGAGCCTGCTCGCCCGGGGGCGGCGCGCGCTGACGGCGCGGCTGGCGCCGCGGCGGGAGGAACTGGAGCTGGACGATGGCGATGTCTGACGACGATCCGCGGGCGGCGCTCCGGCAGGAGGAGGGCGCGCTCGCCGAATTCTTCGATGCGGGCCGGGCGGGCAGGGCGGAGCTGCCGCCGCGGCTGATGGCGGCGATCCTCGCCGACGCCGAGGCGGCGCGACGGCCGCCGGCGCGGGCGGGGCTGCGGCCGGGGCCGCGGGCGGTCGGGCGCGTGCGGGGACGGGCCGCGGGCGGGCGGGCGGCGGCGCTGGCGCTCGCCGGGTGCTTCGCGGTGGGCATGTTCGCGGGCGCGCTGGGCGCGGGATCGGGGCTGGTCGATCCGGTGCTGTGGCCGTCGGACACGACGACCACGGCGGCGGCGGCCGCGAGCGGGTCGGGGGACGCCGGCGATGCGACGGGCGGGGTCGACGGGTTCTACGACCTCGCCCAGGCGGAGGGATGACGATGACGACGGACGCGACGCCGACCCCGCCGGGGCGCAGGCGATGGGGGTGGACGCGGATCCTTCTCGTCGCCTCGCTCGGCCTCAACTGCGCCTTCATCGGGCTGATGGCCGGGCTGGCGGTCAAGGGTCCGCCGGGGCCGCCCGACGGCGGGCCCGAGCCGGGGCTGCGCTTCTATGGCGCCGCGCTGCCGGAGCCGTTCCGGGGCGAGCTCGGCCGGTCGCTGCGGGCGAGCCGGGGGGAGTGGGACGCGCCTCGGCAGCGGCTGCGCGGCCTGCGCGAGGACCTCGCCGGCGCGCTGACCGCGGACCCCTACGACCCGGCGGCGGTCGCGGCGGTCCTCGACGACGGGATGGACATGATGGCCTCGCTTGGCCGCCGCGGAACCGGGCTGCTGCTCGAGCAGATCGGGAAGATGGACGCGGCGGCGCGGGCGGAATATGCGCGGCGGCTGCTGGAGCCGCCGCCCGCCCGCGGCCCCGGCGGAGAGGGCAGGGGGCCGCGGCGCTAGCTGGGGCCGCGGGCTCCGCCGCTCGGGGACGGACCGGCGCCACAACTTGTGACGCTCGTTATAATATTGATTTATTCGGATTATTTTCGCGGACGTGAAGTTATCAACAGGCTCGCGCCCGTTATCGCGCCGGTCTCAGGCTGCGGCGGCGAAGAAGGTGACGCGGTTGCGGCCCTTGTCCTTGGCCTCGTAGAGCGCGCTGTCGGCGCGCTTGATGATCGCCTCGGCCTCGCGGTCCGCGGGGCCGGCGATGGCGACGCCGATCGAGACCGTCACCTGGATCGGGTCGGCGCCCGGCACCACGAAGGGCGCGCCCTCGACGGCGCGGCGGATGCGCTCGGCGGCGGCCGCGGCGGCGGCGTGGTCGATGTCGGGCATGGCGACGAAGAACTCCTCGCCGCCGAAGCGCGCGACGAGGTCGACGCCGCGGATGTTCTCCTGCAGCCGGCGCGAGAATTCCTTCAGCACCGCGTCGCCGGCGTCGTGGCCGAAGCGGTCGTTGATCGACTTGAACTTGTCGAGGTCCATCATCATCACCGCGAAGACCCCGTCGGTCTCGCGGGCGCGCTCCATCACCCGGTGCAGGTGCTGGGTGGCGTAGCGCCGGTTGTAGATGCCGGTCAGCGGGTCGATCACCGCCATCTTCAGGCCGTTGCGGACGTTGGTGCGCAGCCGGTCGGAATAGCGCTTACGGCGGAGTTGCGAGCGCACGCGCACGATCAGCTCGTTCGCGTCGAAGGGGGCCTCGATGTAGTCGGAGGCGCCGAGGTCGAGGCCCTTGGCGGCGTTGGCGACGTCGCCGGTGTCGACGACGAGGATGACGGCGGACTGGCGCGTCTCCGGGCGGGCGCGCAGCGCCGAGACGAGGCGCAGCCCGTCGCCGCCCTCCATCAGCCGGCGGTGGACGACGAAGCAGTCCGGCTGCTCGAGCCGGGCGAGGTTCAGCGCCTCGCGCTCGGAATAGGTGACGATGGTCGAGAGGTTGAGCCGGGACTCGAGCTCGACGGCCCAGGAGGAGCCCTCGGTGAGGCAGGGCGGCGCGAGCAGGATCGAGCCGCCGACGTCGAGCTCCATCTCCTGCTCGGAGATGAAGTCGGTCAGGCCGAGCTCGCGCGAGGTCATGTCGCGCAGGCGGAGCTCGTCGAACATCATCTTCATGCGCATGAGGTTGCGCACGCGGGCGAAGAGGGCGAGGTCGTTGAAGGGTTTCGACAGGAAGTCGTCGGCGCCGGCCTCGAGGCCGCGGATGCGCTCCTCGGGCGTGTCGAGCGCGGTGACCATGACGACGGGGATATGGGCCGTCTCCTCGGCCGCCTTCAGCCGGGCGCAGACGTCGAAGCCGTCGAGGTCGGGCATCATCACGTCGAGCATGATCATGTCCGGCTGCTCGCGCCGTGCGATCTCCAGCGCCTGGTGGCCGTTCTCGGCGACCGAGACGTCGTAGTAGGCGGAGGAGAGCTTGGCCCGGAGCAGCAGGCGGTTCGTCGCGACGTCGTCGACCACAAGAACCCGACCCGACATCCCGCGACCTCCCCTCGGGGCGCGCGATCCCGCCCCGTCATGAGGCTGGACCTTAGGAGGAAACAGATTAACGAATGGTGTAACGGCCCCTGCCCGGGGCGTGGCGGTGGAGGCGCGGGGCGGTGACGGAGGGGCAGGCGGCGGCGCTGGCGCAGGAGGCGCTGATCTGGCTCGCCGGCCGACCGGAGGCGCTGGAGGCCTTCCTCGCCGCGAGCGGGGCCGGCCCGGCGGAGGTGCGGGCGCGGGCGGCGGACCCGGAGTTCCTGGGCTTCGTGCTCGATCACGTTCTCGCGTCGGAGGCCGCGGTCCTCGACTTCGCCCTCGCGGCCGGCGTGCCGCCGGAGCGCGTCGCCCGGGCGCGCGCTGCGCTGCCGGGGGGCTACGCGCCGGACTGGACTTGAGGGGTAGCGAGGGTGGTGCGCCGGGACCGGGCGGCGCTGCGGGGCGGCCGCGCGCCGGCGTAGATGCGGGGGGTGTCGCGTCGCTCCGGGGAACCGGGACGGGCGGGCGCCTATCCGGCGGGCGGGATGTGCAGGGCTGCGAGGGCGGCGCGGAGGGTCGGGGGGACCGGGACGGGGCGGCGGGTGGCGGCGTCGACGGCGACGTGGACGAAGCGGATGCGCGCCGCCGCCGTCGGGGCGCCGGGGGCGAAGAGGCCGACGCCGTAGGCGATCGAGGAGCCGCCGAGGTGGTCGAGGCGGAGGCCGGCCTCGACGGGCTCGGGGAAGCCGAGGCTGCCGAAGAAGGTGCAGCCGGTCTCGACGACGAGGCAGATCACCGGGCCGCGGGGGATGTCGAGCGCCCGGGAGGCGATCAGCCAGCGGTTCACCACGCTGTCGGCGTACTCGTAGTAGACGGCGTTGTTCATGTGGCCGTAGACGTCGTCGTCGCGCCAACGGGTCGGAAAGGTCTCGAAATGCGGGAAATCAGCGCGGTCGGGCGGGGCGGGGCGCATCGGCTTCTCCGTCGGGGACGTGCGAGCCTAGCCGGCGGGGGCCGCCGTGCAAGCCTCGGGTAGCCGCGCGGTGCGCGGCGTGGGGATCCGGGGGATCGTCTTCGACAAGGACGGGACGCTCTTCGATTTTCAGGCGACGTGGGGGTATTGGTGCGCGGGGTTCATCCGCGAGCTCGCGGGGACGGACGAGATCCATGCCGCGGCGCTGGCGGCGGCGCTCGGGTTCGACCGGGCGGCGGGGCGGTTCCATCCGGCGAGCCCGGTGATCGCCGGGACGATGGAGGTGGTGATCGCCGCGGCGCTGAACGCGCTGCCGGGGATCGAGGAGGCGGGGCTGCGGCGGCGGGTGCTGGAGACGACGGCGGCCGCGCCGCAGGTGGAGGCGGCGCCGCTGGCCGCGCTGCTCGACCGGCTGCGCGGGGCGGGGATGACGCTCGGGCTCGCCACCAACGACGCGGAGGCGCCGGCGCGGGCGCATCTGGCGCGGGCGGGGGTGCTCGACCGCTTCGCCTTCGTGGCGGGCTATGACAGCGGGCATGGCGGCAAGCCGGAGCCGGGGATGCTGGAGGCGTTCTGCCGGGCTACGGGTTTGCCGTCTGCGGCTTGCGCGATGGTGGGCGACAGCGCGCACGACCTCGCGAGCGGGCGCGCCGCGGGGATGGCGACGGTGGGGGTGCTGACCGGGCCGGCGACGGCGGCGGACCTTGCGCCGCTCGCGGACGTGGTGCTGCCGGGGGTGGCGGCGCTGCCGGCCTGGCTGGGGCTCGACGGGTGACCGGGGGTCGGGTCGGCCGCCGGCGGTGGCGGGGACCTGCCTTACAGGGCGGCGTCGGCTGGGCGGCCGGGGCGGACGCGGGGCTTCTGCCGAGGGTCAGGCTGGCGATCCCGGCGCCCCGGAAGGGTGGACGCGCGGGCCGGGTCGGGGAGAGGCGTTCGGCGAAGGGGCGCCTTGGTCGGGGTCCGGGTCGGGACGGGGGGGCCCGCGTCGTGGCCCGGGGCCGGGGGGCGCCCTTGTGAGCGGGGCGCGGGCGTTGTGGCTGGCGGGGCCGGGGCAGGCGGAGTTGCGGGAGGGGCCCGAGCCGGTCGGGGAGGCGGTGGTCGCGGCGCTGTTCGGGGGGATCAGCCGGGGCACGGAGGCGCTGGTGGCGCGGGGCGGGGTGCCGGA
>NZ_JAGOMQ010000048.1 GCF_017993425.1 Amaricoccus sp.
GGCCACGCCAACCCGGCGGCGGTGAAGAACGCGATCTACGACGTGGTGACCGCGCAATTCAACGGCGAGTACGACAGCGCCACGGCGGTGCAGGAGCTCGTCTCCGCCGTCGAGCTCACCCAGTAGCAGAGCGCGGGAGGGCGGCGAACGCCGCCCTCCGGTCACACTTCGGGGGATTTCCCATGGCACAGGCCGAAACGCGCCGCGACGGCGTGGACTGGCTGCGCGACGCCTTGCCGAAGCTGGTGCTGAGCCCGAGCTTCGCGATCGTGCTGGTCTTCGTCTACGGCTTCATCCTCTTCACCTTCGTGCTGTCGTTCACGGATTCGAAGATCCTGCCCTCGTTCGGCTGGGTCGGCCTGCAGAACTACCAGCGGCTGTTCGGGCTCCGGGCCTGGGGGATCGCGGTCAACAACCTGCTGGTCTTCGGCTCGCTCTACATCGTGATCTGCTGCGCGATCGGGCTGACGCTGGCGATCCTGCTCGACCAGAAGATCCGCGCCGAGGGGTTCATCCGCACGATCTACCTCTATCCGATGGCGCTGAGCTTCATCGTCACCGGCACGGCGTGGAAGTGGTTCCTCGATCCGGGGATCGGCCTCCAGGCGGTGGTGCGCTCGTGGGGCTGGGAAGGGTTCGCCTTCGAGTGGATCAAGGACCCGAAGATGGCGATCTACACCATCGTCATCGCCGCGGTCTGGCAGACCAGCGGATTCGTCATGGCGATGTTCCTTGCGGGGCTGCGCGGCATCGACAACGAGGTGATGAAGGCGGCGCAGATCGACGGGGCATCGACCTTCGCGCTCTATCGCCGGATCGTCATCCCGCAGCTCAGGCCCGCCTTCATGTCGGCCGTCGTGGTGCTCGCCCACATGGCGATCAAGTCCTACGACCTCGTCATCGCCCTGACGGGCGGGGGGCCGGGGACGGCGACCGAGCTGCCGGCGACGTTCATGTACTCCTACACCTTCACGCGCAACCAGATGGGCATCGGCGCCGCCTCGGCGGTGATCATGCTGATGTCGATCGCGGCGATCATGGTGCCGTTCATCTGGTCCGAGCTCCGGGAGAAGAAGTGATGACGGACCTCAGCG
This sequence comes from Amaricoccus sp., assembly GCF_017993425.1. GTDB lineage: Bacteria > Pseudomonadota > Alphaproteobacteria > Rhodobacterales > Rhodobacteraceae > Amaricoccus. The sequence goes on from NZ_JAGOMQ010000048.1 coordinate 1,095, forward strand.
CCGAAGCCTCGGCCGCCGCCGTCCGGCCCCTCGGCTCGCCCGGCTCGCCCGGCGCCAGCCAGGTGATCCAGACCGGCCGCGCCGCCCGGGCAGGCATCTACCTCGTGCTGCTGCTCTTCTGCCTCTACTACCTCTTGCCGCTCTACGTGATGGCGGTGAACTCGCTGAAGCCGCTGAGCGAGATCCAGGCCGGCGGCATGATGGCGCTGCCGAGGCAGTGGACGCTCGCGCCCTGGGCCAGCGCCTGGTCGACGGCGCAGATCGGCGTGGCGGCCACCGGCCTGCGGCCGTTCTTCCTCAACTCGATCATGATGGTCGTGCCGGCGGTGGCGATCTCGACCGTGCTCGGCGCGCTCAACGGCTACGTGCTGACCAAGTGGCGGTTCCGCGGCGACACCTGGGTGTTCGGGCTGCTGCTCTTCGCCTGCTTCATCCCGTTCCAGATGGTGCTGATCCCGATGGCGCGGATGCTGGGCCTGATGGGGCTCGCCGGCACGGTGCCGGGGCTGATCTTCGTCCATCTCGTCTACGGCATCGGGTTCTCGACGCTCTACTTCAAGAACTACTACCAGCAGTTCCCGACCGAGCTGGTGCGCGCCGCACAGATCGACGGGGCGGGGTTCTTCACCATCTTCCGCCGCATCATGCTGCCGTCCTCGGGGCCGATCGCGGTCGTCTGCATCATCTGGCAGTTCACCAACATCTGGAACGACTTCCTGTTCGGCGCCTCGTTCTCGGACTTCGACAGCCAGCCGATGACGGTGGCGCTCAACAACCTCGTGCAGTCCTCGACGGGCGTGAAGGAATACAACGTCCATTTCGCCGGGGCGATCATGGCCGCCCTGCCCACCCTCCTCGTCTACGTCGTCGCCGGCCGGTACTTCGTCCGCGGGCTGATGGCGGGCTCCGTGAAAGGCTGATCCGATGGGCTTTCTCGACATCAAGCGGGCGACCAAGAGCTACGGCTCGGTCAAGATCCTGCACGAGACCGACATCTCCATCGAGGAGGGGGAGTTCCTCGTCCTGGTCGGGCCGTCGGGCTGCGGCAAGTCGACGCTGCTCAACATGATCGCCGGGCTGGAGGAGGTCACCAGCGGCGACATCGCGATCAAGGGGCGCTCGATGACCGGGGTGCGGCCGGCCGACCGCAACATCGCGATGGTGTTCCAGAGCTATGCGCTCTACCCGAACATGAACGTCGCGCAGAACATCGCCTTCGGGCTGGAGATGCACGGCGTGCCCAAGGCGGACCGCGACAAGGCGGTGGCGCAGGTGGCCGACCTGCTGCAGATCAGGCACCTGCTCGACCGCAAGCCCGGGCAGCTCTCGGGCGGGCAGCGGCAGCGCGTCGCCATGGGGCGGGCGCTGGTGCGCGACCCGGACGTGTTCCTGTTCGACGAGCCCCTGTCCAACCTCGACGCGAAGCTCCGCGTCGACATGCGGACCGAGATCAAGAAGCTGCACCAGAAGCTGAAGACGACCATCGTCTACGTCACGCACGACCAGATCGAGGCGCTGACGCTGTCGACGCGGATCGCGGTGATGTTCGGCGGCCACGTGCAGCAGCTCGGCACGCCGAAGGAGATCTACGACACGCCGGCCAACATGTTCGTCGCCGGGTTCATGGGCTCGCCGTCGATGAACCTGTTCCCGGCGAAGGTCGCGGTGGAGGACGGCCGGGCGGTGGCGAAGGCCACGCTCGCCGGCGGGGGCGAGGCGACGCTGCCCTTCGCCGAGGGGCGCGGCTTCGAGGCGCAGGCGGGGCGCGAGATCGTGCTGGGGCTGCGCCCGGAGGCGATCACCGACCGCGACGGCGCGGACCGCCACAGCCGGGCGGTGCATGTCGTGGACGTGCCGGTGGAGATCACCGAGCCGGCAGGCTCGGACACCTTCGTGATGGCGCATCTCGGGGGGAGGGAGGTCACCGGGCGGTTTCGCGCCGACGTGGACGTGCGGCCGGGGCAGGTGTTCCCCTTCGCGATCAACATGGAGAAGGCGGTGGCCTTCGATCCCAAGACCGAGCTGCGGATCGCGTGATGGAGGCGAGGTCGGGATCCGGAGCGGGCGGTCGCCCGGCGTCAGAGGCCGTCGAAGATGTCTGCGATCTCGATCGTCAACCCCGGGGGATCGAGCGCCAGCCATCCGTCGCGGAGCACGCTGGCGGCGATCCGGCCGTCCTCGTCGCGGCGGTGGTGGATGACGAGCCGCTTGTCCGTGTCCACGATCAGATAATGCCGCAGGTTCGGCATGGAGAAATAGCCGGCGAGCTTGACGCCGCGGTCGACGCCGCCGGTGGAGGGGGAGACGACCTCGACGACTATGACGGGATCGGTGACGTGGACCGTGTCGGTCGGCACGGGCGGGCCGCAGCGGACGAGCGCGTCCGGCTCGTAGACGGTGCGGTCGTCGATGCGGACGGCCATGCCGTCGGGAAAGACCCGGCAAGGAAGACCCTGCGCGCGGATGTCCTCACGGAGCGCTGCGAAGGCGTTGCCCTTCGCTATCGCGTGGCCGGCCCGTTCAGAGGCCATGGCGACGACCACGCCGTTCTCGAGTTCGTAGCGGCCGGTCGGCTGCTCGATCGCCCAGGCGATGAACTCGTCCGCGGTGAACTCGGACGGCTCCGGCTGCTTCATGATGCGCCCCTGCTGTCTGCCGGTCATCCTACGTCCTCCGCGGCCGTTGCGCGAGTCCGGCTAGCGCCGGCGCGTGAACAAAGGGTTGGTCGGTCGTGAGCGCGGGGCCGGACGTCGTCGTCATCGGCTCGGGCATGGGCGGGGCGACGCTGGCGGCGGCGCTGGCGGCGTCGGGGCGGCGGATCGTGATCCTCGAGCGCGGCGAGCGGCTGGCGGACGGGCCGGAGGCGCGGGATGCGGAAGCGATCTTCGGGCGGGGGCATTTCCGGCCGAAGGAGGAATGGCTGACGCCCGCGGGCGAGGCGTTCAACCCGGGGAACTACTACTACGTCGGGGGGAACACGAAGCTCTACGGGGCGGTGCTGATCCGGTATCGCGCGGAGGACTTCCGGCCGATCCGGCATCTGGGAGGGACCACGCCGGGGTGGCCGATCGCCTACGAGGACCTCGAGCCCTGGTACCAGCGGGCGGAGGAGATGTACCGGGTGCGCGGCGACGCGGGGCAGGACCCGACGGAGCCGCGGCATTCCGGGGTCTATCCGTTCCCGCCGGTGCCGGACGAGCCGGCGATCGCCGACCTGCGGGCGCGGCTGACGCGGGCGGGGGTGACGCCTTCGGCGCTGCCGCTCGGGCTCGATCTCGACGGCTGGCTGCGACGGGCGGCGACGCCGTGGGACGCCTTTCCCGACACCACCGGCGCCAAGAGCGACGCCGAGAGCGTCGGGATCGCCGCGGCGCTGGCGCATCCGAACGTCACGCTGGAGACGGGGGCGCTGGTCACCCGGCTAACCGCCGGGCCGGACGGGCGGATCGCCGCGGTCGAGTACAGGCAGGGCGGCGAGGCGAAGCGGCTGGAGCCGGGGCTCGTGGCCCTGAGCGCGGGGGCGGTCAACTCGGCGGCGCTGCTGCTGCGCTCGGGCCTCGCCAACCGCTCGGACCAGGTGGGCCGGAATTTCATGAACCACAACTGCTCGGCGGTGCTGGCGGTCAGCCCGTTCCGGCGCAACGGCTCGGTCTACCAGAAGACCCTCTACGTCAACGACTTCTACCTGAGCGGCGGCAAGGACGGGACGCCGCTCGGCAACATCCAGCTCCTCGGCAAGATCTCCGGCCCGATCCTCGCCGCGGCCGGCGGCGTGCCGCGGGCCGTGGCGGGATGGCTCGCGGGACACGCGGTCGACCTCTACGCGATGAGCGAGGACCTGCCCGACCCCGAGAGCCGCGTGACGCTCCTGGGAACCGGCGCAGGCGAGCGGATCGTCCTCGACTGGCGGCGCTCGAACTGGGAGGCGCACGAGGCGCTGGTGGCGCGGCTCAAGGCGGTGCTGCGCCGGGCCGGCTTCCCCGTGGCGCTCTCGAAGCCCTTCGACCGGCGCACGCCCTCGCACCAGTGCGGCACGGCGCGGATGGGGCGCGACCCGGGGGCCAGCGTCCTCGACGTCTTCTGCCGCGCCCACGACCACGCCAACCTCTTCGTCGTCGACGCGAGCTTCCTCCCCACCTCCGCGGCGGTGAACCCGGCGCTGACCATCGCCGCGCAGGCGCTGCGCACGGCGGACCATATGTTGAGCAAGGATCTGGCAGGATGAGCGCCGAGGGCTTCGACTACGTCATCGTCGGCGGCGGGTCGGCCGGCTGCGTGCTCGCGGCGCGCCTCTCCGAGGACCCCGCGGCCCGGGTGCTGCTGCTCGAGGCGGGCGGAACGGACCGCCATCCGTTCTACCACCTGCCGGCCGGCTTCGCGAAGATGACCAAGGGCATCGGCTCCTGGGGCTGGCGGACCACGCCGCAGCGGCACATGGACGGGATGGTCATCCGCTACACCCAGGCCCGGGTGATCGGCGGCGGCTCGGCGATCAACGCGCAGATCTACACGCGGGGCAACGCGCTCGACTACGACGAGTGGCGGCAGATGGGCTGCGACGGCTGGTCCTACGAGGAGGTGCTGCCGTATTTCCGCAAGGCCGAGGACAACGACACCTGGGAGAACCGGTATCACGGCAAGGGCGGCCCGCTCGGCGTCTCGAAACCCTCCGCCCCCCTGCCGATCTGCGAGGCCTATTTCGCCGCCGCCGCCGCGCTCGGCATCCCGCGCAACGACGACATGGCCGGCGAGACGCAGGACGGGGCGGGCTACTATCAGCTGACCCAGCGTAACGCCCGCCGGTCGTCGGCGGCGATGGCCTATCTGGCGCCGAACCGCGGGCGGGCGAACCTGACGGTGCGGACCGGCGCGCAGGTGCGGCGGATCGTCGTCGAGAACGGCCGCGCGACCGGCGTCGAGCTGATGGACGGCGGCCGGATCGCGGCGGAGCGCGAGGTCATCCTCTCCTCCGGCGCGATCGGCTCGCCGCGGATGCTGATGCTGTCGGGGATCGGGCCGGCGGACCATCTGGCGGAGGTCGGCATTCGCCCCGTCCTCGACCAGCCCGGGGTGGGGTCGAACTTCCAGGACCACCTCGACCTCTTCGTGATCTGCGAGGTGACCGGGCCGCACACCTACGACCGCTACGCGAAGCCCTGGTGGTCGGCGGTGGCGGGCCTCCAGTACCTCGCCACCCGCACGGGGCCGGTCGCCTCCAGCCTCTTCGAGACGGGAGGCTTCTGGTACGCCGACAGGGACGCCCGCTCGCCGGACATCCAGCTCCACCTCGGCCTCGGCTCCGGCATCGAGGCGGGCGTCGCCGCCATGCCGAACGGCGGCGTGACGCTCAACTCCGCCTATCTCCGCCCCCGCTCGCGCGGGACCGTCCGCCTCGCCAGCGCCGACCCGGCGGCGGCCCCGCTGATCGACCCGAACTACTGGGAGGACCCCCACGACCGCGAGATGTCGATCCGCGGGCTGAAGCTCGCGCAGGAGATCATGGCGCAGGCCCCGCTCCGGCCCTTCGTCCTCGCCGAGCGCCTGCCCGGCCCGGAGGTGCGCACCGACGAGGACTATTTCCGCTTCGCCTGCCGGCACGCCAAGACCGACCACCACCCGGCCGGCACCTGCCGGATGGGCCCGGACCCGGGCGCGGTGGTCGACACGCGGCTGCGCCTCAACGGGATCGCCGGGCTCCGCGTGGTCGACGCCTCGATCATGCCGAACGTCGTCTCCTCCAACACCAACGCGCCGACGATCATGATCGCGGAGAAGGCCGCCGACATGATCCGCGCCGACGCCTGAGGCCCGCGCGATGCGCCGCCCGACGATCGTCGACGTCGCCCGCGAGGCGGGGGTGTCGAAGTCGACCGTGTCGAACGTGCTCCAGGGCAGCGCGGCGGTGCGCCCGCAGACCCGCGAGACCGTCGAGAAGGCGATGGACGCGCTCGGCTACGTCTACAACCGCGCGGCGGCGAACCTGCGCGGCGCGGACGTGGGCCTGATCGGCCTCGTCATCAACGACCTCCGGAACCCGTTCTTCACCGAGTTCGCGGCCAGCGCGCAGATGACCTTCGCCCGGCGCGGCTACGCCACGGTGATCGCCAACACCGACGAGGACGCGCGCGTGCAGGCGCAGGTCATCGCCTCGATGATCGAGCACGGCGTCTCGGGCTTCCTGATCTCTCCGGCCTATGTCGAGGAGACGGAAGGGCTCGAGGCGGTGCGGCGGGCGGGGATACCGGCGATGCAGGTGCTGCGCCGGATCGACCCGCGCACGGCGGCCTTCCCCTTCGCCTCGCTCGACTACGGCGCCGGCGGGCGGCTTGCGACGGAGCATCTGCTCGGGCTCGGGCTGAGGCGGATCGCCTTCGTCGGCGGGCTGGAGAACCGCCCGGTGACCGACGAGCGGATGGCCGGCTACCGCGCCGCCATGGCCGAGGCGGGGCTGGCGCCCGTGGCGTTCCACGGCCGGCCCAGCCGCGCCTTCGGGCGCGACATGGCGCTCGGGCTGCGGGCCGAGCGGCCCGACATCGAGGGCGCGGTGTGCTTCTCCGACCTCGTGGCGCTCGGGATGCTCGCCGGCCTCGCGCAGGCCGGGGTGCGGGTCGGCGCGGAGTTCCGCCTCGTCGGCTTCGACGACATCGAGGAATGCGCGCTGACCTGGCCGCAGCTCAGCTCGGTGCGCTGCGACGTCGCCCGGTTCGGCCGCGAGGCGGCGGAGGCGATGCTCGCCTGGCTCGAGGACGACGTGCGGCCGCCGGAGCGGCGGCTCGCCCCGGTGGAACTGATCGTGCGCACCTCGAGCGTCGGCGTGCCGGCGTGACGCCATGATCCCGGATCAAAGAGGAAGGGCCCGCCCGTGACCGTCGACGTTCCGCAAGCCATCCTCGACGCGCTGACCGACGTCGACATGCCGCGGCTGCCGCCCCTGCGCGCCTCCGGCGAGACGGTCGAGGCCGAGGGGGCGGCGATCCCGGTCCACCGCTGCGGCTGCGTGGTCGTCGGCAGCGGCGCGGCGGGGCTGCGCGTCGCGGTGGAGCTGAAGCGGCGCGGCGGCGACGTCGCGGTGATCAGCCAGAGCGCCTGGGGCGGCACCTCGGCCTGCTCGGGCTCGGACAAGCAGACGCTCCACACGGCGAACGTCGCCGACCGTGGCGACGACTTGAAGGCGATGGCCCGCGCGATCCGCGCCGGCGGCGCGATGGACGAGGACACGGCCTATGTCGAGGCGGTCGGCTCGTCGCGGGCGATGGCCTCGCTCCAGTATCTCGGGCTGCCGCTGCCGCAGGAGCGGCTCGGCGGCACGCTGCGCTACCAGACCGACCACGACGAGGTCGGCCGCGCCACCAGCTGCGGCCCGCGCACCTCGCGGCTGATGGTCAAGGTGCTGGCCGAGGAGGCGATCCGCCTCGGCGTGCCGATCTGGAACCACACGACCGCGGTGGAGATCCTGACCGAAGGCGGGCGCGCCTGCGGGGTGCTGGCGCTGCGGCCGAAGGAGGCCGGGGCGGGGAACCCGCTCGGGCTCGCGGCCTTCCTCGCGCCGGTGGTGGTGCTGGCGGCCGGCGGGCCGGGCGAGCTCTACCGCGACAGCGTCTATCCGAACGGCTGCTTCGGCTCGCTCGGCCTCGCGCTCGACGCAGGCGTCGAGCTCGTCAACCTGACCGAGAGCCAGTTCGGCATCGGCACGCGGCGCGAGGGGTTTCCCTGGAACCTCTCCGGCACTTACGTGCAGGCGCTGCCGCATGTCTATTCCGTGGACGCGGAGGGGAGGGAGCGGCATTTCCTCGCCGACTACTACCGGACGACGCGGGAGCTCGCCTCGAACCTCTTCCGCAAGGGCTACCAGTGGCCGTTCCACGCCACGCGGATGCTCGATTTCGGCTCGAGCCTCGTCGATCTCGCGATCATCCGCGAGACGGCGGCCGGGCGGCGGGTGCTGATGGACTTCAACCGCAACCCGCTGCCGGCGGGCGACGGGGCGGCGTTCGACCTCGCGAATCTCGACGACGACGTGCGCGCCTATCTCGGCGCCGCCGGGGCGGGGCAGGCGACGCCGATCGCCCGGCTCGCCCACATGAACCCGCTCGCGATCGAGCTCTACCGCCGCTACAAGATCGACATCGCCGCCGAACCCCTGGAGTTCGCGGTGAACAACCAGCACATGAACGGCGGCGTGGCGGTCGACGTCTGGGGCCGGTCGAGCCTCCCCGGCTGCTATGCCGTCGGCGAAACGGCCGGCACCCATGGCGTGACCCGCCCCGGCGGCGCCGCGCTCAACGCCGGCCAGGTCTTCGGCACGCGGGCGGCCGAGCACATCGCCGCCGGCGGCGCCGCGGCCGCGCCGGCGGCGGGCGACGCGCACGCCGCGGTCGCCGCCGCGGCGGCGCGAGTCGTCGGCGTCCTGCGGCCGGGAAGCGGGCTCGGCGTCGCCGCCGTGCGCCGCGAGGTGCAGGCCCGCATGAGCGACCGGGCCGGCCCGATCTGCGACGCGGCCGGGGTGGGGGAGGCGCTCGCCGGCGCCCGGGCCCTCAACGCCCGCATCCGCGCCGAGGGGCTGGCCTACGCCCGCCCGGCCGAGGCGGCCCGCGCGCTGCAATGGCGCCAGACCGCCCTTGCCTCCGAGGCGGTGCTGGCGGCGCTCGACCACTACGTGGCCGGCGGCGGCGGCAGCCGCGGCGCCCGCGCGATCTGCGCCCCCGACGGCGAGGCCGTGCCGATGGGCGCGGCCGGCCCCCTCGACGCCTTCCGCTTCCGCCCGGAACGCCCCGAGCACCGCGCCGGGCAGATCGTCGTCCGCAAGGACGGCGACGCGCTCCGCATCTCCACTCGCCCGAACCGTCCCTTCGACGAGACCGCCCGCGCGTTCTTCGAGCGCGACTGGCCCGACTGGCTCACCGGGCGCATCTACGACCGCTGACGCCGGGCGCCTGCGCCGCCGCGCCCGGGCGCTCCCGATCCGCCCGCCCGGGACCCCCTGCGGCGTCGCCGCCAGCTTCCGGACGCGCGTGGCCGGATTGTCGGCCGCGACGTCGGCGCGGGGCTCGTCATTCGCGCAATAAAATTACCATATTTTTATTCTCGTTTGAATTCATGAGCTTGACCCCTGTCGCACTGTGCGACATTTTCCGGGCGGCCCCGATCTCACGCCACGGCGCGGTCCGGAAACAGTCCGGCCAGCCCGTCGGCGGTCGCCGCGCAGACGCCGCGCTCGGTGATCAGCCCGGTCACCAGCCGGGCCGGCGTCACGTCGAAGGCGGGGTTGGCGGCCGGGGTCTCCTCCGGGCAGACCCGCACCCGGTCGAGCCCGCCCCCTGCCTCGGTCCGGCCCCAGACATGGGTCACCTCCGAGGCGTCGCGCTCCTCGATCGGGATGGCGAAGCCGTCGGTCAGCGTCCAGTCGATGGTGGGGGAGGGGAGCGCGACATAGAACGGCACCCCGTTGTCGCGCGCGGCGAGCGCCTTCAGGTAGGTGCCGATCTTGTTGGCGACGTCGCCCCGCGCCGTCGTCCGGTCGGTGCCGACGATGACAACATCGACCTCGCCGCGCTGCATCAGGTGGCCGCCGGCGTTGTCGACGATCAGGTGGTGCGGCACGCCGTGCCGCGCCATCTCCCAGGCGGTCAGCGCCGCGCCCTGGTTGCGCGGCCGGGTCTCGTCGACCCAGACATGCACCTCGATCCCTTCCTCGATGGCGCGGTAGATCGGCGCCGTCGCGGTGCCCCAGTCGACCGTGGCGAGCCAGCCAGCGTTGCAATGGGTCAGCACGTTGACCGGCCGCCCGCTCTTCCGCCGCGCGATGTCGGCGAGGACGCCGAGGCCGGCGTCGCCGATCGCCCGGTTGATCGCCACGTCCTCGTCGGCGATCTCCGCCGCCTTCGCCCGCGCCGCCTCCCGCCGCTCGCCCGGAGGCAGGGGGGCCAGCGTCGCCCGCATGGCGTCGAGCGCCCAGCGCAGGTTCACCGCCGTCGGCCGCGTCCGCGCCAGCGTCTCCCGCGCCGCGCCGAGCCCCGCGTCCGACGGGTCCGCCGCCATCGCCAGCGCCATCCCCCACGCCGCCGTCGCCCCGATCAGCGGCGCCCCCCGCACCGCCATGTCCCGGATCGCCACCGCCGCGTCCCCGAGGCTGGCGAGGTCCGCGACCACGAACTCGTGCGGCAACCGCCGCTGCTCGATGATCCGCACCGTCCGGCCATCCTCGGCGGGCCAGATCGTGCGATAGGGAACGCCGTCGACGAGCATGGGCTTCTCCGCTGCGCAGGAACCGTGACCCTCCGCGCCCCCCCGCCCGCTGTCAACCCGGCCAGACCCGCGGCTACCTGCGGCCTCCCCGACACCCCGCCGGCAGGCCTTCCGGATTACGCAGGGTCTGCGAGCCTCCCGCCGCCACGCCCTCCGTCAAGCCGGCCCGACCGCGGCGCCCGGCGGGGCCTTCCCGCCACGCGGGGACGACGAGCCTCCCGCCTTCCGCCCGCCCGCCGCCGTCAACCCGGCCCGACCTGCGGCCTTCCCGACACCCCCGACAGCGCGTGCCGCTCGACGAGGTAGCGGTCGAAGAGCGGCAGGCTCGCGCCCCCGAGCGCCCGCGCGATCGGCCCGAGCGCGCCCGCGCGCAGCGAGGGCGGCTCGACCCCGGAGAGGTCGATCCCGGCCAGCGCCGCCTCGGTGGCCGCGATCAGCCGCGCCAGCACCGCCGGCGGCAGCGCGCCGTCGATCAGCGCCGCCTCGATGTCGATCACCGTCGAGGCCGCGGCGATCGCCTGCGCCATCCCGTGCGCCGCCTCGTCGATCCAGCGGCCCAGATGCGGCTCGAACGCCGTCCAGTCGCCCGAGGGATCGAAGGCCGCGTCCGACGCCACCCCCGCCGCCCGCAGCCGCCGCTCGAGCACCACGAGCGACGCGATCTCGATCAGCTGCACCATCCGCCCGCCGCCGTCCTGCACGGGCATCGACCCGATCGCCGCGGCGTTCCCCGTCCGCCCGGCGAAGAGCCCGCCGTTCAGCACCAGCCCGCCGCCGATGAAGGCGCCGACATGCAGGTAGAGAAAGTCGTTGAGCTCCGCCCCCGCCCCGAACGCCAGCTCGGCCCCGCAGGCCGCGGTCGCGTCGTTCTGGAAATAGACCGGATAGGGCAGGCGGGCCGCCAGATCCGCGCGCAGATCCGCATCGCGCCATGCCGCCATCTCGGCCTCCGGCGCGCCCATCTCCTCCGCCCAGCTCCAGAGCGCGAAGGGCGCCGCCAGCCCGATCCCCGCAATCCGCGCCGCCGCCGCCGGCCCGAGCAACGCCTCCGCCTCCGCCACCGCCTCGACGATGGCGCGCACCGTCTCCCGCGGCGTCGGATAGCGATAACCCCGCCGCGCCTGCCACCGCACCACCCCCGCGAAGTCGACGAGCGCCAGCTCGAGGCTCCGCCGCCCGACCTTCGCCCCCACGAAGAACGCGCCCTCCGGATCGAGCGACAGCGGCACCGAGGGCTGCCCCACCCGCCCCCGCTGCGGCTCGCCGCGCCTCAGGAGCCGGTCGGCCTCGAGATGGCGCATGATCACCGACACGGTCTGCGCCGACAGGCCGGTCATCCGCGCGATCTCGGTCTTGGCGAGCGCCCCGTGCCGCCGCACCAGGCTCAGCACCAGCCGCTCGTTGTAGGCGCGCATCCCGGCCTGATTCGTGCCACGCTGCTGCGGCAGCGCCGGATCGACCCGCTCCGAGTGTTCCGTTTCCGGCGCCACGCCCCGCTCTCCCGCCTGCACCCGGGTTCGGCGGCAGAGTATGACCAGAAAATAAATCAGAGTGATTTATTTATTGACACGAGCACAGATATGAGGTTCCGTAACGTCAAGCCGGACTGCCAGGGAAGGCGCCGGCGACCTGGGAGGGAGAGAATAGCATGATCCGGAATTCCGTGAAGACGTGTCTGCTGGCCGCGGCGGGCGCGCTGGCGTTGTCGGCGGTCCCGACCTTCGCGCAGGAAGTCTCGGCCTGCCTGATCACCAAGACCGACACCAACCCGTTCTTCGTCAAGATGCGCGAGGGCGCCGACGCCAAGGCCAAGGAGCTCGGCGTGACGCTGTCGAACTACGCCGGCAAGGTCGACGGCGACAACGAGAGCCAGGTCGCCGCCGTCGAGACCTGCGTCGCCAACGGCGCCAAGGGCATCCTGATCACCGCCTCCGACACCGCCGCGATCACCCCGGTCCTGAAGACCGCCCGCGACGCCGGCGTGCTGGTGATCGCGCTCGACACCCCGCTCGAGCCGGCCGACGCCGCCGACGCCACCTTCGCCACCGACAACTTCCAGGCGGGCCTGCTGATCGGCGAATGGGCCAAGGCGACGCTCGGCGACAAGGCCGCGGACGCGAAGATCGCCATGCTCGACCTCGCGATCAGCCAGCCCTCGGTCGACGTGCTGCGCGACCAGGGCTTCCTCCAGGGCTTCGGCATCGACCTCGGCGACCCGAAGAAGTGGGGCGACGAGACCGACCCGCGCATCGTCGGCAACGACGTGACCGCCGGCAACGAGGAGGGCGGCCGCAAGGCCATGGAGAACCTCCTGATCAAGGACCCGGACATCAACGTCGTCTACACGATCAACGAGCCGGCCGCCGCCGGCGCCTACGAGGCGCTGAAGGCGGTCGGCAGCGAGGGCAACGTGCTGATCGTCTCCGTCGACGGCGGCTGCCCGGGCGTCGAGAACGTCAAGGAAGGCATCATCGGGGCCACCTCGCAGCAGTATCCGCTGCAGATGGCCGCGCTCGGCATCGAGGCGATCAAGAAGTTCGCCGAGACGGGCGAGAAGCCGGCGCCGACCGAGGGCAAGGACTTCTTCGACACCGGCGTCACGCTGATCACCGACCACCCGGCCGGCGGCGTCGACTCGGTCGACAGCGCCAAGGGCCTGGAGCTCTGCTGGGGCTGACGTAGCCGCCGCCGCCGGGGCGACGCGCTCCGGCGGCGGCATCCCTCGGGCGCCTCGCGCCGCCCGGACGCAGCGTCGCCCGGGAGACAAGCAAAGCAAATATGGGAGGGCCCGCGATGGCCGAATCCGCATCCACGTCGTTCGAGGCGGCTGCGGCCGGCAGCCCGCAGGCTGTCGCCCAGTTCGAGGACGAGCACACCTCGCTCCTGCACAAGATCCAGCACTGGCTGCACCGGACGCCCTCGGCGGTGCCGATGATCGTGCTGCTCCTGTCGATCATCATCTTCGGGCTCGCCGCCGGCAACTTCTTCCGCGCCGGCACGCTCAGCCTGATCCTGCAGCAGATCGCCGTGGTCGGCATCCTCGGCTGCGCCCAGTCGATCGTGGTGCTCACCGCCGGCATCGACCTCTCGGTCGGCGCGATGGCGGTGTTCACCTCGGTGATCATGGGCATGTTCACCTTCCGCTACGGCATCCCGGCCCCGCTCTCGGTGCTGGTCGGCCTCGCCGCCGGCACCGGCATGGGCGCGGTCAACGGCTACCTGGTGTCGCGGATGCGCCTGCCGCCCTTCATCGTCACGCTCGGCACCTGGCAGATCATCCTCGCCGCGAACTACCTCTACTCGGCGAACGAGACCATCCGCAGCCAGGACATCGAGACGCAGGCGCCGTTCCTCCAGCTCTGGGGCTGGACCTTCAAGATCGGCGTCACCACCGTCTCGCTCGGCGTCGTGCTCCTCGTCATCATGGTGCTGGTGATGGCCTACGTGCTGCGCCACACCGCCTGGGGCCGGCATGTCTACGCGATCGGCGACGACGCCGAGGCGGCCAAGCTCTCGGGCGTCCGGGTCAACCGCGTGCTCGTGCAGGTCTATGCGCTCGCCGGCTTCTTCTGCGCCGTCGCCGGCTGGGTGATGATCGGCCGCTTCGGCTCGGTGTCGCCCTCGGCCTCGACGGGCGTCCTCGGCAACATCCAGTCGATCACCGCGGTCGTCATCGGCGGCATCTCGCTCTTCGGCGGACGCGGCTCCATCCTCGGCATGTTCTTCGGCGCGCTGATCGTCGGGGTGTTCGAGCTCGGCCTCCGGATGCTCGGCACCGACCCGCAATGGACCTACCTCCTGATCGGCGCGCTCATCATCGGCGCGGTCGCGATCGACCAGTGGATCAGAAAGGCCTGACGCCATGACCCAACCCGTTCTCATGGGCCGCAACCTCGTCAAGCGCTACGGCAAGGTCACCGCTCTCGACCACTGCGACTTCGAGCTGCTGCCGGGCGAGATCCTCGCGGTGATCGGCGACAACGGCGCCGGGAAGAGCTCGCTGATCAAGGCGGTCTCCGGCGCGGTGAAACCCGACAGCGGCGAGATCTTCCTCGACGGCAAGCCGGTCGCCTTCGCATCGCCGCTGGAGGCGCGCGGCGCCGGGATCGAGACGGTCTACCAGACCCTCGCGATGTCGCCGGCGCTGTCGATCACCGACAACATGTTCATGGGGCGCGAGATCCGCAAACCGGGCTTCATGGGCAAGTACCTGCGGCAGCTCGACCATGCGGCGATGGCGAAGTTCGCCCGCGAGAAGCTCTCCGAGCTCGGCCTGATGACGATCCAGAACATCCATCAGGCGGTGGAGACGCTCTCGGGCGGCCAGCGCCAGGGCGTCGCGGTGGCCCGCGCCGCGGCCTTCGGGTCCAAGGTGGTGATCCTCGACGAGCCGACCGCGGCGCTCGGCGTCAAGGAGAGCCGCAAGGTGCTCGACCTGATCCTGGAGGTCCGCGCCCGCGGCATGCCGGTGGTGCTGATCAGCCACAACATGCCGCATGTCTTCGAGATCTCCGACCGCATCCACGTCCACCGGCTCGGCAAGCGGCTCTGCGTGATCAACCCGAAGGACTACACGATGTCGGACGCGGTGGCGTTCATGACCGGGGCGAAGCAGCCCCCGGCCGAGGCGCTCGCCGCCTGAGGCGACGCCCGGAAGGACTGAGCCCGCGCGGTCCCGGCCGCGCGGGCTTCGTCGTCGTCAGGGACGCGGGCGGGGTTGCGGCGGGGCAGCGCCTTGATTTTCGGCCGCCGTCGCGCAAGTATCTCCGGTCGCTACAAAGGAATGCCCCCATGGCCCAGGTCAAGCCGCAGGTCGCCCGGTTCGACCCGATCTGGCAGACGATCCGCGAGGAGGCCCAGGAGATCGCCCGCGACGAGCCGCTGATGGCGAGCCTCGTCCACGCCGGCATCCTGCACCACGACAGCCTCGAGAAGGCGCTGAGCTTCCGCATCGCCCAGAAGCTCGCCTCGTCCGAGATGAGCGACCTGATCCTGCGCGAGATCGCCGACGGCGCCTATGCCGCCGACCCCTCGCTCGGCGTGGCGGCGCGGGCGGACATCCTTGCGGTCTACGAGCGCGATCCGGCCTGCCACCGCTATCTCCAGCCCCTGCTGTTCTTCAAGGGCTTCCAGGCGTTGCAGTGCTACCGGATCGGGCACTGGCTGTGGGGCCACCAGCGGCGCGAGCTCGCGTATTTCTTCCAGATGCGCACCTCGGAGTCGTTCGGCGTCGACATCCATCCCGGCGCGCGGATGGGGCAGGGGATCATGATCGACCACGCCCATTCCATCGTGATCGGCGAGACAGCGGTGGTCGGCGACAACGTCTCGATGCTGCATTCGGTGACGCTCGGCGGCACCGGCAAGGAGGACGGCGACCGGCATCCGAAGATCGAGGACGGCGTGCTGATCGGCGCGGGGGCCCATGTCCTCGGCAACATCCGGGTCGGCCATTGCAGCCGCATCGCCGCCGGCTCGGTGGTGCTCGAGCCGGTGCCGCCGTGCAAGACCGTCGCGGGGGTGCCCGCCCGGATCGTCGGCGAGGCCGGCTGCGCCGAGCCCTCGAAGATGATGGACCAGATCATCGCCGGCGCCTGAGCCGACGCCTCGCGGCGGCGGCGCGTCCAGGCGTGTTCACGCGTGAATATTCGCTAAGTCATTGATTTGTCGTGGGGCGAGGTTAACGGAACCTTTCCCCTCGCGCTTCACGACCGTGGAAGGGAAGCCCGGCCGGAAGCAGGCCGCGACGGTGACGCCAGACGGATTTGACCCGCGGCAAATCCGTCCGCGATCGCCCCTGCGGGGGGCGAGCGCGTTTCCGCGCTCGCCGGGGCGCTCACGGACGGATTGCGTGCGACGGGGAAATCTGGACCCCCTACGGCTTCCGCGCGCAACCGCGCTCCAGCCGTCGGCGCGGCGAAAGCCGTGCTTTCGCTTGTCGCGCCGGGCCTCGCGGGCAAGCCCGCTTCGGTCGGTCGGTCGGTCGGTCGGTCGTCGGCGCGCGCCCCGGGGATTCAGCAGGGCAGGCAGGCGTCGCGCGGGGCGCTTTCGCCCGTGGCCCCTCATCCGCCCTCGTCTCGGGAGCGCGTGCGGATGCCGCGCGCCTCACAGCCGGGCGGGGCAGGTCAGGCCGCGCAGGAGCGGGCGGGCGGCGACCGGGTTGGCGGCGCTCGGGAAGTCGAGCTGGAAATAGGCGCGGTCGGCGCCGACGCGGGCGTCGACGAGGAAGCGCCTGCCGTCGTCGCGGGGCCGGAGCCGCAGGCCGTCGAGGAAGCGCAGCAGCCCCCAGGGTCCGGCCGCCGCACGGCCGTCGCCGGGCCGGGGCCCGAAGGCGAGCGCGAAGCCTGCCGCCGGGTCGGGGCCCGGCCAGTCGAGCGTCGCCGGGTCGCCCGAGCGCGCGTCGAGCGGGGCGGTCGCGCCGCCAAGCGAGACAGAGGCCGGGCGGCTCTGCGCCAGCGGGATCAGGGTGGGCGCCGCCCGGGCCGCGCCGTCGGGGAAGAGCCGGGCGCGGATGGCGGCGGCGCGCTCGAAGAAGGCGGCGCTCTCCGGCGCGAGCCCGGTCAGCCGCGCCTCGGCCTTCCATCGCCACGGCGAGGCGTCGGCGTCGACGAGCGCCGCGACCTCGCCCGCGAAGAACCGGTCGACGACGCCGTCGGGTCCGAGCACGGCCGCCACCGCGGCCGGGTCGGCGTCGGGGCCGGGGCCGAAGGGATAGCGGCCGTCGATCGCGCTGCGGCACGCCTCGGCCGCCTGCTGCTCCCACCGGATCGAGACCCGGCTGCGCAGCAGCCCCTCGTTCGAGGCGGCGGTCTGGGCGAGGGTGTCCACCACGATCTGCGCGACGATCGGCGGGGCCTGGTTGAGCGCCACCACCCCGGCGGCGCGGGCCTGCACGCCCATAAGCGCCTCGGCGCCGAGCCTGGAATCGGCGTCGAGCGTCGCCAGCGCCACGTTGAGGCTGGCGAAGATGCGCGAGATCTCCGCCATGCCGCCGCCCTCGACGAACTGGATCGCCGGGGTGAAGGCCGCGCCGATGCGGACCTGCTCGGCGAAGCCGCGGCCGTGGTCGCCGCCGCCGACCTCGCGCCAGACGGCGCGGATCAGCGCGTCGAGCGGCGAGGGGCTGGCGGCGAGGCTGCCGCTGACGAGGAGCGCGCCGGGCTGGTCGGAGAAGGGGCGGACCCGCAGGTCGGCGAGGTAGCCGCGCCAGGCGGCGATGGTGGCGACCTGGAGGCGGGCGAGGACCTCCTCCGGCTCGGCCTGCCGGTCGTCGCCGACGAGCCGCCCGGCCTCGCGCGCGGCGAGCGCCGCCGCGTCCGTGGCGCCGCCGTCGCGGGCGAAGCTCCAGCCCGGGGTGGCGTAGAGCCCGGGGACGCCCTCGGCGATCGGGCGGCCCGAGCGGCGGACGAGGATGTCGGCGAGGCTCGCCGCGGCGTCCGGCGCGGCCCAGTCGGGCAGCGCCTCGGCGCGGGGGTCGCGGCGGAGCTCGACGAAGGCGCGGTCCGCCGGGTCGCCCTCGGCCGCGAAGCGGCGCGCCTCGGCGAGGACGGCCGGGTCCGGGGGGGCGAGGTCCGGGGGCGGGCCGGTCATCGCCGGGGCGTGGGGGGCGAGCGGCGCGAGGCCGGGATAGTCGCGAGCGCGGTCGGCGATCCAGCCGGCGAGGAACCCGGGGCGCCAGTCGGCCTCGCCGGAGAGGATCGCGCGGGCGCGCAGGTCGTCGTAGAGCGCCGCCGGCTCGCCCTCGCTGGCGAGCGCGCCGTCGATCGCGGCGGCGAGCGGCCCGGGGATGCGGGCGTCGGCCGCGACGGCGTACTCGGCCCGGGCGCGGCGGCCCGGGTCGAGCCAGGGGATGCGGGCGGCGAGGCCGAGGGGCGAGGCCTTCGCCGCCGCCTCGATGCGGCTGGCCTCGGCGGCGAGCGTGTCGAGGCTCGCGCCGTCGGCGACCGGCATGGTGGCGGCGAGGCGGGCGGCGTAGCGCCATTCGATCCAGCCCGCCCAGGCGGCGAGGGCGGCGACGAAGGCGACGACGAGGGCCGCCGGCCCGAGGCCGCGGCGCGGCCGGGCCGGCGGGCGGACGGCGGCGGCGGCGTCGAGGCAGTGGCCGAGGAAGCGGGCGAGGTCGCGGTCGGCGCGGCGTGCGGCGGCGCGCAGCCCCTCCGGGTCGGCGCCGCGCAGCGGCCCGGCGAAGCCGCGGGCCCAGGCGCGGGCGTCGAGCGCCGGGTTGCCGCGGGCGCGGGCGTCGAGGACGAGCGCGAGCGCCTGCGACGCGGCGGCGATCCCCGCCGCCGGCAGGTGGGCGTCGCGGGCGGCGCGGGCGAAGTCGTCGAGGGCGCGCCCGGCCTCGGCGGCGAGGCGGGGCGTGTCGGGCCGGGGGTCGCGGGAGAGGCGGTCGGCGAGCGTCACGACCGGGCGGGCCAGCCCGGGCCACCGGTCGGCGGCGGCCCCGGGCGGCGGACGGACGACGGTGCGCGCCTCGCTCATCGGCTCAGAGCTCGCCGTCCGCGACCCATTGGCGCAGCATCGCCTCGCCGACCTCGAAATGCATCGAGTCCTCGCGCCCGTAGCCGGCGCCCCAGTACCAGCCGGCGTCGTTGAAGTAGTCGGCGAGGACGGCGAGGCCGAACTGGGTCTGGGCGTCGCCCATGCGGTCGAGCTGGCCGGTCAGCGTCAGGTCGATGGCGAGCCCCCAGGCGTGCGAGGAGACGACGCTGGACGAGCCGCGGACGTAGCGGGCGCAGAGCGCGCCGGCGGTGCCGATGGCGGCGAAGAGCTCGGGCTCGTCGGTCTTGAGCTTGGCCATGACGGTGGCGAGCGAGTCGAGGGCCGGGCGCAGCATGGTGACGCGGAAGCCGGCGATCTCGCGCGTCTCGAGCCTGTCGACCATGCGCGGGTTGGTGACCGGCTGGCAGTCCTGGGTGTAGCTCGTGCGCGGCTCGCCGATCAGGGCGCGCAGGGTTTCCGGGCGGGGGCGCTCGATGCCCCGGTTGAAGCGGGTCTTGGCGAGCTCGAGCTGCTGGGCGATCGCCTCGGTCGCGGGGGGCGCGCCCTCGCCCTCGTAGACGTCCGCCGGGGGGAGGCCGGCGTCGGGGAGCGCCGCCGGCGGGGCGGGGGCCGGGGCCTCGGCGCGGAGGCTCTCCTGCGCCTCGGCGAGGCGGCGGGTCTCGCGGCGCAATGCGGCGAGGGCGTCGGCCTGCGCGGCGATCTCCTGGTCGAGCCGGGCGATCTCGGCCTCGAGGCCGGAGGCGCCGGCGTCGCGGAGGAGCTCGGTCACGAGGGCGAAGGTCGCCGCCGCGACGACGAGGCTCGCGCCGATGACGGCGGCGGCGGCGAGGCTCGCGCCCTTCACCCCGCGGCCTCGATGCGGACGACGATGACGGAGACGTTGTCGGGGGCGCCGCGGTCGAGGGCGGCGATCATCAGGGCGCGGGCGAGCGTCTCCGGCGGCTCGGGGCGGGCGAGGGTGGCGGCGAGCTCGCGGTCGGGGACGCAGCGGGTGAGCCCGTCGGAGCAGAGCAGGATCACGTCGCCGCGGCGGAGGTCGACGGCGCGCATCTCCGGCTCGAGGCGGTCCTCGGCGCCGACGGCGCGGGTGACGACGTGGGCCTGCGGGTGGGTCTCCGCCTCGGCCTCGGCGAGGCCGCCGCGGTCGATCAGCTCCTGGACGACGGAATGGTCGCGGGTGACCCGCTCGACGCCGCCGGCGCGGGCGAGGTAGCCGCGGCTGTCGCCGGCCCAGGCGAGCGTCGCGCGGGCGCCGTCGATCTGCGCGGCGACGATGGTGGCGGCCATCTCGCCCAGGCCCTCGTCGCGGGCGCGGCGGCGGATGGCGGCGTTGGCCTCGCGGAGCGCGGCGGCGAGGTCCGCGGGATCGGAGCCGTGGGGGAGGCGCGCGAGGGCGTCGATGACGATGTCGGCGGCGACGTCGCCGTGGCCGAGCCCGCCGAGGCCGTCGGCGACCGCCCAGAGCGCGCCGGCGGGGTCGGTCAGGATGGCGTCCTCGTTCATGCCGCGCCGGCGGCCGGCATGGGTGAAGCCCGCCCCCACGGCGCGCAGCGCCGGTTGCGCCGCGGGTATGCGGGTCACCGGGGCGGCCATCGCCGGGCTCGCGACATCGGTTGCGCACCTCGGAATGAAGCCGTCGGCGCCATCCGGGGCGCCGGGCGATTGCGCTGCGGCCCAGTCTAGAATAATCTGGGGCAGGGCGAAACAGTATTTCCGGGAGCCCCGCCATGACGCAATTCCGCGTCGCTACGCTTCTCGTCCTGACGCTGGCGGCCGGGTGTCCCGCCATGGCGCAGGAATGGACGGACCAGGAGCTGCGCGACCGCTTCGAGAGCCAGATCGACACCTTCCGCGAGCTCGGCGCGTCGCGCGGGCTGGTGCTGACCAATCGCCCGGCGGCGGAGGCGCCGGGGGCCGCGGTCACCACGGCCGCGCCCGAGACGGCCCCGGCGGCGGAGTCGGGCGGCGCGGCGCCGGCGCTGACGCTCGCGCCGGCGGGCGAGATGCCGCTGGCGGCGACGCAGCACGTGACGCTGCCCGAGGACGAGCAGGTCTATGTGCGGGTCACCTTCGCCTTCGATTCCGCCGCCCTCGCCGAGGACCAGAAGCCGGCGCTGCGCCAGCTCTGCAAGGCGATGGACGCGGCCGGGGTGAAGGTGTTCCGCATCATCGGCCATACCGACGCGACCGGGAGCGAGCGCTACAATCAGCAGCTCTCGGTGCTGCGGGCCGAGGAGGTGAAGCGGTTCTTCGTCGACGATTGCGGGATCGCGCCGGAGCGGTTGCAGGCGATCGGCGTCGGCAAGGACTATCCGTCCAACGCGGCCGATCCTTACGCCGCGGAGAACCGGCGCGTGGAGTTCCAGGCGATGAGCTGAGGCGGCGCCGTCAGGCGGCGCCGGCTTCGGCCGGCAGCGCCTCGGGAGCGTCGGGCGCCGGCGGCGCGGGGCGCAGGGCGCGGCCGACGTGCTGGACGAGGCGCGGGTCGACCGGCGTCTCGAGCTTGACCACCTTGCGGCCCTGGAAGGCGCCGAGGCGTCCCGCGGCGACGAGCGCGCTGCGGCCGCCGGGCTGGGGGATGGTCAGCTCGATCGTCTCGGCCGCCTGGCGGGGGATCTCGATCGTCTGGCCGACCTTGAGGTCCTGGAGCGCGGCGAGGCTGAGGCTCTGGCGGTGCAGGACGGCGTCGACCGGCACCGGCGCGGCGGCGGCGGCGCGGCGCATCAGCGTCTTCCAGAGGTCGTTCGGGCGCTCGCGGGCCGCCTGGCTGGCGCGGGCCTCGATCGAGGCGCGGATGACGTCGAGGGTGGAGAGCGGCAGGACGAGGTCGCAGGTCCCGCGCCGGCCCGCCTCGGCGAGGGTGAGCGTCAGGCGGATGACGAGGACGTCGATATAGTCGGGGGCGAGGCGCAGCTGGGCGACCTGCTGGCGCTGGTCGCGGATGCGCATCTCCTTGGGCATCGGCCGGCCGAGGGCGGCGCCGATCGTCGCGCCGAAGGCGGCGAGGACGGCGTCGACATGGAGCCGGCCGAGCGCCATGTCGATCGCGGTCAGGCCGCGCGCCAGCGGCGCCGGCGCGGCGAGCGGGTCGCCGCCGAGGGTGAGGTCGACGAGGTGCCAGGCGAGGTCGGCGTGGATGGCGATCAGCGCCGGGATGTCGGCGTCCTCGACCTCGACGACGCCGAGGAGGGCGGGCGAGGAGACGGCGCCGGTGGCGTCGGCGAGCCGGGTCACCCGGGGCGCCGCGACCTCGGCGACGAGGGTGGTCTTGACCAGCGGCCGCAGCCGGTCCTCGACGGCGCGGGCCAGCGTCTCGGCCACGACGTCGGTGTCGGGGAGCGGCGAGCGCGCGACGCCGCCCTGGCGCAGCTTCTTGGAGAGGACGGCGGCGGCGGGGGACATCGGCGCTCCTTCGGCGGTCGGCGCGGCCGACGTTCCGGCGCGATGATTCCGGCGCAATGGTTGCGCGAGGGTGAACGAAACCCGGTCAATCGTGGACAAATGCCTGCGCGCCTCGCGGCTGCGGTAACGGGGGGGCAAGGGTTGCGGCCCTAGAACGTCCCTCGGTCGGGGGGCTGGGCGATGGGCAACAGGAATTCCAAGAGCGTCATCATCATCAAGCGACCGAAGGTGGTCGAGGGCGGCCATCACGGCGGGGCGTGGAAGGTGGCCTACGCCGACTTCGTGACCGCGATGATGGCGTTCTTCCTGCTGATGTGGCTGCTCTCGGTCACCGACGACAAGACCCGGCTGGGGCTCGCCGACTATTTCAGCCCGACGATCCCGATCCACTCGACGCGGGGCGGCGGCGACGGGCCCTTCGCGGGGTCGACGATGTTCAGCCAGGACATCCTCGCGCGCGACGAGACCGGGCGGGAGAGCGCGCCCGGGCTCAAGGAGGGGCTGCCGGCGGAGGCGGAGGCGGGGGACGCGGCGCTCGACGAGCTCGCGAACGAGCTCAGGGGCGCGAGCGGGGACGCGGTCGAGGCGGACCCGCTGCTCGCGCATATCCGGACCCGGATCACCGACGAGGGGCTGATCATCGACGTCTTCGACATTCCGGGCTCGCCGCTCTTCGCGACGGACGGGGCGGGGCCGGAGCCGATCCTCGAGCGGCTGCTGGCGATGATCGGGCGGGTGCTGGCGCGGACGGAGAACCCGGTCGCCGTCTCGGGCCACCTCGCGGCGTCGGATGTCGGGGCCGGGCGGCCCGATCCCTGGACGCTCTCCGCCGACCGGGCGCAGCTCGCCCGGGCGAGGCTGGTGGCGGCGGGCGTCGTCGACGGGCGGCTGGCGCGGGTTTCCGGCAAGGCCGACCGCAGCCCGGCCTCGGAGAGCGCCGGGGACCAGCGCAACCGGCGGATCGAGATCACCCTGCTGCGGCGGTTTCCGGACTGACGGACCCTGCCGCGGGACCGGTCAGGCGCGCGGCCAGAGCATGCGCAGGCCGGAGGCGAGGAGGATGGCGGCGAGGAGCAGGCGCAGCCAGCGCTCCGGCAGGAGCCGGGCGCCGATCGTGGCCCCGGCGGCGCCGCCGGCGGCGACGGCGAGGAGCCAGAGCGGCAGCTCGGCGGGCAGGCGGCCGAGGGCGGCGTAGCTGCCGGCGAGCGCGGCGACGGAGTTCACCAGGTTGAAGATGGCCGTCACCGCGGCGGCGCGGCGGATCCCCACCCAGTTCATCGCGAGGATGAGCGGGGCGAGGAAGACGCCGCCCCCCGTCCCGGTCGTGCCCGAGACGAAGCCGACCGCGGCGCCGGCGGCGAGCGCCGGCCAGAACGGCGGCTCCACCGGGGGCGGGCCGTCGGCGGCGCGGGGGCGGAGGGCGGCGCGCAGCATCTGCGCCGCGGCGAGGACGAGGATGGCGCCGACGGCGGGGTAGTAGAGGCGGGCCGGGAGCTGGACCATGCCGCCGAGGAGCGAGAACGGGGCGCCGAGGACGGCGAAGGGGTAGAAGGTGCGCCACGACACCTGCCCGGCGCGGCGGAACACCAGCGCGGCGATGGCGGCGACGACGATGTTGAGGGCGAGCGCGGCGGGCTTCATCACCGCGGGATCGAATCCGAGCGCCCCCATGGCGGCGAGGTAGCCGGTCGCGCCCGCCTGCCCGACGGCGGCGTAGAGGGCGGCGATGACGAGGAGGGCGAGGGCGAACCCGGGGCCGGGGTCTGTCATTGGGGGATCCGGGTCGGGGGTGGGCCCCGGTGTGTTAGGC
>NZ_JAGOMQ010000049.1 GCF_017993425.1 Amaricoccus sp.
ACGTGCTGGAGCCGGAGCACGACGTCGCGGCGATCGGCTCGGGCGGGAATTATGCGCTGGCGGCGGCGCGGGCGCTGATGGACCAGGACCTCGACGCCCAGGCGATCGCGCGCAAGGCGCTGGCGATCGCGGCGGAGATCTGCGTCTACACCAACGGCAACCTGACGGTCGAGGCGCTCGATGCAGCCTGACCGGGCCGCGCCCGGCGCGCCCCGCCCACCCACCCGCGCGCCGGGCGCGGCCCTCCGTTGCGCCTGACGACAGGCAGCGGGGGGCGCTGGCTGCTGGTCGCCGCGGCGCTGGTCGTCGGGCAGGCGCTGGCGCTGCGGCTGATGGGGCAGCCCTGGATCTGCACCTGCGGCGTGGTGAAGCTCTGGGGCGCCGCCGGGACGAGCGACAACAGCCAGCATCTCGCCGACTGGTACACGCTCAGCCATGTCGTCCACGGCTTCCTGTTCTTCGGGGCGCTGTGGCTCGTGCTGCCGCGGAGCGTCGGGTTCGCGCCGCGGCTGGCGATCGCGGTGGCCATCGAGGCGGCATGGGAGCTGTTCGAGAACACCGACTTCGTCATCGACCGCTACCGCGAGACGACGATCTCGCTGCATTATTCCGGCGACAGCGTGCTCAACTCCGTCTCGGACACGCTGTTCATGGCGCTCGGCTTCCTGATTGCCTCGCGGCTGCCGTGGCGGGCGAGCGTCGCGGTGGTGGTGGCGCTGGAGCTGGTCGCCGCGATCGCCATCCGCGACAACCTGACCCTCAACATCCTCATGCTGCTCGCGCCGAGCGAGGCCGTGAAGGCCTGGCAGGCGGGCGGCTGACCGGGAGAGAAGAATGACCGAGCTGACCCCGCGCGAGATCGTCTCCGAGCTCGACCGCTTCATCGTCGGGCAGGCCGACGCCAAGCGCGCCGTCGCCGTCGCCATGCGCAACCGCTGGCGGCGGAAGCAGCTGCCGGACGACCTGCGCGACGAGGTCTATCCGAAGAACATCCTGATGATCGGCCCGACCGGCGTCGGCAAGACCGAGATCTCGCGGCGGCTGGCGAAGCTCGCCCGGGCGCCGTTCCTGAAGGTCGAGGCGACGAAGTTCACCGAGGTGGGCTATGTCGGCCGTGACGTGGAGCAGATCGTGCGCGACCTCGTCGACGCGGCGATCGTGATGACGCGCGAGGAGATGCGCGAGAAGGTCAAGGCGCGGGCGCACAGCGCCGCGGAGGAGCGGGTGATCGATGCGCTGGCCGGCGACGGGGCGCGCGACCAGACCCGCGACATGTTCCGCCGCAAGCTGCGCGACGGCTCGCTCGACGACAAGGAGATCGAGCTCGAGGTCGCGGACACGTCGAGCCCCTTCCCGATGATGGACGTCCCCGGCCAGCCCGGGATGGGGATGGGCGCGATCAACCTCGGCGACATCTTCGGCAAGGCCTTCGGCGGGCGGAAGGTGCGGCGGCGGCTGTCGGTGGCGCAGTCCTATGACCTCCTGATCGCCGAGGAGGCCGACAAGCTCCTAGACCAGGAGGCCGTGACGCGGGCGGCGGTGGACGCCGTCGAGCAGAACGGCATCGTCTTCATCGACGAGATCGACAAGGTCGCCGCGCGGGCCGAGACGCGGGGCGCCGACGTCAGCCGCGAGGGGGTTCAGCGCGACCTGTTGCCGCTGATCGAGGGCACCACGGTCTCGACCAAGCACGGGCCGGTCAAGACCGACCACATCCTCTTCATCGCGAGCGGCGCCTTCCACATCGCCAAGCCCTCGGACCTGCTGCCGGAGCTGCAGGGCCGCCTGCCGATCCGGGTCGAGCTGCGGGCGCTGACCGAGGCGGACTTCGTGCGCATCCTGACCGAGACCGACAATGCGCTGACCCGGCAATACACGGCGCTGATGGCGACGGAGAAGGTCGAGGTGGCGTTCAGCGACGACGGCGTGGCGGCGCTGGCGCGGATCGCGGCGGAGGTGAACGGGTCGGTGGAGAACATCGGCGCGCGGCGGCTCTACACCGTGCTCGAGCGGGTCTTCGAGGAGCTGAGCTTCGCCGCGCCGGACAAGGGCGGGCAGAGCGTGACGATCGACGCGGCCTACGTCGAGACGCATCTCGGCGCGCTGGCCCGCTCCGCCGATCTCAGCCGCTACGTGCTGTGAGGGACGTCGCCCGCGGGGCGCCGCGGGTCAGGCGTAGACCCGGGCCTCGGCGCGGACCGGCTGCGGTTGTGCGGGCGCGAGGCCGCGCAGGGCCGCGACGAGGCTCGCTGACAGGAGCGTCGTGGCGGACCCGGTGACGACGTAGAGGCCGATCGCGGCGGCGACGCCGCCCCCCGAGGCGAGGCAGGCGCTGGAAGCGCCGATCGCCGAGAGTATCGACAAGGCCAGACAGGCGACGAGGCTTCGGCTCACTTTTTGCGTCTCCGGCTTCCCGCAGCGAAGGTGGCGCAGGGACGCTAATAGAGTGTAAACGCCCTATTCTCAACCGCATTTCTATCTAGGGTTGTTCGCAGATGCGAATGCACGATCATTAGGCGTCCGTCGCCCGACGGCGGGCCGGAGCGTGCGCGGGCGCCGCGATGCGCGGCGCCCGGCGCGATGGCGGCCTGATAATGTTGCGCAATGGCTACGGGATGAGCACGGTCGCGCCAGTCGTCCGGCGACCGGAGAGCGCCTCGTGTGCAGCCGCAGCATCGTCGAGCGCGAAACGCTGGCGCACCTCGGCGCGAATCGCGCCGCTCTCCAGCATGGCGAAGAGGTCGGCGGCCCGGGCCTCGAGCTCGGCCCGGTCGGCGATGTAGTTGAAGAGCGTCGGCCGGCAAGCTGCGAGCGAGCCGCCGGCGGCGAGGTCGCCGAGGCTGAAGCCCTCGATCAGGCCGGAGGACTGCCCGAAGCTCACGAACATCCCGCGCTGGCGCAGCGAGGCGAGCGAGCCGCGCCAGGTGTCGCGGCCGACGCCGTCGTAGACGACATGGACGCCGCGGCCGTCGGTCAGCCGGCGGACCTCGGCGGCGAAGTCGCCGGCGCGGTAGTCGATCACGTGGGCGTAGCCGTGCGCCTGCGCCAGCGCGACCTTCTCCGCCCCGCCGGCCGTGCCGATCGCCGTCGCGCCCTTCGCGGCGAGCCATTGCCCGAGGATCAGGCCGACGCCGCCGGCGGCCGCCTGCACCAGCACGGTCATGCCGGGCTCGACGCGGAAGGTGGAGTGGATGAGGTACTGCGCGGTCAGCCCCTTGAGCATCACCGTCGCGGCCACCTCGTCGGGAATGGCGTCGGGGTGGCGCACCAGCCGGTCGGCGGCGATGACGCGGGCGCTCGCATAGGCGCCGAGCGGGCGGGTGTAGGCGACGCGGTCGCCGGGTTGCACGCCGGTCACGCCCGGGCCGACCGCCTCGACGACGCCGGCGCCCTCGGAGCCGGGGACGAGGTCGCGCTCGACCGGCCAAGCGTAGAGGCCGCTGCGGTGGTAGACGTCGATGAAGTTGAGCCCGACCGCGGTCTGGCGCACCAGCGCCTCGCCCGGGCCGGGGACCGGCGTCTCGATCGTGCGCCGCTCCATCGTCTCCGGGCCGCCGGGCTTCGGGACGACGATGGCGTAGTCGGTCATGATCCCTGCTCCGGGCGGCCAGCGTCGAAGGCGGCGTCCACCGGCGTCTGCAGCACGGTGGCGAGCGCGTTGGTGCGCGCGGCCAGCGCGATGACGCGCAGGAGCTCGGCGTGCTGCGCCTCGGTCATGCCCTTGGCGCGCGCGGCGGCGGTGTGGGAGTGGATGCAGTAGGCGCAGCCGTTGGCGGTCGAGACCGCGACGTAGACGAGCTCCTTGGTCAGCGGGTCGAGCGCGCCGGGGCCCATGGTCGCCTTGACCGCACCCCAGACCTCGGCGAGCTGGACCGGATCGGCGGCAAGCGCCCGCCAGAAGTTGTTGACGTAGTCCGTGCCGCGCGTGGCCCGGATGTCGTCGAAGACGGCGCGCGCCTCGGGGCTCGCGACGTCGTCGGAGAGGAGCGGGACCGTCGCCATCCGCGGCGCGCCTCAGCCGAGCGCGAGGATGCGCGCCGGGCCGCCGGTGCCGCCGCGATGCTTCGGCGCGCCGACGACGAGGGTGGCGCCGGCGACGGGCACGCGGTCGAGGTTGGCGATCGCCTCGATCCCCCAGCGTCCCGCCGGCAGCCAGGCGCGGTGGGTGGCGAAGTCCGGCGAGGCCCCGAAGTCGAGCGAGAGCGTGTCGACGGCGATGCCGGCGGCGGACGTCTCCTCGAGGAGCTTCTCGGTCGCCTCGATGTGGAAGCCGGGGAAATGCATCACGCCCCCGGCGTCGGCGTTGCGGAAGCCGTCCGAGCCGAGGCGCGACTGCCAGCCCGACAGCATCGCCACGCAGGCGTTGTCCGGGATCGGGCCGTTCGCGGCGACCCAGGCGGCGATGTCGTCGGGCGTCACCTGCGCATCGGGGTCGGCGTCGGCCTTGGCCCGGATGTCGATCACGCAAAGCGGCGTGACGAGGTTCGCCACCGGGATCTCGGCGACCGAGAGCCCGTCGGCGGAGAAGTGCAGCGGGGCGTCCATGTGGGTGCCGGTGTGCTCGCTGACCCGCAGCTCGTAGAGGTTGAAGCCGTCCTTCGCGGCGTCGAACTTCTTGTCCATGAAGAACTGCTGCGCGCCGAAGAACGTCGGGAAGTCCTCGGTCAGCTCATGGGTGAGGTCGGTGACCGAGGGCGCCGACTGGGCGCGGGCGGGCGCGCCGGCGACGCCGGCCGCCGCCGCGGCGATTCCCGCCGCCCCGGCGCCGCGGAAGAGCGCCCGGCGGCTCAGCGCCTGCGCCTTCACCTGCTCGATCACGCATGCGTCGCACATCGCCCGATGCTCCCGGCTGTTCCTCGCCCGAGACTAGGCGGGCCGGCCGCGGTGCGTCCAGCCCTCTCAGCCGAGGGAGAATCCGGGCGGGTAGTCGTGGCGGCCGTCGTAGTCGGCCTTGCCGAGCGGCGCGCCCGCCTGCTTCAGCGCCACATGCGCCATCGCGTGGTGGAAGTAGACGTTGGGCAGCCCGAACTCGAAGAGGAAGGCCGCGCCCGGCAGCTCCACGGGGGCGAAGCCGGCCTGCCCGCGGGCGATGCGGCCCTCGGCCCCGGCGAAGTCGGCAGGGTCGAGCCCGGCGAGGAGGCGCCGCGCCTCGTCGATGCGGGCGAGGAGCCCCGGCCCGTCGAGCCCGCCGCGGATCTCCGGCGGGCGCAGCCCGGCGAGCGGGAAGGCGGTGCGCAGCATGAACTGCACCGAGCTCGCCGCCTGCTGCGCGGCCGGGAACATGCGGTCCGAGGGCCGGCGCTCCAGGGCGGCGGGGAAGGCGGGGCCGAGAGCCGCCTCGGCGCGGCGCATCGACGCCTCGATCCGGTCGAGGATGGCGAGGAACACCGGGACGCTCGCGAGATAGAGCGGCGGCGCATCCTCGGTCTGGTCCGGCATCTCGGCCTCGCGGGTTCTCCTCGCCCCGCTTCTGCGCCCGGCTGGCCCCGGGCGCAAGGCCGGAGCCGCGGGGCTTCCGGCGGCGCGCCGAATACCGGTTGCGCCGGCCGGTGCGCCCACCTTATCCTGCCGCCGGAAACCGAGGGCGGCGAGGCGCGAAAGCTCCATGGAAATCAAGAGCGTTGGCGTGATCGGCGCCGGGCAGATGGGCAACGGCATCGCCCATGTCTTTGCGCTGGCGGGCTACGACGTCCTGCTCAACGACGTCTCCGAGAGCGCGCTCGCGGCGGCGCCCGAGGTGATCCGCGGCAACATCGACCGGCAGGTCTCGCGCGGCAAGGTCTCGGCCGGGGAGCGCGACGCCGCGCTGGCGCGCATCGTCACCGAGCGCGAGCTGACCCGTCTCGGCCCGTGCGACCTCATCGTCGAGGCCGCCACCGAGCGCGAAGCCCTGAAGCACCAGATCTTCGCTGCGCTGACCCCGCACCTCGCGCCGCACACGATCCTGACCTCGAACACCTCCTCGATCTCGATCACCCGGCTCGCGGCGGCGAGCGACCGGCCCGAGCGGTTCATGGGCTTCCACTTCATGAACCCGGTGCCGGTGATGCAGCTCGTCGAGCTGATCCGCGGCATCGCCACCGACGAGGCGACCTACCAGACCATGGTCGGCGTGGTGGCGAAGATCGGCAAGACCGCCTCGGCGTCGGAGGACTTCCCGGCCTTCATCGTCAACCGCATCCTGATCCCGATGATCAACGAGGCGGTCTACACGCTCTACGAGGGGGTCGGCACCGTCTCGTCGATCGACATGGCGCTGCGTCTCGGCGCCAACCACCCGATGGGGCCGCTCCAGCTCGCCGACTTCATCGGGCTCGACACCTGCCTCGCCATCATGAACGTGCTGCACGAGGGGCTCGCCGACACCAAGTACCGGCCCTGTCCGCTGCTGGTGAAGTACGTCGAGGCCGGCTGGCTCGGCCGCAAGACCAACCGCGGCTTCTACGACTACCGCAGCGGCGAGCCGGTCCCGACGCGCTGACCGGCCCTTCCCGTTCCTGCAGTCCCGCGGTATCCTCGCCGAAAAACGGGGCGAGCAGGAGGAGCAGGCATCTCATGGCACGCATCGCCATCTGCGCGTTTCTCGCGGCCGGCATCGCGGGCGGCTGCGGGGTGAGCGCGAACCCGCCGGGCGGCGGCGCGCCCGAGGTCTCGCGCGCCGCCAACACGCTGCCGAAGCCGGCGAGCTTCGCGGAGTGGAAGGCGCAGTTCCGGCCGCGGGCGATCGCCGCGGGCGTCGATCCCGCGACCGTCGACCGGGCGCTCGCCGGGGTCACCGAGGATCCGGCGGTCGTCCGGCTCGACGGAGCGCAGTCCGAGTTCACCAAGCCGATCTGGGAATACCTCGACGGCGCCGTCTCGGCCGACCGCGTCGCCACCGGGCGCGCCAAGGTGGCGCAGTACGGCGGCACGCTCGACGCGATCGAGGCGAAATACGGCGTCGACAAGGAGGCCTTCGTCGCCATCTGGGGCATGGAATCGAGCTACGGGACGTATCGGGGCTCGATGCCGGTGATCCGCAGCCTCGCGACGCTCGCCTACGAGGGGCGGCGCCGGGACTTCGCCGAGGAGCAGCTGATCGCGGCGCTGAAGATCGTCGACGCCGGGCAGGCGGCGCCGTCGCAACTCGTCGGCTCCTGGGCGGGGGCGATGGGGCATACGCAGTTCATGCCGACCTCCTACGTCACCTATGCGGTCGACTTCACCGGCGACGGGCGGCGGGACATCTGGTCGGCGGACCCGACCGACGCGCTGGCGTCGGCGGCGCATTACCTCCACCAGTCGGGATGGGTGCATGGCCAGCCCTGGGGCGTCGAGGTGCGGCTGCCGGCGGGCTTCGACTATGCGCTGGCGGATCAGGCGCAGCGGCGGCCCGTCAAGGACTGGCGGGCGCGCGGGGTGACGCGGATCGACGGATCGCCGGTGCCGGACTACGCGCCGGCGGCGATCCTCGCGCCGGCGGGGGCGAAGGGGCCGGCCTTCGCGATCTACGACAACTTCTACGTCATCAAGAAATACAACAACGCCACCTCCTACGCGATGGGCGTGGGGCACCTCGCGACGCGGATCGCCGGCGGGCCGACGATCCAGGGGGCGTGGCCGCGGCAGGAGCGGGAGCTGAGCCGCACCGAGAAGATCGAGATGCAGGAGCGGCTGACCGCGAAGGGCTACGACACCGGGGCGCGGGACGGGGTGATCGGGCCGAACACCATCTCGGCGATCCGCGCCTACCAGCAGGCCCGGGGCATGACGCCCGACGGCTTCGCCACCGCCGCGCTGCTGCAGACCATGCGCTGAGGGCCATGCGCTGACGCCCGTGCGCCGAGGCTTGCGGAGGCGGGCGGCGTCGCGCAGGGTCGCCGCCGTTCCGAGGGAGAGCCAGCCCCATGCCGATGCTCGCCGACCGCCTGTTGCGGGTGAGGGACCGCGCCGAGGCCGCATGGCGCGACGCGGCCAAGTCGGCGGTGGCCGGCGCCCTCGCCTGGGTCCTCGCCAGCTGGGCGTTCGGGCATCCGCATCCGGTCTTCGCCGCGGTCTCCGCCATCGTCTGCCTGGCGCCGGGGCTGCCGAACCACGGGAAGCAGGCGATCGGGCTGATGGCCGGGGTGGCGACCGGCATCGTCGTGGGCGAGCTGGCGCTCTACGTGCCGGCCACCTATCCGCTGCTGCGGGTCAGCGCGGCGGCGTTCTTCGCCATCCTGATCGCCTCGACCTACGGGATGCTGCCGGTGGTGCCGATCCAGTCGGGCGTCTCGGCGGTGCTGGTGCTGGCGCTCGGCTCGGAATCGGCCGGGGTGGTGCGGATGCTCGACGTCGCGGCCGGCACCGCGGTGGGGATGCTGTTCAGCCAGGTCCTGCTGACGCCCGACCCGATCCGGGCGCTGAACGTCGCCGGGGCGGACCTGCTCGGCCGGCTGCGCGTCGGGCTGCGGCAGGCTGCGAAGGCGGTCGAGGCGGGGGACGCCAAGGGGGCGCAGGCGGCGGTCGAGACCTTCTCCTCGGCGCATCTCGGCCTCGCCTCGGTGGTGGGCGCGATCGACCTCGCCCGCTCGACGGCGCGGTGGTCGCTGCGCGGGCGGCTCGGCAAGCGGCGGATCCGGCCGGTCGCCGACCGCTACGACCGCCGCGCCGCCCGGCTCTACGCCTCGGCGCTGCTGTTCTCGACGGCGCTGGCGAGCGCCATGGCGCGGGGCGGGCCTCAGCCGCCGGGGCTGCCGGCGCGGCTCGCCTATCTCGTGCGGCTGACCGAGCCCGACGCGGTCATGCCGCCCTCCGCCCCGCCCGCGCCCGACCGCTCCCGCCTGGGCGACGACTGGCGCCGCGCCGCCGTCCGCCTCGACGAGACGATCGAGGCGCTGCTCGCCTTCCGCGAGCTGCGCCCCGCCGCGGAAGGGGCGGCGCCGTGACGATCGCGTGGGGCTGTTCACGCGTGAATATTCGCTAACCCATTGATTTCTCGTCAGTGGAGGTGTGGAACGGCCTCCGTTCCCGACGCTGCACGACGGTGGAGGGGAAGCGGGCCGGAAGCAGGTCGCGACGGTGACGGCAGACGGATTTGACCCGCGGCAAATCCGTCCGCGATCGCCCCTGCGGGGGGCGAGCGCGATTCCGCGCTCGCCGGGGCGATCACGGACGGATGGCGCGCGACGGGGAAATCTGGACCCCCCACGGCTTCCGCGCGCAACCGCGCTCCAGCCGTCGGCGCGGCGAAAGCCTTGCTTTCGCTTGTCGCGCCGTGATCTCGCGGGCAAGCCCGCTTCGGTCGGTCGGTCGGTCGGTCGGTCGGCGCGCGCGCCCCGGGGTCCAGCCGGGCAGGCGGGCGTCGTGCGGTGTGCGCCGTTCCCCCGACGCCGCCGCCCGCCGCCTGCGCGGCGCGCCGCCGGCGGGTCGCGCCGCGCCGGGCGGGCCCGGGTTGATGGCCGGCGGCGGAGGGGCTAGGTCTTCGCTCGTCGCAGCGGACCGGAGGAAACCATGGGGATCGCGTCATCCCTGCCAGCGCTCGTCGGCGGAACGCCGCTCCTGAGGCTCCGCAAGGCGTCCGAGCTGACCGGCTGCGAGATCCTCGGCAAGGCCGAGTTCATGAACCCCGGCCAGTCGGTCAAGGACCGCGCCGCGCTCTTCATGATCCGCGACGCCGTGGCGCGCGGCGCGCTGCGCCCGGGGGGCGTGATCGTCGAAGGCACGGCGGGCAACACCGGCATCGGGCTCGCCGTCGTCGGGGCGGCGATGGGCTTCCGCTGCGTGATCGTCATTCCCGAGACGCAGAGCCAGGAGAAGAAGGACGCGCTGCGGATGCTCGGCGCCGAGCTCGTCGAGGTGCCGGCGGTCCCGTATCGCGACCCGAACAACTACGTGAAGTATTCGGGCCGCCTCGCCGAGGCGCTGGCCGCCAGCGAGCCGAACGGCGCGGTCTGGGCCAACCAGTTCGACAACGTCGCGAACCGGCAGGCGCATGTCGAGACCACGGCCCCGGAGATCTGGGAGCAGACCGGCGGCCGCGTCGACGGGTTCATCTGCGCCGTCGGCTCCGGCGGCACGCTCGCCGGCGTCGCCGAGGGGCTCCGGGCGCACAACCCCGACATCAAGATCGGGCTCGCCGACCCCGACGGGGCCTCGCTCTACAACTGGTACGCCCATGGCGAGCTGAAGGCGGAGGGCTCCTCGATCTCGGAGGGAATCGGGCAGGGCCGGATCACCGCCAACCTCGAGGGGCTGGTCGTCGACATGCCCTACAACATCCCCGATTCCGAGGGGCTGCCGGTCGTCTACGACCTCGTCGAGGACGAGGGCCTGTGCATGGGCCTCTCGACCGGGATCAACGTCGCCGGCGCCATCCGCATGGCGCGCGACCTCGGGCCCGGGCACGTGGTGACGACCGTGCTCTGCGACTACGGGATGCGCTACCAGTCGCGCATCTTCAACCCGCCGTTCCTCCGCGAGCGCGGCCTGCCGACGCCGCCCTGGATGGACGCGGCGGCAGCGCGCGCCCTGCCCGATGTCACGGTCCCGTAGCCCGGGGACGGGCGCGGGAGGGGGCGCGGGCGTGGGCGCGCTGATTCGCCTCCTCGTCCTCACGCTCGTCCTCGCCGTCGCGCTGGCCGGGTCGGGCGCGGCGCAGGCCCCGGGCGAGGGCGTGCCGGCCGAGTGGAAGGCGACGGTCGGGACCGTCCAGAAGCTGACCGCCGACGAGGACGCCGCGACCGAGCAGCTGGAAGCCGCCCGCGACGACCTGATGCGCCTGCGAAGCAGTGCGCTCGAGTTCGAGAAGGCGGCGCAGGGAAAGCTCTCCGAGGCGCAGGCGCGCGCCGATGCGCTCGGGCCGGCGCCGGCGGAGGGCGCGACGGAGGCGCCGGAGATTTCGGCGCGGCGCAAGCAGGTGGCCGAGGAACTCGCCACGGCGCAGGTGCCGGTGCTGGAGGCGCAGGACTTCCAGCGCACCGCCGACGGGCTGATCGCCCAGATCGACGCCATCGTGCGCGCCCGCTTCACCGCCGAGCTGCGCGGGCGGGGGCCGTCGCCGCTCATGCCGGCCAACTGGTACTCGACGGCGCAGGTGCTGGTCGAGCGCGTGGGGCAGTTCGTCGGCGGGTTGGCGGCGCTGGTCCATGACCCGGCGGCGCGCGGCGACCGCGTGAAGAGGGTGCCGGTCGATTTGCTGCTCGCGGCGCTCGGCGTGGCGCTGACCTTCGGGTTGCAGCGCCGGCTGGTGCGCGCGGCGGAGGGCGGGCTCGCCAGCGCGAGCAGCCCGGGCGGCATCGCGCTCCTCGTCGCGCTGCGCAACTTCAGCCGGCTGATCGTGCCGGCGGTGGGGGCGGGGCTGCTCTTCGCCGCGCTCGACCCGGACAAGGTGCTCGACCCGACGCACGAGCCGCGGCTCTTCTACCTGCCCGCCTTCATCCTCGCGCTGATCGGGGCGAGCTGGCTCGCCAACAGCCTGTTCGCGCCGAACCTGCCGGCCTATCGGCTGGTGCCGCTCGACGACGGCAACGCCTCGCGCGGCGCGCAGGCGACGATGGCGCTCGGCATCGTGCTCGCCGCGCAGCTCTTCATCCGCCTCAACATCTTCACCTGGGACCTCAACGCGGCGCAGACCGCGACGCTCGCCTTCCCCGCCTTCGTCGCCGGCGGCATCCTGCTGGCGCGCGCCTCGCAGCTCCTCGGCAAGGTGCGGCGCAGCCTGGCGAAGGGCCGGGAGGGGCGGACGGGCGCCGCCGTCGGGCCGCTGACGCTCGGGGCGCTGGAGATCGCCGAGCGGGGGACGATGGTCGTCGCCGTCGCCTCGCCGGTCCTCGCCGCCGCCGGCTACCTCGCCGCGGCCTCGTACCTGAGCTTCGCCACCATCCTGACGCTCGGGCTCGCCGGCGCGAGCTATGTCGTCTTCGACCTGCTGACCACGGTGTTCCTGGCGCTGGGCCGCCGGCGCGAGCGGCGCTCGGAGGGGCGGGGCGAGGGCCGCGTCGCCGCCGCCGCGGCCGACATCGGCGGGCCGGCCGAGGGGCTCGTCCCCGTCATGGTCGGGGCGCTGGTGATCCTCGCCGCGATCGCGCCGCTGACGCTGATCTGGGGCGCGCGCTGGTCGGACGTCTCCAGCGTCTGGTACGCGCTCCGCGACGGCGTGTCGCTCGGGGGGATGCGGATCTCGCTCGGGACCATCCTGACCTTCGCGGTGGTCTTCGGGGTGATCTACGGCGTCGCCAAGCTCCTGCAGTCGATCCTGCGCAGCACCGTGCTGCCGCGGACCCGCATGGACGCGGGCGGGCGGAACGCCGTGCTCGCGGGGGTGAAGTACATCGGCTTCATCCTCGCCACCTTCGCGGCGATCTCGTCGACCGGGATCAACCTGACGAGCCTCGCGGTGGTCGCCGGCGCGCTCTCGGTCGGCATCGGCTTCGGGTTGCAGAACATCGTGTCGAACTTCGTCTCGGGGATCATCCTGCTGGTGGAGCGGCCGATCAAGGAGGGCGACTGGATCGAGGTGGGGGGCTTCTCCGGCTACGTGCGCAACATCTCGGTGCGCTCGACGGAGATCGAGACCTTCGACCGGGCGAGCGTGATCCTGCCGAACAGCGACCTCGTGGCGGGGACGGTGCTGAACCGGACGCATTCGGGGATGACCGGGCGGATCGCCATCCAGGTTCAGGTGGCGCTGGAGACCGACCCGCGGATGGTCGAGGGGCTGCTGCTTGCCGTGGCGGAGGAGCATCCGCTGGTGCTGAGCACGCCCTCGCCGCGGGTGCTCCTGATGGAGGTCGGGCCGGACAGCCTGCTCTTCGAGGTGCGCTGCTGGCTGCGCGACGTGAACTTCTCGCTGACGGCGAAGTCGGACATCAACTTCGACATCCTCGACCGGCTGCGGGCGAAGGGCGTGCTGTTGCAGCCCTATGCCCGCGCCGCGGCGCCGGTCGCCGCCGCGCCGGCCCCGGGCGACGCGGCGGCCGCGCCGTCCGCCTGACCCCGGGGGGTCAGGGGCGCAGCGCCTGCGAGAACAGCCGCTCGAGGAAGGCGTCCGCGGCGTCGAAGCGGGCGGGGTCGTCGGCGCCGAGGACGGCGCGGACCTGGACGTCGAAGTCGGCGTAGTGCTGGGTCGTCGCCCAGATTGCGAAGATGAGGTGGTGGGGATCGACCGGCGCGATGCGCCCCTCGGCCGCCCAGGCCCGCAGCGCCGCGGCCTTCTCGTCGACGAGCGCGCGCAGCGGGCCGGCGAGGACGTCGGCGACGTGCGGCGCGCCGTGCAGGACCTCGCTGGCGAAGAGGCGGCTCTCGCGCGGGAAGTCGCGGGCCATCTCGAGCTTGCGGCGGACGTAGGCGCGGATCTCGGTCGCCGGGTCGCCGTCCGGGTCGATGCGGCGCAGCGGCTCCAGCCAGGCGTCGAGCTGGCGCTCCAGCAGCGCGCGGTGCACGTCGTCCTTGGAGGCGAAGTAGTAGAGGAGGTTGGGCTTGGAGAGCCCCGCCGCCTCGGCGACCTGGTCGAGCGTCGCGCCGCGGAAGCCGCGGGCGGAGAAGACGTCGAGCGCCGCGTCGAGGATCGCCTCGGTCCGCGCGCTCTGGATGCGGGTCGGGGTGCGGCGGGAGGCGGCGCGGCTCACTGGCGTCTCGGCTCCTCGAATGCGCTTGACGCCCGCCCGCCCGGTGCTAGCGTCCGCTTTTGACCGACTGGTCAAGTTAAGCACGAGACGTCCCGAGGGGTCGAGCGGGAAACGCTCCCGGAGGGACCCGAGGGGATCCCATGTCAGAGCGTCCAGCCTCCGCATCCACGGCCGCGTCCTCCGTGGCGCCGAACGACCTGCGCGCCTTCTGGATGCCGTTCACCGCGAACCGGCAGTTCAAGAAGGCGCCGCGGATGTTCGTCGCCGCGGACGGGATGCACTACGTCACCTCGGACGGGCGCCGGGTGCTCGACGGCACCGCCGGGCTCTGGTGCTGCAACGCCGGCCACAGGCGGCCGCGCATCGTCAAGGCGATCCAGGAGCAGGTCGAGGAGCTCGACTATGCGCCGGCGTTCCAGATGGGCCACCCGAAGGCCTTCGAGCTCGCCAACCGGCTGGTGGACATCGCGCCGGAGGGGATGGCGCACGCCTTCTTCTCCAACTCCGGCTCGGAGGCGGTGGAATCGGCGCTGAAGATCGCCATCGCCTACCAGCGGGCGATCGGGCAGGGCACGCGCACCCGGCTGATCGGCCGCGAGCGCGGCTATCACGGCGTCAACTTCGGCGGCATCTCGGTCGGCGGGATCGTGTCGAACCGCAAGTTCTTCGGCTCGTTGCTGACCGGCGTCGACCACCTGCCGCACACCCACCTGCCGTCCCGGAACGCCTTCTCGAAGGGCCAGCCCGAGCACGGGGCCGACCTCGCCGACGAGCTGGAGCGGATCGTCACGCTCCACGACGCGAGCACGATCGCCGCGGTGATCGTCGAGCCCGTCGCCGGCTCGACCGGCGTGCTGATCCCGCCGAAGGGCTACCTGGAGCGGCTGCGGGCGATCACCAGGAAGCACGGGATCCTGCTGATCTTCGACGAGGTGATCACCGGCTTCGGCCGCACCGGCGCCGCCTTCGCCTCCGAGAGGTACGGGGTGACGCCGGACATGATCACGATCGCCAAGGGCGTGACCAACGGGGTGATCCCGATGGGCGGCGTGCTGGTGACGGCGGAGATCCACGACGCCTTCATGTCGGGGCCGGAGCACATGATCGAGCTCTTCCACGGCTACACCTATTCGGGGAACCCGATCGCGGCCGCCGCGGGCCTCGCCACCCTCGACACCTACCGCGAGGAGGGGCTCTTCGAGCGCGCGGCGGAGCTTGCGCCCTACTGGCAGGAGGCGGTGCATTCGCTGCGCGGCCTGCCCCACGTGATCGACGTGCGCAACGAGGGTCTGATCGCCGGCATCGAGCTCGAGCCGATCGCCGGCGAGCCGACGCGCCGCGCCTTCCAGGCCTTCCTCGACTGCTACGACAGGGGCCTGCTGATCCGCACCACCGGCGACATCATCGCGCTGTCGCCGCCGCTGATCATCACCGAGGCCCAGATCGACGAGTTGATCGGCACGCTGGGCGAAGTGCTGAAACGGTTGAATTGATGCTGCGCGGTGCCGCGTTCCTCACCGGCGTGCTGTCTTGTTCGATGGCCTACGCGTGGAGCGAGATGGAAAGCATGAGCTTCGCGAACGATCTAGGGATGATCCTTGCGAGCGAGGAGGCATGCGGCATGACCTACGATCAAGCCGCAATACAGGCGTTGATCGAAAGGACCGTGCCTGCCGATGACATGAGCTTCGCCTCGACGCTCTCCGTGATGACGCAGGGACAGGCGTTCAGCCTTCAGGAGATGAGCCGCAGCTCGCTCACGGCGCATTGCGCTTCGATCTCGAGGACGGCCAGGCACTTCGGTCTCGTCTCGGACTGATACGAACCACTGACCGCCCGGCGCGTCGCAATCTCACCCGGCAAGGGCGGAGGGCGCCGCGACGGCGCCGTCCGCCCCCGAGCTTTACCCGCAGGTGTAGCCTAGGGCGACGCGGCCGCGGTCGACGGCGGTGACGCTGACCTGGCAGGTCTGCTCGCCGACCTTCGCCTCGATCGATTCGCCGACGCCGACCGTCCGGGTGCCCACGCCGTTGACCGCGATGCGGGCGCCCGTGTCGGTGACGCCGGAGACGAAGACCCGGAGCCCCTCGGCGAGCGCCACCGTCTCGCCCGGGGCGACGCCCTCCGGAGCCGGCAGCGCGTCGCCGCAGGCGGCGGAGACGCCCGCCTTGCCGCCGCCGACCGCGTCGAGGCTGAGCTTGCAGTCGCCGCCCTCGGTCGCGAGCGTCTGAGGCGCGCCGACCGCGAGCGTCATGTCCGCGCCGTTGACCCGCACGGCGGCCGTCCCGGCGCCCTCGTCGATGCGCGAGACGAAGACCCGCACCGCGCCGTCGGAGAGCACCGCGGTCTCGCCGGGCGCGAAGCCGCCCTCGACCGGGGCCGAGGCGGCGGCGGGCGCCGCGCCCTCGGACCCGCTGGCGGCGGCGGGCTCGGGCGCGCTGATCCGCCCGCGCAGGCCGGCGAGCCCGCTCTCGAGCGCGGCGAGCTGGCTCGTCGAGGCGGCCTCGACCGCGGCCGCGATCGACTGGCCGAGGCCCTGCACGGTGTCGCCGATGCCGGCGACGGCGGCCTTGCCGGCCTCGACGCCGGAGCCGAGCCCGTCGAGCCGGCCGGCGAGGTCGGATTTCAGCCCGTCCATCCCGGCCTCGACGGCGGCGAGGCGGTCGTTCTGCGCCGCCGCCACCTCGTCGAGGCGCTTGTCCACCGCCGCGGCGATGTCGTCGACGCTCGGCCCCCCGGCCGCGAGCCCGATGACGAGCCCGAGCAGGAACAGCACCAATGCGCCCGCGACGGTCAGCAATCCCTTGTTCTTCATGTAGCCACCCTCCCTCTGCCGGCGCCCGCAGCGCCGATTCCCGCCTCAGAGTATCGCCGCCGCGCGGAAAAATCGCCTGCTTGCGAAGCCCGGGCGGCGCGACCTACACAAGGCACGGTCCCCAAGGCAGCCCGAAGGAGCCGGCGATGCCCGCCCCCAGCGACAACCTCAAGATCGACGGCGCCCGGCTCTGGGACTCGATCCAGGCGATGGCGGAGATCGGCCCCGGCGTGGCCGGCGGCAACAACCGCCAGACGCTGACCGACGCCGACGCCGAGGGAAGGGCGCTGTTCGCCCGCTGGTGCGACGCGGCCGGGATGACGATGGGCGTCGACGCGATGGGCACGATGTTCGCGACGCGGGCGGGCGAGGATCCGGACGCGCTCCCCGTCTATGTCGGCAGCCATCTCGACACCCAGCCGACCGGCGGGCGCTACGACGGGGTGCTCGGCGTCCTCGGCGCGCTGGAGGCGGTGCGCTCGATGAACGACCTCGGCCTGCGCACCCGGCGCCCGATCGTGGTGGTGAACTGGACCAACGAGGAGGGCGCCCGCTTCGCGCCGGCGATGCTGGCGAGCGGCGTCTTCGCGGGGGTGATCGACCTCGACTACGCCTATGGGCGGATGGATCCTGAGGGGAAGCGCTTCGGCGACGAGCTGGAGCGGATCGGCTGGAAGGGCGAGGAGCCGGTCGGCGCGCGCAAGATGCACGCCTATTTCGAGCTCCACATCGAGCAGGGCCCGATCCTCGAGGCCGAGGGGCGCGAGATCGGCGTGGTGACGCATTGCCAGGGCCTGTGGTGGCTGGAATTCACCCTGACCGGCAAGGAGGCGCATACCGGCTCGACGCCGATGCGGCTGCGGGTCAACGCCGGCCTCGCCATGGCGCGGATCATGGAGATGGTGCAGGCGGTCGCGATGGAGGCGCAGCCGGACGCCGTGGGCGGGGTGGGGCAGGTGCGCTTCCACCCGAACTCGCGCAACGTGCTGCCGGGCAAGGCGGTGTTCACCGTCGACATCCGCTCGCCCGACCAGGCGAAGCTCGACGGGATGCGCGCGCGGATCGAGCGCGAGGCGGCGGCGATCTGCGAGCGGCTGGGGGTCGGCTGCGCGGTGGAGGCGGTGGGGCATTTCGACCCGGTCACCTTCGCGCCCGAGCTGGTCGCCCGCGTCCGCGGCGCCGCGGAGCGGCTGGGGTATACGCACCGCGACATCATCTCCGGCGCCGGCCACGACGCCTGCTGGGCGGCGAAGGTCGCGCCGGCGACGATGGTGATGTGCCCCTGCGTCGACGGCCTCAGCCACAACGAGGCCGAGGAGATCACCCCGGACTGGGCGGAGAAGGGGGCGAACGTGTTGTTCCACGCCGTGCTGGAGACGGCGGGAATTGTGGCGTGACGCGTTTGCGCCTATGTTGTGACCATGACGCAGCAGGATGGCCCGCCCGTGGAAAGCCTCGTTCTGGAGCACCTGCGCGCCATCCGGGCGACGCAGGATCGGCACAGCGACGACCTGCGCGAGATCAAGGGCCGGCTCGGCATGCTGGAGTCGCAATACGCGAGCCTTTCCAACCGGCTGGATCGGCTGGACGAACGGGTCGCCCATATCGAGCGTCGGCTCGCACTGCGCGACGCCTGATCCGCCCAGGGCGCCGGTGACCGGCGTTCGCTCGCTGGAGATCGCTGCGGGACGCGAAAGCGTGCGCCTCGCCGGCTGCCCCGTCGATTTCGGCGAGCCGGCCGGGGCCGAGGTGCTGGTGTTCTTCGATCCGCCCGACCTCGCGCATGTCCATGTCTACCGACGCGAGATCGCCGACGGCGCGCTGACCTGCGCGCTCGGTCCACGCGCGGCTGCGGTGACGATGGACCTCGGCTTCGCGATGCGTATCGTGGCCGAGGGGCTGCAGGCCGGGCTGACGGTGGAGCGCCGCGAGATCGAGGCGCTGCGGGCGGCGCTCGCGGCGGCGGAGGGGGAAGGGCGATGAGCAAGGTCATCCGGGGCGGGACGGTGGTCACCGCGGAGGGGAGCTACGAGGCGGACGTGCTGGTCGAGGGCGAGAAGATCGCCGCGATCGGGCCGGGGCTCCGTGGCGACGAGGAGGTGGACGCCTCCGGCGCGCTGGTCATGCCCGGCGGCATCGACCCGCACGTGCATCTGGAGATGCCGTTCATGGGCACGTCCTCCACCGACGACTTCTACACCGGCACCGTGGCCGCGGCCTCTGGCGGCACCACGACGGTGGTCGACTTCTGCATCCCGGCTCCCGACGGCTCGATGCTCCAGGCCTGGGAGGAATGGGCGGCCAAGTCGGCGCCGAAGGCGGTCGGCGACTACGCCTGGCACATGTGCGTCACCGGCTGGAACGAGCGCTTCTTCGACGAGATGGCCGAGGTGGTGAAGCGCGGGGTGAACACCTTCAAGCACTTCATGGCCTACAAGGGCGCGCTGATGGTCAACGACGACGAGATGTTCGCGTCGTTCCGCCGCTGCGCCGCGCTCGGCGCCCTGCCGCTCGTCCATGCCGAGAACGGCGACGTGGTGGCGGCCCTCCAGCAGAAGCTGCTCGCCGAGGGGATCACCGGCCCGGAGGGCCACCCCTATTCGCGCCCGCCGGAGGTGGAGGGCGAGGCGGCGAACCGCGCCATCATGATCGCCGACGCCGCCGGCTGTCCGCTCTACATCGTGCATGTCTCCTGCGAGCAGACCCACGAGGCGATCCGCCGCGCCCGCCAGAAGGGGATGCGGGTCTACGGCGAGCCGCTGGCGCAGTTCCTCGTGCTCGACGAGAGCGAGTACCAGAACAAGGACTGGGTCCACGCCGCCCGCCGCGTCATGTCGCCGCCCTTCCGCGCCAAGGAGCATCAGGCCGGCCTCTGGGCCGGCCTCGCCGCCGGCTCGCTGCAGGTGGTGGCGACGGACCACTGCGCCTTCACGACCGAGCAGAAGAAGTTCGGCATCGGCGACTTCACCCGGATCCCGAACGGCACCGGCGGCCTCGAGGACCGCATGTCGGTCGTCTGGACCTATGGCGTCGAGACCGGCCGGCTGACCCCGGAGGAGTTCGTCGCCGTCACCTCGACGAACAGCGCGAAGATCCTCAACATGCACCCCCGCAAGGGCGCGATCGCCGTCGGCGCCGACGCCGACCTCGTGGTCTGGGACCCCAGGGCCGGCAAGACCATCACCGCGGCGCACCAGAAATCCGCGATCGACTACAACGTCTTCGAGGGCGTCAAGGTCAGCGCCACCGCCCGCTACACCCTCTCCCGCGGCGAGGTGATCTGGTCGGCCGGCGCCAACGCCGACCCGGCCCCCGGCCGCGGCAAGTTCATCGAGCGGAAGCCCTTCCCCCCGGTCGCCGCGGCGCTGGCGAGGTGGAAGGAGCTGACCGCGCCGCGGCAGGTCGTGCGCGATCTCGCCAACCTGACCTCGGGGGTCTGATCCTTGGCCGAGGAGGCGGCCGGGCACGCCGTCGAGGCCGCGACAGGGGCCGCGGACGCCGCCCATGCCGCGGCGGCGCACGGGTTCGACATCGTGCCCATCGTGGTGCTGCTCGCGGCGGCGGTGATCGCGGTGCCGCTCTTCAAGCGGCTGGGGCTCGGCTCGGTGCTCGGCTACCTCGCCGCCGGCCTCGCCATCGGGCCCTGGGGGCTCGGCTTCTTCGAGGACCCGCAGACGATCATCCACGTCGCCGAGCTCGGCGTCGTCATGTTCCTCTTCGTCATCGGGCTGGAGATGCAGCCGTCGCGGCTCTGGGCGATGCGGGGCGACATCTTCGGGCTGGGGCTGGCGCAGGTGCTCGTCTGCATGGCGCTGCTCTCCGTCGTGGGCATCTCGCTCGGCTACCCGACCTCGGCCTCGTTCGTCGCCGGGGCGGGCTTCGTGCTGACCTCGACGGCCATCGTCATGCAGATGCTGGAGGAGCGCCGGCAGCTCCACCAGCCGTTCGGGCGGCGGATCGTCGGGATCCTGCTCCTCGAGGACCTCGCCATCGTGCCCTTGCTGGCGCTCGTCGCCTTCCTCGCCCCGGGCGGCGAGGAGACCACGGTCGCGGCCCGGCTCGTCTCCGTCGCCGTCGGCCTCGCCGCGATCGGCGGGCTGGTCCTCGCCGGGCGCTACCTGCTCGACCCGCTCTTCCGCTTCCTCGCCCGCACCGGGGCGCGCGAGGTGATGACGGCGGCGGCGCTCCTCGTGGTGCTCGGCGCGGCGCTCCTGATGCAGACGGCCGGGCTCTCCATGGCGATGGGCGCCTTCCTCGCCGGGGTGCTGCTGTCGGAATCGACCTTCCGCCACCAGCTCGAGGCGGACGTGGAGCCCTTCCGCGGCATCCTGCTCGGGCTCTTCTTCCTCGGCGTCGGCATGGCGCTCGACCTCGGGATCATCGCGCGGAACGCCGGGTTGATCGCCGTGTCAGTGGTCGCCTTCATGGCGCTGAAGATCCTCGGCATCTACGCGGTGGCGCGCGCCTTCCGCGCCTCGGGGCGCGAGGCGCTGGAGCGGGCGACGCTGATGGCGCAGGGCGGCGAGTTCGCCTTCGTGCTCTACGCCGCC
Organism: Amaricoccus sp.; assembly: GCF_017993425.1. GTDB lineage: Bacteria > Pseudomonadota > Alphaproteobacteria > Rhodobacterales > Rhodobacteraceae > Amaricoccus. The sequence continues at coordinate 20,952 of NZ_JAGOMQ010000049.1, forward strand.
GCGCTCGCCTTCGGGATCATCGACGCGGAGTCGAACGCCAACCTGACCGCGATCATCATCCTCTCGATGGCGCTGACGCCGCTGATGGTGATGCTGCACGACCGGCTGGCGCCAGAGGCCGCGCCGTCGATGGAGGGGGTCGAGGCGGCCGAGGGGCTGAGCGGCTCGGTGCTGATCATCGGCTTCGGCCGCTTCGGGCAGGTGGTGAGCCAGCCGCTGCTGGCGCGCGGATACTCGATGGCGACGATCGAGACCGACACCGAGATGATCCAGGCGGCGGCGGAGTTCGGCTTCAAGGTCTATTACGGCGACGGGTCGCGGCTCGACATCCTGCACGCGGCCGGGGCAGGGGCGGCGGAGATCATCGTCTGCGCCGTCGACGACCGCGAGGCGGCGGTCAAGATCACCGAGATCGTCAAGGCGGAGTGGCCGCTGACCCCGCTCCTCGTGCGCGCCTTCGACCGAGAGCATTCGCTGGAGCTGATCAAGGCCGGGGCCGACTGGCAGATCCGCGAGACGCTCGGCTCGGCGCGCATCGCCGCCGAGGAGGCGCTGCGCCGGCTCGGCCTCTCCGACGAGGACATCGCCGACGCCATGGAGGACGTCCGCCGCCGCGACGAGGAGCGCGTCGAGCGCGAGCTGGTCGGCGGCCTCCGCGCCGGCGCCGGCCTGCTCTACGGCAACATCGAGGACCGCGCCTGAGGCGGCGCCGCGCCGCGGGCCGCCCGCGGCAAGGTCCGTCCCACGACGGCGCCCGCCGGGTGACGTGCGCATGTCACCCGGCTCGACGCGGAGCGGTTGGGGCAGGGACGGCGGAACCTCGAAGGGGGTCGAACGGCGCGTGAGATGCGGCGCTGCCAACGATGCGCCGCCTCCGGGCCGCGGCGATGCGCCGGTCCCGCGTCATCGCGCCCGCGCCGAAATGCCCGCCCAGACGGTTACCACGATAAATCAATCGCATGACCCCTTCGCACGCGTGCGAAGGTGCCCCTCAGCGCGCGATCAGCGCCCCGACGATCGCCCGGGCGCTCTCGCCGTTCCAGTCGGCGCCGCCGATCAGGCGGGCCACCTCCCGGCCGTCGCGGTCGAGGACCAGCGTCACCGGCAGGCCCGGCGCGCCGGCGGCGCGGGCGAGCGCGCCCTTCGGGTCGAGGCCGGTCGCGATCCCCTCGATCCCCTCCTCCGCGAAGAAGCGCGCGATCGCCGCCGGATCGTTGCGGCCCGTCGCCACCAGCAGCACGTCGAAGTCCTCGCCCCCCATCCCCGCCCGGAGCGCGGCCAGCGCCGGCATCTCCTCGCGGCAGGGCGCGCACCAGGTGGCCCAGAAGTTCACCAGCCGCACCTTGCCGTTCGAGGCGGCCAGCGTCGTCTCGGCCCCGTCCGGCCCGGCGAAGGGGGTGTCCGGGGCCTCGACCGGCGCCGCGTGGACCACCAGCTTGCGCATGTCCCCGTCCCGCAGCGCCTCGATCGCGGCCGCGCCGCCCGGATCGCGGGTCGTATCGGCCGCGGCCGGGCTGGCGAGCCCCAGCGCCAGCGTGTAGACGACGAGCGGGATCGCGAGGGCGCGGGGCAAGGCGAGACCTTTCGGACGAGGCGACATGGACGACAGCCGAGACGCGAACACGATGTGGGGCGGCCGCTTCGCCGCGGGACCGGACGCCGTCATGGAGGCGATCAACGCCTCCATCGACTTCGACAAGCGCCTGGCCGCCCAGGACGTCGAGGCGAGCCGCGCCCATGCCGCCATGCTGGCGGCGACGGGCGTCATCAGCGATAGCGACGCGCAGGCGATCCGGGAAGGCCTTCTCACGGTCTTGTCAGAGATCGAGGCCGGCGACTTCCCGTTCTCGAAGGCGCTCGAGGACATCCACATGAACGTGGAGTCCCGCCTCAAGACGCTGATCGGCGAGCCCGCGGGCCGGCTCCACACCGCCCGCTCGCGCAACGACCAGGTGGCGACCGACTTTCGCCTCTGGGTCCGCGCCCAGGCCGACGCCGCCGTCGGCGGGATCGAGGCGCTGATGCGGGCGCTGGTCGCGCAGGCCGAGGCGGGGGCCGGGATGGTCATGCCGGGCTTCACCCATCTCCAGGTCGCGCAGCCGGTGACTTTCGGCCACCACATGCTGGCCTATGTCGAGATGCTCGACCGCGACCGCGGCCGCTTCCGCGACGCCCGCGCCCGGATGAACGAGAGCCCCCTCGGCGCCGCGGCGCTCGCCGGCACCTCCTTCCCGATCGACCGCCACGGGACGGCCGCGGCGCTGGGCTTCGCCCGGCCGATGGGCAACTCGATCGACGCCGTCTCCGACCGCGACTTCGCGCTGGAGTTCCTGAGCGCGTCGGCGATCTGCGCCGTCCACCTCTCGCGCCTCGCCGAGGAGCTGGTGATCTGGTCGACGGCGCAGTTCCGCTTCGTGACGCTGTCGGACCGCTTCTCCACCGGCTCGTCGATCATGCCGCAGAAGAAGAACCCCGACGCCGCCGAGCTGATCCGCGCCAAGCCGGGGCGCATAATCGGGTCGCTGGTCGCGCTCCTCACCATCATGAAGGGCCTGCCGCTCGCCTATTCCAAGGACATGCAGGAGGACAAGGAGCAGGTCTTCGACGCCGCCGACAGCCTGATGCTGGCGCTGGCCGCCATGGACGGCATGGTCCGCGACCTGACGCCGCGCCCCGAGGCGCTGCGCGCCGCCGCCGCGTCGGGCTTCTCGACGGCGACCGACCTCGCCGACTGGCTGGTCCGCCGCCTCGGCCTGCCGTTCCGCGACGCCCATCACGTCACCGGCGCGCTGGTGAAGGCGGCGGAGGACGCGGGCGTCGACCTGCCGGAGCTAGACCTCGCCACGATGCAGGCCGCGCACCCGGGGATCACCGCCGAGGTCTACGAGGTGCTCGGCGTCGACAACTCGGTGGCGAGCCGCGCCAGCTACGGCGGCACGGCCCCGGCGCAGGTGCGCGCGCAGGTCGCCCGCTGGCGGGAGGCGCTGGGGTGAGGGCCGGGCTCGCCCTCTGCCTCGCGCTGGCGCTGCTGGCCTGCGGGCTCAAGGGCGACCCGCGGCCCCCGGCGCCGGCGCAGCCGCAGCCGCAGCACGCCCTTCCCGCCGGCGACCGCTCCGACGAGGGCCGCGCCCCGTGACCACCGGCGCCCGCCGCGCCGCCGCCCTCGCGCTGGCGCTCCTCGCCGCGCTGGCGATCGCCGTCGGCCTCGCCCCCGCCTCGCCGCCGCCCGACGCCGCGCCGGGGCCGGCGCTGCTCACCGTCTCCGGCGCGGTGGCGAGCCCGAACCGCGGCCCGCTCGACCCGGCCTCGGACAGGCTCTTCGTCCTCAACGAGATCGCCTTCGACCGCGCCCGCGCGTTCGACGCCGCCGCGCTGGCGGCGCTGCCGCAGGTCGCCATCCGCGCGGATTTCCCGCGCGGCGGCCCGGTCGCCACCTTCACCGGCCCGAAGCTCGCCGACGTGCTGGCGGCCGCGGGGGCGGAGGGCGCGACCGTGACGCTCCACGCCATCGACGGCTTCGCGCTGACGCTGCCGGTCGCGGAGCTCGTCGACCGCGCCGCGGTGCTCGCAACCGCCCGCGACGGCGCGCCGCTCGGCATCGGCGGCCTCGGCCCGGCGCAGCTCGTCTTTCCGCGCGCCGAGCGCTCCGACCTCGCCGGGATGAACGACGACTGGTGGATCGGCGAGGTCTTCCACATCGCGGTCGAGTAACCTCCCGCGATCTTCGGGCTTGAGGAATCCCGCGAACTGGAGAACCTGCGCGGACGGCCCCGCGCGGGCCGTCCAAGAACGCGAAGAAACAGCGGAGGAGATGACATGCGGACGATACGGGGCGCGATGCTGGGGGCGGCGGCGCTGGGGCTGTCGGCGGGGATGGCCGTGGCGGCGGACGTCGAGGTGCTGCACTGGTGGACGAGCGGCGGCGAGGCGGCGGCGCT
>NZ_JAGOMQ010000050.1 GCF_017993425.1 Amaricoccus sp.
CTTCATCCCCCTCCCGCCCATCCGCCAACATGGACGGGCAGTGTCCGCGCCACCGCGGGCGAAGGGGGGTCAATTTTGGACGCCGATCCTCCCGCTCAGGGGGTCAACATTCCATGCCGATCCACAGCCGAGACCGAGCGCCACCGACACCAGCAGGATCAGCACCGGCACCTCGACGAGCGGACCGATGACGGCGGCGAAGGCTGGTTGCGAGGCCAGCCCTAACGAGGCGATGGCGACGGCGATCGCAAGCTCGAAGTTGTTGCCGGCCGCGGTAAAGGCGACGGCCGTGGTCCGCGGATAGTCCGCCTCGACGAGCTTGCCCATCCAGAAGCTCAAGGTGAACTGGATCAGGAAGTATAGCGTCAGCGGGACGGCGATGCGGACGGCGTCCCACGGCAGGCTCACCACCTCGCCGCCCTTGAGGCTGAACATGGCGACGATGGTGAAGAGCAGCGCGCCGAGCGTCAGCGGCGCGATCCGGGGCAGGAAGCGGTCCGCATACCAAGCTTCGCCCCGTCGTCCGACCAGGATCTTCCGGGTCAGGAAGCCAGCCGCGAAGGGCAGGCCGAGGTAGAACAGCACGGCCTCGGCGATGGTCCAGAAGCCCACGTCGACGACGCTCCCCTCGAGGCCGAAGAACGGCGGCAGCACCGTCAGGAAAACCCAAGCGTAGACGGGGAAGAAGAGGATCTGGAAGATCGAGTTGAAAGCGACGAGGCCGGCGACATACTGCCCGTCCCCGCGGGCGAGCTCGTTCCAGACCAGGACCATGGCGATGCAGCGGGCGAGCCCGATCAGGATCACCCCGGTCATATAGCCCGGCTCGTCGCGGAGAAAGAGCACCGCGAGGAGGAACATCAGCACCGGGCCGATCAGCCAGTTCTGCACCAGCGAAAGGGCGAGCAGGCGTCGATCGGCGAAGACCCGCGGCAGCTCCTCGTAGCGCACCTTCGCGAGCGGCGGATACATCATCAGGATCAGGCCCACGGCGATAGGGATGTTGGTGGTGCCCACCGAGAGCTGCTGGATGGCGCCGGGGAGGCTGGGGATCAGCGTGCCGAGCGCGAATCCCGAGCGCCATGGCGGCGAAGATCCAGACGGTCAGGTAGCGGTCGAGGAAGGACAGGCGGCGGATAGGGAGTGTCATTCACGCCTCACGCGGTCGGGATGCGTTGCCCGCGGCGTCGACGACGGCCTCGCCGTCCTCCTTCGCGAAGGCGCCGCGCTGCGGCGGCAGCAGGTCGAGGACACGCTCGGACGGCCGGCAGAGCCGGACGCCCTTCGGGCTGACGACGATCGGCCGGTTGATCAGGATCGGGTGCGCCTTGATGGCGTCGAGGAGCTGCGCATCCGTCAGGCTTTCGTCGGCCAGCCCGAGATCGGCGTAGGGGGTGCCCTTCTCCCGCAGGATCGCCCGGACAGGGACTCCCATGCGCGCCACCAGCGCCTCCAGCATCGCGCGGCTCGGCGGTGTCTTCAGGTAGTCGATCACATGCGGCTCGATGCCGGCGTTCCGGATCATCGACAGGGTGTTGCGGGAGGTCCCGTAGTCCGGGTTGTGGTAGATGATGACGTCCATGGGCTGCCTCACGCGACGTCGGGTCGCGAGGTGGTGGTGCCTTCGGCCTGTCCGATCTCCCGCAGCCGGGCGGCGAGGCTGGCTCGGTCCAGGGAGGCGACCGGCAAGGCCGCGAAGGCCGCGATCCGGGCTCTCAAGTAACGAAGCGCCAGGATGAACGCCATTTCCCGCTCGATGTCCGTGCCGGTCGCGGCGGCCGGATCCTCGATTCCCCAATGCGCCGTCACCGGGTGGCCGGGCCAGAGCGGGCAGGTCTCGCCGGCAGCGCTGTCGCAGACCGTGAACACGAAGTCCATCACCGGCGCCTCCGGCCCGGCGAACACGTCCCAGCTCTTCGAGCGCAGTCCATCGGTCGGGAAGCCGAGGTTCCCGAGAATCTTCAGCGCGGTCGGATGGACCTCGGACTTCGGATGGCTTCCACCGGAGAAGGCCCGGAAGCGCCCATCGCCCTCCTTCCGCAGCACGCTCTCGGCGATGATCGAGCGGGCGGAGTTGCCCGTGCAGAGGAACAGCACGTTGAACACGCGCGCGGGCTGCTCAGGCATCGGCGGCATCCTTTTCGGGTTCGCAGGAACAGGCGAGCGCGGCGACGGCGGGGGCGCAGATGTCCGGGTGCCCCTGGCAGCAGTCGCGCATCAGGAACGCGATGAGGCCGGAGAGCGCTGGAAGGACGGCGGCATAGATGATGAACCGGCCGTCCCGTCGCGAGTTGACGAGCCCGGCCTGCTCGAGATGGGCGAGATGGAAGGAGAGACGTGAGCTGCTCGCGCCGCCGATCGCCGCACCGAGGGTGCCGGCGGGCATGCCGTCGGGGCCAGCCCGGACCAGCGTGCGCACGATCCGGAGGCGGGTTTCCTGCGAGAGCGCCGCGAAGGCGGTCAGGGCCGAAGACTCGTCCATTGCTTTCTTCTCAACGATTCAAGATATGTTTAGATAATCGACATGGCGGGATGAGGTCAACGCTGCGTCTGTCCTCGACACCTGTGCGGCAGACAGCCACAAGAGGTTTCCGACTGCGGCAAGGTTGCCGAGCGCCAGGACCGCGAGGCTGGCGATCATGGCCGACGCGCCCAGTCGCGCCATCATCGGCGCCCGATCGTCGGTGCCAGCGCCTGGGCACGTAGACTCGGAAGCGACGGCACCCCCGACTATCTCTGGGTCGACGCAGTGATGTCTGTCTTCTCGCCGTCTTCCTGGCTGCTTCCGAGGAGGGACGTGAGGAAGACGACCTTGATCGGATGCAGGCGACGGCGCCCGACCTCGGCGCCGGCCTGTTCGGCGACCTGACCCTGCCGACGCTCGAGTACCTCGCTGACCAGTGGCTCGGCGCCATCGGCGCTCCCTGGATCCGGTCGCGTCCGTCACCTTCGTCTATGCCCGCGTCTCGACAGCCGACCAGACCACTGCGAACCAGCTTCAGGACATAGAGGCCGCAGGCTTCAACGCAGACATGGCCTATGAGGAAACCGTCTCGGGCAAGGTCCCGGTCGCAGAGCGTCCCGAGTTCGCCGCCATGCTCGCCGCCATCGCCCGGACGCAGGGGGCCAAGCGCCTCATTGTCGCCAAGCTCGACAGGCTCGGGAGGGACGCGGCCGACATTTTCGGGACTCGACGGGGCGGCCACGTCGCCGCATGACGTCGTTGTATTCCTCGCGAAGTCGCGCCGGGGCGGCGCCGCCGGCGTGGGCGCGGAAGTCGTCCATCGCGCGGATGATGCGGTCGTCCTTGTCCGGCCCATGCACGCGGACCTTCCACTCGCCCTCGCCACAGACCTTGAGCCCGGTGGCGTCGACGGCGAGGTGCAAGCGACCACCGCCGTCGGACCGGGGGGACCGCGTGAGCGCCGGAACCGCAAGCGTGGCCGCACGCCGGGAGAAGGTGGAATAGTGCGGCACGGCGATCTCCAGCCCGAGCAGCCGCGTCAGATCGTGCAGGAAGCCCTGCGTCTGGCGCAGCGTCAGCCCGAACGCCGCCCCCAGACCGAGCGCGCAGAGGATCGCCGCGTCGCTGTAGCGCAATCCCCTTGCCGCCAGCTGCCCCCCAGCCGGCGACCACCGCATCGTCGATCCACAGCGGGATCGCACCTCGCGCGACCAGCGCCCGGTTGTACTCGCGCCAATTCGTGATCCGGTAGCGGGGCTTCGGCTTCGGGGCGGGGAGCTTGCGGACGCGCTGGGCCAGCCCAAGCGTGAATCACCTTCCTCGCAACAAAGGAATCCCCTCATTTCAGCCGCTTCCGTGCAACAACGCCCCTGTCCAACTGTGGGACAATTCGGTCGCGTCCGCTACCCCCGGCCGATATAGGGCATCTTCGTCGCCATCACCGTCATGAACTGCACGTTCACGTCGAGCGGCAGGCCCGCCATGTGGACGACCGCATCGGCGATGTGGCGGACGTTGACCGTCGGCTCGGGCTTCAGGCTGCCGTCCGCCTGCGGCACCCCCTTCGACATCACCGCCGTCATGTCCGAGGCGGCGTTGCCGATGTCGATCTGCCCGCAGGCGATGTCATGCGCCCGCCCGTCGAGCGACAGCGACCGGGTCAGCCCGGTGATGGCGTGCTTCGAGGCGGTGTAGGCGATCGAGCCCGGCCGCGGCGCATGGGCGGAGATCGAGCCGTTGTTGATGATCCGTCCGCCCCTCGGGCTCTGGTCGCGCATCATCCGGAAGGCGCCCCGGGCGATCAGGAAGGCCCCGTCGAGGTTCACCCCCACGACCCGCCGCCATTCCTCCCACTCGACGTCGCCCGCCTCCTTGGAGATCAGCGCCGCGCCGGCGTTGTTGAAGACCACGTCGAGCCGTCCGAACCTCTCCCCGATCGCCGCAAAAAGCGCGTCGACCGACACGGGGTCGGTCACGTCGCAGGGCATGGCCGCCGCCTCGCCGCCGATCGCCGCGGCGGCCGCCCCGAGCTTCCCGGCATTGCGGGCGGCCAGCACGACCCGTGCCCCCGCCGCCGCCAGCGCCTCCGCGGTCGCCTTGCCGATCCCCTGGCTCGCGCCCGTGACGAGCGCCACCTTTCCCTCGAGCGCCATGTCTGCCCTCCCCGCGGCCTTTTGCTTCTCTGGCGGCGAGTTTCCACAAGGCGGCGCCGAGGGCAACCTCAGTTGCAGATCAGGTTCCCGAGCGCATCGGTCACGCAGCGCCGCGTCGGCGCCACGCCCGGCAGCGGCGGCCGCCGCGGCGGCAGGTCCTCGGCCCCGAGCAGCGTCGTCCCCAGCGGGCTGATCCGCCGCGCCGGCGTCAGCTCCGGCTGCGGCCCCAGCGTCGGCCGTGCCTGCACCCCCGCGATCCCGCGCCCCTGCCGCGGCGGATCGAGCCGCCCGCGGTTGGTCGGGACCGCCATCCCGGTGCAGACCTCGGTCCCCAGCGCGTTCCGCCGGCACACGACCTGCGCCTCCGCCGGCCCGATGGCCAGCGTCCATGCCACGATCGCCAGCGCGCCGATCACCTCCGCCTCCCCGGTCCGCCCGCGCCCCAATGTAGCGCGGCGGCGCCGGGGCGCTACTGCAACCCGCCGATCGGCTTGCCGGCGAGCAGCAGGGCCCGCAGCTCGCGGTAATAGGCGACGTTCTGCTGGATCTGCGCCGGCGGCAGGTCGCCTGCCAGCGTCGCCGCGGCCTCGCGATCCCGCCCGGCGAGCCCGTAGAGCAGGGCGAGGTTGCCTCGCGTCTTCGCCGTCGCCTCGCTGTCGCGCACCAGCTCGCGCAGGATGGCGATCCCCTCGGTCGGCGCGCCGCCGAGCCCGTAGGAGAGCCCGAGGTTCGACAGGAGCGCGAAGTTCGTCGGATCGAGCGCCAGGCCCTCGCGGTAGACCGCCTGCGCCTCCGGGTGCCGGCTCAGCCGGTCGAGCGCGATCCCCTGCGCGGTGATGACCTCGAGGTCGCGCGGCGCCCGCTGCCGCGCGACCTCGAGGTTGGCCAGCGCGGCCTGCGGCTTGCCCGCCCCGATCTGCACCCGCGCCAGTTCGACGAGCACCGCCACGTCGCGCGGCTTGCGGGCGCTCGCCTCCAGCAGCGCCTGCTCGGCCCGGGCGTATTGCCCGACGCCGGCATAGCTGCGGCCGAGGCCGACCAGCGCGTCGACCGACTTCGGGTTCGCCTCGAAGGCCTGCCGGTAGAGCGTCGCGGCCGTGCGGTAGTCGCCCGCCGCCGCCGCCCGGTCGGCGAGCCGGAGCGGCGAGCCCGGCGCCCCCTCGCCCTGTCCGATGGAGCCGCCGCCGCCTCCCGCGCAGCCGGCGAGGAGGAGCGCCGCGGCGCAGGCCGCAAACCAGGGCATGCGGGCCTTGCTTGGGGGCATGGTGCTCGCCTTAAGGTTGAAAATCTCGCTCGCTATAGCATTCCCCGTCGGTCGAGTCACATGGATTCGCGCCGGGGTCTCGCGCGGGGGGATCAGCCGCTGGCGCAGCCGCGGATGTCGATGGCGCGGCGCGGGTCGATCAGGGTGAGGCGAAGCCCGCCGCGGTCGAGCGCGACGCCCGAGCCGGAGGCCGACTCGACCGGCGCGACGGCGCGGAGCCGGCGCCCTTCGACCCGGGTCTGCGGGACGCCGATCCAGAGATCGGGCCGGTCCGCCTCGATCACCGCGGCGACGCCCGGCGGCGGCGGCGCGGCGAAGTCTATCTCCGCGGTCAGCGTCGCGCCCGTCGCCCCGGCGCCGAGGCTGCACCGCGCGCGGGTCACGCCGGCGGCCTTCGCGCCCACCGGCCGGTCGGCCAGGGCGCGCTCGATCTTCTCCCGCCCGTCGGCGGGCGCGGAGGGCTCGATGCGGGCCTCCAGCCGCGCCGCGACGGGCACGCAGATGTCGTTGCAGAGGCCGAAGAGCACGTCGACCCGCGCCTCGATCGGCGCGTCGGGCCGCTCGGGGGTCAGGACGACCGGCAGGACGAGAGCGTCGGCATAGCCGAACATCGCCTCGCCGAAGCTCTCGAACACGCCCGGCCGCGGCCATTCGTAGGTGACGCCGGCGAGGTTCTCCGAGGCCGACCAGTCGAACTGCGGCGGAATCCCGCTGTCGCCCGGCACCCGCCAGTAGGTGTGCCAGCCCGGCGCGAGCCGCAGCTCGATCGCGGCGACGCGCGCGCCTCCCGGCTCCCGCCACCCGGGCAGGAGGTCGATCCCGACGACCGCACTCGGCAGCGCCGCCTGCTCGGCGCCGGCCGGGAGGCCGAGCGTCGCGAGGAACGCGGCGGCGAGGAGGGACGATCGGGCTGCGGGTGGCATCATGCGCTTTGCGGGGTCGGGACGAGCGGCACCATACGCAGCAGGCGCCGAAAGGACAGTCACAAATCGGCGAAGCGACCGTGCGCGCGGGCGAATCTGCGATGGCGACCGGCGAAGACGCGGGGGGCGCGCTTGCAATCGGGTCGGAGCGGCATATGACTCCGGCATGACCGAGCCCGATCCGGCGTTTCTCGATGGACAGCTCCTGATCGCCATGCCGGGCATGGGCGACCTGCGCTTCTCCCGCGCCGTCATCTTCGTCTGCGCCCATTCCGCCGACGGCGCCATGGGGCTCATCGTCAACAAGCCCGCGCCGGACCTGCGCTTCCAGGACCTGCTGAAGCAGCTGAAGATCCCGGTCGGCGACGGGCTCCAGGACACCCAGGTGCATTTCGGCGGCCCGGTGGAGCATGGACGGGGCTTCGTCCTGCACACGGCCGAATATGCCGTGGCCGGGTCGAGCCTGCGCGTGAACGACGCCTTCGCGATGACCGCGACGGTCGACATCCTGCAGGACATGGCCCGGGGCGCCGGACCCGCGCACACCATCCTCGCGCTCGGCTACGCGGGCTGGGGGCCGGGCCAGCTCGAGGGCGAGATCCAGGCGAACGGCTGGCTGACCGCGCCGGCGGACGTCGAGCTGGTCTTCGGCCTCCGGGACGGAGAGAAGTGGGAGGCGGCGTTGCGCCGGCTGTCGATCGACCCGTGGCTGCTCTCCTCGGAGGGCGGACGGGCGTGATGCCGGGGCGGTGAGCCGGGCCTTCGTCAACGCCCATTGCGCGGGACTTCCGGGGGCGGAGGCGTCCGATCCCTGGGGTGGCGGGCACGACGCCTGGAAGGTCGGGGGCAAGATGTTCGCGATGGTCGGCGCGATGGATCTCGGCGTCAGCGTCAAGACGCCCGACCCGGAGACCGCGGCGCTGCTGATCGAGCTCGGCCTCGCCGAGCGGGCGCCCTACCTGCACGCGAGCTGGGTGCGGCTGCCCTGGGGCCGGGCCTCGGAGGAGCTCGCGCGACGGCTCGACGTCTCCTACGATCTGATCCGGGCGCGGCTGCCGAAGCAGGTCCGCACTTCCCTGCCGCAACGCCCGGGGGCCGCGGAGGGTTGACGCGGACCGGGCGTGGGCGGACCTTGCGGCCAGGACCGGTCGGGAGGCGGCGATGCGCATCGGTGGACACTCTCGGCGAGGACTGGCGGCCGTTCGCGCCGCCGCCCTGCTCTGCCTTGCGGCGCTCGGCGTCGGGCCGGCGCTGGCGCAGCAGGCGACGCTGCCGGAGCGGCGGGTGGTGGCGGAGAGCGGCGTCGACTTCTACGGCGGCGACCTGCGCTCGATCTACGCGACCACGCTGCCTCTCTGCGTCGACGCCTGCCTGGCCGACACATCCTGCAAGGCGCTGACCTTCAACCTTTCCGCGTCCGCCTGCTTCCTCAAGGGCGAGGTCGGCCAGCGCCAGCCCTTCCCCGCCGCGGTGTCCGCGCAGCTGGCGCCGCAGCCGGCGGCGGTCGTGGCGGCGGCTGCGGCGCGGGAGGCCGATCTCGGGTTCCTGCCGGCCGGCGGCCTCGCCGCGGCCCGCGCGCTGGCGCTCGGGGTCGGGATGCCGCGGACCGGGCCGGAGGCGGCGCTCGAGGCGCCGGTCGCCGGGGCCCTCGCGCCGCTGCGCGCGGCGGTCAACGCGGAGGATTCCGCCGGCGCCTGGCTCGCGCTTGCCGCGTTCGCCGTCGGGCAGGAGGTCGATGACGGCAGCCTGCGGCAGGCGCTGCTGTCCGAGGCGACCGCGGCGGCGGTCAACGCCTACCTGCGCGCGCCGGACGACGCGACCGCGGCGCAGGCCGCCCGGGGACTCGCCGCCGCGCTGGAGGCGTCGGGCGAGGGGCGGCGGTCGCTCGACGCGCTGCGGCTCGCCGCGCGCCTCGCGCCCGGGCCGGAGGTCGACGCGGCGGTCGCGCGGGCCGAGGGGCTCTACGGCTTCCGGGTGCTCGACCGGCAGGTGGAGGCCGAGCCGGCCGATCCGCGGGTCTGCGTGGAGTTCTCCGAGGAGCTGGACCCGCGCGGCGTGGACTATGCCGACTACGTGCAGGTGTCCGATCTCGCGACCGCGCCGGTGGTGGAGGCCGAGGGCTCGCGGCTCTGCGTGAGCGGCCTCGCCCACGGGGCGAGCTACGCGCTGACGTTGCGCGCCGGGCTGCCCTCCGCGGCCGGCGAGACGCTGCGGGCGCCGGTCCGGCAGGAGGTCTACGTCCGCGACCGCACCCCTGCGGCGCGGTTCCTCGGGCGGGCCTATGTGCTGCCGAAGGCGGCGGACGCGGCGATCCCGATCAGCACGGTCAATCTCGACACGGTGGAGCTGAAGCTCTTCCGGGTGGGCGCGCGCAACCTGCGCTCGGTGATCCGGAGCGGCGACTTCGGCGGCGCCCTGAGCGCCTTCGAGGAGGGCCGGCTGGGGAGCGACGTCGGCGTGGAGGTCTGGTCGGGCGCGGGCGATGTCGGGGGCGAGCTCAACCGCGACGTGGTCACGGCGCTCCCCTTCGGCGAGGTGGTGGCGGGGCTGGAGCCCGGGCTCTACGCGCTGACCGCCCGCGTGCCCGGCGCGCAGCGGGAGGACTGGGAGACCTTGGCCACCCAGTGGTTCGTGCTGACCGACCTCGGGATCGGGAGCCTCGCCGGGGAGAACGGCCTGCATGTCTTCGCCCGCTCGCTCGCCTCGGCCGCGCCGGTCGATGGGGTGACGGCGACGCTCATCGCGCGCAACAACGAGGTGCTGGGGACGGCGGTCACCGACGCCTCCGGGCAGGCGCTCTTCGAGCCCGGGCTCCTGCGCGGGCGCGGCGGGCAGGAGGCGGCGCTGGTGACGCTGGAGGCGGGCGGCGACTTCGCCTTCCTCGACCTCGGCGGGCCGGGCCTCGATCTGTCGGACCGGGGCGTCGACGGCCGGCCGGCGCCGGGACCGGTGGACGTGTTCCTCAGCACGGAGCGCGGGGCCTATCGGGCGGGCGAGACGGTCTTCGCCACCATCCTCGCGCGGGATTCGGGCGGCAAGGCGGTCGAGGGGCTGACGCTGACGGCGATCGTGATCCGCCCGGACGGCGTCGAGCACCTGCGCACGGCGCTGCCGGACGAGGGCGCCGGGGGGCGAGCCTTCGCGATGCGGCTGGACCCGGGGGCGCAGCGCGGCGGCTGGCGGCTCGCGGTCTACGCCGATCCCGAGGCCGCGCCGCTGGCCTCGACGGGGTTCCTGGTCGAGGACTTCACCCCGGAACGGCTGGCGCTGGAGCTGACCGCGGCCGAGGGGCCGGTCGACCCGGCGGCAGGGCTCGCGGTGACGGCGCAGGTCGACTACCTCTTCGGCGCGCCGGGGGCGGGGCTGGGGATCGAGGGCGAGGCCTACGTGACGCCCGGGCGCGAGCTCGCGGCCTATCCGGGTTTCCGGTTCGGGCTGGACGACGAGCCGTTCCGCTCGGGCTACGCCGCGCTGCCCCCCGGGGTCGAGACGGATGCGACGGGGCAGGCCCGGGTGACGCTTGACATGCCGGAAACCTGGCCGACCAGCCGGCCGCTGGAGCTGGCCGCCACGATCCGGGCGCGCGAGGGGGCCGGGCGGCCGATCGAGCGCAGCCTGACCCGGCCGGTGCGTCCCGCGGGCCCGCTCCTCGGGCTCCGGCCGCTCTTCGACGGGGCGGTCGACGAGGGCGGCACGGCGGGCTTCGAGGCGGTCGCGGTCGGCCCGGACCTCGGGCGCGTCGCGCTGGGGCCGGTCGACTGGACGCTGTCGCGGGTCGACGTGAGCTTCCAGTGGTACGAGGTCGACGGCAACTGGAGCTACGAGACGGTGACCCGGCGCACCCGCGTCGCCAACGGCTCGGTCGAGATGGGCGCGGAGGCGCCCGCAAGGCTCGACCTGCCGGTCGACTGGGGCCGCTACGAGCTGCGGCTGGCGGCGCAGGGCGGCCCGGTCGCGGCCAGCCTCGGCTTCGACGCCGGCTGGGGCGCCGGCGCGGGGGCCGAGACGCCGGACTTCATCGAGCTGAGCCTCGACCGCGAGCGCTACGCGCCGGGCGAGGTCGCCCGGGCACGGATCGAGGCGCGCAATCCTGGCCGCCTCCTCGTCGCGGTGATGGGCGACCGGCTGATCGACCTCCGCGAGGTGACGGTGGACGCCGCCGGCCCGGCCGTCGTCGATCTGCCCGTCACCGGGGAATGGGGCGCGGGCGCCTACGTCGTGGCGACGCTGATCCGCCCGATGGACGCCGCCGCGCGCCGCAATCCCGCCCGCGCCGTGGGCGTCGCCTGGGCGGCGGTCGATCCGGGCGCGCGACGGCTTGCGGCCGTCTTCGACGTGCCCGACGCGGCGACGCCGCGGACCGACATGCCGGTCGCGCTGCGGATCGAGGGGCTGGCGCCCGGCGCGACTGCCTATGCGACCATCGCGGCGGTCGACGTCGGCATCCTCAACCTCACCGGCTTCACCTCGCCGGACCCCGTCGGCTGGTACTTCGGCCAGCGGCGGCTCGGCGTCGAGATCCGCGACGTCTACGGCCGGCTGATCGACGGGATGCAGGGCGTCGCGGGGCGCCTGCGCTCCGGCGGCGACGGCGGCGGCGCGCTGCAGGGTCCGCCGCCGACCGAGGAGCTGCTCGCCACCTTCTCCGGCGTGCTGACGGCCGACGCCTCCGGCGTGGCGCGGACCTCCGTCCCCCTGCCGGACTTCAACGGCACGGTCCGGCTGATGGCCGTCGCCTGGACCGCCGAGGGCGTCGGGCAGGCGGAGAAGGACGTGCTGGTCCGCGACCCCGTCGTCGTCCAGGCCGCCATGCCGCGCTTCCTCGCGCCGGGCGACGCCTCGCGGCTCCGGCTCGACCTGGCCCACGCCTTCGGGCCTCCGGGCGCGGTGACGGTCCGCGTGACGGCGACCGATCGGGCGCTGCTCCCCCAGGGCGGCGCGAGCTTCGCCGGCGAGATCGCCGACGGTGGACGGCTCGTCTTCGAAGCGCCGCTGACGGCGGGCCTCCCGGGCGACGATCGCCTCGCGATCGAGACCGTCGCGCCGGGCGGCGAGCGGCTGGCGCAGGACCTCACCCTGCCGGTGCGCGCCAACGACCCCGAGATCGCCCGGCAGAGCCGGATCGCGCTCGCGCCCGGCCAGACGCTGACGCTCGACGCCGCGGTGTTCGACGGGCTCGCCCCCGGAACCGCGCGCGCGACGATCGCCGCGGGGCCGCTCGCGGAGTTCGACGTGCCCGGCCTGCTGACCGCGCTCGAGGCCTACCCCTGGGGCTGCACCGAGCAGGTGATCTCCCGCGCGACGCCGCTCCTCTTCTTCGCGGAGACGGCGCGGGCGCTGGGGCTCGCCTCCGGGCGCGAGGCCGACGAGCGGATCGCCGAGGCGATCGCCCGCGTCCTCGCCAACCAGACCGGCGCCGGCGGCTTCGGCCTCTGGGGGCCGGAGGATGGCGACAACTGGCTCGACGCCTACGCGACCGACTTCCTCGGCCGCGCCCGCGCGCTCGGCCATGCCGTTCCCGACCGCGCCTTCGCGGCGGCGCTCGCCAACCTCGGCAACATCGTCAACGCCTACGGCGACTTCGAGAAGGGCGGCGAGGATCTCGCCTACGCCCTGATGGTGCTGGCCCGCGAGGGCCGCGCCTCCATCGGCGACCTGCGCTACTACGCCGACGCCCGCGCCGAGGCCTTCGCCACGCCGCTCGCCCAGGCGCAGCTCGGCCTCGCGCTCGCCCAGTACGGCGACCAGCCGCGGGCGGACGCCATGTTCCGTCTCGCCGGGGCGGGCGCGCTCGCCGGCGAGCCGGAGCAGCTCTGGCGCGCCGATTTCGGCAGCGGGCTCCGCGACGCGGCCGGCGTGCTGGCGCTGGCGGCCGAGGCGGGGTCGCAGGCGGTGGACGCGGCCGCGCTCGCGGCGATCGTCACCGCCCCCGGCCCCGACCGCTCGCCGCAGGAGGCGGTCTGGTCGCTCCTCGCCGCCCACGCGCTCTTCGAGGCGGCGAGCGGCGGCGGGACGCTGAGCTTCAACGACGTGGCGGTCGAGGGCCCGGCCGCGCGGGTGCTGGAGGCCGACGTGCTCGGGGCGGAGCCCCTGCGGGTGACCAACGCCGGCGACGCCGAGACGCTCGTCGTGCTGACCGCCTTCGGCGTGCCGACCCAGCCGGAACCCGCGGGCGGCAACGGCTACCGGATCGCCCGGGACTACTTCACCCTCGACGGCGCGCCGGCCGACCCGGGGCGGGTGGCGCTGAACGACCGGCTGGTCGCGGTGGTCACCGTGACCCCGGAGCGCGACCTTGAGGCGCGGCTGATCGTCGACGACCCGCTTCCGGCGGGGTTCGAGATCGAGAACCCCAACCTGCTGCGCTCCGGCGATCCCGGCCGCCTCGCCTGGCTCGCCGCCGACGATGTGGCGCGGCACGTGGAGTTCCGCACCGACCGTTTCGTCGCCGCGGTGGACTGGCAGGGGACGGAGCCCTTCCGCCTCGCCTACATGGTCCGCGCCGCCTCGCCGGGCTCGTTCCACCACCCCGCGGCGAGCGTCGAGGACATGTATCGCCCGGCCTACCGCGCCCGCACCGCGCCCGGGCGGGTGGAGGTGTCGGACGCGCGGCCATGACGGCGCCGGCCGGGATCGCGGACGCGGGCCGGCCATGACCCGCCGCCTCCGCGTCGCGGCGCTGGTCGTGGCGGCGGGCCTCCTCGCCGGCGCCGCCGCGCTGGACCGCTGGATCGCGGCGACGCCGATGCCGCCGCTGGCGCTTGAGGCCTCGATGGTGGCGCTCGACCGCGACGGCCGCCTGCTCGCGGCGCACACCGTCGATGACGGTCGCTGGCGGTTGCCCGTCTCCACGGCCGAGGTCGATCCGCGCTACCTCGCCATGCTGGTCGCGCTGGAGGACCGCCGGTTCTGGAGCCACCCCGGCGTCGATCCGCTGGCGCTGGCGCGCGCCGCCGTGCAGGCGCTCCATTCCGGCCGGATCGTCTCGGGCGGCTCGACGCTCACCATGCAGGTGGCGCGGCTGGTCGAGGAGGGGCCGACCGGCGACTGGCGCGGCAAGCTCCGGCAGATGCGGCTGGCGCTGGCGCTGGAGCGGCGGCTCGACAAGACGGCGATCCTCGATCTCTACCTCGCGCGCGCGCCCTTCGGCGGCAACCTCGAGGGCGTAAGGGCGGCGAGCCTCGCCTGGTTCGGCCGTGAGCCGGCGCGCCTGACCCCGGCGGAGGCGGCGCTGCTCGTCGCCCTGCCGCAGGCGCCCGAGGCCCGACGGCCCGACCGCCGGCCCGAGGCGGCGCGCATCGCCCGCGACCGGGCGCTGGCCCGCGCCGCCCGGGCGGGCGTGCTCGACCCCGCCGAGGCGGAGGCTGCGAGGCGGGAGGCGGTCCCGACGGCCCGGCGGCCCTTCCCCGCGTTCGCCCCGCATCTCGTCGAGCGGGTGGCGGCGGCCGACCCGGCGGCCCGGGTCCACCGGCTGACCCTCGACGCCCGCCTTCAGGCGCGGCTCGAGGCGCTGGCGGGCGAGCGGGCGCGCGAGATGGGGCCGAGCCTCTCCGCCGCGATCATCGTCGCCGACTGGCGCACCGGCGAGGTGCTGGCGCGGGTCGGCGCGGCGGACCGGCTCGACGCGCGGCGGCGCGGCTTCGTCGACATGAGCCGGGCCGTGCGCAGCCCGGGCTCGACCTTGAAGCCACTGATCTACGGGCTCGCCTTCGAGGCCGGGCTTGCCCATCCCGAGACGGTGATCGAGGACCGGCCGATGCGGTTCGGGACCTACGCGCCGCAGAACCTCGACCGGCAATGGGGCGGGGCGATGACGCTGCGGACGGCGTTGCAGCGCTCGCGCAACGTGCCGGCGGTGGCGCTCCTCGACGCGGTAGGCCCGGCGCAGCTGATGGCGCGGCTGAAGCGGGCCGGCGCGCGGCCGGAGCTGCCGGCGGGCGGCGCGCCCGGCCTGCCGGTGGCGCTCGGCGGCGTCGGCGTGACGCTGGAGGACCTCGTGGCGGTCTATGCGGCGATCGCGCGGGGCGGCGAGGCGGTGGCGCTGCGGGAGGTCGCGGGCCAGCCTGCGGCGCAGGGGCAGCGGGTGCTGGGCGCGGCGGCGGCCTGGCAGGTCGGCGACGTGCTGGCCGGGACGCCGCCGCCGCCGGACGCGCCGGCGGGGCGGATCGCGTTCAAGACCGGCACGAGCTACGGGCATCGCGACGCCTGGGCGATCGGCTTCGACGGGGCGCATGTGATCGGGGTCTGGTTCGGACGGCCGGACGGGGCGGCGGCGCCGGGGGTGCTCGGGCTCGAGACCGCGGCGCCGACCCTCTTCGCCGCCTTCGCCCGGCTGGAGACGCCGCCGGCGCCGCTGCCGCCGCCGCCTGCCGGGGTGCTGACGGTGGCGCGGTCGGAGCTGCCGCCGCCGCTGCGGCGGTTCCGGCCGCGGGGTGCGGCGGAGGCGGAGGGGGGGCCGCGCATCGCGTATCCGCCGGCGGGGGCGCGGGTGGATCTGGGCATCGCCGCGGGGGATCCGGCCCCGCTGGCGCTGCGGGTCGAGGAGGGGGCGCCGCCGTTTCGCTGGCTGGTCGACGGGCGACCCATCGCGGAAAGCGACGATGGACGGTTGGCGGAGTGGCTGCCTTCGGGGTCGGGGTTCGTGGACCTCGCGGTGATCGACGCGACCGGGGCGGCGGCGCGGGCGCAGGTGTTTCTGCAGTGAGGGAGCTTGGCGGTCACGGAAGCAATGGGCGAAAGGAGAATGCAATGAGGCGCTGCGCGTGACGCGGGCTTGCGCCTTTCCAACGGCCGCGGGCAACGTGTCGGCGAGGTCGCAAACGGACGCGCGGGGCGAGGCGGGTTGGGGCAGGCAGGGCGGATGAACGACCACAAGCCTCGCCGCGCCGGCGGCCATGCCCGCCAGGGCGCCCGCCCCGCCCGGGCCATCGCGCAGACGCCATGGCGGCTGCCGCTCAACACCGACCGGCCGACGGAGCCGCTGTCCGAGGCGGGCGTCGCGGCGATCCACGCCACCGCGATGCGGGTCCTGGAGGAGATCGGAATCGAGTTCCTGAACCCCGAGGCGCGCGACTACCTGCGCGGTGCGGGGTGCCGGGTCGAGGGCGACAACGTCCGCATGGACCGCGACTTCGTGATGGAGCGGCTGGCGACGGCGCCGCGGGCCTTCGACATCATTCCCCGGAACCCGGAGCGGCGGGTGCGGATGGGCGACCGGCGCATGGCCTTCGTCAACGTCTCGTCGCCGCCGAACTGCATGGACATGGACCGCGGCCGCCGGGTGGGCGATCTCGAAGCCTTCCGCGATTTCATCAAGCTGACGCAGTACTTCAACTGCATCCACGTCGCGGGCGGCTATCCGGTGGAGCCGGTCGACGTCCACGCCAGCGTCCGCCACCTCGACTGCCTCTACGAGAAGCTGACGCTGACCGACAAGGTCGTCCACGCTTACAGCCTCGGGCCCGAGCGGGTCGAGGACGTGCTGGAGATGGCGCGGATCGCCTCCGGCCTCGACGCCGAGGCGTTCTTCGCCGAGCCGCGGCTCTTCACCAACATCAACTCGTCCTCGCCGCTCAAGCACGACTGGCCGATGCTCGACGGGGCGATGCGCTTCGCGCGGCGGGGGCAGCCGGTGGTGGTGACCCCGTTCACCCTCGCGGGCGCGATGGCGCCGGTGACGATGGCGGGGGCGGTGGCGCAGTCGGTGGCGGAGGCGCTTGCCGCGGTCGTGCTCCTGCAGGTCGTGCGGCCGGGAGCGCCGTGCATGATCGGCACGTTTACTTCCAACGTCGACATGCGCTCGGGCGCGCCGGCGTTCGGAACGCCGGAATACATGCGGGCGACGCAGATGACCGGGCAGATGGCTCGGTTCTACGGGCTGCCGCTCCGGGCTTCGAACGCCTGCGCCTCGAACGCGCCGGACGGGCAGGCGATGTGGGAGAGCATGAACTCGCTCTGGTCGGCGGTGCAGGCGGGGGCGAACCTCGTCTACCACGCCGCCGGCTGGCTGGAGGGCGGGCTGATCGCGAGCTACGAGAAGTTCGTGATGGATTGCGAGGTGCTCCAGCAGATACAGCGATATTTCGAGCCGGAGATCGTGGACGTCTCCCCGGAGTCGCTCGCCTTCGACGCCATGGAGGAGGTCGGGCCCAAGGGGCATTTCTTCGGGGCGACCCATACCCAGAGCCGCTACACCACGGCGTTCTATGCGCCCTTCCTGAGCGACTGGCGCAACTACGAGGCATGGGAGCTCGCCGGCGGCGCCTGGACGGAGGAGCGGGCGAACCGGGCCTGGAAGGCGATCCTCGCCGACTACGAGCCGCCGCCGATGGACGAGGCGGTGCGGGAGGAGCTCGCCGCCTTCGTCGCCCGGCGCAAGCGCGAGGGGGGCGCGCCGACGGATTACTAACCGGTTTTGCGTTGTTCCGGCTTCCTGCCGGCGCGATTGGCGGAGACGCCGGACGTCACGCCGGCGGAGCGGCGCAAGGCGCCGTGGCGCGAGCGGGTCGCCGGCCGCTCTTCCACCTCCAGCCGCCCCCCGGGCGGCGCAGACAAGAGCGTCGACGAGGTCCATGGGCCGGCTCCGCTCGCTCGGGACCGCCCGTAGTCTAACCCGCCCTCCGGCCGCCACACCGAGCCGTCCCGTCAGCATCCCGCCCTCCCCGGGGGGGCGAGCCTGTGACTACGTCGGTCACCAGCCTGACCCATCTCGCGCCCATCTCGGAGCGCGGCCGCCGCGCATGCCGGCCGCCACAGCGAGCCGCCGTCCACCGAGGGGCAGTCCACCTTCCGGGGCGCGCCATGCCGATCCCGAGGCCGGCCACGATCGCCCTCGCAGCCCCCCAAGTCCGCCCCTACACCGACCCCCTCTCCACCAGCGGGCAGTCCACCTTGCGCGGCGCCGGGCCGGGCGTCGCGCCGGCGGCCATGTCGATCACCAGGCCGGCGGCGATCGCGCCCATCTCGCGCTGCGGCAGGATGAGCGTGGTCAGCGGGGGCCGCATCGACCGGGCGATCTCGCGGTCGTCGAAGCCGACGACCGAGACGTCCCCCGGGACCGCCAGCCCCAGCGCCCGCAGCGCGTCGTAGCAGCCGACCGCCATCATGTCGTTGGCGCAGAAGATCGCGTCCGCCGGCCGCGCCAGCGCCATCAGGGCCAGCGTGCCCTCGTAGCCCGCCGCCGGCTCCCAGTTCCCGGGCCGAACCAGCTCCGGATCGAAGGCGATGTCGTTGCTCGCCAGCGCCTGCCGGTAGCCCTTCAGCCGGTCGCGGGTGGCGTCGAGCCCCTGCTGGCCGCAGATCAGCCCGATCCGCCGCCGGCCGGCCCGGATCAGCCGCTCCGTCGCCGTCCGCCCGCCGGCGATGTCGGCCGGCAGCACCGCCGGCAGCCGCCGCTCGGGGTCGTAGCAGTTGAGCAGCGCCGCCGGCCGCCGGAACAGCGCCGGCGGCGGCTCGACCCGCCGCGTCAGGATCGTGCCGTAGATCACCCCGGCGAGCGGCTGCTGCGCCAGCTGGTCGAGCGCGAAGACCTCGGTCTCCGCATCGCCGAGCCCGACGCAGAGGCAGGCCCCGTAGCCCGCCTCCATCGCCCGCTCGCGCGCCCCGTCGAAGGCGAGCGCCATCCACGGGTCCGAGGTCAGCTCGTCGGCGACGAAGGCGATCACCCCGGGCTCGGCCCCGACGCGCCGCCGGCCGCGGCGGACGAACTGGTAGCCGAGCGCCTCCGCCGCCCGGCGCACCCGGTTGCGGGTGGCGAGGCTCAGCCGCGCCCCGGGGCTGCCGTTCAGCGCCAGCGACACCGTCGCCTGCGACACGCCGGCGGCGCGCGCTACATCGACCATCGTCGGCCGGCCCCGCTCGGGGATGGAAGAGCCATCGTCGCCGGTCACGTGTCGCCCTCTCTCCTGCTCCGGCGATAGCCCCTCCCGCGCCCGACCGCCAGTCTGCGGATCGACCGGCGCGCCGCCCGAGAAGCCCGGAACGTGCCGGAACGCCCTGACGCCTGCTGATCCCCCGCAGCCGGCCTGCCTCCGCCCCGAACCTCAGCAAAACCAGCCTTTTGCCGCGCGTCCCCCCCCTTGCCCTCCGCCGCTCCTCTCCGGCGCGGCGGACCTTGCGGATGTGACGGAGTGCCCTTAATCACCCGCCATGAGCGAGCCCCAGCACCAGCGCCTCCTCGTCGTCGACTTCGGCAGCCAGGTCACCCAGCTGATCGCCCGGCGCCTGCGCGAGGCGTCGATCTATGCCGAGATCCACCCGTTCCAGAAGGTCGACGCCGCCTTCCTCGCGGCCTTCGCGCCGCAGGCGGTGATCCTCTCCGGCGGCCCCGCCTCGGTCACCGAGCCGGGCAGCCCCCGCGCCGCCAAGGAGATCTTCAACCTCGGCGTGCCGGTCCTCGGCATCTGCTACGGCCAGCAGACCATGATGGCCCAGCTCGGCGGCAAGGTGGAGGCCGGCCACCACGCCGAGTTCGGCCGCGCCTTCGTCACGCCCGTCGACGCCGCCGACCCGCTCTTCGCCGGCCTCTTCGAGGACGGCCGCGAGGAGGTCTGGATGAGCCATGGCGACCGCGTCACCGCGCTCGCCCCGGGCTTCCGCGTCGTCGCCGCCTCGACGGGCGCTCCCTACGCCATCGTCGCCGACCCCGCCCGCCGCTTCTACGCCGTGCAGTTCCACCCGGAGGTGCATCACACCCCCCACGGCGCCCGGCTGCTAAGGAACTTCACCGACCTCGCCGGCTTCCGCGGCGACTGGTCGATGGCCGCCTACAGGGACGAGGCGATCGCGAAGATCCGCGCCCAGGTCGGCGACCAGCGCGTCCTCTGCGCCCTCTCCGGCGGCGTCGACAGCTCGGTGGCCGCCGTGCTGATCCACGAGGCGATCGGCGACCGGCTCACCTGCGTCTTCGTCGACACCGGCATGATGCGGATGGGCGAGGCCGGAGAGGTCGTGCGCCTCTTCCGCGACCACTACAACATCCCGCTGATCCACGCCGACGAGGGCGACCGCTTCCTCGCCGCGCTGGCCGGCGTCTCCGACCCGGAGATCAAGCGCAAGACCATCGGCCGGCTCTTCATCGAGATCTTCGAGGAGAAGGCCGCCGAGGTCGGCGACGTCGCCTTCCTCGCCCAGGGCACGCTCTACCCCGACGTGATCGAGAGCGTCAGCGTCGCAGGCGGCCCCTCGGTGACGATCAAGAGTCACCACAACGTCGGCGGCCTGCCCGAGCGGATGAACCTCAAGCTCGTCGAGCCGCTGCGCGAGCTCTTCAAGGACGAGGTCCGCGCCCTCGGCCGCGAGCTCGGCCTGCCGGCCGCCTTCGTCGGCCGCCACCCCTTCCCCGGCCCCGGCCTCGCCATCCGCTGCCCCGGCGAGATCACCCGCGAGCGGCTGGAGATCCTGCGCAAGGCCGACGCGGTCTATCTCGACCAGATCCGCCGCCACGGCCTCTACGACGAGATCTGGCAGGCCTTCGCCGTGCTGCTGCCGGTCCGCACCGTGGGGGTGATGGGCGACGGCCGCAGCTACGACTACGTCGTCGCCCTCCGCGCGGTGACGAGCGTCGACGGCATGACGGCGGACTACTACCCTTTCACCCACGCCTTCCTCGGCGAGACCGCGACCCGCATCGTGGGCGAGGTGAAGGGCGTCAATCGCGTCACCTACGACATCACCTCGAAGCCCCCCGGCACGATCGAGTGGGAATGAGGCCGCGGCTCGGAGCCGAGCCTCACTCCGCCGCAATCGCCGCCGCGCCGACGAGGCCCCCGGCCGCGGCGGCCGCCCGGGCGTCGTCGCGATGCGCCAGCAGCCAGCCCTGCACCGCGGCCGGGCTGAGCCGGGCCGACCCGAGGGCATGCTCGAAGGCGTCGGCGAACGCCGGCTCCCCGGGAAAGAACCGCTCGTAGAGCGCCCGCGCGGTCGCCGCGCCGACATGGCCCATCTCCACGCGGACGTCGATGCGGCCCGGACGGATCAGCGCCGGGTCGAGCCGCTCGAGGTGGTTCGTCGTCAGCGCCAGCGCGCGGCCCTCCTGCGCGCCGACGCCGTCGATCGCGTTGAGGAGCCCCGAGAAGCTGACGCCGCCGGTGGCCGATCCCGCCTCGCGCCGGGTGAAGACCGCGTCCACGTCCTCCACGGCCAGCAGGCACCGCTTCGGCGCGGCCATCATCGCCTCGCGCAGGCCCTCGTCCGTCAGCGTCGCGCGGCCGACGTCGAGGGCGGCGATGTCGAGCCCGAGCTCCGACGCGAGCGCGCGGATCAGGCTCGACTTGCCGGTGCCGGGAGGCCCGTAGAGCAGATAGCCCCGCCGCCAGGGGACGCCGCGCACGGCGTACCAGTCGCGCGCGCCGTAGAACCAGCGCATGTCCTCGAGCGCGCGGCGGGCGCTGTCGTCCTCGACCACGACGCTGTCGATCGAGCGGGCCGGGACCTCGCCGACCTCCTCCCAGTAGCCGTCGCGCAGGATATGCAGCATCGGGCCGGCGCGGTCGCGCTCCCCGGCGATGCGGGCGCCCTCCTCGACCCAGCCGGCCAGCATCTCGACGTCGCCGAGGAACGCGCCGATCTCGATCGTCTCCATCGGCTGCGGATTGTGCGACCCGCCGACCCGGGCCTCGTCGTTGAGCGACCATTCCAGCAGGCAGAGCCGGCCTCCGGAAAAGAACCAGTGCCGCCCGGGCGCGGGGGCGTATCCCCGCGTGCCAGCGCTCCAGCGGGGGTCGGTCATGCGCACGTGGCGGACGTGGGAAAGAACCCCCCGCTCCTCGAGCCAGAGCACGAAGTGGCGATAGGCCGGAGAGCGGTTATCGAAGGTAAGCCGCGCCCACAGCCGCCGCGACAGGATTCGCCAGCCCTGCAGGACCAGCGTGCGCCCGACCGCCGCCGCCACGCCGATGGCGCCGAGGGCGAGCCCGCCCGCGAAGATGTCGCTCTGCGTCGCGCCGCCGAGCCAGGCCTGAACGGTCGCGATCACCGGCGCGCCTCCCGCGACCGGAGGGGCGACGCCAGGACGGCGCTGCGCGAAAGACGGATGACTCCCGCCGCGCTTGCGGCCGGGCGGCCGTTCATGGACGCAATCCCCATGGAGACGCTCCGATATTCCCGATCCGGGCGGCCTTGCAGGCCGCCGCTCGACCATCCCGCCGGAGATCCGGCTCAGACGGCCCTTTGCCAGCGAAGGGCGACGCAATGCGCAATCATGATCTGCCCTCCCGTGGTTCGGGTTTCGGACGGCGTGACGCCGAGCCGGAACCTCTACGGGCGCGCGCCGATTCGATCAACGGCAAAGACGATCGCCGCCTCATGCTGCGGCACGGTCACGCTCGACGGAGACAGTCCGTTTCCGGCCCGGCTCCGGGCGTCCGGGTTGCATCGGGCAGGCGGCGGCATAGGTTCGGCTCGGCGCCGGAGGGGCGCCCCTCGCTGGCGGAGCGCATCCCATGAAGAAGATCGGCTTCCTGTCCTTCGGCCACTGGTCGCCCGCCCGCGGCTCGGGCACCCGCACCGCGCAGGACGCGCTCCTCCAGTCGATCGACCTCGCCGTCGCCGCCGAGGAGCTGGGCGCCGACGGCGCCTACGTGCGCGTCCACCACTTCGCCCGCCAGCTCGGCTCGCCCTTCCCGCTGCTGGCCGCCATCGGCGCGCGGACGAGGAGCATCGAGATCGGCACCGCCGTCATCGACATGCGCTACGAGAACCCGTTCTACATGGCCGAGGACGCGGGCGCCGCCGACCTGATCGCCGGGGGCCGGCTCCAGCTCGGCATCAGCCGCGGCTCGCCCGAGCAGGTGATCGACGGCTGGCGGCATTTCGGCTACGCGCCCGCCGAGGGCGAGACCGACGCCGACATGGCGCGCCGCCACGCCGAGGTCTTCCTCCAGATCCTCGGCGGCGAGGGCTTCGCCCGGCCGAACCGGCGCCCGATGTTCCCCAACCCGCCCGGCCTCCTGCGCCTCGAGCCGCATTCCGAGGGCCTCCGCGAGCGCATCTGGTGGGGCGCCGCCACCGACGCCACCGCGGTCTGGGCGGCGAAGCTCGGCATGAACCTGCAGAGCTCGACGCTGAAGTTCGACGAGACCGGCGAGCCCTTCCACATCCAGCAGGCGCGCCAGATCCGCGCCTACCGCGAGGCCTGGAAGCAGGCTGGCCACGCCCGCGAGCCCCGCGTCTCGGTCAGCCGCTCGATCTTCGCGCTCGTCAGCGACGAGGACCGCATGTATTTCGGCCGCCCGGGCGAGGAGAGCGACCAGATCGGCTACATCGAGGAGAACACGCGCGCGATCTTCGGCCGCTCCTACGCCGCCGAGCCCGACAAGCTCGTCGAGCAGCTCCGCGCCGACGAGGCCATCGCCGAGGCCGACACCCTGCTCCTGACCGTGCCGAACCAGCTCGGCGTCGCCTACAACGCCCACGTGATCGAGGCGATCCTCACCCACGTCGCCCCCGCCCTCGGCTGGCGGTGACCGTCCGCCTCACCGGCAGCCTCGCGATCCCGGCCGGGCGGCGGGACGCGGTCCTGCCGCTCCTCGCCGAGCACGTCCGCCTGACCCGCGCCGAGCCGGGCTGCCTCGCCTTCGAGGTCGCCGAGACGCCCCCCGGCTCCGGCGTCCTCACGGTCGCGGAGGCCTTCCGCGACCGCGCGGCCTTCGACGCCCACCAGCGCCGGACCCGCGCCTCCGCCTGGGGCGCCGCCACGCGGGACCTGCCGCGGGAATATGTCGTTCACGACGACGCCGACCCCGCCTTGCCAGCCCCTCCGGCCGCGGATAGCTAGGGCCGCGGACAGCGGCGAGGGCGGCGATGCACCACCGGACGGCGGCGGAATGGCGCGCGGCTTCCCACCGGCGCGTGGCGCTCTTCGGCATGTCCGGCCTCGGCAAGACCCGCATCGCCGCGATGCTGCGCGACGAGGCGCAGTGGTTCCACTACTCCGTCGATTTCCGCATCGGCACCCGCTACATGGGCGAGCACATCGTCGACAACTTCAAGCGCGAGGCGATGCGGAATCCGTTCCTGCGCGAGCTGCTGCGCTCGGACTCGATCTACATCGCCTCGAACATCACCTTCCAGAACCTCGCGCCGCTCTCGACCTATCTCGGCAAGCCCGGCGACCCGGCGAAGGGCGGCATCCCCTTCGCCGAATACCTCCGCCGCCAGCGCCAGCACCGCGACGCCGAGATCGCCGCCACCCGCGACGCGCTGCGCTTCATCGACAAGGCCCGCGACATCTACGGCTACGACCACTTCGTCTGCGACACCTCCGGCTCGCTCTGCGAGGTGGTCGACCCGACCGACCCGCAGGATCCGGTCCTCGCCGACCTCGCCTCGGCGACGCTGCCGATCTGGATCCGCGGGACCGACGCCCATGCCCGCGACCTCGAGGCCCGCTTCGACAAGGCCCCGAAGCCGATGTACTATCCCGAGCCCTTCCTCGTGGAGCTCTGGGACCGCTACCGGGCCGAGCACGGCCTCGCGCCCGACGAGGTCGATCCCGACGCCTTCGTCCGCCACGGCTTCCGCGCGCTGATCGCCCACCGCCTGCCGCGCTACGCCGCCATCGCCGAGCGCTGGGGCGTCACCGTCGAGGCGGGGGAGGTCGCCGCCGTCCGCGACCCCGCCGACTTCGTCGATCTCGTCGCCGCCGCCCTCGCCCGAAAGGGCTGACCCGGGCGGAGCCAACGGCCGCCGTCCTCCGGGGCGACGCCGTCGGGCCGGCGCGGGGCCGATACGGGGTCGGGCTATTTGGACCTGCGGACTCCAGGTCTCGCGGAGCGGCAAGGTCTGCCCCGCAACGGCGCCCGCCGGGAGACATGCGCATGTCTCCCGGCTCGACGCGGCGCGGTTCGTGCAGGGACGGCGAACCTCGAAGTGAGTCGCGCGGCGCCGCGGGCCTGACGGATCATACGGCCTCCGGCTGATTGACTCGCCGGGAGGGGATTCCTGCGGGGAATCGCGTGAGTTATCATATCCGCAACCAAGAACGGGGGCAGGCATGGCACGGGTTTCGGGGCATCTCGGGGTCGAGG
>NZ_JAGOMQ010000079.1 GCF_017993425.1 Amaricoccus sp.
CCCCGGCCCGAGGACCCCGCCGCCGCCACCCCCACCCGCCGCGCCAAGCCGCGCGGGACCTGAAGGCGCGGCACCGCCGCCGACCTCCCCGACCCCGGACCTCCCTCTGCGCCGACATCCGCCGCGAGCTTCACGGCCGCCACCCCCGGCCCGAGGACCCCGCCGCCGCCGCCCCCACCCGCCGCGCCAAGCCGCGCGGGACCTGAAGGCGCGGCCCGCCGGGGCGCGTTGGCCCCGCCGCGGCGATGGCCTATCCTGCCGCGATGCGCCATGCCGCCCTCCCCCGGCCGGACCACGTCGCGCTCGCCCCGGGGCTCGCGCTCCTGCGCGGCCGCGCCCATGAGATCACCGGGCCGGCCCGCCGGGCGCTCGCGCTCCTCCTCGTCGCCCGGAGCCGCGGGTCGGCGCTGTGGCTCGGCCCGCCCGGCGCCTCCGAGCAGCTGGCGGGCGACGGCGTCGCCGAGCTCTTCGAGCCCGGCCGGCTCCTGCTCGCCGCCGGCGGCAGCGACGCGGAGCTGCTCTGGGCCGCCGAGGAGGCGGCCCGCGCCGGCGCGGTCGGCCTCGTCGCGGTCGAGCTCGCCCGGCCGCCGGGGCTCACCCGCGTCCGCCGCCTCCACCTCGCGGCCGAGGCGGGCGCTCCCGGCGGCGGCGGGGCGCTCGTCCTGCTGCTGACGCCCGGCGAGGGCGGGGCGGCCGGCGTCGAGACCCGCTGGCGCGCCGACCCCGCGCCGGGCTGGGCCCGCGGCGGCGGGCCCGCCTGGCGCGTCGCCCGCCTGCACGCCCGCATGGCCCCGCCGGCCGCCTGGAATCTCCATCTCGCCGGCGAGACGCTGCGGGCCGACATCGCCCCGGTCGAGCCGGACTGAGCGCCCCGCAGGATCCGTGGTTCCTGCGGGCCAAGGGTCGCGACGTAGTGGACGCGCAGGGCGCGGCGAACGCGACCGGTCCAGCGACCGAGGCGGCGGCGGGCCGCTTCCCCCGCGACCCCGGCCGTTTCCGCGACGGCGTCGTCGGCCCGAAGACCCGGACGCCCGCCCTACTGCACGATGAACTCGGCGTGGAGCGCGCCGGCGGCCTTGATCGACTTCAGGATGTCGATCATGTCGTTGGCCGACACGCCGAGCGCATTCAGCCCGGCGATCACCTCCGGCAGCGACACCGAGGTCTCGACCAGCGCCAGCCCCGTCCCCGGCTGCTCCTCGATCGAGGCGTCGGTCCGCGGGATCACCACCGTCTGCCCGTCGGCGAACGGGTTCGGCTGCACCACCAGCGGCTCCTCCTCGACCCGCAAGGTGATCGAGCCCTGCGTCACCGCCACCCGGCTGATCCGCACGTCCTGGCCGAGGATGATCGTCCCCGAGCGCTGGTCGACCACCACGCGGGCCACCGTCGAGGTCTGCACCTCGACGTTCTCGATCTGCGCCATCAGCAGCGCCGGCCGGTCGATCCCGAAGCCCGCGAGATCGAGCCGCACCGTGCCGGCGTCGAGCATCCGCGCGATCTTCTCGCCGACGTTGCGGTTGATCGCCGCCTCGATCCGCGCCGCCGTGGTGAAGTCCGGGTTCCTGAGCGCCAGCCGCAGCTCCGCCGACTGGCTGAAGTCGAACGCCACCTCGCGCTCGACCCGTCCGCCCGAGGGGATCAGCCCCGCCGTCGGCACCCCTTGCGTCACGCTCGACGCCACGCCCTCGGCGACGATGCCGCCCGCGATGATCGAGCCCTGCGCCACCGCATAGATCTGCCCGTCCGCGGCGTTGAGCGGCGTCATCACCAGCGTGCCGCCCATCAGGCTCGACGCATCGCCGATCGCCGAGACCGTCACGTCGATCTGGCTCCCCGCCCGCGCGAAGGCCGGCAGCGTCGCGGTCACCAGCACCGCCGCCACGTTGCGCGCCCGGATCTGCTCGCCGGTGACGTTGACGCCGAGCCGCTCCAGGATGTTGACGATCGCGTCCTCGGTGAACGGCGAGTTGCGCAGGCTGTCGCCCGAGTTGTTGAGCCCCACCACCAGCCCGTAGCCGAGCAGGTCGTTGCCGCGCACCCCGTCGACGTTGACGAGGTCCTTGATGCGCACCGGCGCCGCCGCGACCGGCCCGGCGAGCCCGCCGAACCAGAGCACCAGCAGCGCGGCGAGGCAGGCGAGCAGGCGCCCCATCGTCAGCGCAGGAAGTTGGTGAAGCGCAGGTCGGCGAGCCGCGACGTCACCGTGTAGATCGACTCGAGCTGCACCTGCAGCGTCTGGTAGGTCGAGGCCGCCTTCAGCGGGTCGGTCGCCACGATCCCCGTCCGGGCCAGCTCCAGCGCGTCGCGCTCCGAGGTCCGCTCCGCCTGCGCCCGCTCCACGACGTTCTGCGACACGCCGACGCGGGCCCGCAGCGCCAGCACCTCCTCGCGCGCCTCGAGCATCCGCTGACCCGACGCCCGCAACAGCTCGAGCTGCGCGGCGCTGTCGCCGGCGAAGGCCCCGCCCGCCACCACCGCGGCCAGCGCATGCGCCTTCAGCGTCGCCACGATCTCCGGACCGTCGGCCCGCACCGCATAGTCGAGCCGCGCCCCCTCGCCGATCTCCACCGCCGCGAGGCCGGTCGTCGATCCCACATAGCCCTGGGTGAAGAAGCCCCCGCCCGGCGCGAAATAGGCCTCGATCGCCGCCACCGCGTCCGCCGCCGTCGCCGCGCCCGCGGCGAGCCCGTCGAGATCGGCGAGCAGGCTCTCCGCCGAGGCCACCGCCGGCCGGTCCGTCGCCGCGCCGGCGAAGAGCGACTGCCCGGCCACCCGCGTGTTGAGCACGCTCACCGCATCGACCAGCGCCCGTCGCGCCGTCGCGGCGTGGAGCCGCCCCGCCGAGGCGTCCGACACGCCCGTCGCCGTGGCGAGGTCGACCGCGAGGCCCTCCACCGGCCCGAGCAGCCGCCCGAAGCCCTCCTGCATGATGTCGAGCCGCATCTCGCTCAGCGTGGCGGTGTCGGTGAACACCTGGTTGCGCCCGAGCGAGCGCTCCAGCGCGAAGAGCCGCGTCAGGTTCCCCCCCGTCGCCGCGAACCGGTCCTGCTTCTCGCCGCTCGTCATCTCGACCGAGGCGGCGTCGAGCGCGGCGCGCGTGGTGAAGGCGTTCCGCTGCAGCATCTGCAGCCGGGCGAGGTCGGAGGCGTTGCCGAGCTTCATGGCGTCACTCCAGCAGCAGCTTCAGGAGGTCGTCGATGGTCGCGAGCACCCGCGCGTTGGCCGCATAGGCCTGCTCGATCAGGATCAGGTTCTGCAATTCCTTGTCCGTGTCGACGCCGATGGCGTTGGCCTCGCTGTCGGCGAGCGTCGTCTGCCGCGCCGCGAGATAGGCCTGCGTGTCCTCCGCCGTCGCCGAGCGCCCGGCGAAGAACGAGGCGATCTCCGAGGCCATCGTCGCCGCGTCGTTCGCGGCGTTCTGCGTCGTCCAGCCGCCCGGCGCCCGCGCCGTCGACATCGCGTCGGCGAGGCCCTGCAGGTAGTCCCCGAACCCCTCCGCCCCGGGCGCCGTGGCCGACAGGCCGTCGCGCAGCCGCCACGCCGCGCCGCCCTGGTTCGGGTCCACCGCCGCATTGACCTTGAGCCGCCCGGCCAGCCCGACGCCGCCCGTCCCCGCCGCATCGACGAAGAGCCCGTCGCCGCTGGCGTCGAGCGACCCCGCCGCCGCGAGGCTCTGGAACCGGTCGATCAGCTCCGCCGCATAGCGGTCCATCTCGGCGTCGACGCCCGGCACGATCTTGTCGCGGATCTCGAAGAGCGCCCCGAGCGAGCCGCCGTCGAAGGCCCCCGTCCCGGTCCCCGCCGCCACCGCCGTCGGCCCGGCCGCGCCCTGGTCCTGCATCAGCCCGCCGAGCGGCGCGCCGAGCGTCATGTCGGCGGTGATGACGTTCGGCCCCTGCTGGAACGACAGCTCCCAGACCCGCCCGTCGAGCAGCGCGCCGCCGTTCGCCGAATAGAGCGCCACCTGTCCGTTGTCGCGGTTCACCACCCGCACCGGGACGATCGACGAGATCCCGTCGATCACCCGGTCGCGCTCGTCCTGCAATCCCGAGACGTCCTCGCCCTTCATCTGAAGCGTGGTGATCTTGTCGTTGAGATCCTTCACGGACTTCAGCGCGTCGTTCACCTGCCCCACCTGCCGCGCGATCTCCGCGTCGGCCTCGGTGCGCAGGCGCTGGTTCTCCGCCGCCACCCCGTTCACCGCCTCGGCGAGCTGGCGCGCCGCGGTCACCGCGTCGGTCAGCCCGGTCAGCGACTGCGGCGAGGCCACCGCCGCCATCAGCTTCGTCTCCAGACCCGAGGCCCGCGTCGCCAGCGCCCCGGCCTCCCCCGGCTCGCCGAGCGCGTCGACGATCCGCAGATACGCCCCCGAGGTCGTCGTCGCCGCCCCGGTCGCCGCGTCCATCGCCCGCCGCTCGGCGGTGACGAAGGCGTTCTCCGTCCGGTAGGTCCCCGTCACCCGCACGCCCGAGCCGTAGCCCCCGAGCGCCAGCGACGAGAGCTCCGTCACCCGCCGCCCGAAGCCCGGCGTCATCGCGTTCGCGACGTTGTTCGACACCGTGTCGGCGAGCCGCGAGGCCCCGACCAGCCCGGTATAGGCGTTGTTCAGCGCGTTCGAGATGCCCATGGCCGCCTCCCGCCTTCAGCCTCAGCGCTTGAGGTTGGTGGTTTCCTGGAGCATCTCGTCGACGGTCTGGATGATCTTCGCGTTCGACGAATAGGCCCGCTGCGTGGTGATGAGCTGCGTCAGCTCCTGCGCGATGTCGGTCGTCGACTGCTCGCGCGAGAAGCCCTGGATCGCCCCCGTCGGCCCGTCGCCCGCGTTCCACAGGAACATCGACCCCGACAGGTCCGAGAGCCCGAAGGTCTGGTTGTCGAGCACCCGCAGGCCGTTGAAGTTCGGCACGTCCACCACCGGCACCTGATAGATCACCCGCGTGAACCCCGACGAGTACGACGCCCGCATCAGCCCGTTCTCGTCGATCGTCACCCCGGTGAACGTCCCCGCCGGCGAGCCGTCCTTGGTCACGCCGACCGGCGAGAACGTCGAGGAGAGCTGGCTCAGGTGCTGGTTCGCCCCCCCGCCCGGCGCGCCGAGCTGGATGGCGATCGGCTGGTTGCCGAGGTTGAGCGACAGATCCCCCGTCGTCGCGTCGTAGCTCGAGGTCAGCGGCGCGGTCGGCGCCCCCGTCTGCGTCACGCTGGCGATCGCGCCCGCGTTCGGCGGCGTGTCCGAGAACACGATCTGGTACGTGCCGCCCGACAGCCCCGTCACCTGGTCGGTGATCGTCATCGTCCAGGTGTTCGACTGCCCGCTCGCCGGCACCACCGGCGTGAACGACATGGCGAGCGTCTGCGAGGCCCCGAGGTTGTCGAAATACTCGACGTTGACCGGCAGCGCCGTCCCGGCCGCCCCCGCCTGCGTCTCCGTCGCCGGCAGGTTGGCGTTCAGCGTGATCGTCGAGGTCGGCTGCGCCGCGAAGGACGAGCGGTTGATCTGGATCGGCGTCAGCCCGGCGGCGCTGTCGCGCGGCTGCGCCGGGATGTTGCCGTTCA
Organism: Amaricoccus sp.; assembly: GCF_017993425.1. GTDB lineage: Bacteria > Pseudomonadota > Alphaproteobacteria > Rhodobacterales > Rhodobacteraceae > Amaricoccus. Next base: position 5,560 of record NZ_JAGOMQ010000079.1, read on the forward strand.
GGTCCGCCGGCCACCCCATCAGCACCAGCCCCGAGGGCGTGCGCAGGTAGCCGGCGGCGTCCGCCTCGAACGAACCCGTCGAGGTCAGGAAGAAGTCCGGCTGGCTCGCCGCCGCGCCCACGTTGGTCACCGACGACAGCGTGGTGACCGGCAGCATCCCCCGCCCGGTGATGGCGATGTCGGTGGCGTTCGCCGTGGAGGCGAGCGCCCCCTTGGCGTCGATGTCCCAGATGGCGTTGGTCTTGACGCCCCCCGCGGTGAACCACCTGCCGCCGCCCGCCGTATAGGGCGTGCGCGAATCGCTGACCGCCATCGAGGCGAAGTCCACGTCGGCGCGCTTGTATCCGTAGGTCTGTGAGTTCGCGATATTGTCGGAGATGGTGGCGAGCTTGTTCGCGTTCGCGTTGAGGCCGGAGACGCCGGCGTTCATCGACGAAGAGATGCCCATGCTCAGTCCTTCCGTGGGGATGCGGCCGTGAGGAGCGGCCGGTCGAACGGGAGATTTGGCAACGGGGGCTTAAGATCCCGTCAACGACGGTCGGGCGCGAGCTTGCGCGACGCGGCCAGCATCGGGCTCACACCATGGAACGCCTGCCGGATCCACGGGGCCCCGAGCGACCGAAGCGGGCTTGCCCGCGAGGCCCGGCGCGACAAGCGAAAGCCCGGCTTTCGCCGCGCCGACGGCTGGAGCGCGGTTGCGCGCGGAAGCCGTGAGGGGTCCAGATTTCCCCGTCGCGCGCAATCCGTCCGCGATCGCCCCGGCGAGCGCGGCAACGCGCTCGCCCCCCGAGGGGCGATCGCGGACGGATTTGCCGCGGGTCAAATCCGTCTGGCGTCACCGTCGCGACCTGCTTCCAGCCGGGCTTTGGCTCCACCGCGGGGCAGTGAATCGGCAACCAATATAATCAATATATTTCAATAGTTTAACCAAAGACCACGTTGGGACGCCCCCACCGCCCCCTCCCCCAAC
>NZ_JAGOMQ010000080.1 GCF_017993425.1 Amaricoccus sp.
ATGACGCATTTTTCCTTCGCCCAGGTGGTCAAGGGCGCGCTGACGGGTCAGAGGAACTGGACGGCGCAGTGGCCGGATCGCGAGCCGAAGGCGTCCTACGACGTGATCATCGTCGGGGCGGGGGGCCACGGGCTCGGCGCGGCCTATTATCTTGCCAAGGAGCACGGGATCACATCCGTCGCGGTGATCGACAAGGGCTGGCTCGGCGGCGGCAATACCGGGCGCAACACCACGATCATCCGCTCGAACTATCTCTACGACGAGAGTGCCCGGCTCTTCGACCACGCGCTCGACCTCTGGGAGGACCTGTCCCAGGAGCTGAACTACAACACGATGTATTCCAAGCGCGGCGTGCTGATGCTCGCGCATAATGTCCATGACGTGCAGTCCTTCCAGCGCCATGTGCATTCGAACCGTCTGAACGGCGTCGACAACGCCTGGCTGACCGCGGCGGAGGCCAAGGCCTTCTGCCCGCCGCTCGACATCAACCCCGGGGCCCGCTACCCGGTGATGGGCGCGGCGCTGCAGCGCCGGGCGGGGACCGCGCGCCACGACGCCGTCGCCTGGGGCTATGCCCGCGCCGCGGCGGCGCGCGGCGTCGACATCATCCAGAACTGCCCGGTGACGGCGATCCGGCGCGGGCCCGACGGCCGGGTGACCGGCGTCGAGACCGCGAAGGGCTTCATCGCCGCGAAGAAGGTCGCGGTCTCGGCCGCCGGCCATACCTCGGTGGTGATGGAGACCGCGGGCGTGCGGCTGCCGCTCGAGTCCTATCCCCTGCAGGCGCTGGTTTCCGAGCCGATCAAGCCGGTCTTCCCCTGCGTCGTCATGTCGAACTCGGTGCATGCCTATATCAGCCAGTCCGACAAGGGCGAGCTGGTCATCGGCTCGGGCACCGACCAGTATGTGAGCTATTCCCAGCGCGGCGGCCTGCCGCTGATCGAACACACCGTGGCGGCGATCTGCGAGATCTTCCCCGTCTTCCGCCGGATGCGGATGCTGCGCAAATGGGGCGGCATCGTCGACGTCACCCCCGACCGCTCGGCGATCCTCGGCAAGACGCCGGTGCCCGGGCTCTATGTCAACTGCGGCTGGGGCACCGGCGGCTTCAAGGCCACCCCCGGCGCCGCGCATGTCCTGGCCCATACCGTGGCGAAGGACGAGCCGCACCCGATCAACGCGCCCTTCACGCTCGAGCGCTTCACCACCGGCCGGCTGATCGACGAGGCCGCCGCCGCCGCCGTCGCGCATTAGGGAGAGACGAGATGCTGCTGATCCATTGCCCCTATTGCGAGCAGGACCTGCCCGAGCTCGAATTCGCCTATGCCGGCGAGGCCCATATCGCCCGCCCCGCCGATCCCTCGAAGCTCTCGGACGAGGAATGGCGCGACTTCCTCTTCATCCGCTCCAATCCCAAGGGCGTCCATTTCGAGCGCTGGCGGCACCTGAACGGCTGCGCGCGCTTCTTCAACGCCGCCCGCGAGACCGTCGGCGACAAGTTCCTCGCGACCTACAAGGCGGGCGAGCCCCGCCCCGCCCCCGCGGCCCTGACCGGAGAAGGCAAATGACCGGCTACCGCCTCCCCAACCGCGGCCGCGTCGACCACGCCCGCCCGGTCAGCTTCAGCTTCGACGGCAAGTCCTACACCGGCCTCGCCGGCGACACGCTGGCCTCGGCGCTGCTCGCCAACGGCGTCCACCTGATGGGCCGCTCCTTCAAGTACCATCGCCCGCGCGGCGTGGTCTCGGCGGGTTCGGACGAGCCGAACGCGCTGATCGGCACCAGCCGCGGCCCGGGCCGCTTCGAGCCCAATACCCGCGCCACCCTCCAGGAGCTGCGCGCCGGGCTCGAGGCGACCAGCCAGAACCGCTGGCCGAGCCTCGCCTTCGACGCGGGCGCGATCAACGACAACCTCGGCTCGCTGTTCTCGGCCGGCTTCTACTACAAGACCTTCATGTGGCCGCGCGCCTTCTGGGACCGGGTCTACGAGCCGGTCATCCGCAATGCCGCCGGCCTCGGCGTCTCGCCGAGCGAGCCCGACGCCGACAGCTATGCCTCGCGCTTCCACCATGTCGATGTGCTCGTCGTCGGCGCCGGCGCCGCCGGCCTCGCCGCGGCGCTCGCCTCGGGGCGCTCGGGCGCGTCGGTCCTCGTCGTCGACGAGCATTCCGAGCCCGGCGGCGCGCTGCTGTCCGAGCCCGCGATCGTCATCGACGGCAAGCCCGCCTGGGACTGGCTCGGCCAGACCCTCGCCGAACTCGGGAGCCTCCCCAACGTCACCGTGCTGCCGCGCACCACCGCGATCGGCTATTACCACCGGAACCTCGTCGGCCTCTGCCAGCGCCTGACCGACCATCTCGACACGGTCCCCGCCGGCGCCCCGCGCGAGCGCATGTGGAAGGTGCGCGCGAAGGAAGTGGTGCTGGCGCAGGGCGCGCTGGAAAAGCCGCTGGTCTTTGACGGCAACGATCGCCCGGGCGTGATGCTCGCGGGCGCCGCCCAGACCTATCTCCACCGCTACGGCGTCAAGGTCGGCAATCATCCGGCCATCGTCACCGCCCATGACAGCGCCTGGTACGCCGCCTTCGACCTCGCCGAGGCCGGGGCCAGGCCCGCCGTCATCGTCGATATCCGCGCGAGCGTGGACCATGCCCTCACCGACCGCGCCCGCGCCCTCGGCATCGAGACGCTGCTCGGGCGCACCGTCACCGGCACCTCCGGCCGGCTGCGGGTCAAGTCGCTGCGCGTCAACCGCGTCACCGACGGCAAGGCCGGCGAGGCGCGCGAGATCGCCTGCGACGCGGTGCTGATGTGCGGCGGCTGGACCCCCTGCCTGCACCTCTTCTCCCATACGCAAGGCAAGCTCGCCTGGGACGAGGCGCTGCGGGTCTATCTGCCGGGGCAGAAGACCGAGGCCGTGCGGATCGCCGGCGCCGGCCGCGGCCTCTGGGGCATCGCCGCCGCGCTGGAGGATGGCGCCACCGCCGGCGCGCAGGCCGCCCGCGACGCCGGGCGCGAGGCGACCGCGCAGGCCCATGCCGTCACCGCCGACCGCCCCGGCTCGGGCATCACCTGCAAGGAGCTGCCGACCGACCGCGATCCGGGAAAGGCCAAGGCCTTCATCGACTTCCAGAACGACGTCACCGCCAAGGACATCCGCCTCGCGGTGCGCGAGGGCATGCGCTCGATCGAGCATGTCAAGCGCTACACGACGAATGGCATGGCCACCGACCAGGGCAAGATGTCGAATGTCAACGGCCTGATGATCGCCGCCGACGCGCTCGGCAAGGCGCCGCCCCAGGTCGGGCTCACCACCTTCCGGCCGCCCTATTCGCCGACGACCTTCGGCGCCTTTGCCGGCTACCACCAGGACGCGACCTTCGAGGTCACGCGGCGGACGCCGATCGACCCCTGGGCCGAGGCGAACGGCGCGGCCTTCGAGCCGGTCGCCCTCTGGCGGCGCGCCTGGTACTTCCCGCAAGGGGCCGAGGACATGCACGCCGCCGTCTCGCGCGAGTGCCGCGCCGCCCGCGCCTCGGTCGGCATCTTCGACGCCTCGACCTTGGGCAAGATCGAGGTCACCGGTCCCGACGCCGTCACCTTCATGGAGCGGATGTACACCAACCCCTGGGCCAAGCTCGGGGTCGGGCGCTGCCGCTACGGCCTGCTGCTCGGCGAGGACGGCTTCATCCGCGACGACGGCGTCATCGGCCGCCTCGCCCCCGACCGCTTCCACGTCACCACGACGACCGGCGGCGCCGCGCGCGTGCTCAACATGATGGAGGACTATCTGCAGACCGAATGGCCCGACCTCCAGGTCTGGCTGACCTCGACCACCGAGCAATGGGCGACGATCGCGCTGCAGGGCCCGAACGCGCGGCGGCTGCTCGCGCCCTTCGTTCCCGACGCCGACCTCTCGGCGGAAGCCTTCCCGCACATGGCGGTGATCGAGACCACCGTCGCGGGCTTTCCCGCCCGGCTCTTCCGCGTCTCCTTCACCGGCGAGCTCGGCTTCGAGGTCAATGTCCCCGCCCGCCACGGCCGCGCGCTGTGGGAAAAGCTCATGGACGCCGGCCAGCAGTATGACATCACCCCCTATGGCACCGAGGCGATGCATGTCATGCGCGCCGAGAAGGGCTATATCATCGTCGGCCAGGACACCGACGGCACGCTGACCCCCGACGACGCCGGCCTCACCTGGGCGATCGGCAAGCTGAAGCCCGACTTCGTCGGCAAGCGCTCGCTGACGCGCCCGGACATGGTGGCCAAGGGCCGCAAGCAGCTGGTCGGCCTGCTGACCGACGATCCCAAGGTCGTGCTCCAGGAAGGCGCGCAGATCGTCGCCGATCCGAACCAGCCAAAGCCGATGACCATGCTCGGCCATGTCACCTCCTCCTACTGGAGCGACGCGCTCGGCCGCTCGATCGCCATGGCCGTCGTCGCCGACGGCCGGGCAAGGGACGGCGAGACCCTGCATGTCCCGATGCCGAATGGCACGATCACCGCCAGGGTCGTGAAGGGCACCGTCTTTCTCGACCCCGAGAACAGCCGGCTGAGCGTCTGAGAGGAGACCGAGACATGACCACCCTCACCGCCTCCGGCGTCATCGTCACCGAGCTGCCCGCGACCACCCGCGTCTCGCTCCGTCTCGCCGATCCCGCCGCCATCCACCTCCCGACCACCATCGGCGCGCGGAGCGTCCAGGGCGGCCGCGCCGCGCTCTGCCTCGGCCCCGACGAATGGCTGATCGAGGCGCCCGAGGCCGAGCGCGACGCTCTGCTCGCCGACCTGGCGCGGATCCCGGTCCCACACAGCGCCGTCGAGGTCTCCGACCGCGAGATCACCTATGCCCTGAGCGGCCCGGCGGTCCTGACGCTGCTCGCCACCGGCGCCCCGCGCGACCTCGCGGCGATGCCGGTCGGCACCGGTGCGCGCACCGTCTTCGACACCGCGCAGGTCGTCCTTGTCCGCGAGGCCGCCGACCGCTTTCACCTCACCGTCTGGCGCTCCTTCGCCCCGCACGTCCGCGCCCTCCTCGACATCGCCGCGCGCGAACTCGCCGCCGGCCTCTGACCAGAACAAGGAAACGCTCCCATGCCAGACCCCGCCGCCCGCCTCTCCGACGAGGCCGTCGCCGCCGCCATCGACCGCGAACTCGGCCGCCAGCGGCACGAGATCGAGCTGATCGCCTCCGAGAACATCGTCTCGCGCGACGTGCTGATCGCCCAGGGCTCGGTCCTGACCAACAAGTACGCCGAGGGCTATCCCGGCAAGCGCTACTATGGCGGCTGCGCGTTCGTCGACGAGGTCGAGACCCTCGCCATCGACCGGGTCAAGGAGATCTTTGGCGCCGCCTTTGCCAATGTCCAGCCGCATTCCGGCGCGCAGGCCAACCAGGCGGTGTTCCTCGCGCTGCTCCAGCCCGGCGACCGGATCATGGGCATGAACCTCGCCCATGGCGGCCACCTCACCCACGGCTCGCCCGTCACCATGTCGGGCAAGTGGTTCGACGTGGTGAGCTACGAGGTCCGCGAGGACAACCAGATCATCGACATGGAGGCGGTGCGCGCCCGCGCGCTGGAAACGAAACCGAAGCTGATCATCGCCGGCGCCTCGGCCTATCCGCGCGAGATCGACTTCGCCGGTTTCCGCGCCATCGCCGACGAGGTCGGCGCCTGGCTGATGGTCGACATGGCCCACTATGCCGGCCTGATCGCCGCCGGGCTCTATCCGAACCCGGTGCCGCACGCCCATGTCACCACCTCGACCACCCACAAGACCCTGCGCGGCCCACGCGGCGGCATCATCCTGACCAATGACGAGGCGCTGGCGAAAAAGCTCAACTCGGCCGTCTTCCCCGGCAACCAGGGCGGCCCGCTGATGCATGTCATCGCCGCCAAGGCCGTCGCCTTCGGCGAGGCGCTGCGCCCGGAATTCAAGGACTACGCCGCCGCCGTCATCGCCAATGCCCGCGCCCTCGCCGCGACGCTGAAGGCCGGCGGCCTCGACATCGTCTCCGGCGGCACCGACTGCCACATGGTCCTCGTCGACCTGCGCCCGAAGGGGGTGACGGGCCGCGATGCCGAGCGGGCGCTGGAGCGCGCCGGCCTCACCTGCAACAAGAACGCCATCCCCTTCGACCCGGAGAAGCCCTTCGTCACCTCCGGCATCCGCCTCGGCACCTCCGCCGGCACCACCCGCGGCTTCGGGCAGGCGGAGTTCGCCCGTGTCGGCGAGCTGCTGCTCAGGGTCGTCGACGCGCTGGCCGCCAACCCCGAGGGCGACCCCGCCGTCGAGGCCGAGGTTCTGGCCGAGGTGAGGAAGCTCACCGACGCCCATCCGATCTACGCCGACT
>NZ_JAGOMQ010000016.1 GCF_017993425.1 Amaricoccus sp.
GGAAAAGCGGAGACAACAGCGCCACCTCTTCGGCGGTCAGCCAAAAGCGATCACTCATGGGACTGCTCCTTTTCCCAGAATGAATCACAAATACCCTGATCAGGGAATCCCCTTAATGGGTCCTGACCCTATTTGCGCGCGAACAAGCATGGTCGAGATGTCGCCCGTTCGCATCTGCCCGGGCTCGTCCAACAGCCTCGCGAGAGAGCAAGAATCGTGTAGGCGCGGCCTCCCCCGCGAAGAAATCACCGCCGGAATCGCGTCGGCCGAGGCAGCTCAGGGCGCGGGGTCCTTGCGTTCCATGTGCCCCAGCTCGCGCTCCGGGAAGGCCGCGTCGCGGACGCGGCGCTTCAGCTCGGCCGCGCCGGGGAAGCCGGCGTCGCGCTTGCGCTCCCAGACGAGCCGGCCGGCGACCTCGATCTCGAAGACGCCGCCCGTGCCCGGCTCGAGGAGCACGCCGCCGAGCTCCTCGGAGAAGGTGGAGAGCAGCTCCTGCGCCAGCCAGGCGGCGCGCAGCAGCCAGCCGCAGAGGCGGCAGTAGCGGATCGTCACCACCGGCTTCCCGGGCGGATTCTCAGGGCTCGCCATAGCCGCCGCCTCCCGGGGTCTCCAGCACCCAGACGTCGCCCGGGCCGACCTCGCGGCGGTCGGCGGCGCCCAGCGCCTCCTCCCGCCCGTCGGCGCGCAGGATGCGGGCGCGGCCGACCTCGCCGGGACCGCCGCCGGCGAGGCCGGGGGGCGGCACGGTGCGGTGGCCGGCGAGGATGGCGAGCGTCATCGGCTCGAGGAACCGGATGCGCCGCGTCACCCCGTCGCCGCCGCGGAAGCGGCCGGCGCCGCCGGAGCCGGGGCGGATGCGGAATTCGTCGAGCACCACCGGGTAGCGCCATTCCAGCACCTCCGGGTCGGTCAGGCGCGAGTTGGTCATGTGGGAATGGACGCCGCTCGTGCCCGGGTGGCCGGCGCCGTCGGAGAGGACGCCGGCGCCGGTTCCGCCGCAGACGGTCTCGTAGTACTGGCGGTTCTCGTCGCCCCAGGTGGTGTTGTTCATGGTGGACTGCGCCGCCGCCTGCACGCCGAGGGCGAGGAAGAGCGCCGAGGTCACCGCCTGGCTGGTCTCGACGTTGCCGGCGATCACCGCGGCGGGGTAGTCCGGCGACAGCATGGTGCCGCGCGGCAGCACCACGTCGAGCGGCTTCATCACGCCCTCGTTCATCGGGATGTCGGCGTCCACGAGGCAGCGGAACACGTAGAGCACCGCCGCCCGCGTCACCGGCTCGGGGGCGTTGTAGTTGGTGGCGAGCTGCGCCGTCGTGCCGGTGAAGTCGATGCGGGCGGTGCGCGCCGCCGTGTCGACGGTGACGCGGACGCGGATCTCGCGCTTCGTGCCGTCTACCGCGTCGTCCATCGGATAGACGACCTCGGCGTCGTGCAGCGCCTCGATGGCGCGGCGGACGCTCTCCTCGGCATTGTCCTGGACATGGGCCATGTAGGCCTCGACCACGCCGAGGCCGAAATGGTCGACCATGCGCCGGAGCTCGGCCGCGCCCTTGGCGCAGGCGGCGACCTGGGCGCGCAGGTCGGCGAGGTTGGTCTCCGGGGCGCGGGCCGGCCAGTCGCCGGAGAGGAGGAGGTCGCGCGTCTCCTCCGCGCGGAAGCGGCCGGCCTCGACCAGCTTCCAGTTGTCGATATAGGCGCCCTCGTCGTGGATGGTGCGGCTGTCGGGCGGCATCGAGCCGGGGGTGAGGCCGCCGACGTCGGTGTGGTGGCCGCGGGCCGCGGTGAAGAAGAGGACGCGGGCGCCCGTGTCGTCCCAGACGGGCGCGACGACGGTGATGTCGGGCAGGTGGGTGCCGCCGTTGTAGGGGGCGTTCAGCGCGAAGGCGTCGCCGGGGCGCATGTCGGGGTTCTGCGCGACGATCGCCTTCACGCTCGCGCCCATCGAGCCGAGGTGGACCGGCATGTGCGGGGCGTTGGCGATCAGGTTGCCGGCGGCGTCGAAGACGGCGCAGGAGAAGTCGAGCCGTTCCTTGATGGTGACGGAGGCGGCGGTGTTCTCGAGCACCGCGCCCATCTGCTCGGCGATCGACATGTAGAGGTTGTTGAAGACCTCGAGCAGCGCCGGGTCGGCGTCGGCGCCGATGGCGCGTTCGGCGCGGGGGGCGACGCGCTCGACCAGCACGTGGTCGCGGCCGGTGACGCGCGCCCGCCAGCCGGGCTCGACGAGGATCGAGGTGTGGTCCTCGACGATCACGGCCGGGCCGCTGACCCGGTCGCCGGGGGCGAGGGCGCCGCGGCGGACGAAGCGAGCGTCGGTCCAGCCGCCGTGGAGCCAGACCGGGGCGGTGAGCGCGACCTCGTAGGCGTCCTCGGGGCGCTCGGTCTCCGCGCGTTCGGGCTCGCTGAGGTCGGCGGCCTCGCCGACGGCCTCGACCTCGACGGCGTGGATGACGAGCGCGGCGCCCGGCTCGAAGCCGAAGCGGGCGCGGTGGGCCTCGGCGAAGGCGGCGCGCATCGCCGCCTCGGTCCCGAAGGGGACGGCGAGGGCGGCGTCGGTTCCCTTCACCTTCAGGTGGACGCGCTGGGTCAGGCGGATGGCGCGTTCCGGCACGCCCTGGGCCTCGACCTCGCCGAGGACGACGACGCCGAGCCCGTCGAGCCGCGCCGCGGCGGCGAGGCGGGAGGCGTCGTCGAGTCCGGCCTCGACCGCCTCGACCCGGGCGGCGCGGATATCGGCGAGGCCCATGCCGTAGGCGGAGAGCAGCGAGGCCATCGGGTGGACGAGGCAGGTCCGCATCCCCAGCGTGTCGGCGATGGCGCAGGCGTGCTGGGCGCCGGCGCCGCCGAAGACGGTCAGGCAATGCTCGGTGACGTCGTGGCCGCGCTGGACGCTGATCTTCTTGATGGCGTTGGCCATGTTCTCGACGGCGATGCGCAGGAAGCCCTCGGCGACCTCCTCGACCGGCTTGCCGACGGCGGCGGCGAGCGTCTCGAACTTCTCGCGCGTGGTGCGGAGGTCGAGGGCCATGTCGCCGTCGGGGCCGAAGATGGCGGGGAAGAACTCCGGGCGGAGGCGGCCGGTGGCGACGTTGGCGTCGGTCACCGCGAGCGGGCCGCCGCGGCCGTAGCAGGCGGGGCCGGGGTCGGCGCCGGCGCTCTCGGGGCCGACGCGCATCCGGGCGCCGTCGAAGGTGAGCAGGCTGCCGCCGCCGGCCGCGACGGTGTGGATCATCATCATCGGCGCCGTGATGCGGACGCCGGCGATCTCGGTGGAGAGCACGCGCTCGAGCTCGCCGGCGAAGTGGCAGACGTCCGTGGAGGTGCCGCCCATGTCGAAGCCGACGATGGCGTGCTGGCCGGCGATCTGGCTGGTGCGGACCGCGCCGACGACGCCGCCCGCCGGGCCGGAGAGCACGGCGTCCTTGCCCTGGAAGCGGCGCGCGTCGGTAAGGCCGCCGGAGGACTGCATGAACAGGAGCTTGCCGGTCATGTCGCCGTCGAAGGCGGCGGCCACCCGGTCGACGTAGCGGCGCAGGATCGGGGTCAGGTAGGCGTCGACCACGGTGGTGTCGCCGCGGCTGACCATCTTCATCAGCGGCGAGACCTCGTGGCTGACGGAGACCTGGGCGAAGCCGGCGGCGCGGGCGAGCGCGGCGGCGCGGGCCTCGTGGGCGCGGTGGCGGTAGCCGTGGACGAGGACGACGGCGCAGGCATCGAAGCCGGCCGCGCGGGCGGCGGCGAGCTCGGCCGCGAGATGCGGCTCATCGAGGGGGGTCTCGACCGTGCCGTCGGCGCGGACGCGCTCGCGGGCCTCGATGGTGCGGGAATGCAGCATGTCCGGGAGCACGATGTGGCGGTCGAAGAGGCGGGGGCGGTTCTGGTAGGCGAGGCGCAGCTGCTCGCCGAGGCCCTGCGTGGTGACGAGGACGACCGGGTCGCCCTTGCGCTCGAGAAGGGCGTTGGTGGCGACGGTGGTGCCCATCTTGACGCTGGCGACGCGGTCGGCGGGGATGGGCGCCTCCGGGCCGAGACCGAGGAAGTCGCGGATGCCCTGAAGCGCCGCGTCGCGGTAGCGGCCGGGGTTCTCGGAGAGGAGCTTCGTCCGGTGCAGAGCGCCCTCGGGGTCGCGCGCGACGATGTCGGTGAAGGTGCCGCCCCGGTCGATCCAGAAGTCCCAGGCCACGCCGCGCCTCTCCGTCGGTCCCGCGTGCCCAGTGACCACGCCCCGCGGGCCCGCGCAAGCCGGCCGGTCGCCGCGGGATCCCGCTTGCCCGCCACCTTGCGCGCGATACCTTCGCCGGAGCCCCCCGGAGCCCGGAGCCCGCCGCCCGTGCCGACCATCCGCGACGCCCGCCCCAAGGACGCCGACGCCATCGCGGCGATCTGGAACCCGGTGATCCTGTCGAGCGTCGCCACCTTCAACGAGGTGCCGCGCGGCGCCGACGAGGTCCGCGCCATGATGGCGGGGCGCGCCGCGGACGGCCATCCCTGGCTCGTCGCGGAGGCGGAGGGGAGGCTCGCCGGCTTCGCCACCTACGCGCAGTTCCGCAGCGGCGTCGGCTACGCCCACACGATGGAGCACACGATCATCCTCGCCGAGGGCGCCACAGGAAAGGGCCTCGGGCCGCGGCTTCTCGGCCGGCTGGTCGGGATCGCCCGGGCGAGCGGCGTGCATTCGCTGGTCGCCGCGGTCTCCGGCGAGAATCCGGCCGCCGTCGCCTTCCACGAGCGCGAGGGCTTCCGCATCGTCGGCCGCATCCCCGAGGCCGGCCGCAAGTTCGAGCGCTGGTTCGACCTCGTCCTGCTCCAGCGCCTGCTCTGATCCCGGGCGATCGCCCCCGACGAGCGCGGGGAGACGGCGGGGGGCTCGGGACGAGGCGACCGGGCGGATGACGCGCCGACGTCGTTTTCGCCGTTCTCCGCCGCCGCGCCGGTTGCTAGGCTCGGCGCATGTCGATCTGGAAACGCCTCGCCGATCTCGCCAGCGCCGTCGTCGCCCGCGGCGAGGGGCTGATCGCGCTCTTCGACCGCCGCGACGTGCGCCCGGAGAAGAGCGTCGCCTTCACCATCGCCATCGTCTGCCTCGGGGCCAAGATGGCCAAGGCCGACGGGCAGGTGAACGTCGCCGAGGTGCGCGCCTTCCGCCAGGTCTTCCAGATCGCGCCGGAGGACGAGGCCGCCGCCGCGCGCGTCTTCAACCTCGCCCGCCAGGACGTCGCCGGCTTCGACGCCTATGCCGGGCGCATCGCCCGGATGTTCCGCCGCCAGCCGCGGATGCTCGAGGACATCCTCGAGGGGCTCTTCTACGTCGCCGTCGCCGACGGCGGCTACCACGACGAGGAGCGCGCCTTCCTCGCCCGCGTCGCCGAGATCTTCGGCATCTCCGAGGCGGTCTTCGCCTGCGTCGAGGCGCGGCGCACCGGCGACGCCTCGCGCGACCCCTGGCAGGTGCTCGGCATCCCCCGCGACGCCGACCTCGCCGAGGCGCGCGCCCGCTGGCGCCGGCTGGTGCGGGAGAATCATCCCGACCGGCTGGTCGCCCGCGGCCTGCCGCGCGAGAGCGTCACCCTCGCCAACGCCCGCCTCGCCGCCATCAACGCCGCCTGGGAGGAGCTCTCCGCGCGCCTCGCCCGCGGCGCGCCGAGCCCGGCGGAATAGGCGCGCGCGAGCGCACGGCAGACCTGCGGCCGGGCGCGGGAGATGGCGGGCAGAGCAGGCGCGGGCCCCCGATCGAGCGCCGGCCCCCCGGCCGTCAAGGGCGAGCGGATCGGACGGAGAGCGTATTTCCGCGCGGATCAAATATTTCCGCGGGAACGCTCACCCGCCGCCGAACCGGGAGCCCCGGGGGTCGGCCTCCTCCGCGCTCATTTCCAGATGCAGCCGCTCGCCCGTCCAGGGATGCGCCGCCGCCACCGCCTCGTCGACCTCCACCCCGATCCCCGGCCGGTCGGGCAGCCGCACGTAGCCGTCGTCCCAGTCCCAGGCCCCGCCGACCAGCGCCGCATGGAAGCCGCCGCCGGTCAGGATCGTCTCCAGCAGCAGGAAGTTCGGGATCGAGGCCGCGAGCTGCGCCCCGGCCGCCCAAGCGACCGGCCCGGCATAGAGATGCGGCGCCACCTGGGCGTTGAACCCCTCCGCCATCGCCGCGATCTTGCGCGCCTCCAGAAGGCCCCCGACCCGCCCGAGGCTCGGCTGCAGGATCCCGGCGCCGCCCGCGCGCAGCAGCGCCGCGAACTCCTGCTTCGTGGTCAGCCGCTCGCCTGCCGCCACCGGCATCCGCACCGCCGCCGCCACCCGCCCCATCTCCAGCGGGTTGTCCGGCGGGACCGGCTCCTCGAACCACAGGGGGTCGTAGGCCTCGATCCTCCGCGCCAGCCGGATCGCGCCCGAGGTGGTGAACTGGCCATGCGTGCCGAAGAGCAGGTCCGCCCGGTCGCCGACCGCCGCCCGCACCGCCCGGCAGAACGCCTCGGAGCGGTCGAGCTCGGCCAGCGCCGGCTGCCGCCCGCCATGGATGGTATAGGGGCCTGCCGGATCGAACTTCACCGCGGTGAAGCCGTCGCGCTCCACCAGCGCCGCCGCGGCCTCGGCCGAGGCGTCCGGGTCGTTGTAGAACCCAGCCGGATCCTGCCCCTCGCCCGGATAGAGATAGGTGTAGGCCCGAAGCCGGTCGCGCAGCCGCCCGCCCCAGAGCGCATGGACCGACCGCTCCCGCGCCTTGCCGACGATGTCCCAGCAGGCGATCTCCAGCCCGGAGAAGGCCCCCATCACCGTCGGATCGGGGCGCTGGCTGAACCCGGCGGAATAGACCCGGCGGAACATCAGCTCGACGTTCTCGGGGCTCTCGCCCGCCATGTGCCGCGCGAAGACGTCGGCGATCACCGCCCGCATCGCCGCCGGCCCCACCGTCGCGGCGTAGACCTCGCCCCAGCCGACGATCCCGCAGGCGGTGGTCAGCTTGACGAGGATGAAGTAGCGCCCGCCGAACCCCGGCGGCGGGTTGCCGACGACGAGCACGTCGAGATCCGCGAGCCGCATCCGCTCCCCCACCCGGCCCCGCGCCGGCGGCCCCGAGCATATCCGCGCCCGCGCCCCGGCGCGAGCCTGAACCCCGGAACGACGCACGGCGCGGCGGCCACGCGCCGGCGGCCCAGCAAAGGGCGCCACCTCCGCCGGGCGAGCCTGAACCCCGGAACGACGGACGGCGCGGGAGGCTCCGCCCCCGCGCCGCCAAACGCCTCGCCACTGACAGGAACCCCGACCGGGGGCCTCAAGGAGCCGCGCCAGCCAGGTCGCCGGCGCGCGCCCGTGGCGCCGCTACCCGCCTCCCGGGCCGGAGCGGCGGATCGCCACCGCCGCGCCGCGCGCCGCCCGGGCCGCCGCGGCGGCGAAGCGTTCGGCCGCGCCGGCGGCGATCTCGAAGGCGGTCTCGTGCTCGCGCACCCGGATGCGCCCGACCGCGGCCCGGTCGACGCCGCCCAGCCGGCAGATCAGCCGCACCAGCCCGCCCGCCTCCACGCCCGCCGCCCGCCCGCGGTCGATGGCGAACCACACGCGCTCCGCCCCCGCCCCGCCGCCGCCGAGCGCCTCCGGCGCCGGCCGGGCACGCGCCCGCTCGCGCAGGAACGCCACCGCCACCCGCTCCGGGTCGTGCGCCGCGAGGAGCCGCGCCGCCGCGTCGCGCTCCGCCGCCGCCGCCGGCTCGACCAGCACTGCGTCGGCCATCAGCCGCGCCTCGTCGCGGGCGAGGATCGCCTCGGCGTCGGGAACCGCCACCCAGTCGAGCGCCACCCCCGCCCGCGCCGCCAGCATCGCCGCCCGCCGCCGCGACGACGGCGGCGCGAGCAGCAACGCGTGCCCGCCCCGCCCCGCCCGCCCCGTCCGCCCCGAGCGATGCGTCAGCGCCGCCGCGCTCGCCGGCAGGTCGGCATGGATGACCAGTTCCACCCCCGGCAGATCGAGCCCCCGCGCCGCCAGATCCGTCGCCACGCAGACCCGCGCCCGCCCCTCGCGCAAGGCCGCCACCGCCGCCGCCCGCTCGCGCGGCGCGAGGTCGCCCGACAGCGCCACCACCCGGAACCCGCGCTGCCCGAGCCAGCCGGCCAGCTCCGCCACCCCGTCGCGGCGGGCGCAGAACACCATCGCGCCGGCCGCCTCGTGGAAGCGCAGCAGGTTCGCCACCGCCGCCGCCCGGTCGGCCGCCGCCACCGCCGCCGCCTCGAACCGGATCTCGCCCCCCGCCGCGACCTCGCCCGCGTCGATCCGCGCCGCCTCGCGCTGGTACTGCGCGGCCAGCGCCTCGATCCGCGGCCCCAGCGTCGCCGAGAACATCAGCGTCCGCCGCTCCGGCCCCGCCGCCGCCATCAGGAAGTCGAGGTCCTCGCGGAAGCCCATCTGCAGCATGTCGTCCGCCTCGTCGAGCACCACGCAGGCGAGGCCGCCGAGCTCCAGCGCCCGCCGCCCGGCATGGTCGCGCAGACGCCCCGGCGAGCCGACCACCACCTCGCAGCCGGCGGCGAGCCGCGCCCGCTCGGCGCGCAGGTCGGTCCCGCCCACGCAGCACGCCACCCGCGCCCCCGCCTCGCCGTAGAGCCAGGCGAGCTCCCCCGCCACCTGCTGGGCGAGCTCGCGCGTCGGCGTCACCACCAGCGCCCGCGGCGCCCCGCCGAGGATCGCCCGGCCCGCGCCGTCGAGCAGGCTCCCGGCCAGCGCCAGCCCGAAGGCGACGGTCTTGCCGGAGCCCGTCGGCGCCGAGACGAGCATGTCCCGCCCGGGCGGCGCCGCCTCCAGCACGGCGCGCTGCACCGGCGTGAGGGTCTGGTATCCGCGGCGCGCCAACGCGCGGCCGAGCGCGTCCGGGACGCGATCACTGATCATGCCTGCTCTTTCCGGAAAAACGATCCGAAGCCCCCCGGGCCGCGCAAAATGCCGCGGCCGCTTCGCCCGGATCTTCGGCGGGCAACTTGCCAGCGCCTGACCAAGCACCTATAGCGGCGACAAATTTCGGAAAACTGAACGCACAGGACTGAACGGACGCGCGCCATGCCCAAGATCAACGGCAACGAAATCCGCCCGGGCTACATCCTCGACCACGACGGCGGCCTCTGGGTCGCGGTCAAGGTCTCGCACGTGAAGCCCGGCAAGGGCGGCGCCTTCGCGCAGGTCGAGCTCAAGAACATCCGCGACGGCCGCAAGCTCAACGAGCGCTTCCGCTCGGCGGACAAGGTCGAGCGCGTCCGCCTCGACCAGAAGGACCAGCAGTTCCTCTATGAGAGCGACGGCCTCCTGCACTTCATGGACGCCGAGACCTTCGAGCAGGTGACGATCCCCGCCGACATCTTCGGCGACCGCCGCCCGTTCCTGCAGGACGGCATGACGATCCAGGTCGAGTACTACGAGGACGAGGCGCTGAACGCCATGCTCCCCGACAAGGTGACCTGCACCGTGGTCGAGACCGAGCCCGCCGTGAAGGGCCAGACCGCCGCCAACTCGTTCAAGCCGGCGATCCTCGACAACGGCGTCCGCGTGATGATCCCGCCCTTCGTCGGCGAGGGCGAGGCGATCGTCGTCTCCACAGAGACGATGGAGTACGTCGAGCGGGCGTGACCGGGGGTGCCGCTCCTGGCAACCTCGCAGGCCCGGCTGCGCGCCACCGGCGACGCGATGCTCAGCGGCACTGGTAGACCTCTGGCACAGGATCTCGAGCCTCAAGCCGACCGAGGCCAATCACTTCGGTGCGGCAAAGGCTGATGAATGTGAGTTTCGGAAGCGCCTCAACTCCTTCGAGCGATCCTCGCCACGCATACATGTCGTCAAGGTTCAGTCTCGCCAGTTTGGGCAGCGCCGGCATTTCCGCAAGCGACGTAATCCCTGTGTTGCTGAGATCGAGGCTCGCCAACGCCGGCAGCGCCGGCATGCCCGCAAGCGACGTGATCCCCGTGCCGTTGAGATTGAGGCTTGCCAACGCCGGCAGCGCCGGCATGCCCGCAAGCGACGTGATCCCCGTGCCGCTGAGATCGAGGCTTGCCAACGCCGGCAGCGCCGGCATGTCCGCGAGCGACGTGATCCCCGTGCCGCTGAGATCGAGGCTTGCCAACGCCGGCAGCGCCGGCATGTCCGCAAGCGACGTGATCCCCGTGCCGTTGAGATTGAGGCTTGCCAACGCCGGCAGCGTCGGCATGTCCGCAAGCGACGTGATCCCCGTACCGTAGAGATCGAGGCTTGCCAACGCCGGCAGCGCCGGCATGTCCGCGAGCGACGTGATCCCCGTGCCGCTGAGATCAAGGCTTGCCAACGCCGGCAGCGCCGGCATGTCCGCGAGCGACGTGATCCCCGTGCCGCTGAGATAGAGGCTTGCCAACGCCGGCAGCGCCGGCATGTCCGCAAGCGACGTGATCCCCGTGCCGTTGAGATTGAGGCTTGCCAACGCCGGCAGCGTCGGCATGTCCGCAAGCGACGTGATCCCCGTGTTGCGGAGATTGAGGCTTCTTAGCGCCGGCAGCCGAGAGACGCCGGACCAGATCTCCTCCTGCGTCGGAAATCGACAAGGATTCCGTCTCCAGCCGACAAACTGGATCTCCTCCACATGAGGGAGCTGGGCCGTCGCCCGGAACACCCGATCCCAATCGGGCCGGGCCTCAGAGCAATCCAATAGCCGGTCACCGTCGAACTGCACCTCCAGAGTGTTGCCGTAGCGATGGATCGAGCCCGCGGCCGCCTCGATGACGCCCCGCGCGTGCTCTATCGACCGCGCCTGCCACCAGGGCAGCCCGAGCAGGACGATGCCGAGCCACCCGGCGACCGCCAGCGGCCCGATCGCCGGCTTGATCCTCGACCAAAGCGTCGGCCTCACGCGCGCGACGGCCCGGCCCAGCAGCGCGGCGAGGAAGTCGTGCGCCAACTCCCACGTGCGCTCTTGGCCGTCGAGCGCCCGAACCAGCCCCTTTTCGGCGAGCCCGTACAGGATCGCCTGCACCTGGTATTCGGGCAGCCCGGTCAGCTCGACGATCTCCCGCTCGCGGCGTGGCTCCTTGGTGCCGGCGTCGCTCACCAGCGTGTCGAGCACCCGCCGCCGGGCCGCGGCCACCGACGGCTCGCCCTCCCGAATGCAGCTGTCGAGATACCCTTGGATCAGCGTGTCGGGGTCGCGGGTCAACCGATCGCTCATCCGCTCCAGGAACAGGCCGACCATGTTCAGGGTGATCTGCCGGTAGAGGCCCGGGACGCCCTCGATCCGGTCGAGGCCGCCGAACATGCCCTCCCGCGCCTCCTCCGCCGGCAGCCGCCCGCCGGACTTGAGAAACTGCTCGGCCTCGCGACGATTGTAGCGGCCGAGCCGGAAAGCGTTGGCCCCGACGACCGGCGCAGGGAGCCGCAGCTTGAAGATCTCGGTCTCGTAGTCCGACCGATAGACCAGCAGCAGCTTGACCCCGGTCAGCGGCCGACGCGCCAGATCCTCGACGAGCTCCAGGAACGGGTCGGCCTTCTCCGGGTCGGCAAGGATCAGCACCTCCTCGAACTGGTCGAGGATCACCAGCAGCGGTCCTTTGCCCGCCTTGCGGCGCCGGTCGCCGAGCGTAGCCAGCAAATCGCGGATCGGCACGCCGGGGTCGGGCGGCCGGGGAAAAAGATCGCTCCGCGCGCGCAGCTCCTGCGACAGCCGGTCGGTCGCGTCGCCGTAGGCGCGTGTCTGGACGATCGCCCACCCCGCTCCGGTCAAGCTCGGGACCAACGACGCGGCGATCACCGACGACTTTCCGACGCCGCTGTCGCCGGACAGGTAGAGCACTGAGCCGGGCGTGTCCCGAACCCACGCCAGCACCTCCTGCTCCTGCCTGTCGAGGCGATTGTAGATGTCGCGGTCGCCTGGTCCGTAGGGCGTCAGCCGGAACGCCGACTTCGGCGGCTCGGGCACCGGCTCGAACGCCAGCGCCGCCGCGCGCCGCTCTGCGCGCGCCTGCCGCAGGGCGGGCCGCGCGCTGAACCAAAAGACCAGACCGAAGACTGTCGCGGGCACGGCGGCGAGCAGCAGCACGCTCCAGACAGGTCCCACGCTTGCGGCCAGACTTCCGTATAGCTGCCTGAGCGGTTCGGCAAGTTTGGTGACGAGCAGGGTCAGGCCGCCGATGATGAAGATCAGCAGGCCGACGAACACCGCGGCCTGTCCCATCACCGAGCCAAAGGGGCTCTGCCGGAACCTGGCCCGATCCTCGTCCCCCGGAGCGAAGTCCTTCAGTTGAAATTCCGCCAAGCACCCCTCGCTTCGCGCGCATCACAATCCTTCGACTACCCTAGCCCAAAGCGTCCCCCCGCGCGAGCACGTCGCCGCCTCTACGGCTCGCCGAATTCGGAACCGGCGGCCCTAACCGTTCGTGAAAAAGTGGCAAGCCGGATTCCAGCCCGATTCCAGCCGCGTTCCAGCCTCAAAAAATCCTGCCGTTCCAAGCCGCTGCGCTGACCGGACGCAAAAGCCTCGAATCCGCCCCCCTACCGCGGCTCCTCCGGCCACAGCGGATAGACCGCCATCGTCTCGTAGGCCGCCCCCGCCCGCCCCAGCCGCGAGCGGGTCAGCTCGAACGCCGACACCTGAAACGGCCCCGCCGCGAACCGCGCCCCCCGCGCCACGAAGGCGCGCAGCCGCTCCAGCTCCTCCGGCGTCGGCGCGCCGTGCAGCCGGGCGAGCGTCACGTGCGGCCGCCAACGCTCGCGGTCGAGCGGCACCCCCGCCCGCCGCGCCGCCTGCGTCACCTTGTCGCGCAGCCGGGTCAGCGCCTCGTCCGGCGTCGCCTCGGCCACCACCACCCGACTCCGCCCCTGCTCGAAAAGTCCGAGCCCGGCGAAGCGGATACGCAGCACCGTGCTGCGGATCGCCGACAGCGCGTAGTGGACGTCCTCGATCTCCGTCTCCGGCCGCTCGCCGAGGAAGGCGAGTGTCAGGTGCAGGCTCTCCGCCTCGACGAGCCGCCCTGCCGGCATCCCGGCCTGCGCCGCGACGAGCGCCGCCACTGCCTCCTCCGGCGGCGCGATCGAGACGAAGGCCCGTATCACCTCGGCGTCACCCCCGGCCTCACCGCGCCAGCAGCGCCTCGACCTCGGCGCGCGTCGGCATCGACGGCGCCGTCCCCGGCCGCGTCACCGAGATCCCCGCCACCGCGCAGCCGAAGCGCACCGCCTCGACCGGGTCCGCGCCCCGCGCCAGCTCCGCGGCGAACCCGCCGTTGAAGGCGTCGCCGGCGCCGGTCGTCTCCACCACCGGCCCCGCGCTCAGCGACGGCGCCACCACCGACCGCTCGCGGTCGTGGTAGAGCGCGCCCCGCGCGCCCAGCGTCACCACCACGGCGCCGACCCCGCGCGCCAGCAGCGCGTCCGCCGCCCGCCGCGCCGCGTCGTCGGAGGCGACCGCGATCCCGGTCAGCTCCTCGATCTCGGTCTCGTTCGGCGTCAGCACGTCGCAGAGCCCGAGCAGGTCGTCCCCAAGCGCCTGCGCCGGGGCCGGGTTCAGGATCGTCCGCACCCCCGCCTTGCGCGCGACGAGAAGCGCCCGCGCCGCCGCCGGCAGCGGCTGCTCGAGCTGGGTCACGAAGACGCTCGCCCGCCGGATCAGGTCCGCCTGCGCGTCGATGTCCGCGGGCCCGATCCGCCCCCCGGCCCCCGGCGCGATGATGATCGCGTTGTCGCCCGTCTCCGCCGAGACGAAGATGAACGCGGCGCCCGTATAGCTCTCCGCATCCCGGATCGCCGCCGGCGTCACCCCGGCCTCGGCCCAGGTCGCCAAGGCCATCTCCGCGAAGGCGTCGTTCCCCAGCCGGGTGATCAGGTGCGTCTCCGCCCCGAGCCGCGCCGCCGCCACCGCCTGGTTCGAGGCCTTGCCGCCCGGCCCGAGCACGAAGCGCTCGCCGAGGATCGTCTCGCCCATCCGCGGCATCCGCGCCGCCCGGTACGAGGTGTCGGCCACGAACACCCCGAGGATCACCACCGGCTTGGCCATGTCTCAGTCCTCCGGCGCAACCACGCCCTTGCGGAAGGCGAAGCAGCCGTAGAAGCGCCGCTCCCCCGTCTGGATCACCGCATAGGCCGCCTTCGCCCGCTCGTAGAACGCATAGCGCTCCACCCCGACCAGCGGCCAGGCCCGCCCCTCCGCGGCGTCGACCTCGGCCTGCACCTCCGCCGCCACCGGCAGCAAAGTCGCGGGCTCGCCCACCACCTCCATCCGCGCCGCGGCGTCGTCGACGAAGGTGTCGAGCGGGTAGACCGACAGCACCGCCCGCGCCACCCGCGCCGCCGGCGCGTCGATCCGCAGGAGCCGGCCCAGCGTCGTCCGCCGCGCCAGCGCGTCGGCCGGGAAGTTGGTGTCGGCGAGGATCAGGTCATCGCCGTGGCCCATGGCCCGCAGCGCCCCCAGCACCTCCGCGTTCAGGATCGGGTCGATCCCCTTCAGCATGTCCGCCTCCCCCTGGAGCATCGCCCGACCGGGCGGAATCGCCCGGCGATCGGAACCTTGCGCATCTCAAGACCCCGGAGCGGACGGCCCGGCGCCGCCCCGGAGCGTCATCGCCCCGAGCGCCGCCGCGACGGCCCGCCCGAGCTTGCCGTGCTCGGCGGCGTCGAAATGCACCCCGTCGAGCGGACTCGAGGCGATCACCTCCCCCGCATCGAGGAACGCCGCCCCGTGCCGCCGCGCCACCGAAGCGTAGTATCCCGCGAGCCGCCCCGACTTCGCCGCCCCGCCCTCGAAGATCTCCGCGAGGCACCCCGCCTCCAGCACCGGCGGCGGCGCGACCAGCAGCACCGCCGGCGCCGCCTCCTCGGGCCCGCAGAAGCTCTGCCGCACCGCGAGCACCAACCGCTCCACCGAGGCCGCGATCTCCACCGCCGGAACGTGGAACCGCGCCTTGAGGTCGTTGGTCCCGAGCATCAGCACGACCACGTCGACCGGCCGATGGCTCTCTAGGATCGCCGGCAGCACCGCGATCCCGCTCTTGTGGACGCCCGAGACCGGGTCGGGATGCACCGTGGTCCGTCCCGGCAGCCCCTCCTCGACGACGCGCCACCCCGCGCCCAACTCCGCCGCCAGCACCCCCGGCCACCGCTCCCCCGGCGCGAGCCGCCCGAGATCCGTCAACCGCGCCATCGGCGCGGTGCCATGCGTGTTGCTGTCGCCGTAGCAGAGAACCACCCGCTCGCCCATGCCGCCTCCCCGCCCGGCGAAGTCCGCAGACCCGCCCTTCCTCGTCTTGGTAGCGTGCGGCCAAGCCGGCTAGCAACCCCAGCCCCGACCTTCGCCACGGTTGACCAAAATGCGGCGAGATGGAATGCTTCTTCAAGAATGATAGGCAGAATGCCTCCCGCCACGCCCCTATTGGTCGCGGCAGCGGAGAGGGGCCTGCGTCAATGGGTTTGCTATGAGCGACGTCGAGCAGTGGTATTACGTCGACGCGGGTCAACGTCTGGGACCCGTTTCCATCGACGAAATCCGCCGGCTGGTTCGCGACTCGAGGCTTTCGGTTGACGCGCTTGTCTGGAGGAGCGGTCTCCAGGACTGGATTCCCCTCCACCAGAGCCCGGCCGCCGATGCGGCATCCTCGCTTCCTCCACCGCTGCCTGCGGCGGCAAGGTGGGGCGGCTCGGAGAAGGCTGCCGAGATGGCCGGCGGCTTCCCACCCACGAGTGGAGGCGAGGCGCGCCCGATGGGCTTCGCCGAAGCCATCAGCAGCGGCTTCTCACAATACGCAACCTTTGCCGGTCGAGCATCCCGTTCTGAGTTCTGGTATTTTACGCTGTTCACATGGCTGATTTCTATAATTTCAAGTATAATTGATGCTAGTATAGGTAGCTCTCCGGAATCCATCGGCGTTGTTGGCCTTATGATTTCCTTGGTAATTTTTCTCCCGGGTCTCGCCGTGTCTGCCAGGAGGCTTCACGATATCGACAGAACGGGTTGGTGGTTGCTGATGATGATCCTTCCGATCATAGGATGGATCGTGTTGTTGGTATTCTATTGCACCAAGCCGACGCCCGGGAGAAATCGGTTTGGCTAATTTTGTCTCATGGCTTCATATTTTGAAGTCGGTGAAGACTTTCGCGACGACGGGGCAATCCTCGGCCGTCGGCCGGGCCTTGTAAACGATGCTTGCATCTTGAGGAACAGTTCCGGTGACCATACGCCGTGGTCGGTCCGGCCCCCTACCGCCGCCCGTCCTTCGCCCGCAGCCGCCGCTCCAGCGCCCTGAGCGTGAGCGACAGGCCGATCGTCATCACGAGGTAGAAGAACGCCACCACGTTGTAGGTCTCGAAGAACCGGAACGAGCCGGAGGCGTAGATCTTGCCCAGTTGGGTCACGTCCGCCACCCCCAGCACCGAGACCAGCGAGCTGTCCTTCACCAGCGCCACGAAGTCGTTGCCGAGCGGCGGCAGCACGGTGCGGAAGGCCTGCGGGAACACCACCAGCCGGAAGCGCAGCCAGCCGGTCAGCCCCAGCGACTTCGCCGCCTCCACTTGCCCCGGGTCCACCGACTGGATCCCCGCCCGGAACACCTCCGCGAGGAAGGCCGAATAGCCGATGGCGAGCGCCGCCACCGCCCGCCACAGGAGCGGCAGGTCCCGCGTCTGCAGAGGCCCGAGCCCCAGCGGCCCGGCGACGGCGTTCCACCCGGCCACCAGCGCCGGCGCCGCGACGAAAGCCACGTAGAGCAGGAGCACGATGATCGGCACCCCGCGCACGATCTCGACGTAGAAGCGCGCCGCCTGCCGCAAGACCCGCGACCCCGACAGCAGCGCCACCGCCAGCAGGAGCCCGAAGGCAGAGGCGGCGGCGAAGGCCACGAGCGTCACCATCACGGTGATCCCGACGCCCTTCCACAGCGTCGCCGCGATCGCCGCATAGACCGGGTCGCGGGCGATCGCCGCCGCCAGCCACAGCCCGATCGCCGCGGCGACGGCCAGCCACCACGGGAACTCGCGGGCCGGCCCCCCGGGAGGAACCGCGGCCAGCTACCGGCCCATCTGGTAGTCGACGAACCACTTCTGGCTGAGGGCGTCGAGCGTGCCGTCCGCCTTCATCCCGGCGATCGCCGCGTTGACCGGCGCGACGAGGTCCGAGCCCTTGGGGAAGATGAAGCCGAAATCCTCGGCCCCGAGCGGCTCGCCGATGATCTTGAGCTTGCCCTCGTTGGCCTTGACGTAGCCCTGCGCCGCCACCCCGTCGGTCAGCACGAGGTCGACGTCGCCGGCGAGGAGCGCCTGCAGCCCCGCTCCGAAGGTCTCGAAGAAGCTGATCCGCGGGTTGGCCTCGTTGCCGTCGAGGAGGTCGTAGACCGCGACGTAGAACGGCGTCGTCCCCGGCTGCGCCGCGACGCGCCCCTCCTCGAAATGCATGAAGCTGCCGGCGTCGCTGAACCGCGTCTCGTCGGCGCGGGCGAGCATGAACATCTCCGAGCGCAGGTAGGGGTCGGAGAAGTCGACCTGCGTCGCCCGGTCGTCGCGGATGGTGATCCCGGTCATGCCGATGTCGAACTGCCCGGCGGAGACCGCCGGGATCATCGCGTCCCAGGAGCTGTTCTCGTATCTCACCTCGAAGTTCAGCCGCCTGGCGATCTCGGCCATGGCGTCGTATTCCCAGCCGATCGCCTCGCTGGTCCCCGGGGCCACGAACTGCAACGGGGGATAGGCGTTCTCGGTCACCACCACGACCTCCCGCCCCCCGAGATCGGGCAGGTCGGCCAGCGCCGGCAGCGGCAGGAGCGCGAGGACGGCGACGAGGGCGAGGGCGCGCATGAGACGAACCTTCCGGCTGGGATGACGCCGGGAGAATGCGGCACCCCGGCCCGCCGGGCAAGACCGTGTCGGTCCCGCGCCCTCGGCGCCTTCAAGCGACCATGAGGCCGTCGCGCCGACATCAACACCAAGAAGCGAAAGCAATACGGCGGCGCGATGCTTCGAGCACTTGCTGCCTACGCTTGGTCTTACAGGCAAGGCGACCGAGCCGCCCAGATGTCAGCCGCCGTCCCTGACGACCTCCACGCTCCGTCAGGGCCGGGCCGAACTCGCACGGGACGCGGTATTGCAAGGCTCATCCGCCATGGGAACTTTCTTCGGCGCTTCGAAGTCTGACGCCTCGATGAGTTGTCGCGCCATGTTCGTAATGCGATGCTGATCTGATGCGCCGCCATGTTCAAAATTAAACCTGATGTTTACGGTACGTGGGTTGCACCGACTGATCGGATTTATCTTTCCCATTACTCTCCGCGGAAACTGGAGTATTTCTCCGCTCTCATAAACTCTCTCCACGACCAGCCCGTCCTTACCCTTCTTGAGTTTCTGTCGGCCGAAATCAAGGCTTCCAGTTACGATGGTAGGATTGAAGCCGTAAATCCGCCTGATCACCGCGTTCTGATAGGCTGCATGCTGCGCAAGGCCCCCTCCGAGAGAATGTCCGACAGCCGCTATACGCGGCTTTCGTTCACCACATTCGCTATTTACTAAATCGACTAGATCGTTTGCTATGTATCTAACCTGATCGTATTGATCTATGATGCCCAAGTGCCGCGAGAGCCAATGGAAATTCGAGAGCCAATTCTCGACGTTTCCCTTGGTGCCCCGAAACGAGAGGACGGCCTCTTCGCAGAGCGGCTGCCTTTTGATCCAGACCTGCACGGCCAACCCGTCCAATGGATCGCAGAGATTGTTCGCGCACCGAAGGTTGAACCTCTCCGACAAGTTTTCCCAACCCTCCCAAGCACCTATCAGCTTCCACTCGCTCAGTATGCTGCTGGCGACGATCATCTCATCGCAAGGACGCTTCCTCCCGCAGTAATCGGAGATGATCCTCTGATCCAGATCGGCGCCCTTGAAATAGTAATGGTCGAACTTTGCCTGTTCAGCTAGGAGCGCATAGGGCAGCAACCGAGCTGCGACAGGTCCCACCGGCCCCTCATCAATTTCCTCATCTGCTAGAAACCCTGTCCGCATGCGGAATTCGTCGTCAACCTGCTTCGTTAGAAGCCATCGCCGGGATTGTTGCGTACAAGACCCAAGCAAGCATACAATCAATAGAATTGAAACGAAACGGGACATCCGCAAACTCCATCAAGATTATCCAGTTCCTGTTATGAAATTGAGAGCAGGGGGCGAAAGAAGCGGACCAGCCGCGACGATTATCGCTAGAATCGCTTGAAGCGGCTGCGAGTCGAGTCCCTCTCGCTTTAGCCATTCCACATACTCTTGATTCGTCCCGGTTTCGCCGGATCCAACGCGATGAATGTCGTTCATGATCCCCGCAGCGGCGGCGCCTCCGGTCAGAAGGATAGTCGCCGTAAACATGCTGCCCCAGTAAATCCCCACGGAATCGGCCAACGACAGCAGTCCAGCAGCATCGTCCTTCGTATGGAAGATGCTCGACCAGGTATAAAATCCACGCGTAGCCCCCACCGAAAAGCTCAGCAGGACTGAGGCCATGATCAGGCTCGCCATGAACCATCTCCGCCTTCGCCGCAAACCGCACGGCCGAAGGTCCGAAGGCCCGGAGACCGCCAACACGAGGAACAGGCAGAAAAGCACGCTCGCAGCACCCAAACCGGCCGCCCAATTTGCCGATACGATCGCCTGAGCACCTTCAAGCGCCCCCTTGCTCAATGGCGACCCAGCCGCGGCCACCCGGTCGAGGGGGCAATCCTCGAGCCCGCGCCTGCCGCAGTCCGCGACGAGATGTCGAAAATCGCCCGACCACTGGACAGACCACCAACCGAGGAACCCTGCGACCCCGGCCACGCTGATCACAAGGATTGGGCCGTAAAACCACGTGCGGAATACGTATGTAGAGAAATAGAATGATGACACGACGATGACCACAAATGACGCTATCGACAATCCTGCGCTTGCTACCGAGAATCGCAGCCGAGCAGCGATGTCTCCTACGAAGATTTTATTGTCATTCGCCATGTCAACGAGGGAAAGCTTGCGCGGCATGACGGATCTGTAATCGTCTCCCAGATCGAAAAAACTAAACACAATAATGACAACGATCGGAGCGAGGAAGGTCAGCCCTCCAAACTTCCAGTCAGCTGTTCTCAAACGAGCGAAAAAAATCTTCACCGCGCCCTCCAAGGTCGCAGACGACTGAATTTAGGTGAAAATCTGAGTCGCAACAAGCGCTTGGCGCATGACGAGCAGGTAAATCGCATTCGCCTGCGATGACCGCGACGGCGTCTCGTGTCGCCTCCGGGGCGTCGCGCCGGTCTACCGCTCCGTGAACTTCAGCTCGATCCGGCGGTTCCGCGCCAGCCCCTCGGGGCTGTCGCCCGGGTCGACGGGCTGGTACTCGCCGAAGCCCGTCGCCGCCAGTCGCTCCGCCGGCACGCCCTGCGCCGCAATCATGTAGCGCACCACCGACAGCGCCCGCGCCTGGGACAGCTCCCAGTTGTCGCGGAACGGGCTTCCGGACCCCAGCGGGGTCTTGTCGGTGTGGCCGTCCACCCGCAGCACCCAGTCGATGTCGGGCGGGATCTCGCTCGCGATCTCGCGGATCACCCCGGCCACCCGCGCCACCTGCGCCTGGCCCTCCGGGCCGAGCGTCGCCGAGCCGGGCGCGAACAGCACCTCCGAGGGGAAGACGAAACGGTCGCCCACCACCTGCACCCCCTCGCGGGCGCCGAGGATCTCCTGCATCCGCCCGAAGAACTCCGAGCGGTAGCGGCGCAGGTCCTTCGCCTCCGCCTCCAGCCGCGCGCGCTCGCGCGCCTCCAGCGCGGCGCGGGCCTGCTCCTCCGAGGCCACCCGCGCCAGCGCGGCGTTGAGGTTCGAGCCCAGCGTCTCGATCTGCACCTTGGCGTCGGCGTCGCGGTCCGCGGCGCTGTCGAGGAGCCCCTGCAACCCGTCGAGCTGCCGGCGCAGCTCGGCCGTCTGCTGGTTCAGCACCGCCACCTGCCGCTGCGCCTCGCCCGAGACCTCCTGCTGCTCCGACAGAAGCGCCCGCGCCTGCGCCAGCTCGCCCGCCCGCCGCTCGGCGTCCGTCAGCGCCGCCGCCTCCGACCCGGCCAGCCGGTCGCGCGCCGCCTCGGCCGCGGCGAGGAGCGTCAGCGTCTCCCCGGCGCGCTTGCGCTCGGCCTCGAGCGACAGCGTCATGGCGGTCAGCTCGGCCTGCGAGCCCTCCAGGCGCTTGCGCAGCTCCTCGGCCGCCGCGGCCTCGGCGAGCCGCGCCGCCTCGGCCTCGTCGAGCCTCGTCCCCTGCGCCGCCAGCTCGCCCGCGCGCGTGGCCGCCTCGCCGCGGAGCGACGCGACCAGCGCCTCCAGCGCCTCGCGGCGGGCGGCGGCGAGGCGGGCGGCCTCCTTTTCCGCGTCGACCTCGGTCCGCGCCTGCGCGAGCGACAGCTCCAGCGCCTGGCTGGCCGACAGCCGCTCGGCGCTCTCCGCCTGCGCCGCCTCCAGCGAGCCGGAAAGATCGGTGTTGCGCGCGATCAGGCTCGCCACCTGCGCCTCGAAATCCGCGAGCCGCTCGGCCTGCGCGTCGCGCTCGCCGGTCAGCGTCGAGATCAGCGCCGCCCGGGTGTCCGCCTCGGACCGCGCGAGGCCGAGCGCGTCGGCGAGGTTCGCCACCTGCACCGAGAGCTCGTCCAGCTCCCTGTCCTTGCCGGTGATGGTGTCGCGCAGCACGAACTGCACGATCATGAAGATGGAGAGCACGAAGAACAGCACCAGAACCAGCGCCGTCATCACGTCGACGAAGCCCGGCCAGATCAGAAGCTGGAACCGGTTGCCCCGCCGCGACGCCAGCGCCATCGCCCTACCCCCGCCGCCCGGCCAGCGCCCGCAGTGCCTCGGCGATGCCGGCGATGTCCTGGCGGATCTCCGTCACCAGATCCTGCCGCCCGCCGGCCATGTCCTCGAGGATGCGCAGCACCTGCGTGTCGATCGAGCGCAGCCGCGCCCGCGTCTCGGCGTCGAGCCGGCCGGTCTCCTCGTCGCGCGCGGCGAGGAGCTGCGCCGTCGCCTCCTGCGCCAGCACCATGCGCTCGACCAGCGCCCGGTCCTCGGCCCGCGCGCCCAGCGCCTGCCCGGTCGCCTCCTGCGCGGCGACCAGCCGGTCGAGGAGCGCCCGCTCCTCCGCCCGCCGCTCCGGCGAGGCGATCAGCCGCACCAGCTCATCGATCCGCGCCTCGGTGGCGGCGGCCCGCGCGGCGCCGGCCTCGACAACCTCGCGCAAGGAGTCGACCTGGATCGCGCTCTGCTCGATCACCCCCAGCAGCGCCCCGGCGGTCAGCGGCTCGTCGGCGTCCACCCCGGCGACCCCGAGCTTGGTGATCGAGGAAAGCCATTCCTCCAGCTCGCGGTAGAAGCGGTTCTGCGCATGACTGACGAAGAGCTCCAGCAGCCCCACCACCAGCGACCCGGCGAGGCCGAGCAGCGACGAGCCGAAGGCCGTCCCCATGCCGCCGAGCTGGCCCTCGAGCCCGCGCATCAGGCTGTCGAAGCCGGCGGCGGCGCTCTCGCCCTCCTGCGGGGCCATCGAGCGGATGGTGTCGACGACCGCCGGCACCACCGTGGCGAGGCCGTAGAACGTGCCGAGGAGGCCGAGGAAGATCAGGAGCCCGATCAGGTAGCGCGTCAGATCCCGCTGCTCCTCGATGCGCACCGAGACGCTCTCGAGGATCGACCGCGTCGAGGTCGAGCTGAGCGCCCGCCGCGCCCGCCGCTCGCGCAGGAGGGTGGCGAGCGGCGTCAGCAGCCGCGGCGGCGAGGCCATGTCGTGGCCGGGCCGCTCCAGCGCGAAGCCCTCGATCCAGCTCACCGAGGCGATCAGCGACAGCACCTGCCAGAAGCAGGCCGCCACGCCGACGAAGAAGACGAGGACGATGAAGGCCTTGAGATAGGGCGAGGCGGCGAAGATCCCCGCGAGCTGCGGATAGAGCAGGATCGCGCAGGCGGCGGTCAGCCCCAGCACGATCAGCATCATCACCACCTGCCGGACCGGCTGGGAGAACTGCGGCTCCGCCCGGACCTCGCTCGTCGCCGCGTGCGCCATCGCTCCGGGCGTCCTCCCTCTGCTCGCCTGCGGCGGACCTTAGCTCCGCGAGCCGATCATTCCAACCGGCTTTCGGGGCTCGCGAATCCGCCGCCGCTCAGCGGGCCGGAGCGGCCCCCGACGGCAGGACGACGACCGCGACCTCGTCGCCGAGCTCGGCCACCACCGCGTCGACGAGCTCGCCCTCCCCGGCGGGCGTGACGCCGATCACCTCGGCCGCGTCGATCGGCTCGACCGGCTCCTGGTTCATCCTCGCCTCGCGGACCGCCGCCTGCTCCTCGCGGAAGAGCGCCCAGCACGACATGAAGAGCGCGGCGACGAGCGGCCCGAGCACGAAGCCGTTGATCCCGAAGACCGAGAGGCCGCCGAGCGTCGAGACCAGCACGACGTAGTCCGGCAACCGCGATTCCTTGCCGACCAGCGGCGGCCGCAGCAGGTTGTCGACGAGGCCGATCACCCCGATGCCGATCGCCACCATGATCCCGCCGCGCAGGTAGTCGCCGGTCATCATCAGGTAGCCGGCGACCGGCGCCCAAACCAGCGCCGCGCCGACCGCCGGCAGCATCGACAGGAACATCATCAGCACGCCCCAGAGCAGCGCGCCCTGGATGCCGAGCGCCCAGAAGGCGACGCCGCCGATGCCGCCCTGGATGATCGCGATGATGATGTTGCCCTTGACCGTGGCCCGAACCACCGCCGCGAACTTCTTCAGCAGCGCCTCGTTGTATTCCGGGCTCAGCGGCAGCGATTCCCGGATGGTCGCGCCGATGCGCTTGCCGTCGCGGAAGAGGAAGAACAGCACGTAGAGCATCACGCCGATCGCGGCGATGAAGCGCACGGTATTCTGCCCGACGCTCAGCGCCTGCGCGGCGAGGAACTGGCTGATCGTCGACACCGTCTCGACCAGCCGCTCGCGGAGGCGGTCGAAGTCGACGATGCCGATGCGGTCCACCCAGTTCTGCGCCCAGGTCGGCAGGTGGTCGACGACGTCGGCGAGGCTGGAGGGGACGGGAATGTTCCCGTCCTGGATGCGCGCGACGAAGGCCGCGCCCTCGCTGACCACCGAGCCGACCACGATGATCATGGGGATGACCGCGAGCACGATGCAGACGATCACGCTGATCGCCGCCGCGATGTTGCTCCCGGCTCCGAAGCGGCGCTCCAGCCGGCGCTGCAGCGGGCGGAACACGATGGCGAGGATCACCGCCCACAGCACCGCGCCGTAGAACGGGATCAGGATCCAGGCGAAAGCCAGCGAGACGAGCCCCAGCAGCAGCAGGAACGACTGGCGTTGCAGCGTCGTGTACATGGGGGCGTCGCTCCGGCCGGACCGCGTCCGGGCTGAAGCCCGATCGCCGGACGAGAAGCTAGTCCTCCCGCCCGGCCGCGACAAGCCGCCGCCCGAAGCGTCGTCGGGGCGTCGCATCCGGACGCGCCGACCCGCCGCCGATCAGGCAACATGGCGGCCGATTTGACGCATGACTTTGCCGCTGCCGGAGATTGCCCGATGACCGTGAAACCCGATCCCGACCTTTACCGGCCCGATCTCGTCGCCACCTACGAGGCCGGCAAGGGCCGGCGCTACGGCCTCCTCTTCTCGGCCAACGGCGGCGCCTACGCGATCGCCGTCTATCTCGCCGGCTTCAAGCACGGCTTCGGCGGCGTCTCCTTCGACGCGCTCGGCCTGATCGTGCTCGCCGCCTTCATGATCGTCTTCAACCGCACGATGTGGGTCGACATCTTCGCCTTCGGCATGCGGATGCGGGACCTCGACCGGGAGATGAGGAACGTCCCCTGCGACGAGAAGTGGCTGCTCTTCGGAGCCAAGGGAAAGGCCGTGCTCGCCACGTTTTGCGTCGGGCTCATGCTCGCCTGGGCCTGCGTCCTCGTCGGCGGCGTCCTCGCGGCGACGCTCGGGATCGACCCCCAAGCCGCCGCGCCGGCCGCGCAATAACGTTGCCGACTTTTCTACTTTTTTATCTCAACAGCTTGACCCATGTCCCACCGTGGGACATCAGGCCGCCCCCGGATCGCGCTCGACGAACCGGATCTGGCCCTCGCGGACGAGGATCTGGATCGCCTTGGTGATCTCTATCTGCGCCGCCTCGCCCTCCTTGCGGCCGGGCTCCGGCAGGCCGGCGAGGTCCTCGACGTAGCGCTCCGACAGCCGCCGCGGCACGTTCTCCAGCACGAAGGCGACGCTGGCGCTGCCCTGCGCCTGCCCGAGCTTCAGCGCCATCAGCAGCGTCTCCTCCGGGATGTCGCGCAGCACCGCCGCCATGTCGCGCGGGTTGAGCCGCGCAGGGATGTCCTCGAAGGTGAACATCGTCCGCTGCACGTCCTGCGCCAGCCCCGGCTCGGCCGCCTCGAGATAGCCGAGGAAGCCGTCGCGCGCCTCCGACGAGATGTTGTTCATCAGCCCGGCGATCAGGTCCGCCGGCCGCCGCTTCGACAGGTTCCGCTGCAGCACCGACAGGAAGTCGCGCTCGATCGCGCCCTGGATCGCCGCCGCCACCGCCGGGTCGAGGCTCGGCACCCGGCTCAGCCGCAGCACGATCGCCTGCGCAAATCCCCGGTCGAGCCGCTCCAGCACGCTCGCCGCCGTCTCGGGGCGCAGCTCCGACAGGATCACCGCCGCGGTCTGCGGATGCTCGGCCTGCACGAAGCTCGCCAGCGCCGCGACCGGCGTGTCGTTCAGCCGGTCCCAGACGCTGCGCGGCGTCCCCTGCCCGCCGTCGAGCAGCCGCGACACCTCGCCCTCGTCGAGCACCGCCCCGAGGAGCTTGCGCGCCGCCTTGTCGCCCCCCGCCACGTCCGGCCCCGAGGTCAGCGCCTCGAGGAACTCCACGATCACCGCGTCGAGCACCTCCTGCCGCACCTTGCCGAGCCCGGCCAGCGTGCGGGCGAAGCGCATCAGGTCGGGCTCCGCCAGCCCGCGCAGCACCGAGGCCCCGGCGTCCGGGCCGATCGCGGTCAGGATGATCGCCGCCTTCTCGATCGGGCTCGGCATCTGGTCCGGCCGCAGCGCGGGCGCCGGCGGCCGCGCCTTGTCGCCGCCGCGGCGGGCAGGCAGCAGCGCGCCGTCGCTCATTGCCCGTAGCTCCGCACCAAGGCTCCGGCGAGCAGGCTCCAGCCGTCGGCGATCACGAAGAACGCGAGCTTGAACGGCAGCGACACGATCGCCGGCGGCACCATCATCATGCCCATCGACATCAGCACCGCCGCCACCACCAGGTCGATGACGAGGAACGGCAGGAAGATCAGGAACCCGACCTCGAAGCCGCGCTTGATCTCGCCGAGCAGGAACGCCGGCACCAGCAGGTTGAGCGGCGCCCCCCCGTCCGCCGCCGGCGCGGCCGCCCGCGGCGCCGCCTCGCGCAGCATCTCGACCGTGGCGGGATCGACCCGTGCCGCCATGAAGGCCCGGAACGGCGCGATCGTCGGCGCGAAGGCCGCCTCGGGGGCGATCTGCCCGTCGATCATCGGCCGCACCCCCGCCTCCCACGCCTCGCGGAACACCGGCTCCATGACGAACCAGGTCAGGAACATCGCGAGGCTGACGATCAGCATGTTCGGCGGCGCCTGCTGCACCCCGATCGCCTGGCGCAGGATGGAGAGCACGGTGACCATGAACGGAAAGCAGGTCACCATGATGGCGATCCCCGGCGCGAGGCTGAGGAGCGTCAGCAGCAGGAAGAGCTGCACCGTCCGCAGCGACAGCGCCTCGCCGTCGCCGAGGCTGATCGAGACGTCCTGCGCGAGGACGGGCAGCGCGACGAGCGACAGCCCCGCCGCCAGCGCGAGGCCGAGGGCCGGGCGCCGGGGCAGCAGCGCGGCGCAGCCTCCCACGGTCAGGAGGCCAAAAGCAGGCGCAGGCGCCCCGGGACGCTGCCTAACACGCGTGATAGCTTGGTTATGCCATTGAAATAAATAATCTTTCGAGATCCGCGAATTTTCGGGCGCGTGAGAGAATCGCCGCCCCGGAGGGGGCGACGACGGATCCGCGGCTCGCCGAGAACGATCAGAGCTCATTCGAGAAGTCGGCCACCTCGGTCAGCCGCACCCCGAGCCGGCCGGACTCGTCGCCAAGCTCCTGCAGCTCGCCGCGCGCGATCAGGCGGTCGCCGATATAGAGCTCGACCGGATCGTCGATCGTGGAGTCGAGCGTCAGCACCGAGTCCCGCCGCAGCTCGACCAGCTCGCTCACCAGCGGCCGCGCCTTGCCGACCGAGATGGTCACCTCGATCGGCACGCCGAGGAACGCGCCGACGCGCGCGCTTGGCCGCGCCGGGGCGTCCGGGGCGCCGGCCTCGGGACGGGGATCCGCGGCGTCATCCATAGCGGCGCTCCTCTATCTCCGCGTCTTCCGGCTCGAGATGCGCCGCCACGCAGGCGCGCAGCTCCTCGGCGCAGGCGTCGAGGTCGATCCGGTCGTAGCCCTGGTCCCAGTAGAGCGCCGCCTCGCGCGGCAGCATCTCCGGCGCCGGCTCCACGGTGGCCGCGAGGCCCCGCTCGGCGAGGATGCCGCGGATCACCGGCACGAGCTCCGGCGCGCAGCGCAGGACGGGCCGCGCCTCCGGGGCCGCGGCCAGCGCCTGCTCGACCCGGGCCGCCGCCTCGGCGGCGAGGCCGGCCTCGGCGAGCGCCGGGGTCAGCGCCGCGACGATCGCCCCGGCGAAGGGCGCGAGGCTCACCGCCACGTGCCGCCGCGCCGCCTCGTTGGTCAGCCGCCCGTCGCACAGCGCCTCGATGAGCTCGCTGGTCAGCCGCGACTGCTCGGCGAGATGCGCCTCGGTCGCGGCGGCCTGGCCCGCGAGGAAGCCGGCGCGCCAGGCCTCCTCGCGAGCCTCCGCCAGCGCCCGCTCCTCGGGAGCGGGCCCCCGGACGCCGGCGGGTTCGAAGATCTGCAGGCGGAAAGCGTTCATGGCTGCGGGGCCTCCTTCCGGGTTTCGGGAGATTCGATCCAGGCGCGCAGCACCGCCGCGCTCTCCTCGCCGCGGCTGGCGATCACGTCGCGCAGGCGGTCGATCTTGGTCAGCGTCGCCGGCGGCAGGTCGAGGAGGTCGCCGCCGTGCGGGCCGGCGATCGCCTCGGGCCCGCCGAGCGCGCGCAGCGTCTCGGCCGGCAGTTCGCGCGGGCCCGTCAGCTCGGCCAGCGCCGCCGCCGGGCTGCGCCCCGCCATCATCGGGCGCAGCACGAAGAGGATCAGCGCCAGCACGATCGCGGCGAGGACGCCCATCTGCACGAGGCCGGTCCCGTTCGCCGCCAGCCAGCCGTCGCCCGCGCTCTCGACCAGCGAGCCCTGGTCGGGCGAGGCGGTGAACTGGAGCGTCTGGATCGTCACCGTGTCGCCCCGCTCGGCGTCGAAGCCGACGGCCGACTGCACGAGCATCCGCAGCACGTCGAGCTCCTCCGGCGAGCGCGGCGACCATTCCGCCTTGCCGTCCGCCCCCGTCGTCGTCACGCCGTCGACCATGACGGCGACCGAGAGGCGCCGGATCTGCCCCGGCAGCACCACCCGCTCGCGCGTGGTCTCCGAGACCTCGAAGTTCTGCCGCTCGCGGTTCTGCGACGCGTTGCGGCTGCTCTGGTCGCCCGAGCCCGCGACGTCGCCGTCCGGCAGGTTCGAGGCGACCGTCACGCCCGAGGCGCCGCCCTGCGAATTCTCCTGGCTGGTCTCGACGTCGCTCGAGATCGCGACCCGGCCATCCGGGTCGAGCACCCGCTCGCGGATCGTCTCGCTGTCCATGGCGGCGTCGACGTTCACCTCGACGATCGCCCGCCCCGGCCCCACCCGGGCCTCGAGCAGACGCTGGACGTTGGCGCGCAACGTCTCCGACCGGTCGTCCGGGTTCGCCATCCCCGGCGGGAACGGCCCGCTCTCCGCGCCGGCGAGGACGACGCCCGCGGCGCTGTCCATCACCGCCACCGCGTCGAGCGCGAGCCCCGCCACCGCCGAGGACACCAGATAGCGGATCGCCCGCGCCTGCCCCTGGTCGAGCGCGCCGCGGGCCATGGTGACGGTCACCGAGGCCGAGCCCGTCGGCGTCCGCGCGAAGGGCGTGCTGACGGGGTTCGCCAGATGCACCCGCGCCGCCCGGACGTTCGGCGCGGCGGCGATGGTGCGGGCGAGCTCGCCCTCCTTGGCGCGCCAGTAGGCGGCGTCGAACATCTGGCTGGTCGTGCCGAACCCCGAGAGGGTGTCGAGAAGCTCGTAGCCCGCCGGCCCGGTCGCCGGCAGCCCTTGCGTCGCCAGCGCCAGCCGCACCTCGTCGCGCCGCGTCCCGTCGACGAAGATGGCGGTGTCGCGCACCTCGTAGGGCACGTCGAGCGCCTCGACCGCGGCCACGACCTCGCCGGCCGCCGCCGCGTCGAGCCCGGAATAGAGGAGCGCCATCGACGGCGCGCTCGCCACCCGGGCGATTCCGTAGATGGCGGCGAGGACGGCGAGCACGCTCAGCGCCGCGATGAGCCTCTGGCGCGGCTCGAGTCCTTCCCAGAGGGTCTTGAGGTTCTGCACGCGGGGCGGCCTTCGCATTCTGCCCGGCGGGAGGGGCCGCCGGTGGACGGGCGGATAATCGGAGCGGCTTGCTTAAGAATTGGTTTCCGCGGCGTCGGCGCGACGGAGCCTAAGACCCGGCGCCAGCGATTAAGATTCGATTAGGGGTAGGAAGAGTAAACGACGCCCGAAGAGCTGCGCAGAAGAGTTTCCGAGATGAGCAACGCCGCCCCTGCCGCCGAAGCCCCGGAGGGCCGCCCGAAGAAGGGCAAGGGCCTCCTCGTCGGCCTCGTCGCCGCGCTCGCCCTCGGCGGCGGCGGCTTCTACGCGGTCTGGAGCGGCCTCGTCGACCCGGCCGCCCTCCTCTCAGGGGGCGGCGGCCATGGCGGCGGGGGCGGGCACGGCGGCGGGCATGGCGAGGCGGCGGCGGCGGGCGACGGCTCGGTCGCCTTCGTGGCGATGGAGCCGATCATGATCTCGCTGCCGCCGGGCGCCTCGGCGCGCCACCTGCGCTTCGCCGGCCAGCTCGAGGTCGATCCGGCCGAGGCGGGCGAGGTCGCGATGGTGATGCCGCGGCTCGTGGACGCGCTCAACACCTACCTCCGCGCCGTCGAGGTCCGCGACCTCGAGAACCCGGCCGCGCTGCAGCGGCTCCGGGCGCAGATGCTGCGGCGGGTGCAGGTCGTCGCCGGCGAGGGGAAGGTCCGCGACCTCCTCGTCGCCGAGTTCGTGCTCAACTGAGCGGGAGGCGGAGATGGAGGTCATGACCGACGGCCTGCTGATCGCCGGCACGATGTTCGCCGGGCTCTATTGCTGGGTGCTCGCCGGGCGGGTGCGGGCGCTGAAGTCGCTCGACGGCGGCCTCGGCGGCGCCATCGTCACCCTGACGCGGCAGATCGAGCTCGCCCGCGCCACGCTCGAGGAGGCGAAGGCCGGCTCGCGCGAGACGCGCGCCGACCTCGTGCAGCTCACCGCCCGCGCCGACGCCGCGGCGGCGCAGCTGCGCCTGCTCCTCGCCGCGGTCGAGAAGGCCGGCCCCCCGGCGCGCGCCCCCGAGCCGGAGCCCGTCGCCGCGGCCGAGCCCGAGGCCACGCCCCTCGCCGCGCGCCGCCGCGAGGTCCCCGGCCCGCGGCTGGTGTCGCCGCCGCCGCCCGAGTCGGAGGCCGAGGGGGATGCGGCCCCGGACTTGACCCGCGAACTTGTGCGTGAGGCGGCGCCCGACCTGAGCGATCCCGTGCCGAAGCCGCGGCGGATGCTGGCGCTCGACGGGATGCTGCGCCGGCGCGCGCCCGCCGAGCCGACGACGCGCAGCGAGGCGGATCTCATCGCCGCGCTGAGCGCGCTCGCCGCGGGCGGGGAGCGCTGACATGGCCGGCGGCCGCGCGATCGGCGGCGTCGGCCTGATCGCGCTCTGCTTCCTCGGCTCGGCGGCGCTGCGGCTCGCGGAGAGCGGCGCGGCGATCGCCGAGGAGGTCGGCGGCGCCCTCGGCGACGGCGACGCGGAGACCGCGGAGGCGGACGAGCTTCTCGCCACGATCCGCGCCCGCGAGGCGGCGCTGACCGAGGAGGAGGCCCGCCTCGCCGACCGCAAGCAGACCCTGAACGTCGCCGAGGCCAAGCTCGCCGAGCAGCTCGCCGCCTTCGAGACGGCGCAGAAGAAGCTCCAGGACACCCTCGCTTTGGCCGACAAGGCGGCCGAGCGCGACATCGACCGCATGACCGCGGTCTACGAGGCGATGAAGCCGGCCGACGCCGCGAAGATCTTCGGCACGATGGACGTGAGCTTCGCCTCCGGCCTCCTCGTCGGCCTCGACCCCAAGGCCGCCGCCGCCATCCTGAGCGGCATGGCCCCCGAGCAGGCCTACGCCATCACCCTGACCATCGCCAGCCGCAACTCCCGCGTGCCGAA
Source organism: Amaricoccus sp. (assembly GCF_017993425.1). Lineage (GTDB taxonomy): Bacteria > Pseudomonadota > Alphaproteobacteria > Rhodobacterales > Rhodobacteraceae > Amaricoccus. Next base: position 31,423 of record NZ_JAGOMQ010000016.1, read on the forward strand.
GGAGTGACGCGTGTTCACGCGTGAAAATTGGCTAAGTCATTGATTCTTCGTGCGCTGAGATCCCGGGCCTTCCGGCTGCCCGACAGGGCACGCCGCGCGGGACGAGGGCGACACGGGAGCCGTCCGGGGGCGAGACCCCGCCGCCGATCCTTCCTCGCCGTCCCCGTCGCGTAGCCTGCCGACTGGCGACCATGCCCACGCCCGGCTCCATGCGCCGGCGGCCGAGGCCCGCGGCCGGGGCGAGGACGGGCGGGCGGCTCGGGAGGAGGCGATCCTCGCGCGGCCGTTCGCGCTCGATCAGGACCGCGCCGGAGAGCGACGGGTCGGTGATCGGCGCGGCGCGTTTGAACCTTTCTTAAGCCTCCTTCGGCAAGAGGAGCCGACTGCCCGCCCCGGGCGCCACGACCACATCGCGAGCACCCCATGATCGGCATCGTCGGCATCGTCATCGTCTTCATCATGGTCTTCGGCGGCTACGTGATCGCCGGCGGCAAGATCGGGATCATCCTCCACTCGCTGCCCTACGAGATGATGATGATCGCCGGCGCGGCGATCGGGGCCTTCGTGATCTCCAACGACAAGCACGGCATCACCCACACGCTCAAGGCCGTGGGCAAGGTGTTCAAGGGGCCGCACTGGAGGCCGCAGGACTACCAGGACCTGCTCTGCCTGATGTTCCAGCTGATCCGCATCGCCCGGCAGAACCCGGTCGAGCTCGACGCCCATATCGAGGACCCCGGCGCCTCGTCGATCTTCGGCGCCTATCCCCGCATCCTCGCCGACGGCGAGGCGGTGGCGCTGATCTGCGACACGCTGCGCTCGGCCTCGATGAACTACGACGACCCCCACCAGGTCGAGGAGGTGCTCGGCAAGCGCATCGAGGCGAACTACCAGGAGTCGCTTCATGCGGCCCATACCCTGCAATCCATTGCAGACGGCCTGCCGGCGCTCGGCATCGTCGCCGCCGTGCTCGGCGTCATCAAGACGATGGCCGCCATCGACCAGCCGCCCGAGATCCTCGGCAAGATGATCGGCGGCGCGCTCGTCGGCACCTTCCTCGGGGTGTTCCTCGCCTACGGCTTCGTCGGCCCCTTCGCCAGCCGGGTGAAGGGGGTGATCGACGAGGACCAGCATTTCTACAACCTGATCCGCGAGGTGATGGTCGCGGCGCTCCACCAGCACGCCCCGAACATCTGCGTCGAGGTCGGCCGCCAGAACGCCCCCGCCGGCGTGCGCCCCTCCTACAACGCGCTCGAGGAGGCGCTCCGGGCCTCGAAGGCGAGCCTCGCGGCATGAGGCGCCGCCGTCTCGTCTCGCCACCCCTCGCCGGGGCCGCGTCCCTCCCGCGGCCCGCCCTTCTCGTCCGGGCGGCGCCGGTCGCCGGGGTCATGCCACGCGCCGCGCCCTTCTCCGCGCCCGCGCTCCCCGCCCGGGCCGCGCCCCTCGCCGGGCGGGGATCCCTCGCCGCCGCGCTCGCGGGGGCCACTCTCCTCGCCGCCCCGGCCGTCGCGCAGGAGGGGGGCGCGATCCGCACCGGCGAGCATCCGGGCTTCACCCGCATCGTCATGACCATCGAGCCGACCACCGAATGGTCGCTCGAGACCGCGCCCGGCGAGGCGACCATCCTCTTCCCCGGCCGGCGGCTCGCCTTCGGCGTCGAGGGGGTCTGGGAGCGCATCCCGCGCGACCGGGTCGACGCCATCGAGACCTCGGTCGCCCCCGAGGGCACGCGGGTCGTCGTCGGCCTCGCCTGCGACTGCCGCGTCTCCGCCTCCTTCGTCGGCGCGCGCCACCTCGCGCTCGACATCGGCGACCGCGGCGCCGTGCCGCCCGCGCCCCCCGTCGCGCCCGCCGGGACGGCCGAGGCGCGCGAGCGCCGCGAGGCCGAGGCCGTCGCCTCCGCCGAGGCGGCGCTGATCGCCAACCTCTCCCGCGCCGCCGAGCAGGGCGTCGTGGTGATGTCGCCCGCGGAGGCGCCGCCGGCGCCGCAGCCCGCCGCGGCGCAGCCCCACGCGCAGGCTCCCGCGCCGGAACCCACCGCCCGCCCGGAGCCGCGCCCCGCCGGCGCCCCGCCGGCGGCTCTCGCGGCGCTCGCCCTCCTCGACCAGGTCGAGGCGATCAGCGTCTACGACCGCGACGGCGCGGCCCTCGCCGCCGCCCTGAGCCAGCCCGCGCCCGCCCCGGCCTGCCTGCCGGACGCGGCGCTCGACATCGCCGCCTGGGGCGGCACGACGCCGCTGCCGGAGCAGAGCCAGCCCCTCCTCCGCCATCTGGTCGGCGAGTTCGACAAGGCCGACCCGGAGACGCTCGACGCGCTGGCCCGCCTCTACCTCCGCCTCGGGCTCGGGGCCGAGGCGGAGAGCCTGCTTGCCGGCTTCGGCGTGCCGCTGCCCGACGGGCCGCTCCTCGTCGCCATGGCGCGGACCTTCGAGGGCCGCCCGGTCGATCCCGAGGGTCCGCTCGCGGTCGCGGAGATCTGTCCCGGCCGCCACGGCCTCTGGCTGGCGCTCGCCGGCGCCGGCCCCGCCTGGCGCGGCGAGGCGCAGTTCGCCTCCGTTCAGGAGGCCTTCGCCGACCTGCCGGTCGACCTCCGCGCCATTCTCGGCCCGCCGCTCGCGCTGCGGCTGCTCGACGCCGGCCGCCCGGCGGCGGCGCGCGAGATCGAGACGACCACGATCCGCGCCGGCGCGACGCCGAGCGACGCGCTGGCGCTGGTCGACGCCCGGCTGCTGGCGGCCGAGGGCAAGCCCGAGGCGGCGGCCTCGGCGCTGCGGGCGATCGCAGAGAGCGGCTCGCCGGCGGCGATGGACGCGCTGGTCGCGCTGACCCGGCTGGCGATCGCCGAGGGATACGTGCTGCCCGACCGGCTGGTCCTCGACCTGCGCGCGGCGGCGGCGGTGCAGCGGGGCGACCCGCGGGAGGTCGAGCTGCGCGCCGTCCTCGTCGAGGGGCTCGCCGCCCGCGGCGACCTCCAGGCGGCGATGGCCGAGGTGGCGCGGGCGCGCGCCGACCTCCCCGCGTCGCGCAGGCGCTTCGCGCGTCTCGGGGTCGCCGCCGTGGCGGGCGCCGCGCCGGACCGGGTCGGGACCGCCGCCTACGCCGAGGCGGCGCTGGCGGCGCGGCCGCTCTTCCTGCGCGGCCCGGGCGGCGACGAGCCGCGGCGGGCGACCGCGGAGAGCCTGATCGCCGTCGGCCTGCCGAACGCGGCGCTGGAGCTGCTGCGGCCGGCGCTGCTCCGCGGCGACCCGGACAGCCGCCGCCTCGCGGCCCGCGCCGAGCTGGCCCTCGGCCGCCCGGACGCGGCCCTCGCCGCGCTGGTCGGCCTCTCCGGCCCGGTCACGGCCGGGATCCGCGCGGCCGCGCTGGCCCGGCGCGGCGCCCCGGCCGAGGCGGTCGCGGCGCTCGACGCGGCCGGCGACGCCGACGCCGCGGCAGGCTACGCCTGGGCCTCCGGCGACTGGGCGCGGGCCGCCGCCACCGGCGACGCCGACCGCGCCGCGATGGCGGCCTACATGGCCGCGCGCGCCGGCGCCGCCGCGGCCGCCCCCGACGCCGCCACCCCGGAAGCCGCCGCCTTCGTCGCCCCCCTCCCCCGCCTCGACCGCCCGAGCCTCGGCGCCGCGCGCAGCCTGATCGAGCGCGGCCCCGCCATCGGCGCCTTCGTCGGCGGCCTGATCGCCACCGATCCGCCCGCCGCCGACTGACGCCCGGGCTCCTCCGACCCGGCCGAGGCCAAAGCCGCGCGCTTGCGCGCGCGACCGGCGACCTGCCGGCTGGCTCCGACGCACTGGCGGATCGTGTCCGACACTGCCGTTTCGGCGCGTCGGCGCACGCCTTGCGTCAACCGCCCGTTAAAAAGTGGCAAGCCGGCTTCCAGCCGCATTCCAGCCAGACTTTTGCAAGCCGTTCCAGAGGGATACCTCGCTCCCAAACGGGAACCAGAAAAACCCCGCCGCAAGCTCCCGGGGAACCGCCTCGGGCCGGCGTCGTTCTCCCCCGAGCAGGAGAGGGAACCCGACATGCGAACGGCTCTGGCAATCCTCGTCCTCGCCCTCGGCGGAACCGGGGCGGCGGCGCAGCAGGCGGAATGCGAGGGCGGCGTCGCCGCCGCGGCCACTGCGCCGACCCCCGGCGACGCGACCGCCCCGGGCAACGCCGCGACCGGCTGGAGCGGCGGCCTCGGCGGCTCGCAGACCGGCACCAGCCCGCACGGCGCGGTCGCGGAATCGAAGACCTGGCAGCCCCCGACCGCCCGCGGCCTCGACCTCGCCGGCGAGCCGGAACCTGCCGCCTGCTAGGAGCCGCGCCGCCTGGGCCACTGACTTTTCTGCATCACACGGCCGTCTCCTGCGCCGTGATGGCATAGGCGACGGTGTCCGCGGCGAGGCAGTCGCGCAGCACGCCCGCGACCTCGACCTGCGGATACATCAGGAACGCCAGCCGGTGCTCCGAGCCCGGCAGGGTCAGGTCGTGGGCGTCGTTGTAGGCCATCCAGTTGCCCTCCCACGCCCCGAACAGCGCCGCCCGCGCCGCCGCCACCTTCTCCGAGCCGAGCGGGTTCTCGCCCGGCGGCTCCTCCAGCACCACCTTGCGCACGTCCGCCGGATCGGCCGGCGTCCAGCCATGCGCGTCGAGCCAGACCTCGGCGCGACAGTGCTGCGCCTTCGTCACCACCTCCGATCCGGCCCCGAGGCTCTTGTAGCCGAACGCCGAAGGCGCGACCCTGAGCCCGTAGAGATCGCGCGCCGGCAACCCGCTCGCCCGCGCCAACGCGACGAAAAGCGCGTTCAAATCCGCGCACTTGCCGCTCAGATCTCCCATGGCGAGCATCGAGGCCACGTCGCCCAGCCCGCAGCCGCGCACCTCCGCCTTGCGCCGGCTGTTCTCCACCACCCACTCGTAGATCGCCCGCGCCTTCGCCACCTCGTCCGTCGCCCCGGCGGTGATGCGCTGGGCGGTCTCCCGCACGATCCCGTCGGTCGGCAGGAGCTCGGTTGCGGCCAGGAACAGGCGGCGGTCCGCCTCCGACAGCGCCCGAGGCGCCGGGCCGTCCAGCACCTGGCCCCGGTCGCGCGAGCGGAAGCGGCTCGTCACCTCCAGCCGCGGCGCCGGCTCGCCGGGCGCGAAGGTCGCGTGCAGGATGCGCGCCCCGTAGACCGGATCGACCACAACCTCGGCCGTCGCGGCGTTGCCGTCCCAGTCGTCGCCCTCCGGCGCGCTCCAGTCCGGCTCGTCGACCGAGGGCAGCGGCACCCAGGCCTGCGCCGCCCCGGCCCCCGGGTCGATGACGTCGATCTTCGTCGTCACCGCGAAGCTCCGCCACGGCCCCGGCCGCGGGTCGAAGCCCGCCGCCGCGCGGCCGGTCCGCGGCGCAAGGAGCATCGCCCCGCAAGCGGCCGAAGCCGCAAGGAAATCGCGTCGTCTCATGGAAGTCCTCCCCTGAGGCCCGGCGATCGCCGAAGCGCCGCGCGACGGCGCGGCAGGCGGGCGGGAGACGGGCGGCCCCGGAACCCGGGAGCGGCGGCGCGAGCCATGGCGGACAGCCTGCGCGGCCGCGCGCCGCCTGTCAACGACCCCCGCCGCCGCCGTCCCCAGCAGGCGGCCCGCCGAAGAGGTCCAGCCGCGGCGGGTTGACGCGCCGCAGGTCGCCGCGGCGGATGGTGACGCCGTTGCGGTCGAGGAAGTCGAGGATCTGGATGGCCACCTTGCGGCCGTTGTCCATGCGGTCGCGGAACTGCGCCGCGGTGAACCAGCCCCGCTCGGCGCCCGCGCCGACGTCGGCGGCGATCGCCACCATCTCGGCGGTGGTGGCGCGCAGGAAGAAATGGTCGTGGGCGATCTGGTCGACCCGGCCCATCCGGCCGCAGAGCTTCAGCACCCGGCGGATCTCGCGCTCGTCGACGCCGGTCGCGCCGGCGATGTCGCGCACCCGCGGCGGCCGGAAGCGGACCGCGCCGCCGAGGCCGGGCGCGATCGCCTCCCAGAGCGCCGCGTCCTCGGCGGAGAGCCGCGCCTCGTGGCCGGGCAGCCGCACGAAGGCCCCGTCGAGCGCGATCCGGCCCGCTTCCGCCTCCGCGTGCAGGAAGGCGAGGAACGGCCCGCGCGACAGCCGCGGCCGCAGCGCGAGGCGGAGCCGCTCGCGCCCGAGGCCCTGAAGCTCGGGATTCTCCTCGTGAAACGCCGCCAGCGCCTCCGCGGTCTGCGCCCGCAAGGCGCCGTGCTCGGCCCGCCCCACCGCGAGCCCGGCGAGCGCCACGGGGTCGCACGCCGCCAGCGCCGCCTCGGCTTCGGCCGGCGCCAGCGCCCGGTCGCGCACGAAGGCGGCGATCTCGACGGGCGCGAGCGCCAGCAGCGCGGCGAGCGCCCGGGCCGGGTCCGGCTCGGCGGCGGCGGCGAGGAGCGCCAGCCGCTCCGGGGCGCGGCGATGGCGCGCCGGCGGCCGCAGGTCGAGCAGGCGCCCGCCGCCGAGGGTGCGCCGCGCCGAGACGTCGCGCAGGATGAAGCGGTCGTGGACCGCGACCGCGACCGGCCGCTCGAGCACGAGCTGCACCGGCCCGCTCGCCCCGGGCTCGATCGGCCCGCCGAGCGGCACGACCCGCACGCCGACCTCGACCGCGCCGACATGGAGATGCGCGGGCGTCGGCGCCGCGAGCGGGCGCGCCTCCGGGAGGAGCCGCAGCACCGCGTCGACGCGGTCGGTCGGCGCGTGGAGCGCGGGGTCGACCACGACGTCGCCGCGCGAGATCGCGTCCTTGCCGACGCCCTCGCCCGCGAGGTTCAGCGCGCAGCGCTGGCCGGCGAGGCCCCGCTCGACCGGGCGGTTCTGGGCATGGACCGAGCGGACCCGCGCGGCGAGGCCGGAGGGCGACAGCGTCACCGCGTCGCCCGGCGCGACGGTCCCGGAGAGCAGCGTCCCGGTCACCACGGCCCCCGCGCCCGCCAGCGTGAAGGCGCGGTCGACCGGCAGCCGCAGCCGCCCGGCAAGGCCGCGCGCGGCGGTGGCGACCTCCGCGGCGGCGAGGAGCGCCCGCAGCGCGCCCACGCCCTCGCCGGTCACGACGGAGACCGGCAGGACCGGCGCCCCGGCGAGCCCGGTGGGCGCGAGGAGGTCCCGGATCTGCGCCTCGACCGCGGCGCGGCGCGCGGGGTCGGCGAGGTCGGCCTTGGTCAGCGCCACGGCCCCGCGATCGAGGCCGAGGAGGTCGAGGATGGCGAGGTGCTCGCGGGTCTGCGGCATCGGCCCGTCGGCGGCGGCGACGACCAGCAGCACGAAGTCGATGCCGCCGGCCCCGGCGAGCATGGTGTGGATCAGCCGCTCGTGGCCGGGCACGTCGACGAAGCCCGTCGGCCGGCCGGCCCCGAGGTCGGCATAGGCGAAGCCGAGCTCGATGGTGATGCCGCGGCGCTTCTCCTCCTCCAGCCGGTCGGCGTCGACGCCGGTCAGCGCCTTCACCAGCGCGGTCTTGCCGTGGTCGATGTGGCCGGCGGTCCCGACGATCATGGGCCGGGGAGCGCCGCGAGGAAGGCGGCCTCGTCGGCGGGCTCGAGGCAGCGCAGGTCGAGGACGACCGCGCCGTCGCGCAGGCGCCCGAGCACGGGCCGGGCGCCGGCGCGCAGGCGGGCGGCGAGCGCCTCGGGGTCCGGCGCCGCGATCCGCAGGCCGGCCGAGGGGAGCGTGTCGACCGGCGCGGCGCCCGAGCCGACCTGGCTCGCGCAGGCGCAGGGGGCGACGGGGAGGCCGAGGCGCTGCGCCGCCGCGGGGGCGAGCCGGGCGGCCTGGGCGGCGATCTCCGCCGCCGGGCGGGCGAGATGGCGCAGCGTCGGCAGGCGCCCGGCGAGGCGGTCGGGGTCGAGGTAGAGGCGCAGCGTCGCCTCCAGCGCGGCGAGACGGACCTTGTCGATGCGCAGCGCGCGCTTCAGCGGGTGGCGGTTGATGTCGTCGATCAGGTCGGCCCGGCCGACGATGAACCCGGCCTGCGGGCCGCCGAGGAGCTTGTCGCCGGAGAAGGTGACGAGGTCGGCGTGGCGGACCGCCTCGCGCACCGTCGGCTCGCCGGGCAGGCCGAAGGCGCGCAGGTCGATGAGGGTGCCGGAGCCGAGGTCGTTGAGGAGCGGGATGCCCGCCTCCTGCGCGAGCTCGTAAAGGTCGGGCGCGGCGGCCTCGGCGGTGAAGCCCTCGATGCGGTAGTTCGAGGGGTGGACCTTGAGGATCAGCGCCGTCTCCGGGCCGATGGCGCGGCGGTAGTCGCGGAGGTGGGTGCGGTTGGTGGTGCCGACCTCGTGCAGGCGGACGCCGGCGGCCTCCATGATGTCGGGCATCCGGAAGGCGCCGCCGATCTCGATCAACTCGCCGCGCGAGACGATGGCGTCCCGCCCCGCAGCGGTGGCGGCGAGCGCGATCAGCACGGCGGCGGCGTTGTTGTTGACGACGGTGGCGTCCTCGGCCCCGGTCAGCGCGCGCAGGAGGTCGCGCAGGTGGGCGTCGCGCTCGCCGCGGCGCCCGGTGGCGAGGTCGAGCTCCAGCGCGGCGGGGGCGCGCATCGCCTGCGCCGCCGCCTCGACCGCGGCCTCGGCGAGGAGGGCCCGGCCGAGGTTGGTGTGGAGGACGACGCCCGTCAGGTTGAGGACCGGCCGCAGCCCCCGCGGAGCGTCGAGGCGGGCGGCGACGGCGGCGGCGAGATCGGCGGGCGCGGGCGCGCCGGCGCGGGTCGCGGCGAGGATCGCCCGCACCGCCTCGGTGACGCGGGCGCGGCCATGCGCCTCGATGAGCGGAGCGGCGGCGTCGGAGCGCAGGAAGCGGTCGACGGAGGGCAGCGCGCGGCGGTCGGTCATCGGCGCGGGCCCCGGGGAGCGCGGTCCGCGCGGGCGGATCGCGCGGGCCGAAGCGAGGTGTTCACGCGTGAATATTCACCAAGCCATTGAAATATATAGAGCCGGTTTGGCGGACTCACGGCGGTCCACACTGCACGACAGGAGCCGGTCGCCGCCCGAGGCTGCGGCGCTCGCCCCGACCGAAGCGGGCTCTGCCCGCGAGGCTGCGGCGCGACGAGCGAAAGCACGGCTTTCGCCGCGCCGACGGCCGGAGCGCATTGGCGCGGAGGCCGTGGGGGGTCCAGATTTCCACGCACCGCGCAATCCGGCCGTGATCGCCCCGGCGAGCGCGGCAACGCGCTCGCCCCCCGCAGGGGCGATCGCGGACGGATTCGCCACGGGTCAAATCCGTCTGGCTTCACCGTCCCGCACCCTCCCGACCGATATTTCTCTCCACTGTCGTGTAGTGTGACGGCGCTCAGAAGCCGACGAGGAACGGGTCGAACCCGGCCCGGCGGTATTCCGTCTCGCGCATCCGCGCGTCGAGGCCGAGCGAGGCGACGTCGTCGGCGAGGGGGTCGAGCGCGGCGTCCTTGTTCTGGTAGAGGATCTTCACCCAGGAGCCGCATTCGTCGCAGACCTCGGCCTTGATGACCGACTCGTCGGAGAAGGACCGGAAGCCGATGCCCTTGGTGGAGCCGCAGGCGAGGCACTTCACCCGCACCTCGTTCCAGAGCGTGGCGCAGGTGGCGCAGACGGCGTAGCGGGCCCCCTCGATGCGCAGCGTCCCGAGGACGAGCGAGGTCGCCGGCAGGCCGCCGCAGCAGGGGCAGACGCCGACCCGGACCGGGACGAGCCGCCCGGCGTCGAGCGCGGCGGCGCGGCGGGCGGCCAGCGTCTGCACGGCGGCCGCGGCCCAGAGATGCACGGCGGCGTCCTCGACGGGCACGTCATGGGCGAGCACGGCGCCGAAGAGCCAGGCGCGGGTCCCGTCGTCGGCGGCGCGCACCGCCTCGAGCGCGAGGCGGGCGGGATCGGGCATGGCGATCGCCGCCGCCGCGTCGAGCAGCGCGTCGAGCGTGGCGGAAAGCTCCGGGTCCGTGGCGAGCGCCGTGCGGTCGAGCGGCGGCATCCCGCTCTCCCGCGCCCGCGCCGTCTGGGCCTCCGGCGGCGGCGCGGCCGGCGCGGCGGCGAGATCCGCCTGCACCCGGGCGAGCGCCGCGAGGAAGCGCAGATAGGGCGCGAGCCGGCTCTCCTTCGCCAGATGCTCCAGCCGCTCGGCGCGGCGCGCGAAGACGCGGCCCGGGTCGGGCAGGATCGCGAAGGGCGGCACGGGGATCGCCCCGAGCTTGGAAGGGTCGGGGCGAAGGTCGGTCGTCATCGTCTCCTCCGGGCCGGACCGGCCACGGGTGGCGGGGCCCCTACTCTGCCGGCCCGACGCGGTCGAGTCGAGCCATTCCGGCCAGGAGTGGGGTCGGCCTTATCCGCCTGTCTGACCGATGGGGATCGGCGGCCCAAGGCGTCGACAAAGCGAGGACCGAGGCGATCTTGCTGCGTGTCGCCTGGCGAACGCTCGCCTGATTGCGAGAAACTGAATTGCGCGCAAATATATTTCGAAATATTTTGAATATGAACGGTGAAATTCATTGCATCGTTATCAGCGCCGCATTTCGCGGCGCCGTGCGACTCACTTTGCAGTTCCGCCCTCCCCGCCCCGGCCGCTCCGCGTCGAGCCGGGTGACATGCGCATGTCGCCCGGCGGGCGCTGTCGGGGGACTGACCGTGCCGCCGGGAAACGTATGGCGTCTCCGCCCGCTACTCTGCCGGCCCGGCGCGGTCGAGTCGGGCCAGTTCCCGCAGCCACTTGCGGTGGTGCCGCCAGGCCCAGCCGCCCGACACCGTGCCGCGCGTCATCGCGCTGATCGTGCCGCGGGTCCAGATCGCCGCGTAGACGTGGACGATCCAGGTGCAGATGATCAGCACCGCGGCGATCGCGTGGACCATGGTCGCCACCCGCCGGACCGGGATCGAGACCAGCCCGTCGAAGTAGCGCTCCCACATCATCACGCCGGTGACGATCAGCACGACGATCAGGAACGTCATCGCCCAGAACACGATCTTCTGCCCGGCGTTGTACTTGCCGAGCTCGGGCAGCGCCTCCTCGTTGCCGGCCAGCACGTCCTTGCCGCGGGCGAGCCAGACCCCGTCCTCGCGCCTCGGCAGGTTCAGCCGCACCATCCGGCAGAACAGCACGAAGAAGCTCGCGAAGAGCACCACCCCGATCCAGGGATGGATCACCCGCGCCGTCTGCCCGCCGCCGAAGAGCCCGGTCAGGAAGAAGAGCGACGGGTGGAAGAACCCGAGCCCCGAGATCAGCAGGAGGACCAGGCAGGCGGCGGTCAGCCAGTGGTTCCCGCGCGTCCACGGCCCGTAGCGCCGCACCGCGACCGGCTCGATCGTCTCGATCCGGTCGCCGGACTGGGAATAGACCCGCTCCATCAGACCCGGTCCTCCCGCTCCACCAGCCGCTCGGCCTCGTCGCGGTCATGCTCGGTGACCTCGTTCGGCCGGGCGAAGAAGCCGTGGAGCGTCGCGCCCACGGCGAGGAGCCCCATCGCGGCGAGGCCCACGGTCTTGGTGACGCCCTTCCACGCCTCGACCACCGGCGAGATCCGCGGATCGGCCGGCAGGCCGGCGTAGATCTCCGGCCGGTCGGCATGGTGCAGGACGTACATGACATGCGTCCCCCCCACCCCGGGGGGATCGTAGAGCCCGGCGTTCTCGAAGCCCCGCGACCTCAGGTCCTCGATGCGCTCCCCGGCATGGGCGATCATCTCCTCCTTCGGCCCGAAGGTGATGCACTGCGTCGGGCAGGCCTTGGCGCAGGCCGGCCCGTCGCCCACGGCCACGCGGTCGGAGCAGAGCGTGCACTTGTAGGCGACGTGGGTGGTCTTGGAGACCCGCGGGATGTCGAACGGGCAGCCGGAGACGCAATAGCCGCAGCCGATGCAGTTCTCGTGGATGAAGTCGACGATCCCGTTCGAGTACTGCACGATCGCGCCGGGGGACGGGCAGGCCTTGAGGCAGCCCGGATCGGCGCAATGCATGCAGCCGTCCTTGCGGATCAGCCATTCGAGGTTGCCGGTCTCGTCGTTCTCCCACTCGGTGAACCGCATCAGCGTGAACATCTCGGGCGAGAGGTCCGGCGGGTTCTGGTAGGAGCCGGTGTTGAAGCCGACCTCCGGGTGGGTGTCGTTCCACTCGATGCAGGCCGACTGGCAGGCCTTGCAGCCGATGCATTTCGAGACGTCGATCAGCTTCGCCACCTCGGTGAGCTGGCGCGTCGGCGCGGGCAGGTCCCGCGCCAGCGTCGCGGACCGGCGGACGACGTCCCCCGGCCCGAGATTGGATTCCAGCGCCTCGACCGAGGGGTTGGTGACGGCGCTGAGCGGCTCCGGCGCGAGGGTCATGACGTCAGCCCTCCGTTCGGCGCGGTCGACTTCTCGATGTTGACGAGGAACGCCTTGAACTCCGGCGTCTCGACGTTGGCGTCGCCGACGAACGGCGTCAGCGAGTTCGGGCCGAAGCCCTTGCGCGCCACCCCGGTGAAGCCCCAGTGCAGCGGGATGCCGACGACATGCACGGTCTTGCCGTCGCAGGTCAGCGGCTTCAGCCGCTTGGTCACCACCGCCTTGGCCTTGACGCTGCCGCGCTTCGACCAGACGCGCACCCAGTCGCCGCCCGCGACGCCCTTCTCGGCCGCGAGCTGCTCCGAGATCTCCACGAAGAACTCCGGCTGGAGCACCGCGTTCACCCGGTTGTGCTTGGTCCAGTAGTGGAAGTGCTCGGTCAGCCGGTAGGAGGTCCCGACATAGGGGAAGTCGGGATCGCCCGCCGCGGCGAAGGTCGGCACGTCGCTCTTGAACACCCGCGCCACCGGGTTGCCGACCATCTCCGGGTTGAGGACGTTGGCGACCGGCGTCTCGAAGGGCTCCATGTGGGTCGGGAACGGCCCGTCGCGCATCATGCCCCGGGAGAACAGGCGCGAGACCCCCTCCGGGTTCATGATGAACGGCATGACGTCGCGCGGCTTGGCCGTCAGCGCGATGTCGGGCACGTCGTAGCCGGCCCATTTCTCGCCGGTCCACTCGATGAGCTTGCGCGAGGGATCCCAGGGCTTGCCGTCGAGGTCGCAGGAGGCGCGGTTGTAGAGGATGCGCCGGTTGAGCGGCCAGGCCCAGGTCCAGTTGAGATAGGCGCCGGTCGCATCGGGATCGTTGTTGTCCCGCCGCGCCATGTTGTTGCCGTTCTCGTTCCAGCAGCCGGAATAGATCCAGCAGCCGGAGGTGGTGGTGCCGTCGTCGCGCAGCTGGCTGAAGTTCAGCACCTGCTTGCCCTGCTCCACCAGGACCTTGGTCGGGTCGGTCGTGTCCATGACCGGCGCGAGCGCGCGGCCGTTCAGCTCGCGCGCCAGCTCCTCCGGCGTGGGCTCTCCCTCGTCGGCGTAGTCCCAGGTCAGGTTCAGCACCGGCTCGGGGAAGACGCCGCCTTCCTGGCGGTAGAGCTCGCGCACCCGCAGGAAGATCTGCGCCATGATCCAGATGTCGTGCCTGGCCTCGCCCGGGGGCGAGCCGGCGGCCCAGAACCATTGCAGCCAGCGGCCGGAGTTGGTGATCGAGCCCTCGTCCTCGGCGAAGCAGGTGGTCGGGAGCTGGATCACCTCGGTCTGGATCGCGGCGGTGTCCACGTCGTTGAAGTCGCCGTGGTTCTCCCAGAACCGCGCCGTCTCGGTCTCGAGCGGGTCCATGGTGACGAGGAGCTTCAGCCTGGCGAGCCCGGCCGTGATCTTGCCCCGGTTGGGGAAGGCGAGGATCGGGTTGAACCCCTGGCAGAAGTAGAGGTTGACCTTGCCCTCGTTCATCAGCTCGAACATCCGCAGGATGTCGTAGTTGGGCACGTCGAGCTTGGTCAGCCAGTCGTAGTTCCAGTCGTTCTCGGCGGTCGCCGTGTCGCCCCACATCGACTTCATGTAGGAGACGAAGAACTTCCTGTAGTTCTGCCAGTAGCTCGTCTGGCCCGGCCGCAGCGGCTTGAAGGCCCGCGTCGACATGTAGGTCTCGAAGTCGACCTCCTTCTCCGTCGGCATGTTGAGATAGCCGGGGAGCAGGTTCGACATCAGGCCGACGTCGGTCAGGCCCTGGATGTTGGAATGCCCGCGCAGCGCGTTCATCCCGCCGCCCCGGACCCCGATGTTGCCGAGGATGAGCTGGAGCATCGCCATGCCGCGGATGTTCTGCGCGCCCTTGGCGTGCTGGGTCCAGCCGAGCGCGTACATCGACGTCATGGTCTTGGTCGGCGTCGAGCACTCGCCGATCATCTCGGCGATGTGCAGGAACTTGTCCTTGGGCGTGCCGCAGATCCGCTCCACCATCTCCGGCGTGTAGATATCGACATGCGCCTTGAGCAGGTTCCAGACGCAGCGCGGATGCGCGAGCGTCGGGTCGGTCAGCGCGAAGCCGTCCTCGCCGATCTGGTAGTCCCAGGACTTGCGGTCATAGTCCCGCTTCTCCGGGTCGTAGCCGGTGAAGAGCCCGTCCGACCAGCCGAACTCGTCCTTCACCAGCAGGGAGGCGTTGGTGTAGTTGCGGACGTAGTCCCACTGGACCTTGTCGTTCTCGATGCACCAGCGGATCATCCCCATCAGCCAGGCGATGTCGCTGCCCGGACGGATCGGGGCGTAGTAGTCCGCCACGGAGGCCGTGCGGGTGAAGCGCGGATCGACGACGATCAGCCTGGCGCCGCGATGCGCCTTGGCCTCGGTCACCCACTTGAAGCCGCACGGATGCGCCTCGGCGGCGTTCCCCCCCATCACGATGACGAGGTCGGTGTTCTTGATGTCGGTCCAGGAGTTCGTCATCGCTCCACGGCCAAAGCTCGGGCCCAAACTGGACACCGTGGGGCCGTGTCAGACGCGCGCCTGGTTGTCGAAACCTGCGATGCCGAGCGCCTTCACGACCTTGGTGGTCGTCCAGGCGGTCTCGTTCGTCGTTGCGGAAGCGGCGAGGAAGCCGGTCGTGGTCCAGCGGTTGACCGGAACGCCCGCCTCGTTGTGCGTCACGAGGTTCGCGTCGCGGTCGTCCTTCAGCGCGCGGGCGATCTTGTCGAGCGCCTCGTCCCAGGTGATCGGCTCGAAGGCCGTCGCGCCGGGGGCGCGCCGCATCGGCTGGCTCAGCCGGGTCTGCGAATGGACGAACTCCTTCAGCGCCGCGCCCTTCGGGCAGAGCGTGCCGCGGTTGGTCGGGTGGTCGACGTCGCCCTCGATATGGACGATCTCGGCGGTCTCGCCCTTCCGGAGGTCGCCCCTGGAATAGATGATCAGCCCGCAGGCGACCGAGCAGTAGGTGCAGATGTTGCGGGTCTCGGTGGTGTTCGTCAGCTTGAAGGCCCGGACATGGGCCGTCTCCGCGGCCTCCGCATCCCCGAAGCCCATCGCGCCGAGCGATGTCGCCGCCACGCCCCCGCCCGTCAGCTTCAGGAAGCCGCGGCGCGAGAGATCAACGTTCATCGTCGCCTCCCCTTGCCTCTCTCGAAAGATGGGTGCCCACAGGTTTGTCCCAGTCGCCCCGGAGGTCAAGCGCGCAATTGCGGACGGGCAGCGTCCCGGTCTGAATTTGACCGCCGTTGCGCCGAAGCGGGCCTGCGCGGTCCCGACGGCGAAGCAGGGCGCGGCCGCCGCTACTCTCTGAAGGCCGTCACCCGGATTTCGACGCGCATCCTGGGATCGCCCAGCACCGCCACGCCCAGACAGGTCCAGATCGGTCTGTGGCTCGGCATTCGGAGGCGGAACTGCCGCGCCATTTCCGCAGTAGCCCCGAGAATAGTCCCATCCGGTTCGGGCGTATGGTAAGAGTTCACGTGCGCGACATTCGACCAACTGAGCCCTACGGCGTCGAGCATGTAGGTTACGTTCTCGAAAGCCTGGTTGATCTCTGCCTCAATCGGAACGCCGTCAGCAGGGAAATCGAGATCGACGGGATTCCAGCCGCCTTGACCTGACAGCTCCACCCGACCATCAACTTCCATCACCATCGAGTAGCTGTAGTCATTGGCGTTCTTTTCGCCCCAGGGTCCGGGAGCGTGCAGCTTGAACCTCGGCACCTTCGCCTCCCCTTGTCACCGCCGAGGTCAAGGCTACGCAGAGGCGATCCCAAGTTCAAACCGAAGACACGTCCTGCGGGCGGGGCGCGTAGACCGGCGCTCCGGCCGAGGCGGCGCGAGACGGGAGCCATTTCGCCGGGCGCAGCGGCGACGGAACCCGCCCCGCCGCGCGTTTCCTTTTTGGGGGCGACGGCGACGTGATCGCGGATCGGTTCCCTTTTCGTGCCCGCAGGCTAAACTCGGGCGCGCGGCCCCGCGGCCGGAACGGAGACGGAATGCACCTCGGCAAGCAGCTCGCGCTCGCGCTGGCCATCGTCGCGGCCGCCGTCGTCGGCTGGGCCTGGTGGATGCCGGAGGCCGTGCCCCTCCTCGCCCGCCTCGGCCTGCCCACCCGCGCCGCCGCCCCCGCCCCCGAGGGCGGCGCCGGCGGCTTCGGCCGGGGCGCCGCCGGCGGGCCCGTCCTCGTCGCCGGCGCGCCGGTCGGCGAGGGCCGCGCCAACGCCCGCGTCTCGGCGATCGGCGACGGCCAGGCGCTGCGCTCCGTCGCGGTGAAGCCCCTCGATTCCGGCCGGCTCGTCGCCATCGAGGTCGCGGCCGGCGCCGTCGTCGCCCCCGGCGACCCCGTCGCCCGGCTCGACAGCGACCTCGAGGAGATCGCGCTCGAGCGCGCCAGCCTCCTCGCCGAGGACGCCGAGGCGACCTACGCGCGCGTCGCCCGCCTCCGCGGCAACGGCGCGGCCACCGACGTGCAGGAGCGCGAGGCCCGGCTGGCGCTGGAGCGCGCCCGCCTCGAGCAGCGCGACGCCGCCGTCGCCCTCGACCGCCGCGCCATCCTCGCCCCCATCGCCGGCATCGTCGGGCTGCTGCCGCTCCAGGTCGGCGCCCAGGTCGACACCGGCGACGAGATCGCCACCATCGAGGACCGCTCCAGCCTCCTCGTCGAGTTCCGCGTCCCCGAGCGCGTCGTCGGCCTCCTCGACATCGGCGCCGAGGTGACCGCCACCCCCCTCGCCCGCCCCGACCTGATCCTGACCGGCCGGGTCACCGCGCTCGACAACCGCATCGACCCGACGAGCCGCACCCTCCGCGTGCAGGCCGCGCTGCCGAACGAGGACGACCGCCTGCGCTCCGGCATGGCGTTCTCGATCGACATCCGCCTCGACGGCGACCCCTTCCCCGAGGTCGACGCCCTCGCCGTGCAATGGGACGGCGACGGCGCCTATGTCTGGGTCGGCCGCGACGCCCGCGCCGTCCGCATCCCCGTCCGCGTCGTCCAGCGCGGCGGCGAGACCGCCCTCGTCGCCGGCGCCCTCGCCCCGGGCGAGCGCGTCGTCACCGACGGCGTCCAGCGCCTGCGCGAGGGGGCGGCGCTGCGCTTCGTCGGCGACCCCGAGCCGCCCCGCCCGGTCGACCCCAAGCCGCCCGGCCCGGGCGAGGCCAAGCCGCCCCGCCCGGGCGAGGCCGAGGCGGCCGCCGCCCCCGCGGCCTCCGGCGGATGAGCGGCGCCCGCGATCCCGCGCCCCCGCAGGCGGGCGGCGGCGTCGCGCTCTTCGTGCGGCGGCCGATCCTCGCCTTCGTGCTCTCGGCGCTGATCGTCATCGCCGGCCTCGCCAGCCTCCTCGGCGTCGAGATCCGCGAGCTGCCGGACGTCGACCGCCCGGTGCTGACCGTCACCACCCAGTTCGACGGCGCCTCGCCCGAGACCATCGACCGCGAGGTCACCGCGCCCGTCGAGGGCGCCATGGGCCGCGTCCAGGGCGTGAGGTCCATCTCCTCCACCTCGCGCTTCGGCCGCAGCCGCGTCACCGCCGAGTTCGGCGACGACGTCGACCTCGACGTCGCGGCCACCGACGCCCGCGACGCCGTGGCCCGCATCCGCAACACGCTGCCCGACGAGGCCGAGGACCCGCGCATCGTCAAGGCCGACGACAACGCCGACGCGGTGATGCGCATCGGCGTCACCTCGCCCCGCCGCAGCGTCGCCGAGCTGACCGAGATGGTGGAGAACGACATCGAGGACCGGCTGATCGCCGTCCCCGGCGTCGCCGACGTGCAGGTGAACGGCGCCCGCGAGCTGCAATTCCGCGTCGACATCGACCAGCGCCAGATGGCGAGCCGCGGCCTCACCCTCGCCGAGCTGCGCGCGGCGCTGGCGAACGCCGCCTTCGACTCGCCCGCCGGCGAGATCTCCAGCCGCGACCAGAGCATCGTGGTGCGCGCCGTCGCCGCCGTGGCGACGCCCGAGGAGTTCGAGGCGATCGTCGTCCGCGACGGCGTCACCATCGGCGACGTCGCCAGCGTCACCCTCGGCCCCGACCCCGGCGCCTCGATCCTGCGCGCCAACGGCGAGACCGGGATCGGCCTCGGCATCGTGCGGCAGGCGCAGTCGAACACCCTCGACATCTCCGCCGGCGTCCGCGCCGCGGTGGACGAGCTGAACCGCATCCTGCCCGAGGACGTCAGCGTCTTCGTCACCTCCGACGAGGCGACCTTCATCACCGGGGCGATCCGCGAGGTGGCCCTCGCCCTCGCCTTCGCCGTGGCGATCGTGATCGCGGTGATCTACCTCTTCCTGCGCGACTGGCGCGCCACGCTGATCCCCGCCGTCTCGATCCCGGTGGCGCTGATCGGGACCTTCGCGGCGATCTACCTCGTCGGCTTCTCGGTCAACATCCTCACCCTCCTCGCCCTCGTCCTCGCCACCGGCCTCGTCGTCGACGACGCCATCGTCGTCATCGAGAACATCGTCCGCCGCCGCGCCGGGGGCATGGGCCCGCGCGCCGCCGCGGTGATCGGCACGCGGCAGGTGTTCTTCGCCGTCGTCGCCACCACCGCGACGCTCGCGGCGGTCTTCGTGCCGATCTCGTTCCTGCCCGGGCAGGCGGGCGGGCTCTTCCGCGAGTTCGGCTTCACGCTCGCCATCTCCGTCGTGCTCTCCGCGCTGGTGGCGCTGACGCTCTGCCCGGTCATGGCGGCGCGCTTCCTGCGCGAGGCCGACATCGCGCCGCGCGGCGGCCCGGTCGCCGCGCTCGGCCGGGCGCTGGCCGCGTTCTACCGGCGCACGCTGCACTGGGCGCTCGGCGCGCCGCTGGTGGTGATCGCCGTCTGCGCGCTCCTCGCCGCCACCGCCTGGCTCGCCTTCGGGTCGGTGAAGCGCGAGCTGACCCCGCCCGAGGACCGCGCCGTGGCGCTCGCCTCGGTCACCGCGCCGCAGGGCGTCTCGCTCGACTACACCACCGCCCGCATGGCCGAGATCGAGGACCGCATCGCGCCGCTGCGCGCCTCCGGCGAGGTCACCAACGTCTTCCTGATCGCCGGCGTCGCCGACCAGCCGAACCGCGGCTTCATCGTGCTGACGCTCGCCGACTGGGCCGACCGCGCCCGCAGCCAGGCCGAGATCGTCGCCGACGTGAACGCCGCGATGCGCCAGGTCGTCGGCATCCAGGCCTTCGCCATCCAGCCGAACTCGCTCGGCATCCGCGGGGCGGGGCGCGGCCTGCAATTCGCCGTCCTCGGCTCGAGCTACCCCGCCATCGCCGCCGAGGCCGAGAAGCTCGCCGAGCGGATGCGGCAGGAGGCGTCCGTCTTCGACGAGGTCTCGATCAGCTACGAGCCGAACCAGCCGCAGCTCTTCGTCGAGGTCGACCGCCGCCGCGCCTCCGACCTCGGGATCGAGATCGACGGGCTGGGGCAGGCGCTGCAGGGAATGCTCGACGGCGCCAAGGTCGCCACCGCCTTCATCGACGACGCGAGCTACGACGTGCGCATGGTCTCGACCTCGACGCCGGTCAACGACCCCTCCGACCTCGAGAACATCTTCGTGCGCACCGCCGGGGGCGCCATGGCGCCGATCTCCACCATCGTCTCGCTCGAGGAGCGCGCCGTGCCGCCGGAGCTCGGCCGCGAGCAGCAGAGCCGCGCCGTCTCGGTGACCGCGACGCTGCATCCGGGCGTCGCGCTCGGCGACGCGCTCGGCATCGCCGAGGGGCTGGCGGCCGAGGTGCTGCCCGCGGGGACGCGCATCGTGCCGCTCGCCGAGGCGGCGACGCTCGCGGAGACCAACTCCGCCCTCCTCGTGACCTTCGGCGTGGCGATCCTCGTGGTGTTCCTGGTGCTCGCGGCGCAGTTCGAGAGCTTCGTCAGCGCCGTCATCGTCATGGCGACGGTGCCGCTCGGCCTCGCCTGCGCGGTGTTCGCGCTGCTGATGACCGGGACGAGCCTCAACCTCTACAGCCAGATCGGCATCGTGCTCCTCGCCGGGGTGATGGCGAAGAACGGCATCCTGATCGTCGAGTTCGCCGACCAGTTGCGCGACGACGGCCGCTCCGTGCGCGAGGCGATCGAGCAGGGCACGCTGATCCGCCTCCGCCCGGTGATGATGACGATGGCGGCGACGGTGCTCGGCGGCGTGCCGCTGATCTTCGCCCACGGGGCGGGGGCGGAGGCGCGCGAGGCGCTCGGCTGGATGATCGTCGGCGGCCTCGGCATCGCCACGCTGGCGACGCTCTACGTCACGCCGGTCGCCTACCTGCTCCTCGCCGGCCTCGCCCGGCCCCGCGCCGCCGAGACCCGCCGCCTCGCCGACGAGCTCGCCGCGGCGGCGGGGCCGTAGTCGGGCAGCGTCGCGGAAGGAAAACGCCCGGCCGGAAGCAGGTCGCGCCGGTGACGCCAGACGGATTTGACCCGTGGCAAATCCGTCCGCGATCGCCCCTCGGGGGGCGAGCGCGATTCCGCGCTCGCCGGGGCGCTCACGGACGGATTGCGCGCAACGGGGAAATCTGAACCCCTGACGGCCTCCGCGCCACCGCGCTCCAGCCGTCGGCGCGGCGAAAGCCGTGCTTTCGCTTGTCGCGCCGTGGCCTCGCGGGCAAGCCCGCTTCGGTCGGCCGGCTACCGGGGACCGAACGTGCGTCCGAGGCTGTTCCCCGGCCTCACCAGTCAGGCCGCGCTGCGCTGCGCGACCTCGGCCGGGAAGACCACCGGCTCGATGGCGCGGGCGAGCCGCTCGGCCAGGGCCTCGATCTCGCTGGCGGGAAGCTGGGCAAGGAGGCGGTGCTCGCCGAGCTCCTCCTCCAGCACGGCGCGCAGCCGCGCCGGGGCGTCGTGATGGGTCATGTCTGCTCTCTCCGTTTTTCGGTTTCGCGCGCTTCCGCGCGCCCACCTTCGCATATGCAACATATCACGCTGCATCGCACAATGAAACCGCCCCGGCCCCGCAGGCGCCACAAGGTGAACGTCGTCCGCGCCGCCTCCTTCGGCGTCGGCGGCGTGGCCATCGGCGAGACTGCCCGCTCGCGACACGCCGAGGCCGCCTCGCACGGGGTTACAGAATCATGACTCTCGTTTATTATCAGTCACATGCCCCCTTCGCACATGTGCGAAGTTCGCGGGCGGCGGCGTCACCCCCCGAGCCGCGGATACCCGAAGGCGGCGAAATCGGCCGCATAGACCGCCTCGACGATCCGCCGGGTCTCGGCGTCGTAATGCTCCGCGATCCGCGCCGTCGCGCCGGTGGGCGGCGGCCCCGCCCGCTCGACGGCGCCGCCGGGCGCGCCGATCGCCGCGAGGATGCGCGCGAGGTCGGCGTCCAGCGTCTCCACCCGCCCGACGATGTCGAGCCGGTCGGCGAGGCCGGTGATCCGGGTCTGCCGCATCCAGTGGGCGTTCTCCGCCTCGCCCCCCGCCGCGAGATAGCGGCAGAAGCCGCGGAAGCTCACCCGTCCCCCGTCGAACCCGGCCACCCGCTCGCCGAAGCGGTCGAGATGCTTGTCGCCCTCGCGGAACTTGTTGAGGTAAGCCGAGAGCGTCCGCGCATAGGGGTCGCGCACCACGGTGAAGATCAGATACCCCCGCAAGGCCGGCAGGTCGCGCAGCCGCAGGTCGCCCAGATGCGTCACCCGGGTCTTGGCGGCGGCGAGGTCGTCGAGGCTCACCCCGGGCTCGGGAAACCGCTCCGCCAGCGCCCGGAACACCGTGCTGTTCGCCGCCTTCGGCACCCGGAGATACACATAGCGCCCGGCCCGCGACACCATGCTGCGGTCGTCGAGGATCGGCAGCGGCTGCCCCCAGAGCCGCGGCCGCAGCACGTAGTAGGGCCGGCGCAGGAACCGCCCCAGCGCCCGCACCCGCCGGGCTGGGGCCTCGCCGCTCACCCCGCCCGCCCCGGCGGTCCGAGGAACGCCGCGAGCCCCGCCGCCAGCCCGGCGCGGTCCCGCAGCCCGCATTCCCACACCACGAGGCTCCGCCACCCGCCCGCCGCCAGCGCCGCCGCCGCCGCCGCGTCGCGCGCCCGGTTCCGCTCGATCTTCGCCGCCCAGTATTCCGCGTTCCGCCGCGGCGCCCGCGCCCCCCGGGCGCAGTCGTGGCCGTGCCAGAAGCAGCCATGCACGAAGACCGCCGCCCGCCGCCCGGGAAACACCAGGTCCGGCGTCCCCGGCAGGTCGGCCCGGTGCAGGCGGAACCGGTAGCCCATGGCGTGGAGCAGCCGCCGCACCGCCATCTCCGGCCCCGTGTCGCGCCCCCGCACCGCGCGCATCGTCCGGCTGCGCGCCGCGTCCGGGGCCGCGATGGGGGGCAGCGCGCTCACATGCCGAGCGCTTCGCGGTAGAGCTGGAGGATCGCCTCCTCCTCGCTCACGTCCTGCGGCTCGCGCTTGCGGAGCGCGATCAGCTTCTTCAGCACCTTGACGTCGTAGCCGCGCCCCCGCGCCTCGGCGAGGACCTCCTTGGCCTGCTCGGCGATGGCCTTCTTCTCGGCCTCCAGCCGCTCGATGCGCTCGACGAGCTGGCGCAGCTCGGCGGCGGTGACCTTGTACTGGACGGTCGCGCCCTCGTCCTCGACGATGTCTTCCATGGAATCCTGTCCCCGGGGGAGTTCGGCCGGGGTTCTACCGGCCGGCCCCGGCCCGGGCAAGCGCGGGTTGCGCCCGCGCCGCGCCCGGCCTATGGGGCGGCCCATGACCGCGCTCGTCGTCCTCGGGATCGTCGTCGTCGCCGCCGGCCTCGCCGGCCTCGGCCACTGCATCCGCACCGGCTACGCCATCCGCCGCGACAAGCCCGCCCCCGAGGTCGCCCGCGCCCGCCTGCAACGCCTGGTCGCCGTCAACCTCGCCTCCGTCGCCGCCGCCGCCCTCGGCCTGATGATGGTGGTGATGGGCCTCACCCTCGGCTGACCCTCGCGTTCGCGGGGCGACTGCCCTGTCCCCGGCCGGGAATCGAGCCCCGGCGCGCGCCGGCCTCGGGCCGAGGGGGCGGCTCAGTCGGGGAAGGCGAAGAGCCCGGCGTCGCGGTCCTCGCGCCCGGTCGCCCAGGCCACGGCGAGCTCCGCGGCGAGGCGCGAGAAGGTCACCCCGTTGCCGCCGTAGCCCATCACCGCGAAGAGCCGCGGCGAAGCGGGCACCGGCCCGATCCGCGGCAGCCCGGTCGTCGTCGTCCCGAAGGCCCCGGCCCAGGCGAATTCCGGCGTCGCGTCGATCCCGGGCAGGAGCCGCGACAGCTTCGCCGAGATCCGCGCCACCTTGTCGGGGATCGCCGCGTCGCGCCGCGCCTCGTCCTCGAAGGGCTCGTCCTCGCCGCCGCAGATCACCCGCCCGTCCGGCGTGGCGCGCAGGTAGAGATAAGGCTCGGACGCCTCCCACATGAACGCCTCCCCGGGCCAGAGCCGGCGCCGCTGCCGCCGCGTCGCCATCGCCCAGGTCGAGATCACCTCGTGCCCCTTGCCCGGCGCCGGCCCGGCCAGCTCGTAGCCGGTGGCGAGCACGACATGGCCGACCGAGATCACCGGCCCGCCCGCGGTCGCCACGGCGACGCCGCTCCGCCCCGCCTCGAAGGCGACGGCCTCGGCCGGCGCATAGGCCCGCGCGCCCCGGGCCAGCGCGGCGAGGAGGAGGCGCGCCGTCAGCTTGCGCGGGTCGAGGGCGAGGTTGCCGCGGCTGACGATCGCCCCCTCGCGCTCGATCCCCCAGGCCTCGCGCAGGGGGGCGGCGGTCAGGTAGTCGGCATGGAGCCCGATCGCGCGGCGCGCCTCCGCCTCGGCGCGGAGCGCGGCGCCGGTCAGCAGGTTGCCGGCGAGGTAGAGCGAGGCGCGCTCGGCGAGGTCGCAGGCGATCCCCAGCGTCTCGATCCGCGCCTTCAGGGCCGCCACGGCGAGGCGCGAGCGCGCCCAGGCCCGCGCCGCCACCTCGGCGCCCAGCATCCCGCCGAGCCCGGTCAGCGGCGTGTCGATCTCGAACTGCACCAAGGCCGTCGTCGCGGGCGTCGAGCCGCGGAGCGGCCCGCGCCGGTCGATCATGATGACGGACAGCCGCTCGGCGGTCAGCGCCTCCGCGGCCATCGCCCCGGAGATGCCCATGCCGACGACGAGCACGTCCGCCGCCACGTCCCGCGTCAGCCGCGCCGTCAGCACGCGCGGCGCGCGGTAGGCCATCCAGACCGGCCGCCCCGTCCTCAGGTCAAGCTGTCGCTCCATCGCGCGGAGGCTAGCGCGCGCGCCGACGCCGGCAAGGCGCCGGGCCCCGCCGGCGATCCCGCCGCCGCTGCAACGCCACCGGCGCTAGACCGGCACCCCGCCGAGGAAGCCGCCGAAGTAGCCGGCATAGAGCTCCGGCTGCTCGAGGTTCATCGAGTGCCCCACCCCGGGCGCGGTCAGCAGGCGGCAGTTCGGCATCTCCGCCGCCATGCGCCGGACGTCCGCCGCCGGGATCCAGCCGTCGAGCTCGCCCCAGAGCACGAGGTGCTCGTGGGTGAGCTCGCCCATCCGCTTCGCCACCTCGCCGCTCTCGTACTCGAGGTTGAGGTGGTGCGGCGTGCCGAACCAGATCCCCTCGGCGACCGCGAAGGTCTGGTCGACGATCCGCTCGAAGAAGGCCTGGAGCTCGCCCACCCCCTCGCGGAACCGCGGCGTGGCCCCGGGGACCAGCGTCTCGGCGAGGAACAGCGAGGCCGCCGCCGTGGCCATGCCGGCGCGCGTCACCTCGCGGCTCGCCTGCATGGCGCGGAACACCGCGATGCCGGCCGCGTCGAACTTCAGCCCCAGCGGCGTGACCGGGTCGAGCGCGAGGCAGCGCCCGAAGCGGTCCGGCTCGGCCAGCATCATCCGCGCGGCGATGATCCCGCCGGTGGAATGGGTGGCCAGATGGCAGCGTTCGATCCCGAGCCCGTCCAGCGCCGCCAGCATGTCGGCGGCGTGCTGGGCCATGGTGTAGTTGGCGAACTCCGGCTCTGACGCCGGCTTGTCGCTGTCGCCGCAGCCGCGCCAGTCCACGCCCACCACCCGCAGCCCCTCGGGGAACCAGCGGGCGGCGCGCTCGATCCAGTCCTTGCTGGCGAGGTTGCCGTGAATGAAGAGCACGGGGATGGGGCCGTCGCCCCATTCCCGCCAGGCGAGGCGCAGGCCGCCGCCGATATCGACCTTGCCGCTACGGCTCATGAGGCCTCCGGATGCATTGCGAAAGGGCCCCGCCGCGGCGGGGCCGGCACAACGGGCGGCACGCAGGCCGCCCGGCTCGACCGGGCGGGAACGCAAGGCGCCCGTCCCGGCCCGAATTCCCTGCCGCGCCCTCCGGCGAGCCCGAAGGCGCGGCGCGCCGGGGCGGCGGTCCCGGAAGGGGCCGCCGCCCACGCAGGACAGGGCGGGCGCAGGGATGGATCCCGGCCTCCCGCCCCGGCGCCTGTCACTTCGACAGCCCCGCCGGCTTGGCCGCGGGCGCCGCCCCGCCGCCGCCGCCGCCCGAGCCGGGGGCCTGGATCGAGACGAGCGCGGTGTTGTCCACGAAGGACTTCACCTGGTCGTGCAGGACGTTCGGGGCCTTGAACACGCCGTAATGGGCCGTGGGATCGGGGAAGCTGAGGAAGCCCGCCCCCGGCACCTTCCTGGCGGATTCGAGCGCGTTCTGCACCATCAGCCAGTTGTCGTTGTCGATGTGGATGACGAGCGTCCGCGCCTTGATGCGGTGCAGCTCATCGTTGATGTTGTAGTTCCAGCCGCCGGCGTTGCGGTACCAGTAGTCGTTCGGATCCTCCGACTGGGTGCGGACGAGCCAGGCCGCCGTCTGGTTGCCGGTGGGCTCCCAGAAGAAGACCTCGCGCTCGACCTGGGACCAGGGCTGCGCCGAGCGGTACTCGAAGGTGAAGCCGGTCTGCTGGAGGATCGACCACAGGAACTGGAGCCCCTGCTTCGGATGCTGGTCGGCGGGCAGGTCGTAGAAGTTGCCCCCCGTCTCCCGGTAGACCGGATCGCTCTCGATCGCCGCCTGGGCGAGGCGGAAGGTCCATTGCCCGATCGGGTCGGCGCCGTCCGAGGCGGTGGTGCCGCCGATCGGCATGATGGCGTCGACGAAGCCCGAGGGCGAGTACATCACCCCCCAGACCCAGCTCTGGGTCGCCCCCATCGAGGCGCCGAAGGCGAGATCGACGTTCGCCACGTTCAGGTGGTCGCGCAGGAGCTGATAGTTCGCCTGCACCATGTCGAAGTAGCTGTATTGCGGGAATTTCCGCCCCAGCCCCTCCGAGGGCTTGGACGCGCCCCAGAGGCCGATCGCGTCGAGGAAGACGACGTAGTACTTGTTGGTGTCGATCACGAGGCCCGGCCCGATCACCGGCGTGCCGCCGGCCAGCGCGTTCGAGGCCATGGGGGCCCAGATCGAGAAGCTGGCCGCCGAGTCGCCCGAGTAGTGGGGGCTGACGATCACCGCATTGATGATCTCGCCCTTCTCGTTGCGGATCGGGGTGCCCATGTCGATGTAGGCGGTCTTGAGCGGCCCCATCCCGAGGCTCTCGAGCGTCGTGCCGCCGTCGCCGCCGTCGCGCCAGGTCTCGGGATCGGCGTCGAGGTCGTAGGTCCCGCCGATCCGGAAGTTCGGGATGTCGTAGTACTTCTTGAGCGAGGCGAGGGTGGGCACGCTGGAGGCGGGCGTCCACGTCTCGATCGGCGGCGGGGCGGCGCTGCGCGACAGCATGTCGGCGCGTGCCGACGGCGCGAAGGCGAGCGTCCCGAGCAGGGCCGCGAGGGCGAGGGTCTTGAGCGAGGGCGTGTTCATGGCTTGGGTTCCCCTGCGCATCACTTGGAGAGGCCCGCGGGCTTCTCGCCCGCGCCGACATTGCCCGGACCTCCGGCCGTCGCCGCCAGGGTCAGGCCGTTGACGAGGGCGTCGATCACGTCGGGCGAGACGGCGTTGACCCGTCCGGTCCGCATGAAGTCGGTGGCGTCGCGGGCGAACTCATAGGGCACGTCCGTGTGGATGAAGTGCCCCACGCCGGGATAGAGCTTGGTCTCGACCGGATTGCCCGCGTCCTGCATCCGCTGCTCGAAGGGGATGATCACCTCGTTCGCCATGTCGGTCAGGCCGTTGAGGGCGGTCGACGGGATGAAGGGCTCCTGGGCGCCGAAGGCGAGGAAGATCGGCGCCTTGATCTGCGGCAACCGGTTGAAGAGGCTGTTCTCGTCGCCCTTCACCAGCTCCTTGCCGATCGAGTAGACGTCGAAGATGAAGGCGAAGACCCACTGCTCGAACTCGTCCGGGTTGCCGGTGATCATCGCCACGCGCTGGTCGGTGTGCAGGCGCGCATACTCGGTGTCGCGCTTGAAGTAGCCGAACGGGCTCGGGCTGACCGCGCCGGTGACCGGGTCGCGGGTCTGGAAGTGGAAGAAGTCGCGCACGCCTTCGGCGGTGCGGCTGCGCTCGCCGTCCAGCATCCCGGTCGGGCCCCAGACCTGCTCCCAGAGCGCCTTGTCGTTGTCGATCGCCGGGTCGAACAGGTGGTAGGACTGCCCGCCGAACTCGACCGACTCGGGGAACTCCTCGAGCCCGGCCGGGCCTTCGAGGATCAGCCCTTCGACCGCCTCGGGCCAGCTCAGCGCATAGCCGAGCACGATCTGCCCGCCCATGGAGTGGCCGAGGTAGTAGGCCTTGTCGATGCCGAGCTGGTCGACGATCACGTGGTGGAAGGCGACCCGGATGTCCTGGAGCGAGCGCGCCGGGTTCTTGCCGAGGTTGCCGGGGCCGGAGAGGCCGTAGTCGGGGGCGTCGAGCGCCACCACGCGGTAGCCCTGCTCCACGGCGAACTTGATCAGGTAGCCGTAGTGCGAGGCGAAGGCGCCCTTGCCGTGGACGACGACGAGCGTCTTCTGGTCGGGGATGTTCGGGCAGGCCACGTCGAAGTAGCCGATCTCCCATTCGATCCCGCGGTCATCGCTCGCCTTGGTGAACTTCACCGGGAAGGGATGCCGCATCTCGTCCTTCCAGAAGGACTTGCTCGGATCGGGGTTCATGTTGACCCGGGGCGAGATGTAGTCCGGCGCGTCGCAGACCTTGCCGTAGGTCGGCAGGATGCCGATGTCGTGCAGGAAGCTCGACAGCATCGGGTCGTCGTCGAGGCTGTTGAGCGCGCTGAAGACGGCGTAATGGGCGATCGGGCTGCGCTCGGTGGCGAGCTGGGCGCCCGGGATCAGGCCGACGCTCTCGCGGGCCTTGTCGATGGTCAGCCACTGGTCGTTCTCGATGTGGATGACCATGGTGCGCGGCTCGTAGTCCGGCAGGTATTCGTTGATGTTGTGCCGCTCGCCGACCTCGACGCGGTACTTGAGGTCGACCGCGTCGAACAGCCGGCCGAGCGCCATCACGCCGTCGCCGAAGCCGGGCTCGGGCGGATCCCAGGCGAAGACGTCGCCCTTGACCGCGTCCCAGCCCAGCGACTGGCGATGTGCGAGGTCGTAGCCGGTGAGCTGGAGCACCGACCAGTGGAAGGCCGAGCCCTGGATCGGATGCTGGTCCTTGGGCAGGTCGTAGTAGCGGCCCCCGGTCTTCTGCCAGACCGGGTCGCCCTCGATCCCGGCCTTGGCGTTCTGGAACGACCAGGCGGCGATCGGGGCGGTGCCGTCCGTGGCGGTGGCGCCGCCGACGGGCATGACCGCCGAGACGAACTCGGGATGCATCAGGCCCCAGACGTAGGACTGGGTCGCGCCCATCGAGACGCCGGTGGCGAGCACCACGTGGCCGACGTTCAGGTGATCGACCAGGAGGCGGTAGTTGGCCTGCACCATGTCGAAATAGCTGTAGTTGGGGAAGTCCATCCCCAGCCCGTCCGAGGGCTTGGAGGCGCCCCAGAGCCCGAGCGCGTCGACCATGACCACGTAGAAGCGGTCGGTGTCGAAGAGCTTGCCCGGGCCGATCAGCGGGCCGCCGGAGAAGGCGTTGCCGCCCTGGCCGTCGATCCAGTTGAAGTACATCGACGTCGCGTCGCCCGAGTAGAAGCTCGAGATGACGATGGCGTTGTCGATCTTGCCGTCGGGCCCCTCGTGGGGCGTGCCGACGGCGATGTAGGCGGTCTTGAGCGGCCCCGCGTCCAGGCTCTCCAGCGTCTTCCCGTCGGGGGCGCCGTTCGCCCAGGCCTCGGGATTGGCGAGATCGTAGCTCCCGCCGATCCGGAAGTCCGCGATCTCGACCGTCTTCTTCAGATCGTCCAGCGCCGCGACGGCGGAGCGCGCCGTGATCGGCTCCTTCGCCTGCTGCGCGCCCGCCCCGATGGGCACGATCAGGAGCGTCGCGACCGCGACGAGCCTGGCTGTCCTCAACATGCCTTCCTCCCCCTGCGTCGGGCGGTGACGCCCTGCATTCCGCGCCGGGCCCCGGCGGGGCCCGGCTCTCGTCTCAGTATGCGCCGGTCTGCGCGTCGACCTCGGCCTGCTCGGCCGGGTCGCCCAGCGGCGTCTTGCTTCCCGCCAGCACGAAGCTGCCCTCGGGTCCCGAGAAGGCGCCCGGGCGCACCTGCATCTCGTTCGCGCCCATCTCGGGCGGGTCCACCGGCGTGATCCCGGAGCAGCCCGCCAGGACGGCGCCGACGAGGAGCGCCCAGGCCCCGCGCATCAGAACCGCACCATCAGGCCCGCCTGGTAGAGGGTCATGTCGTTGACGTCGTAGCCCGGAACGGTGAACTCGTTCTGCGTGACGCCGAAATAGGCCTCCGAGCCGATCCGGTCGATGTTCTGCGAGAAGCCGAAGCCGTAGAGCTTGAAGTCGGTGCCGTCGGCCCAGAAGTCCTCGTACTTGGAGTACTGGATGGCGAAGCCGGTGCGGCCGATGTCCCAGAAGTTCCGCGTGTAGGTGAGCTTGCCCATCCAGGTGGTGGGCTCGTTGTCGAGGTCGTCGAAGCTCATCGTGGCGTACTGGATCGCGGCGCCGATGCCGTTCCACCACTGGTCGCTCGTCAGCACCAGCGAGCCCGAGGCGCTGATGCCGTCGAAGCCGCCGTCGGAGGCGTCGGTCCACCAGCTCGCGCCGGCGGCCATCCGCGCCCAGTCGGTCTGGCCGGCATAGCGCAGCGCGACGTCGTAGCGCTCCTCGGTGCCCGCCGAGCCCGAAAGCTGGAAGCCGTTCCAGACCGGCGTGTTGTAGCGCACGCGCACCAGGCGGCTGAGGCCGTCGAGGTTGTTGCCGAGGGTGAAGACGTTGAGGAAGTTCCCCGAGGCCACGGAGAAATCGCCGAGCGCGGCCTCGTACTCCTCCTCCGACGCATAGTCGTCGCGGTTCGGCGGGGTCCGCCGAGGGATATAGTCCGTGCTCTCGCCGTTCGCCGTCGGCAGCATGCCGCCGAAGGCGAAGGTCTGGCCCGACCACATCGGCGTGGTCACACCGGTGATGTCCATCTCCGAGGTGCCGTCCGAGGCCATCCAGCCCTGGCCGATGAAGAACGACCCGTAGCGGTTGTTGCTCAGGCCGACCTCCAGGAGTCGCAGGTTGAAGGTTCGGTTGATCGAATCCGACACCGACTGCTCGAGCTGGCTGACGTCGAGCGAGCCGTTGACCGGCCACTCGAACTCGAAGAGCGCCAGCGCCTGGGTCTCCTCGAGCGCATTGGATTCGCCGAGGAAGCGGAAGCGCGAGGAGGCGTTCTCGTTGTCGACCTGGTAGAGGTCGGTCGAGAGCCCGTCGTCGACGGTGTTCAGCGACCGGTTGATCTGGCCGGAGAAGGTCAGCCGCACGTTCGGGTTGCCGGTCGCCATGACGTTGGTCTCGCGGCCGTCCGGCAGCGCGCCGTAGAACGGATGCCCCGCCACGCCGGGCGAGGGCGGGGTGCGCAGCAGCCCCTGCATCGACGGCGCGACCCCTGTCGCCTCCGCCACCGCCACCTGCTGGGCGCCGGACGACGCCCGGACCTGCGGCGCCGGCGCCGCCGCGACCTGGCGGATCTCGCGCGCCTGCTGGGTCTGCTCCACCTTCATCGACTGGATCTCCTGCATCAGCAGGTTCACCTGCGCCTCGAGCGCGGCGATGCGGGCTGCCTGGTCCTGGGCCAGCGCCGGAAGCGGCGCAGCCGCGGCGATGGCCAGGATGGACGCGGCAAACATCTGCCGACGACCACCCGAGAACGGATGCTCTGTCATCGTGTCCCTCACGTTCTGCGCGAATTATGTTTCTTATCTGGCGCGCAACCAGAAAGTTACTGTCGCGGAAATTGCAGGGGCTCCCGGGATGTGTCAACTGGTTTCCAACCCGCTGCGCCGTCGCGCGGTAATTGTGAACGGAGGGGCAGAATGCCGTCAGCTTTGGTCGGGGGACATCGTGTCACATTTCGGCTGGACGGTCCGGAGGAGGGGCCGGTCTTTGCGTTTGTAAACGGTTTGACCCAATATTCCGACCTCTGGGCCGCCTATGCGCAGCACCTCTCGGCACGCGGGATGCGCGTCCTGCGATTCGACATGCTCGGACAGGGCGAATCCGACAAGCCCGCCCTCGGGGTGCGATTCGAGGACCACTGGCGGACGCTCGACGGCATCCTCGACCATCTCGGCGTCGCGCAGGCCCATGTCGCCGGCATCTCCTTCGGCGGCACGGTCGCGGTGCAGTTCGCGGTGGAGCGCCCCGAGCGCTGCGCCTCGCTCGTCGCGATGAGCTGCTTCGCCGAGATGCCGCCGCAGCTCTACATGATGGGCTGCGGCCTCTACGAGGCGCTGGTGCAGGTCGGGCTGCCGGCGCTGCAGCGCTGGCTGATGCCGATGAACATGAGCGACGAGTGGCTGGAGGCCAACCGCGAGGCCCTGCCGGAGATGATGCGCAAGGGCTACGCGATCAACGACCTCTTCGCGCTGCAGAACCTGATGGAATCGGTCCAGGACTTCGGCTCGATCACCGACCGGCTCGACCGGATCGCCTGCCCGACGATGATCCTGAACGGCGAGTTCGACTTCTTCACCCCGCGCAAGTGCCACGAGGTGCTGCGCCAGGGCATCGCGCGCTCCCGGCTCGTCATCGTCCAGCACGCCTATCACGCCTACACGCTCGAGCATCCCGCCGTGACCATGCGCCTGATCGACGCCTTCCTCGACCACGTGGCGGCCGGCACGTGGCCCGGCGACCGCACGGTCTGGATCGCCAGCGACGATCCCGCCTCGGCCGAGCCCTGGTTCCCCTGCGCCGGCGACCACCTCCGCGCGATCCCCCTGCCCCCGCCCGCCGCCGCCGGCCTTCCGGCCCCGGCCGCCGCGCCCGTCCCGGCGGCGTCCGCTGCGGCGCCGGCCCCGGCGTCAGCGGGCGCGACCGCTCCCGCGTCAGCCCCGGCGCCAGCGGCCGAGCCCGCTGCGGCGTCAGCCCCGGCGCCAGCGGCCGGGCCCGCTGCGGCGTCGGGCGAGGCGTCGGCGCCGGCGTCCGGCAAAGCGTCCGCTCGGGCTCGGACCTCGCGCAAGGCGTCCGCCCCGGCGTCGGCCGCCGCCTCCGCTCCACCCGCCCCGGCGGCCGCGCCGCCGGGGGAGCCCCCCGCGCCCAGACGCGCGCCGCGACCCCGCAAGACCCCTGCCCGGAGGACCGCAGATGCATCTTGATCAATACGACCGCATCCGCGCCCGGATCGCCGCCGAAGGGCTGACGCCGGCGATCGAGACCCAGATCGCGCTCTTCGTCTGCGCCACCAAGGCGATCAACCTGCCCTTCCTCGCCCTCGCCGGCGCCGCCGTGCCCCCCGCCGCCGCCTGGCCCGCCATGTTCGGCGGCGGCGGCGACGCGAATGGCCCGGCGGGGGTGGTCTGGCAGTATCTCAACAGCCAGCTCTTCCGCGAGAGCGAGGCGGTGACGCTGCTCTGCCGGATCACCCGCTGGTCGCCCGACCCGCTGGTCTACATGCGCAGCGCCCAGCTGGTCGCGCCGCTCTCCGCCGAGGCCGCCCGCTCGGGGTTCTCCCGCGCCGGCGTCTCGGGCCGGGCGGGCGGCGGCGAGACGCTGGGGATCGAGGCGCTGGCCTTCGGCTACGCCCTCCTCGCCACCGTGCGCCTCGCCCCGGCGCTGCCCGCCGAGGACGCCGCCGCCCCCTTCGCCGTGGCGCTCGCCCGCATCGAGCAGGAGAACGGCCGGCTGCTGCAGACCCAGATCCGGCTCCTCAAGGACGGCTACGCCCAGATCCCGCAGGAGGAGCGCGAGGCGATCATCGCCGCCAAGATCGAGCTGGTCAGCGGCGTCTTCGACCGCTTCCTCGACGCCCTCGCCGGCTGAACCGCCGGGGCCGGCCCCCGGCAGGGGGAGGCGCGCTCAGTCGTGGAACGGCTCCACCTCGCGGCGGCGCCCGAGCAGGAAGGCGTCGGCGACCTGCACGAGGGGCGCGAGGTCGACGTCGGAGCGGCCGGCGGCGACGAGGGCGAGGAACTCGGCGTAGAGGGTGCGGTACTCGCGATCCTCGGCGTCGATCGGCGCGACGCCCGCGCCCGCAAGGCGCGCGCCCCCGGCGGAGAGCGTCAGCTCGCCCTCCGCCGTGTCGGCCGCGATGTCCCAGATCTGCGGCCCGGCCTGCCGCCAGTCGAGGTCGGCCGTCACCGGCGCGCCGCCTGCCGTGCGGAAGGCGAGCCGCGCCGCGATCGGCGCCGCGCGGTTGGCGGGGAAGTCGAGATCGGCCGAGACGAGGCGCATCGGCTCGGGCAGGATGCGGGTGACGATCGAGAGCGCGTTGATCCCCGGATCGAAGACCCCGAGCCCGCCCGGCTCCCAGATCCATTGCTGCCCGGGATGCCAGCGCCGCACGTCCTCCTTCCAGGTCACCCGCATGCCGCGCAGGCCCCGGGCGGCGAGGAGCGCCCGCGCCGGCTCCACCGCGGCGGCGGCGCGCGAGTGCCAGGTCGCGAAGAGCGTGACGCCCTGCGCCGCGGCGAGCGCGGCCAGCGCCTGGACCTCGGAGACCGTGGCCCCCGGCGGCTTCTCCATCATCACGTGCTTGCCGGCGAGGAGCGCGGCGCGGACCTGGTCGAAGCGCCCGACCGGCGGCGTGCAGACCGAGACGGCGTCGACCCCGGCGCCCGCGTCGGCGAGCAGCGCGCCCACGTCCGGCCAGTGCGGCAGGCCGGGCAGCGCCGCGTTGCGGCTGGCGACGCCGGCGAGCTCCGCGCCTTCCGTCGCCGCGATGGCCGGCAGGTGCTGGTCGCGGGCGATCTTGCCGAGCCCCACGATCGCGATGCGCAACGTCACGTCGTCCCCTCCCGCTCGGCGCATCCTTTCCGGGCGGGGCGCCGTCCCGCGGCCCCGGTGATAGCCGAGGCCGCGGCGCGGGGGAACGGGGTCCGGCGCGGGGCCTGGCCGGCGCGTCCCGGAACCTCGCGCGCCCCTGCTCACGGGGGGTGTTCACGCGTGAAAATTCGCTAAGCCACTGATTTATGGTAGAGGTTAATGCGAGCTTGCCGCGTTTTTCGCGCTGCACGACAGTGGAGAGGAAGCCCGGCCCGAGGCTGGCCGCGACGCCGACGCCAGACGGATTTGACCCGTGGCAAATCCGTCCGCGATCGCCCCTCGGGGGGCGAGCGCGATTCCGCGCTCGCCGGAGCGATCACGGACGGATGGCGTGCTTCCGGAGAAATCTGCGCCCCTCACGGCTTCCGCGCGCAACCGCGCTCCAGCCGTCGGCGCGGCGAAAGCCGTGCTTTCGCCTGTCGCGCCGGGCCTCGCGGGCAAGCCCGCTTCGGTCGGTCAGTCGGCGCGCGCGCCCGTGGATCCAGCAGAGCAGACAGGTGTCGTGCAGTGTGCGGGTTTTTCGCGCTGCGCGACGGTGGAAAGGACGCCCGGCCGGAAGCGGGCCGCGACGGTGAAGGCAGACGGATTTGACCCGTGCGCCACCGCGCTCCAGCCGTGCTTTCGCTCGCGGGCGTCGTCATGGGACGCACCTCACCGCCCGGCAGGGGCGGAAGGCCCGGGGGGCAAACCCGGACCGGACCGCCGGTTCCTCACACGTCGAGGTCGACCCAGACCGGGACGTGGTCCGAGGGCTTGTCGCGGCCGCGGACCTCGGCGTCGATGCCGCAGGCGACGAGCCGGTCGGCGGCCTGCGGGGTCAGCAGCACGTGGTCGATGCGGATGCCGTGGTTCTTCGGCCAGGCCCCGGCCTGATAGTCCCAGAAGGTGTAGAGCCTCGGCTCGGGATGGGTAACCCGCACCGCGTCGGTGTAGCCGAGGTTGAGGATCCGACGCCACGCCGCCCGCGTCGGCGGCAGGAACAGCGCGTCCCGCTCCCAGACCCGCGGGTCGTAGCAGTCGATCGGCTCGGGGATGACGTTGAAGTCGCCGAGCAGCGCCGCCGTCTCCTCCGCGGCGAGGAGCGCCTCGGCCCGGGCCTGCAACCGCGCCATCCAGGCGAGCTTGTAGTCGTATTTCGGCCCCGGCGCCGGGTTGCCGTTCGGCAGGTAGAGCCCGCAGACCCTGAGCGCCGCCGCCTCGCCGACCACCGTCGCCTCGATCCAGCGCGCCTGGTCGTCGCCGTCGTCGCCGGGAAGCCCGCTCGTCACGTCCTCGAGCGGCAGCCGCGACAGGATCGCGACGCCGTTGAAGCCCTTCTGCCCATGGGTCGCGACGTTGTAGCCGCGCTCCTCGATCTCCAGCCGCGGGAAGAGGTCGTCCGTCGACTTGATCTCCTGCAGCACGACCACGTCGGGCCGCGCGGCGTCGAGCCAGTCGAGGAGCGCGGGCAGCCGCGCCCGGGCGCCGTTGATGTTGAAGGTCGCGAGCTTCATGGCGGGCGACCCTAGGCAGGCGCGGGCCGGGGGGCAAGGCGGCTTGCTCCCGCGCGGGCCGCGGCCTATAGAGCGGGGGAAACGGGAGAGGCGGCACGGGCCGCCTTTCCCCGCGCGCTTTTCGGAGACATCCATGGCCCGGCGACGGTTGGTTTACGAGGGCAAGGCGAAGATTCTCTACGAGGGACCCGAGCCCGACACGCTGATCCAGTACTTCAAGGACGAGGCGACCGCCTTCGACGCCCAGAAGAAGGCGACGATCGAGGGCAAGGGCGTGCTCAACAACCGCCTGTCCGAGCATTTCATGACGGGCCTGAACAACATCGGCGTGCCGACGCACTTCATCCGCCGGCTCAACATGCGCGAGCAGCTGATCCGCATGGTCGAGATGATCCCGCTCGAGGTGGTGGTGCGCAACTACGCCGCCGGGTCGCTCAGCAAGCGGCTCGGGATCCCCGAGGGGCAGCAGCTGCCGCGGCCGATCATCGAGTTCTACTACAAGGACGACAGCCTGCACGATCCGCTGGTCAGCGAGGAGCACATCGTCGCGTTCAACTGGGCCGCCCAGCAGGACATCGACGACATGATCGCGCTGGCGCTGCGGGTGAACGACTTCCTGTCGGGCATGTTCCTCGGCGTCGGCATCCGCCTCGTCGACTTCAAGATCGAGATCGGCCGGGTCTACGACGGCGACTTCCAGCGGCTGATCGTCGCCGACGAGATCTCGCCGGATTCGTGCCGGCTCTGGGACATCGAGACGGGCCGCAAGCTCGACAAGGACGTGTTCCGCCACGACCTCGGCAACCTCGCCGACGCCTATACCGAGGTGGCCCGCCGCCTCGGCGTCATGCCGAAGACCAACGGGCGGACGCATACCGGGCCGAAGCTGGTGAACTGATGAAGGCCCGGACATGAAGGCCCGCGTTCACGTCACGCTCAAGCGCGGCGTCCTCGACCCGCAGGGCGAGGCCGTCCGCCACGCCCTCGGCGCGCTCGGCTTCGAGGGCGTCGAGGGGGTGCGGATCGGCAAGGTGATCGAGCTCGACCTCGCCGAGACCGACGCCGCCGCCGCCGAGGCGAGCGTCCGGGCGATGTGCGAGAAGCTCCTCGCCAACACGGTGATCGAGTCCTACGCCGTCGACCTCGCCTGATGCGCGCCGCCGTCCTTCGCGAGTACAACGCCGACCTCTCGATAGAGGCCGTCGCCGATCCCCGCCCGGAGGAGGACGGCGTCGTCCTCAAGGTGCTCGCCTGCGGGGTCTGCCGCTCCGACTGGCACGGCTGGACCGGCGAGCACCCGCGGGTGAAGCCGGGGCAGATCCCTGGGCATGAGTATTGCGGCGAGGTGGTCGAGGCCGGCCCGCGCGCGCCGTGGCGGGTCGGCGACCGGGTGGTCGCGCCGTTCATCCTCGCCTGCGGCCATTGCCCCGCCTGCCAGTCGGGCCACCAGAACGTCTGCCCCGACCAGCGCCTGCCCGGCTTCGTCGAGCCCGGGGCCTTCGCGGAATACGTGGCCGTGCCGTTCTCGCACAACCTCGCCCGGCTGCCGGAGAGCCTGTCGCCGACGCTCGCCGCCGGCCTCGGCTGCCGCGTCACCACCGCCTGGCACGCGCTGACCGGCCGCGCCGACCTCCATGCCGGCGAATGGCTCGCCGTCCACGGCACCGGCGGCGTCGGGCTCTCGACGCTGCTGATCGGCAAGGCCCTCGGCGCCCGGGTCGTCGTCGTCGACGTCGTGCAGGAGAAGCTCGACCACGCCCGCGGCCTCGGCGCCGACGCGGCGGTCGACGCCAGGGGCGGCGACACGGCCGCGGCGATCCGCGAGATCACCGGGGGCGGGGCGCATGTCTCGGTCGAGGCGCTGGGGATCGCGCAGACGACCAACGCCTCGATCGAATGCCTGCGGCCGCTCGGGCGGCACGTGCAGGTGGGAATGCCCGTCGGGCATACCGCGTTCATGGAGATCAACATGAACGCCGTCTACATGAAGAACCTCGCGCTCTACGGCACGCGCGGGATGCCGTCCTGGCGGTATCCGTCGCTGCTCGCGCTCATCGAGCAGGGGCTCGTGGACTTCTCCCCGCTGATCGCGCGGGAGATCCCGCTCGGCGGAGCCTCGGCGGAGCTGCGCGCCTTCAACGGCCCGACGCCCCCGGGGGTCGCCGTCATCACCGATTTCGCAGCCTGAGGGGGACCCGAGTGAAAGCCGGCGTGATCGTCTTCCCCGGATCGAACTGCGACCGCGACCTCGCGGTGGCGCTGCGCGCCGCCGGGGCGGAGGTGACGATGGTCTGGCACAAGGAGACGGCGCTGCCGCCGGGGCTCGACCTCGTCGGCGTGCCGGGCGGCTTCTCCTTCGGCGACTACCTGCGCTGCGGCGCCATCGCGGCGCGCGCGCCGGTGATGCGCGCCGTCGCGGACTTCGCCCAGGGCGGCGGGCACGTGCTCGGGGTCTGCAACGGCTTCCAGGTGCTGATCGAGGCGGGGCTGCTGCCCGGCGCGCTGATGCGCAACGCCGGGCTGAAGTTCGTCTGCGCGCCCGCGCCGCTCTCCGTCGGCACGCCCGACAGCGCCTTCACCCGCCGCTACGCCCGCTCCGAGACCGTGACCTTCCCGGTCGCCCACCACGACGGCAACTACGTCGCCGACCCGGAGACGCTCGCCCGGCTGGAGGGCGAGGACCGCGTCGCCTTCCGCTACCGCGCCAACCCGAACGGCTCGATGAACGCCGTCGCGGGCGTCCTCTCCGCGAACCGGCGCGTGCTCGGCCTGATGCCGCATCCCGAGCGCGCGGTGGACGCGCTCCATGGCGGCGTCGACGGCGAGCGGCTTTTCGCCGGTCTCGCCGGGGCGGCGGCGGTGGATGAGCCGCAACACGCTTGAGCGGGATCGACCCCCGGCGTAGCCTCGTCCCGATGAACGAAGCCGCCGCAGCGCCCCCCAAGCGGGCCCGTCCGGCCGCATTCTGGATGCGGCTCGGGCTCCTGAGCTCTCTCGTGCTGCTGGCGCTCGTCATCTGGGGCGGCAAGATCTATCTCACGCGCCTGTTCAGCGAGGACCAGAGCGCCGATGCCGCGGTCCGCGCCACGCTCTACGCCGGCAGCCTGCAGAGCGCGATGCAGCGGCACTCGGTGGTGCCGCTCCTGCTCTCGCGCGACCCGATCCTGATCGAGGCGCTGCATGACGGGCAGTTCTCCGAGGCGGACGAGCGGCTGAAGACCTTCCGCGAGGAGATCGGCGCCGGCTCGATCTTCCTCCTCGACGCCGGCGGCCGGGTGGTGGCGGCGAGCGACGACCGCCCGCGCGGCGAGGACGACAGCGGCGCCGACTTCTTCGAGCTGCCGATGGCCGACACGGCGAACAACACCGCCTACTCGATCATCGAGCGCCCCGACGGCGGCGGCTACGCCTTCCACTACTCGCGCCGCCTCGTCGAGGCCGACGGCGCGCCCCTCGGGGTGATCGTCGTCACCGTCGATCTCGGCCTCCACGAGGAGAGCTGGCGGCGGGCGCGGGTCAAGGTCGTGGTCACCGACGGCGAGGGCAAGGTGCTGCTCGCCTCGGAGCCGAACTGGCGCGGCAAGACGCTGGCGAACCTGCTCGCCATGGCAGACAGCCCGAGCCGCGTCGGCCAGGCGATCTACGAGGCCCGCCGCACCCTCGGCTCGCCGAGCTTCGTCTACATCGCCGGCGCGCCGCACCTGAGGAGCGAGGTCAAGGTCGGCTTCCGCAGCTGGACGCTGACCTACTTCCCGACGCTCGAGGGCGTGCGGGCGCGCGTCAACGCGGTGCTCGCGCTCATCGTCATGGGATTCGCCCTCCTCGTCGCCCTCGCCTTCTATCTCCTCTCCCGCCGCGCTCGCGCCGAGAGCCGCCGCATCCAGCGCGAGAGCGACGAGCTGCGCCTGCTGAACCGCCGCCTCTCCTTCGAGATGGCGGCGCGCCGGCGGGTGGAGCGCAACCTCAAGGACGCCGAGCAGAGCCTCGAGCAGGCCTCGAAGCTCGCCGCGCTGGGCCAGATGTCCGCGGCGGTCAGCCACGAGCTCAACCAGCCGCTCGCCGCGATGAAGACCTACCTCGCCGGCGCCCGCCTCCTCGTCCACCGCCGCCGGCCCGAGGAGGCGCTGTCGTCGTTCCAGCGCATCGACGACCTGATCGACCGCATGGGCGGCATCACCCGCCAGCTCAAGTCCTACGCGCGCAAGGGCGACGGCGAGATCGACCTCGAGCCCGTCGACCTCCGCGACAGCGTGCGCGCCGCGCTCTCGATGATGGCGCCGACCCTCAACAAGACGCCGGTCACCATCACCACCACGCTCCCCTCCGAGCCGGCCGTCGTGATGGCCGACCCGCTGCGGATCGAGCAGATCATCGTCAACCTGCTCCGCAACGCGCTCGACGCGGTGCGCGGCCAGCAGGACCGCCAGATCAAGATCTTCCTCGTCCTCGGCGAGACAGTGCTCCTCGCCATCGAGGACAACGGGCCCGGCATCGGCGCGCCGGACAAGCTCTTCGAGCCCTTCTACACCACCAAGAAGCCCGGCGAGGGGCTGGGCCTCGGCCTGGCCATCTCGGCCGGCTTCGCGGCGGAGCTCGGCGGCCGGCTGGTCGCGCGCAACGGCCCGGACGGCGGCGCCGTCTTCGAGCTGGTCCTGCCGCGCGACCGCGGCCAGTCGGCCTCCGCCCAGGCAGCGGAGTGAACCTGATGACCGCAACCCCCGGAAAGGCGCTGGTCGCCATCGTCGACGACGAGGCCGACATGCGCGAGAGCGTCGCCCAGTGGCTCCAGCTCTCCGGCTTCGAGACCACGAGCTTCGACAGCGCCGAGGCGGCGCTGAAGGCGCTCTCCCCCGCCTTCGCCGGCGTGGTGGTCAGCGACATCCGCATGCCCGGCATGGACGGCATGGCGCTGCTGCGCCGCGTCCAGACCATCGACCCCGCCCTGCCGGTGATCCTGATGACCGGCCACGGCGACGTGCCGATGGCGGTCGAGGCGATGCGGATCGGCGCCTTCGACTTCGTCGAGAAGCCCTTCGAGCCCGACCGCCTCGCCGACCTCGTGCAGAAGGCCTCCGAGGCGCGGGCGCGCACCGTCGAGACCCGGGCGCTGCGGCGCGAGATGTCGGACGGCGCCGTGGTGATGCGCCGCCTGATGGGGCGGAGCCCCGCCATCGAGAAGCTGCGCGAGACCATCCTCGACGTCGCCCAGGCCGACGGCAACGTGCTGGTGATCGGCGAGACCGGCACGGGCAAGAGCCTGATCGTCGCCGCCCTCC
Source organism: Amaricoccus sp. (assembly GCF_017993425.1). Taxonomy (GTDB): domain Bacteria; phylum Pseudomonadota; class Alphaproteobacteria; order Rhodobacterales; family Rhodobacteraceae; genus Amaricoccus. The sequence continues at coordinate 72,639 of NZ_JAGOMQ010000016.1, forward strand.
ACGCCTGCGGGCCGCGGGCCGCGCGCCCCCTCGTCACGGTGAACTGCGCCTCGGTGGCCGCCGAGACGCTGGAGGCCATGCTCTTCGGCGGCGAGGGCTGGCCGGAGAAGCCGCTCGTCGACCAGGCCGAGGGCGGCACGCTCTGCCTCGAGGACGTCGAGGCGCTGTCGCCCGCCGCGCAGGCCCGCCTCCTCGAGACGCTGAACGCCACCGACCCGAACGCCGCCCCGAGCGCCGCCTCGACGCGGCTGCACTCGCTGCGCGTCGTCTCGGTGTCGAGCCGCCTCGGGACCTCCGCCCCCGGCGAGACGGTCATGCGCGACGACCTCTACTTCCGCCTCGCCGGCCTCGTCGTCGAGGTGCCGCCGCTCCGCGCCCGCGGCGAGGACATCCTGACCCTGTTCTCCGCCTTCTCCGTGCAGTTCGCCGAGGAATACGGCTGCGAGCCGCCGACGCTCAACGCCGTCGACGCGGCCAACCTCGTCCAGGCCCCCTGGCCCGGCAACATCCGCCAGCTGATCAACCTCGCCGAGCGGGCGGTCCTCCAGGCCCGCCGCGGCGAGCACAACATCTCGGCCCTGCTGATCGACGACGGCTTCCAGGCCCCGGTGATCGCGCTCGACGCCGAGAAGCCGCTCAAGGACCACGTCGACGCCTTCGAGAAGATGCTGATCGAGCACGCGCTCCGCCGCAACCAGGGCAGCGTCTCGGCGGTGATGGCCGAGCTCGCCCTGCCCCGCCGCACGCTCAACGAGAAGATGGCGAAATACGGACTCTCCCGCGGGGACTATCTCTGAGCCGACCGGCTCCAACCCGACCGGCCGCGGAACGGCGTCGACCCTCGCCCGACTTCTGATACCAGCTTCCGCTGTTCAGCTCCCGAGCTTCCCTCTCCGCGTCGTCGCCCCTCCCGGGCGGCGAGGTCCGTCCCGCGACGGCGCCCGCCGGGTGACATGCGCATGTCACCCGGCTCGACGCGGAGCGGTCGGGGCGGGGACGGCGGAACCTCGAAGTGAGGTCGCACGGCGCCGCGAAATGCGGCGCTGATGACGATGCAATGATTTTCACCGTTCATATTCAAAATATTTCGAAATATATTTGCGCGCAAATTCCAGACACAGGCAGGCACGCCCGCAATTTTCTTTACGCCGTCATTCTCCACCCGATCAACTTCGACATGCTCGGACCTGTCGATCCCGCCGGCCAAACGGAACAGATCAAGCGAGTCCGGTATGATAGTTGGGCCTCGCCCTCCCCCGCGGCCCCGCCCGCGGCGCGCCGAAAGAGGCTGGACCGACGCGGCCCTCCCGTGTCATCAAGGCCGCCTTTTTCCTCCGGAGGATTCGTCATGCGCCCCGGTCGCGCACAGCCGCCGACCCTGACCCGCCGCGCGCTCGTCGTCCGGCTGGCCGGAGGCGCCGCCGCGGCCGGCTGCGGGACCGCCGCGGGGCCGGCCGCCGCCGCGGCGCCGGCGCCGGACCCCGACCTGCGCGACGCGGCCTTGCGCGGGCTGGCGCTGGCCGCCTGCCGCGGGGATCCCGTCGCCGCGGCGGCGGCCGACGCCGCGCTGGCGCGGCTCGCCGGGACCGACCCGGAGGCGGCGCTGCTCGCCCGCCTCTACCGGTTGCTCGACGTCCTCCCTGCCGCGTACTGGCCGCACGACGCCCCGCGGGGCGTCCGCGAGGCGGCGGCGGGCGACCTCGCCATCCTGCACGCGGCCATCCGCGCCAGCCGGCCGGTGGCCTTCGGCTACACCGACCTGTCGCGGCGCGGGAGCGCCCGCGTCGTGCTGCCGCTGGCGCTGGTCCACCCGCCGCAGGGGGTGAAGCTCCTGGGATGGTGCGAGACCGCCGCGGGCTACCGCCAGTTCTTCGTGCGGGCCATCGAGGACCTGACCCCGCAGCCCGGAGACTTCGGCGCGCGGCGGCTCGCCCTTCTGGAGGGGCTGGTCGCCAAGGAGGCCGGGGAGGACTGACCCTCCCCGGCTTCCCGCCGTCCGGCTCGGCGCGCGCCCGCCCGTCAGGCGGCGGCGAGCCGCCCCGCCTGCCGGGCGTCGAGCGACCAGGCCCCGGCGCCGAAGGCGGCGAGGGTGAGGAAGCCGCCGGCGATCGAGACGTTCTTCCACGCCATCAGCGTCTGCATCACCTGCGCCATGCCCTCGGCCGACTGCGCCGGCAGGTAGTGGAAGAGATACGCGGTCACCAGCGAGAACGCCGCCAGCGCCAGCGCCGCCCACCGGGTCTGCCAGCCCACCAGCACGGCGATGCCGCCGCCGATCTCCAGCGCGATCGCCGGAATGGCGAGGAAGCCCGGCAGCCCGCCCAAGGCGGTGTAGGCCATGGTCCCGGCCACGTCGCCGAGCTTGGCGAAGCCGGCGGAGAGGAACATCGCCGAGAGAAGCGCCCGGCCCGCGAGGGCCAGCGCGCTGGAGGTCCGGGTGGTGGTGGTCATGCTGCTTGTCCTTGTCCCTGGCGCCGGGGGTCGGCGCCTTGCGGGCAGGATGTAGCATGGGTTCCATTTTGGGACGATACGTCCCATCGTCGCCAGACTGTTCACGCACGAGCGACGATCATCTGCCGCAGCGCCCTCGGGCCGGCGTCAGTCCGGGTCTCCCCACAGCGCCGACAGCGGGAACGCCACCGCCTCGAACGGCGGCACCCTAACCTCCTCGGCGTCCTTCAGGGCGGCGACGAGGACCCACGTTCCCTCGCGGAGCGCGAACGCCTCCAGCGTGCGCGCCTTCGGATCGACGAGCCACAGATGGGCGAGGCCGTGCCGGGCATAGGCCTCGCGCTTGTCGGTCAGGTCGAAGCTGCGCGTGCCGGGGCTCAGCACCTCGCAGGCCCAGTCGGGGACGACGTCCGACCACGGCCCGTCCGGCGGCGTCGGCATCCGCTCGCGGCGCCAGCCGGCAAGGTCGGGGACGAGCACGTCGTCGCCGAGATGCAGCTCCGGCTCATCGACGATCCACCAGCCGCCCGGTCCGCCGCGCCCGCGTTGGAAGGAACCGAGGAGCTCGCTGCCGAGGACGGAGGACGCGACGGCGTGGCGGAACGCCGGGCGCGGGTGGAGATGCAGCGCGCCCGCGACGATCTGCGCCGTCATGTGGGGCGGCGCGTCGATGACGTCCTGGTAGGTCGCCGGCCGCGGCGGCCGCTTGGCGTGCTCGTTCATCGCGGACCCTGTCTCGCCTCCCGCCAGCATACCCTGCCCGAGCCGGCGCGTCACTTGCATCGCGCGAGGGCTGGCTCCAGCCTGTGGATAACTGCCCCGTTAACACTTTTTACCATACACATCAGGCACATGACCCGCATCCCACTGTGGGACATCTTCCGCTACCGCCGCCCGTAGAGCTCCTCCGCCCGTCGCTCGAAGGCGCGGACCACCCGCTGCATCGCCTCGTGGAAGACGAGGCCGATCACCTTCTGCAGGATCACCGAGCGGAACTCGAAGTCGACGAAGAAGTCCACCTCGCAGGCCCCGCCCGGCGCCGGCAGGAACTTCCAGTGGTTGCGCAGGTAGCGGAACGGCCCGTCGAGGTACTCGACGAGGATCGTCCGCTCCGCCGGCCGCAGCGTCACCCGGCTGCCGAAGCGCTCGCGGAAGACCTTGAACGAGATCACCAGATCGGCGTCAACCACCTCGCCCTCGCCCTCCCCCTCCGGCAGCGGCGTGCGCGAGCGGATGCGGGCGGCGGAGACCCAGGGCAGGAACTCCGGATAGCGCCCGACGTCGGCGATCAGCGCGTACATCTCGTCGGGGCCGTAGGGGACGATCCGCGTCTCGGCGTGGGTGGGCATGGGGCGCGATCCCGGAACGGCGGCAGGCGGCGGCGGATTGTGGCGGGCCGGGATCGACCATAGAGTGCGCCGCGCCGGCAGGGCAAGCCGGGGGCGCGGGGGGCGGGAGCGCATGGGGCAGAAGCCTTACGTCATCGACGAGATGATCTCCGCGAAGGCGATCGCCGCCCGGGTCGAGGCGCTCGCCCGCGAGATCTCCCAGCATTTCGCCGGCACCGACAAGCTCGTCGTCGTCGGCCTGCTGCGCGGCTCCTTCATCTTCATCGCCGACCTCGTGCGCGAGCTCGACCTGCCGGTCGAGGTCGACTTCCTCGAGGCCTCCTCCTACGGCAATTCGATGGAATCGAGCCGCGAGGTGCGCATCCTCAAGGACCTGCGCGGCGAGATCGAGGGCCGCGACGTGCTGGTGGTCGAGGACATCGTCGACACCGGCTTCACGCTCTCCCACGTGCTCGCCATCCTGCGCACCCGCCGCCCGGCCCGGCTGGAGGTCTGCGCCCTCCTCGACAAGCCCTCGCGCCGCGAGGTGGACGTGCGGGCGACCTGGGTCGGCTTCTCGATCCCCGACCGCTTCGTGGTCGGCTACGGCATCGACTACGCCCAGAGGAACCGCAACCTCCCCTTCATCGGCGCCGTCCGCTTCCCGGAGTGAGGGGCTACTGCCCGACCGGCGCCGCCGGCGGATCCTGCCGCTTGCCGTCGACCCAGACCCCTTCCAGCGTGTCGCCGCCGGCGTAGCGCACCACGCCCGGCCCGTCCGGCACGCCGTCGCGGAAGCCGCCCTCGTAGCGATCGCCGTTGGGGTAGACCGCCACGCCCGGCCCGGTCAGCGCCCCGCCGGTCCAGACGCCCTCGAGGATCGTGCCGTCGGCGAAGGTCATCCTGCCCTGCCCCTCGCGGCGATCGGCGGCGAAGCCGCCCTCGTAGCGGCCGCCGTCGGCGTCGACCGCGACGCCCTGCCCGTCGCGCTTGCCGGCCGCCCAGCCGCCGGCGTAGCTCGACCCGTCGGCGCGGACGAGCCGGCCCTCGCCCTGCGGCAGCCCGGCCGCGAAGCCGCCCTCGTAGCGGTCGCCGCCCGCATAGGCCGCGACGCCGGCGCCCTCCAGCCGCCCGTCGACCCAGGCGCCCTCCAGCACCGTGCCGTCGGCCAGCGTCATCCTGCCCTGCCCCGAGCGCCGGTCGGCGGCGAAGCCGCCCTCGTAGCGCGCGCCCCCGGCCTCGACCGCGACGCCCTGCCCCTCGCGGCGGCCGGCCGCCCAGCCGCCCTCGTAGCGCGCGCCGTCGGGGCGCGACAGCACGCCCGCGCCCTGCGGCAGCCCGTCGGCGAGCCCGCCCTCGTAGACCGCGCCGTCCGGGTAGGCGATCCGCCCGTCGCCGACGAGCCGCCCCTCGACCCAGGTCCCGCTCTGCGCCGCGCCGTCGGCCCGGGTCAGCGTGCCCGGCCCGGCGAAGCGGTCGGCCGCGAAGCCGCCCTCGTAGATCTCGCCGGTGGCGAAGGCCGCCCTTCCCTGCCCCTCGCGGCGCCCGGCCACCCAGTCGCCGGAATAGACCGCCCCGTCGGCGCCCTTCAGCACGCCGCGGCCCTGGCGCACGCCGGCGACCCAGCCGCCCTCGTAGACCGAGCCGTCCTTGCGGGTGAGCGTGCCCTCGCCGTCGGGCGCTCCCGCGGCCAGGGCGCCCTCGTAGACCGAGCCGTCGGCATAGGTGATCGTGCCCGGCCCCTCGAGCCGCCCCGCCTTCCAGTTCCCCTCATGCCGGGACCCGTCCGGCGCGACGTAGACGCCCGCGCCCTCCTGCCGGCCGGCGACGAAGCCGCCCTCGTAGCGGCCGCCGTCGGCGAAGGTGGCGACGCCCTCGCCCTCGTTGACCCCGGCGCGCCAGTCGCCCTCGTAGCCGCCGCCGCCGGGATAGGCGATCCTGCCGCGGCCCTCGGGCTTGCCCGCCACGAAGCTCCCCTCGTAGACCGAGCCGTCGGGGAACTGCGCCCGGCCCTCGCCCTCGATCCGGCCCTCGACCCAGGCGCCCTCGTAGACGTAGCCGTCGGGCTGGCGGTAGACGCCCTGGCCGTGCTGGCGGCCATCCTTGAACGTGCCCTCGTAGACCGCGCCGGTCGGATAGTTCTTGACGATGACCCGGCCCTGGCCGGCCGCGCCGCCCGCCGCGAGCGCGAGCGAAAGCCCGATCGCCGCGGCGATCCCCCGAGCCCGCATGTCCTGCCCTCCGTCCTCTCGTCGGCCGGGACCATATGCCGCCCGCCCGGAGGCCCACAAGGCCTTCGCCCCCGATCCCGCCGCTGCGCACGGGCGTCCGCGCGCCGGCGCCGATGGCGAATCCGGGCCCCCGGGGCGACCGCCCACGCCACGGTCCGCGCCCCGGGACAGGCGTCGGCGGCAGGAGGGAACGCCCCTCCCGCCGCCGAGAAACAGGGCCGCGCCGCGGCCTTCGGGATCAGAAGATCGCCGCCGCCGGCTCGCCGAGCGCCAGCGCGCCGGCGAAGTCGGCCTGCGGGCCGGGGCGCATCGGGTGGTAGCGCGCCCCCTGCACGTCGCGGAAGCGCCGCTCCAGACCTGCGTCGCGGTAGAAGCCGGCGCCGCCCGCCAGCTCCATGGCGAGCTCCACCGCCTCGATCGCCTTCTCGGTGACCAAGGCCTTCGCCATCATCACCTCGTTGACGCTCGCCGCCGAGGGCTCGTTCCGCTCCACCGCCGCCAGCATCGCCTCGTGGCCGATCTGCGCCGCCCGCAGCGCCGTCTCCATCCGCCCGGCGATCGCCAGCCCGTGCGGCCCGACCCCCTTCTTCCGCGCCATCCCGACCGCGATGTCGCGCGCGCTCTCGGCCACCCCGAGGTAGACCGCATAGACCAGCGGAAACGCCGTCGTGGCGATGATCTCGAAGAGCGGATGCCAGACCCCCGCGGGCCGCTTCAGCGCCACCGCGGCGTCCGGGACGAAGAGCTCGTCGAGCACCACGTTCTGCGAGCCGGTGCCGCGCATCCCCAGCGTGCGCCAGACCTCCTCGATCCGCACCTCGGCCGCCTTCATCGGCGCGCCGAAATGGATCACCAAGCGCGTCCCGTCCTCCTCCTCGACCACCGCCCCGGTCATCAGCACGTCGCCGACCGGCGCGGCCGAGGTGAAGACCTTGCGCGCCGACACCCGCCAGCCGCCCTCGACCCGGCGGGCCACGCCCGAGCCGCCGATCCAGTCCGAGCCGCCCGAGGAGAGGAGCAGGATGCGCTCCCCCGCCACCCGCCGGAGCAGCGGCTCCACCGCGGCCACCTGGCGATGACGCCAGCGCCAGGCCGGGATCGCCACCTGATGCGTGTGCATCGAGAAGGCGAGCGCGGTCGAGCCGCAGGCATGGGCGAGCGTCCGCAGCATCGCGGCCAGCGCCCGCGGCTCCGCCCCGCCGCCGCCGAGCTCGGCCGGCACGCCCGCCTCCACGAGGCCGGCGGCGCGCAGCTCGGCGAAGTTCTCCGCGACGAAGCTGTCCTCCGCGTCGTGCGCCGCCGCCCGCGCGGCGAAGCCCGGCGCGAGCGCCGCGGCGACCGCCTGCGGATCGATCCGCGCCGGCTCCTTGATCCCTGCAATCTGGTTCATAGGAATTCTCCCGTCTCTGATGGCGGGAGGATCGCGCCGACGCCCCGGCGCCGCTAGTGCAGGATCTGTACTACCTCCCCGCCCCCGAAATGCGGTAGAATGCCCGCATTCGACGCGTGGGGACGATTTCGCGATGGAAAGCGCCAGCTACGGACAATTCTGCCCGGTCTCGATGGCGGCGGAGATCCTGTGCAGCCGCTGGACGATCCTCGTCGTGCGCGAGCTGCTCTGCGGCACCACCCGCTTCAACGATCTCCGCCGCGGCGTGCCGCGCATGTCGCCCTCGCTCCTCTCCAAGCGGCTGAAGGAGCTCGAGCAGGCCGGCGTGGTCCGCGCCGCGCCGGGCCCCTCCGGCGTCGTCGAGTACCGCCTCACCCCGTCCGGCGAGGATCTGCGCCCGATCGTCATGGCGCTCGGCGGCTGGGGCCACCGCTGGGTGGAGTCGCAGGTCTCGCTCAAGAACCTCGACCCGTCGCTGCTGATGTGGGACATGCGCCGCTGGCTCAACCCCGCGCCGCTGCCGCCGGGAAGGCGCACGATACACTTTCTGTACCCCGAGCTCCCGGAGAGCCGCCGCAACTGGTGGCTGGTCGTCGACGAGACCGGCGACGTCGACCTCTGCAACGCCGACCCGGGCTTCGAGGTCGACCTGATGGTCACCGGCCCGCTGCGCTCGATGACCGCGGTGTGGATGGGCCTCGCCAAGATGCAGCAGGAGGTCTCCGCCGGCCGCATCGCGCTCGACGGCGACGCGCGCCTCGCCCGCAGCATGCAGACCTGGCTCGGCCTCAGCCCCTTCGCCCCGGGCGACCGCCGCGTCGCCTGAGCGGCTGGCTCGCCGCCGCGACCCCCGAACGCCCCCACGTCGGCTCCCGCCGCCCCTTCCTACTTCTTTCTTTCTTCCCACCCTATCGTGCAGGTTCCCCCGCCCAGCGGGCGGGGGGAAGGGGGGTGGGAGAACGGCGCGCAACGGCGCGCAGGGGCCCCGCCCGCGCTTGCGCGGGTGGGGAGTCCGACTCCGGAGCGCAAAGGCGCTCCGTCGGTTCTGGAGCGCGGGCCGATCGCTCCGTCCCCCGCTTGCCCTTGCGGCGCCGCAGCAAAGACGCTATGTGACCTCCGAACGGTGGCGCAGCGGGGCCCCTTGCGGCCCGGCACCGTCTCAATCCGGTTTTCGTCACATGCGCCTGACGAGGGCGACAACCCGCAGGCCTCGCGGCCGGCGGGGAAGGAATATGACGTGACGACTACCGACTTCGCGGGCTTCGGGCTCGCGCCGACCCTCCTGGCCGCCTTGGCGCGCGCCGGCTTCACCGAGCCGACGCCGATCCAGGCGCAGGCGATCGCCCCGCAGATGGCGGGCCGCGACATCCTCGGCGTGGCCCAGACCGGCACCGGCAAGACCGCGGCCTTCGGCCTGCCGATCCTGCACCACCTGATCGGCCTCACCGGCCGCCCCGCGCCCAAGACCTGCCGCGCGCTGATCCTCGCGCCGACCCGCGAGCTCGCCGTGCAGATCGAGGCGAGCCTGCGCGCCTTCGCCGGCGGCGCCCGCCTCTCCACGCTGCTCATCCTCGGCGGCCTCTCCCGCGCCGGCCAGGTCCGCGCCGTCGCCCGTGGCGTCGACGTGGTCATCGCCACGCCGGGCCGGCTGACCGACCTGCTCGACGCCGGCGAGATCCGCCTCGACGAGACCCGCTTCGTCGTGCTCGACGAGGCCGACCGCATGCTCGACATGGGCTTCATCAAGCCGGTCCGCCGCATCGTCGCGGCGCTGCACCCCCGCCGCCAGTCGGCGCTCTTCTCCGCGACCATGCCGGCCGACGTGGCCGAGCTCGCCGGCGGCTTCCTGCGCGACCCGGTCCGCGTCGAGGTGACGCCGCAGGCGACCACCGTCGAGCGCATCGACCAGTCGGTCGAGCTGGTCGAGACCTCGGCCAAGCGCGCCCGGCTGCTGGCGCTCGTCACCGCGCCCGAGGTCGGCCGCGCCATCGTCTTCGCCCGCACCAAGCGCGGCGCCGACCGGGTGGCGCAGAACCTCGCGAAGGACGGCTCGCCCGCCGAGGTCATCCACGGCAACAAGGCGCAGAACGCCCGCCAGCGCGCGCTGAACGCCTTCCGGCTCGGCACGGTCAAGGTGCTGGTGGCGACCGACATCGTCGCCCGCGGCATCGACGTGCCGGGCGTGACCCACGTGGTGAACTACGACCTGCCCGACGAGCCGGAGGCCTACGTCCACCGCATCGGCCGGACGGGGCGCAACGGCGCCGACGGCGTCGCGGTCACCCTCTGCGCGCCCGACGAGATCGACAAGCTCCGCGCCGTCGAGAAGGTCTCGCGCCAGTCGCTGCTCCCCGCCCTCCCCGGCGAGGCCCGCGCCGCGCGCCGGCCCCAGCCCGGCCGCAAGCCGGCCCCGCAGGCGCCGCGCAAGCCGGCGGCCCATGCCGCCCGGCACGGCGCCGACCATCGTCCCGACGAGGCGCGCAAGCCCGCGCCCCAGCCCGCCCGCCACGGCGCCGCGCCGCGTCCCGACGAGGCTACCCGGCAGGCCGCCAACCGCCGCCGCCCCCGCCGCCGCAGCCCGGCGGCCTGAGGCGCTCCGTGCTGCCGCCCGGCCTCGGCTCGGGCGGCGTCGGCCGGCGTAATGCGCACGCCGCCGCGCGGGACACCGCGGGCGGGAAGCGATGCTACGCTTTCACGAATTCAAAGTAATATCAAAGACTTGATGTCTGTCCCCGCGGGGCGGAATTGAGGAGCGGTCCGGCGCGCCGCCCCGAGGGGGCGCGCCGGACCGGAAGACGTCAGGGCACCAGCCGCGTCACGCCGCCGCTCTGCACCACCTGCACCCGCTGGCCGATCGAGAAGCGCGGCTCGGCCTGGATGACGGCGATGGTGCGGCCGCTGTCGAGCTCGACCGTCCACTGCACCGACTGCTGCGTGGTGGCGGCGTTCGCCACCCGGTTGCCCGCCGCGGCGCCCGCCGTCGCGCCGACCACCGTCGCGATGTCGCGCCCGCGCCCGCCGCCGATCTCGTTGCCGAGGAGCCCGCCGGCGAGGCCGCCGCCGATGGTGCCCACCACGGCGGCCGGCGTGTTGCCGCCCTGCACCGTCACCGGCTGCGCCGAGACGATCGTGCCGAACGCGACGGTCTGCGCCCGCTGCGCCTGGCTCGCATCGACCGTGGTCCCGCTGTTCGGCGGATTGCAGGCCAGAAGCGCGGTCGCCGCCAGCGCAAGCGCCGCGGCCTTGATCGGACGTGCGAAGGTCATGTCGTCGTTCCCTTTCTTTCCCCCGGGGGCGTTCCCGGCCGGAGCCCCGGCCGCGCGAGCGCATAGACCTGCGTTCGCGGGCCGGTGTCAACACGGACCGGCCCGCCGCGGTTCCGCCGGCGCCGGCCCGCGCCCGAGCGGCGCGGCGCGCCGGCCCGGCCGGGACC
>NZ_JAGOMQ010000051.1 GCF_017993425.1 Amaricoccus sp.
CAGCGCGCACCGAGGCCGCGCCGCTCGCCGGCCCGCCGGCCCCGCCGCTCCCCTCCGTCCCGCGCCCGCCGCGACCCGGCCTCCCCGGCACGGCTCGCCGCCGACCCGGTCCGGCCCCCGCCGCCATCCCCCCGTCCCGCAGGCCCCCCGGAGAGGGTCTGTCTGCCGGAGCCGCCGTCGCGTGGCGACTGGACGAGACCGGGACGCGGAGGGGTCAAGGGGGCGCGCCTGCGCGCCCCGCCGCTGGCGGCGGCTTGCCCTTGACCCCTCCGGGGCCCGGGCTCACACAGGCGGCGCGCGGCGGTGGATCCGGCAGACAGACCCGAGGGTCCTGTCTGCTGGTGAGTCCCGAGCCCCTTCCCTTCGAAGGCCGGCCCCGCGCTCACAGCGTCATCCCCATCGGCCCGGCCGCGAGCAGCGACGCCGGCAGCACCCTCGCCCCCTCCGAGACCTTCACCCGCCCCTGCGACGCCTCGGCGATGTCGCGGCGCGGATCGATCCCCGGCATGATCTCGGTGGCGACCAGCCCCTCGCCGGTCAGCCGGATCACGCAGCGCTCGGTGACGTAGAGCACCTCCTGCCCCAGCTCCCGCGCCCGCCGGCCGGAGAAGGTCACGTGCTCGACCGCATCCACCATCTTCGGGAACCTCCCCGGCTTCACGACGCGGATCGCCGTCCCGGACAGCTCCAGCTCCGCCCCCGCCTCGAAGAGCCCGGCGAAGACGATCTTCCGCGCCCGCGCGGTGATGTCGACGAACCCGCCGCAGCCCGCCGTCAGGTACGGCTTCTTCCCGAGCTTCGAGACGTTGACGTTGCCCTCCAGGTCGATCTCCAGGAACGACAGGAAGGTCACGTCGAACCCGCCGCCCTGGAAATAGATGAACTGCTGCGGCGAGGGCATGAAGGCGTCGGCGTTCGAGGCGCAGCCGAAGGCGAAGCCCGTCAGCGGCATGCCCCCGACGGCGCCCTGCTCGATCGCCCAGGTCACGGCCTGCGGATGGCCCTCCTCCGCGAGGATGCGCGGCACCATCGAACAGATCCCGAAGCCGAGATTGGCGCTCATCCCGTCGCGCAGCTCCATCGCCGCCCGCCGCGCCACCAGCTTGTCCACCCCCGGCTCGGCGAGGGTGAAGCTCGACCACGGCCGCATGATCTCGCCCGAGATCGCCGGGTCGTAGTCCGTCTCCGTCGTCTGCCGCTGCTCCGGGTCGACCACCACGAGATCGACCAGATGCCCCGGCACCCGCACGTCGTGCGGCCGCAGCGAGCCCGCCGCCGTCACCCGCTTCACCTGCGCGATGACGAGCCCGCCGTGGTTCCGCACGCAGATCGCCTGCTCCAGCCCGCCGAGATAGGCGCCCTCGTGCTCGTAGGTCAGGTTCCCCCGCTCGTCCGCCGTCGTCGCCCGGATGATCGCCACGTCCGGCACGATGTTCGGGAAATGCAGCCAGGTCTCGCCCGCGAACTCGACCCGGGCGACGATCGGCCGCGCCGCCGCGGTGGCGTTCATCGCGCAGCCCTCGCGGACCGGGTCCACGAAGGTGTCGAGCCCGACCTGCGTCAGCACCCCCGGCCGCCGCGCCGCGGCGTCGCGGTGCATGTCGAAGAGGATCCCCGAGGGCACGTTGTAGGCCGCGACCCGCTCCTCGACGAGCATCCGCCAGATCTCCGGCATCGGCAGCGACGACGGCCCGCTCGGATAGGACCCGGCGATCACGGTCGACAGAAGCCCGTCCTTCGCGATGTGGTCGATCCCCTTGATCCCGTACATGTCGCCCGCCGCGATCGGGTGCAGCGTGGTGAGGTTCCGCGGATGGCCCTCCGCCTCGAACCGCGCCCCGATCGCCGCCAGCACCTTGTCGGGACAGCCGAGCCCCGAGGACGACGACACCGTCACCACCGCCCCGTCGGCGATGCGCCGGGCGGCCTCGGCGGCGCTGACAACCTTCGAGCCCATGCCTCAGAACCCCTCGTAATCCACGCGCGTCGCCCGGCCGCTCCGCGCCGCCTCGCGCACCGCGAGCGCCACCGCCAGCGACTTCACCCCGTCGATCCCGTCCGCCGCCGGCCGCCCGCGGCCCGCCGCCGCCTCGGCGAAGAGCCGGAGCCCGCGCCCGTAGAGGTCGTGCCGCTCGAACGCCACCGCCTCGCGCCCGGCGGCGGTGACCAGCTCCACCTCGCCGACCGGCTTCTGCGTCATGATCCCGCGGCCGAAGATCGAGCCCTCGCTGCCATGCACCTCGACGCCCGAGCCGGCGAAGGGACGGGTGAAGCTCTCGTGCGTCTGCACCATCGCGCCCGAGGGCATCGACCAGACCGACATCACGCTGTCCTCGACCCCCTCGCCCATGCCGGAGACGCCCATCATCGCGACGACCTCGACCGGGTCCTCGCCCAGGTAGAACCGCACCGTGTCCGCGTCATGCACCGTGATGTCCGGGATCACCCCGCCGCCCGCGCCGGCGTCCTTGATCCGCCAGCCCTGCAGATGCGGCGGCAGGTGGACCGCATGGAACACCCGCACGCTCAGCACCCGCCCGATCCGCCCCGAGGCGATCAGGTCGCGGATCGCCAGATGCGCGCCGGCGTTGCGCAGGTGGTGGTTCGTCGCGAACACCACCCCCTTCGCCTGCGCCGCCCGCGCCATCTCCGCGGCCTCGCCCGCGGTCATGGCGAGCGGCTTCTCGCAGAGCACGTGCTTGCCCGCGGCGATCGCCGCCAGCGCCTGCGCATGGTGCTTCTCGTTGGTGGTGGAGATGTAGACCGCGTCGACCCCCGGCGTCGCCAGCAGCCCCGCCAGATCCGCGGCGCTCGCCGGAATGCCGTGCCGCTCCGCATAGGCCGCGCCGCGCGCCGGATCGCCGCTCAGCACCGTGGCGATCCCGTCGCCCTGACCCCGGATCGCGCCGATGACGTACTCGGAGGCGATCGTGCTCGCCCCGACGAGGCCCCAGTTCATTCCCGCCCTCCCCGAACGCATTTGTCACGTTCCAATAACGAGAATCGTATAGTGGAACGTGACAAATGCGTCAATACCCATCTTCGGGCTGACGGTTTTCCCTGTGGGGCGCGCGCCCCGAAGGCGGCGCGGAAGCCTCCGGCTCAGCCGAGCCCGAGCGCCTCCCGGGCGGCGCGCACCTGCGCCGGCACGTCGAGCGCGATGTCGACGACGACGCCGTCCTCGTCCGGCCCGAGCGGCTCCAGCGTGGCGAGCTGCGAGTCGAGGAGCGACGGCGGAAAGAAATGCCCCGGCCGGCTCGACACCCGCGCCAGCAGGAGCTCGCGGCCGCCATGCACATGCAGGAAACGCACCCGCTCCGCCCCGCCGCGCAGGATGTCGCGATAGGCCCGCTTCAGCGACGAGCACCCGACCACCGACGACCGCCCCGCCGCATCGTCGCGGGCGATCTGCGCCGCAAGCGCCTCGAGCCACGGCCGCCGGTCCGCGTCATCGAGCGGCAACCCCGCCGACATCTTCGCGACGTTGGCCTCGGGATGGAACGCGTCCCCCTCGATGAAACGCCACCCCAGCGCCTCCGCCAGCAGCGCCCCGACCGTGGTCTTGCCGCTCCCGGAGACCCCCATCACCACCACATGCTGCGGACCATCGCTCATGCCAGTCGCCCCCGTGCCGGCGCGAGGCGCGCCGCCCCGGGCAGGAACGCCGTTCCGCAGGCGGGCTCGACCGGTCCCATGGCGCCTCCTCGTCCCCGCGCCGGCGTCGCGTCGCCGACGGCTCGCACGACACTGCCCCACCCCGCGGCTCCGGTAAACCCGGCGCCGCGCCGAAACCCGGGCCCCCGAAACGACGAAGGGCGGCCCCGGGGGACCGCCCTTACGCAATACACCGAGCCGCCGTCAGGCGATCGGCTCGGGCTCCATGCCGTCCTCGCGCGCCGGGCGCGGCTTGCCGGTCTTCGGGATCGCCGCGACGCCCGACGGCCCGCCGTCGGTCTTCTCGTCGTCGTCGCTGCCGCGGTTCAGCGGCTGCCCGGCGATCACGCGGCCGATCTCCTTGCCGGTCAGCGTCTCGTATTCCAGCAGCCCGTTCGCCAGCCGCTCCAGGTCGCCGCGCTTCTCCGTCAGGATGCGCTTCGCCGTCGCGTAGCCCTCGTCGACCAGCGCCCGCACCTCGGCGTCGATCAGCTCGTGCGTGTCCGGCCCCGCGTTCACGCCCCCGCCCTGCGGCCCGAGATAGGTGAACTGCTCGCCCGCATAGTCGATGTTGCCGAGCTTCTCGCTCATGCCGAACTTCGTCACCATCGCCCGCGCGATCCGGCTCACCTGCTGGATGTCGCTCGCCGCGCCGCTCGTCACCTGGTCCGGCCCGAAGGTCAGCTCCTCGGCCACCTTGCCGCCCATCGCCATGGCGATCATCGACTTGTACTTGGTCTTGGTCACGCTCAGCTGGTCGCGCTCCGGCAGGCTCATCACCAGCCCGAGCGCCCGGCCCCGCGGGATGATCGTCGCCTTGTGGATCGGGTCGTGCTGCGGCGAGTTGATGCCGACGATCGCGTGGCCGGCCTCGTGATAGGCGGTCAGCTTGCGCTCCTCGTCGGACATGACCATCGAGCGCCGCTCCGCGCCCATCATCACCTTGTCCTTCGAGCTCTCGAAGTCCGCCATGGTGACGAAGCGCTTGCCCGTCCGCGCCGCCATCAGCGCCGCCTCGTTGACGAGGTTGGCGAGATCCGCGCCGGAGAATCCCGGCGTGCCCCGCGCGATCACCCGCAGATCGACGTCCGCCGCCAGCGGCACCCGCCGCGCATGGACGCCGAGGATCTTCTCCCGCCCCTTGATGTCGGGGTTGGTCACCTGCACCTGCCGGTCGAACCGCCCCGGGCGCAGGAGCGCCGGATCGAGCACGTCCGGCCGGTTGGTCGCGGCGATCAGGATCACCCCCTCGTTCGCCTCGAACCCATCCATCTCGACGAGGAGCTGGTTCAGCGTCTGCTCCCGCTCGTCGTTGCCGCCGCCATACCCGGCCCCGCGATGCCGCCCCACCGCGTCGATCTCGTCGATGAACACGATGCAGGGCGCGTTCTTCTTCGCCTGCTCGAACATGTCGCGCACCCGGCTCGCGCCGACGCCCACGAACATCTCGACGAAATCGGAGCCGCTGATCGTGAAGAACGGCACCCCCGCCTCGCCGGCGATCGCGCGGGCGAGCAGCGTCTTGCCGGTCCCCGGCGGCCCGACCAGCAGCGCGCCCTTCGGGATCTTGCCGCCCAGCCGCGAGAACTTCTGCGGGTCGCGCAGGAACTCGACGATCTCCTCGAGCTCCTCCTTGGCCTCGTCGATGCCGGCGACGTCGTTGAACGTCACCTTGCCGGATTTCTCCGTCAGCAGCTTCGCCTTGGACTTGCCGAAGCCCATCGCCCCGCCGCGTCCGCCCCCCTGCATCCGGTTCATGAAGAAGATCCAGACGCCGATCAGCAGCAGGAACGGCAGCCACAGCCCGAGCGCCGACAGGAAGCCCGACTGCTCCTGCGGCGCCGCCTGGATCTCGACGTTATGCTCCCGAAGCGCCGGCAGCACGTCGGTCGAGCGCGGCTGGATCGTCTGGAAGCTCGCCCCGTCCGAGCCGGTGATGTAGATGCGCTCCCCGTCCAGCCGCACCGCCGAGACCTGACCGCCCTCGACCCGGTTCAGGAAGTCGGAATAGCTGATCTCCCGGCCCATGTTGGTCCGGCTTCCGTTCGAGAAGACATTGAACAGCGCGACCATCAGCAGGAAGAGGATGATCCAGAAGGCGATGTTCTTGGTGTTGCCCACGCGGTCCTCCAATGGGCCCGGGCGCGCCGAGAGGCGCGCCGCCCTTGCCGCCTAACATAAGCCCTGACGCCCCCGATTCAACGCGAATCCGCCCAGGGCCCCGGCAGCGCCGCCACCCGCCGCGCCGTCGCGGCCCCGCCGGGCTCCAGAACCGGCGCCGCGACGAGCCGGTCGCCGCGCCAGATCCCCGGCGTCGTCAGCAGCGCCTCGCGGGCGAGCCCCGTCTCGCGCCACCCCGGCCGGGCCGCCAGCCCCGCCGTCCCGAGCGCGCCGACGACCGTGTCCGCGGCCGCGCCCCGCACCTCCCAGCGCCCGTCCCAGACCGCCCCGGGCAGGACCGGCGGCCCGACGCGGGCGGGCTCGCGCCGCACCGCCACGGCCCCCCGCCAGGGCCGCAGCACGCAGCCATGCGCGGTCATCCCGTGGTTGAGCCCCTGCCCCAGCACCGCGGCGGCGGCCGCCTCGGTCGTCGCCAGCCGCGGCCGCACCCGCGCGCCGGCGACCCAGACCAGCGCCGCCGCGACGATCCGCAGCCGCAGCTCCTCCGGCGCCGCGGCCAGCCGCGCCGGGTCGAGCACGAGGTCCCCCGCCGCCCCCGGCGCCGCGGCCGCGGCGGCCAGCGCGTCCGTCGCCGCCTCCAGCGCCGCGCGCGCCCGCGCCATCCGCGCCGCCGTCGCCGCCAGCCGCTCCGGCCCGAGGCCCAGCCCCGCCAGCGGTCCCAGCGCCGCCCGCGCCCGCACCCGGTCAAAGGCGGGGTCGTCGTTCGACGGATCCTCCGCCCAGTCCACCCCGGCTTCCGCCAGCCAGTCCCGCAACGCCGCCCGCCGCAGCCCCAGCATCGGCCGCAGCCACGTCACCCCCCCGGCCTGCGCGGCGACCGCCATCGCCGCCAGCCCGTCCACGCCGGACCCCCGCGCCAGCCGCAGCAGGAACGTCTCCGCCTGATCGTCGAGCGTGTGCCCCAGCGCCACGGCGGCCAGCCCCCGCTCCCGCGCCCAGCCGCCGAGCAGCCGCCGTCGCGCCTCCCGCGCCGCCTCCTGCAAATTGCCGCGTCCTTCCCAGCCCCGCCACGGCAGCGTCGCATGAGAAATCCCGAGGCCCGCGCACAGCCGCCCCACCGAAGCGGCCTCCTCCGCCGCCTCCGGCCGCAACCCGTGATCCACCGTCGCGACCTCGACCCGCCGCCCCGCCCCCGCCGCCCAATGCCGGAGCAGCAGCAGCAGCGCCACCGAATCCCCGCCGCCCGACACGGCGACCCCCACCGCCCCCGCAGGGGCCGCCGCCATGGCCCGCGCCACGGGGCCAGCCAGCGCCTCCGGCGGCGTCAGCACGGGGGCCGGCATGGCGCTCCGCCCCCTGCCCCGCGCGTCACGGGCAGGCGAGGACCTGCTTCTGCGCCGGCACCTGGCCGGCGGCCTCGCTGCCGGGGTAGCGCGCCGTCACCTCGCCGAGCGTCAGGCACGCCTCGTTGGTCTGGCCGAGCGCGCCGAGCGCGCCGGCGAGCCGCAACAGCGCCTTCGACGCCGTCGGCCCCTCCGGCGCGCCGCTGAAGGCGTCGAGGAAGGCCCGCGCCGCGCCGCGCTGGTCGCCGGTCGCCGCCAGCGCCTCGCCGCGGCGGAACTGCGCCTCCGAGGTCAGCGGCCCGCCGGGATAGGCGGCGACGAAGGCCTCGAAGAGCGCCGCCGCCCTGGCGTTGTCGCCCGCCTGCGCCGCCGCGACGGCCGCGTCAAAATCGCCCTGCTCGGAAACCGCCAGCTCGCCCCCGCCCGCCGGCGCGGCCGCCGGCGGCGGCGGGGCCGGCTCGGGCGGCGTCACGCCGCCGCCCAGCGGCTCGGGCTTGCCGAGCGCGCTCACGTCGCCGCCCTCGAGCTCGGTCAGCCGGAACTCGATGTCGCCGGCCCGGTTGGTCGCGTCCGTCACGATCCGGCTCACGTCGTTGGTCAGCACCTCGACGCGGTTGGTCAGCCGCCGCAGCTCCGCCTCGAGCTGGTCGAGCCGGGTCAGCGCCGTCGCCGAGGCCGTCGGCAGCCCCTTGCCCGGCCCGGCGGCGACCAGCGCCGAGCGCAACTCGGCGATCTGCCGGTTCAGCACGTCGAGATCGGCCCGCACCTGCCCGAGCGACGGCCCCGCGCTCACCGCGGGCGCCTGCTGCGCGACGGCCGGCCCGCCCGCCCCCGCGACGACGGCAAGCGCCAGTCCCACAGCGGCGACGAGCGCCCGCGCCGCCCCCCGGACCTCGGCGACACGCCCGCGCCGCGGGGCCGGCCCCTGCCCCGCCCCCTCGCGACGCGCGTCAATTTCATGCAGCGTTTTCAACATCATAACTGCCCTATCACGCGTGTTACGCCGACGCTGCCCCCGGACCGGCCCCGCCCGTCAGACCCCCGCGCCCCCGGCGACCACCGTCACCGCGCGGCGGTTCTGCGACCAGCAGCTCTCGTCCGCGCAGGTGGCGATCGGCCGCGCCCGGCCGAAGGTGTTGGTCGAGATCCGCCCGTCCGGCACGCCCCGGCTCACCATGTAGTCGCGCACCGCCGCGGCGCGCCGCGCCCCGAGCTGGATGTTGTACTGGTCGGTGCCGCGCTCGTCGGCATGGCCCTCGATCTCGATCGCGCCGGGGTTCGCCAGCAGCCAGCCGATCTGCTGGTCGAGGATCCCCATCGCCTGCGCGCTGAGCGTGGTCTGATCGACCGTGAACCACACCGTGTCGCCGATGCTCGTCCCCGGCAGGACCCCGCCGCCGCCGAGCCCGCCGGTGCCGATCGTCCCCGACCCGATCCCGCCGGCGCCGGCGCCGGCGCCCGCCCCGGCGCCGCTGTAGCCCTGGCCGGTGTCGATCGGCTGCCGGGCGCAGGCGGCGAGCGCCAGCGCCAGCACGCCGGCCGTCAGGATCCCCGTTCCCCTCATCCCCGTCTCCTCCAACTCACGCCAAGAGGCCCGACCACGACGGCGCCGCGGCGAAGCCGCCCGTCGGCACCTGTCGCAGATTCCGCCCCGTCACGTCGACGGTGTAGATCGACGGCCCGCCGCTGTCGCCGGGCGTCTCGCGATAGAACATCAGCACCCGTCCGTTCGGCGCCCAGGTCGGCCCCTGGTCGAGGTAGCTCGCCGTCAGCAGCTTCTCCCCCGAACCATCGGGCCGCATCACCCCGATATGGAAGCGCCCGCCGGTCATCTTGGTGAACGCGATCAGGTCGCCCCGCGGCGACCAGGCCGGCGTCGCGTAGCGCCCCTCGCCGAAGCTGATCCGCCGCCCCTCGCCGCCGCCCGCGCCCATCACGTAGACCTGCTGCGTGCCGCCCTGGTCGCTCTCGTAGACGATCTGGCTCCCGTCCGGCGAGAACGACGGGCTCGTGTCGATCGCCGAGGTCCGCGTCAGCTGCCGCGCCGAGCCCGAGCCGAGATCGGCGAGATAGATGTTCGACGCGCCGCCCTGGCTCACCGAGATCAGCGCCTGGCTTTCGTTCGGCGAGAAGCTGCCCGCGAGGCTGATCTCCTCCGTCGAGGCGATCCGCCGCCGCCCGCCGCCCCCCGCGCCGATCAGATACACCCCCGGCTTCCGGCTCTCGTAGCCGGTGAACAGGATCCGCTGCGCGCTCCGCGCCATCGACGGCCCGAACACCAGCGCCGACCCGTCGGTCAGCATCGCGGCGTTCGCCCCGTCATAGTCCATCGCCGCGATCTGCGTGCGCCGCTGCGCCTTCGGCCCGCTCTCGGCGACGTAGGCCACCCGGCTGTCGAAATAGCCGCCCTCGCCGGTCAGCCGCGCATAGATCGCGTCCGCCACCTTGTGCGCCAGCCGTCGCCAGCTCGCCACGGGCCCGTCGAAGCGCAGACCCTCGCCGAGCGGCGCCTGCGCGAAGACGTCCCAGAGGCGGAACCGCACCACCGCCTGCCCGCCGTTCACCCCGACGGCGCCGGTGACCAGCGCCTGCGCGTTGATCGCCTTCCAGTCGGCGAACTGCACCGGCGCGTCGAAGTTCGAGATCGTGCCGATATGCGCCTGCCGCGGCACCTCGCGGAAGAGCCCGGTGCCGACGAGGTCGTCGATCACCACCTGGGTGATCCGCCCCGCCGTCTCGGCCGCGGCGCCGGCGTCCGGCACGAAGGGCGGGACCGCGATCGGCATCGGCTCGATCACGCCCTCGGTGATCTCGATCCTCAGCGGCGACTGGGCGACGGCAGCGAAGGGCCGGGCGAGCAAGGCCGCCGCCGAAGCCCCGAGAAGCACGCCGCGACGGGTGGGCCTCACCATGACACCATTCCTTCGGGATTGAACACGACTTCGATGTTGCGCCACTGCGCGTATTTCTCGCGCGGCAGCGTATAGGGCGCGCAGCGGATCAGCGCCCGCCGCCCGGCCTCGTAGGCCTGCTGGAAACGCCCGTCCGGCGGGCTCGCCGGCTCGATCAGCCGGATCGAGGAGCCGATCACCGACCCGTCGGCGTTGAGCTCCGCCGCCAGCGTCACCTTCAGCTCCTGCGCGTCGCGCAGGCCCGCCGGCACGTTCCAGCACCGCTGCACCGCGAGCTTCAGCCCCTCGCGCTCGGAATTGGTGATCGGCGGCCCCGCGGGCAGCGAGGTCGCCGCCGCCTGCCCCTCGGCCTGCGCCGCGCGCTCGGCCACCGCCGCCGCCACGGCGGCGTTCACCGCGTCCTGCGTCCGCGTCGGCGGCGTCACCGTCGGCGGCGTGGGCGGGGTCGCCGGCGTCGCCACCTCGGGCTCCGCCTCCGGTTCCTCCTGCCGCGCCGGCCGCTCGGGCGCCGGCCGCGCCGGCTCGGCGGCCGCCACCCGCTGCGGGGTCCGCACCGCAGCCGGCCGCGCCCGCGGCGGCTCGGACGAGGCGACCTGCCCCGAGGGCGTCGGCGGCGCCGGCGTCGGGACAGGCGCCTCGGCCGCCGGCGGCGGCGCGGCCTCCGGCGGCGCGGCGACGGGCTCGGGCTCGACCGGCTCCGGCGTCGGCGCGGGCGAGGGCTCCAGCGTCGCCACCTCGGCCGGCCGCGCGTTCTCCGGCGGGGCCGGCGACGGCGTCGCCTCGATCCGCTCGACGGGCCGCGCCCGCGGCGGCGCCACGATGGCGGAAGGCGCCGGCGGCACGACGCTCATCCCCTCGGGCGCCAGCGTCAGCGGCGCGTCGGGGTTGAACTGCGGCTCCAGCGTCGCGACCTCGGCCGGCGCGGGCGGCGGCGCCGGGATCGGCTCGGGGGCGGGCGCCGCCTCGGGCAGCTCCGGCTCCGGCAGCGTCTCGGGCGCCTCCGCCACCGGCGCGGGCGCCTCGGCCGGCGCGTCCGGGTCGGGCGTCGCCCGCGCCGCCGACTGCGCCGCCTCGAAATCCGCCTCGGAGACGAAGCTCACCTCGCTCACCCGCACCGGCTCCGCCTCGTCGGCGCTGAACCACGGCAGCCCGAAGATGACGAGCGCGATGATCGCGCCGTGGCCGAGCCCCGAGATGACCGCGCCGGTCCGCATCGCGGCGGCCTACCGGTCCGCGGCGTCGAACCGCGGGCCGCCCTGCTCGGTGACGAGGCCGATATTGGTGAAGCCGGAGGCGTTCAGCGCGCCCATCACCTGCATCACGCCCTCGTAGGGCACCGCCCCGTCGGCGCGCAGGAACACCCGCGGGCTCGCCCGCTCGGCGGCGACGGCCCGGAGCCGCGGGATGAACTCCTCGCGCGGGATCTCGGCGTTCTGCACGATGATCTGCCCGTCCGCGGTCAGCGCCACGGTCAGCGGCTCCTCCTGCTCGCTCGGCAGCGGCGCGGCCGCCGTCTTCGGCAGCTCGATCGGCACGCCCACGGTCAGGAGCGGCGCGGCCACCATGAAGATGATCAGCAGCACCAGCATCACGTCGACGAAGGGCGTGACGTTGATCTCCGCCATCGGCCGCCGCCCGCCGTGGCGGCGGCGTCGCGACCGTCCGCCCCCGGCGGACTGGCCCGACGCGCCCATTGACGCGCCCATGTCAGGCCGCCTTGTCGAGCTGGCGCGACAGGATCATCGAGAACTCGTCGGCGAAGCCCTCGTAGCCGCCGACCACCGCCTCGCTGTCCTGGGTGAGCTTGTTGTAGAAGATGACCGCCGGCACGGCGGCGAGGAGCCCGAGCGCCGTGGCGAGCAGCGCCTCGGCGATGCCGGGCGCGACGACGGCGAGGTTCGTCGACTGCTGCAGCGCGATCTCCTCGAAGGCGCGCTTGATGCCCCAGACCGTGCCGAAGAGCCCGATGAACGGCGCGGTCGAGCCCACGGTGGCGAGGAAGGTCAGCCCCTTGTTCAGGCCCTCCGCCTCGCGGGCGATGGCGACGTTCATGGCCCGGTCGATGCGCGCCTGCGCCCCGGCGATCAGCCCGCCGTCCTTGCGGTGGCTCCGCCGCCACTCGGTCATCCCGGCGGCGAAGATGCGCTCCGAGGCCCCGGCCGGATCCGGGCCGATGCGGTCGTAGACCTCCTCGAGCGGCTCGCCCGACCAGAACGCCGCGTCGAACGCCGCCGCCTCGGCGCGCGCGCGGCGCAGGTCGAGGAGCTTCTGCACGATGATCGACCACGACCAGAACGACGCGGCGATCAGCATGATCATCACGATCTTCACGAGGAAGCTCGCGCGCAGGAAGAGCGCCAGCAACGAGAAGTCGAGGGTCTGTTCCATCCGCCTGCTCTTTCGCCCGAAAGGTCGGCCCCGTTCGACCGGCGTGACCCATTCCCGGGCCCGGTTGGCCGGCTTCTTGCCCGAAAAGGGCCGCCCCTGTCCAGTGCGGCGTCTTTGCTTCTCGCGGGAGGGTGAGCGGGGAAACGCATCGCCGCCGCGAGAGGACGCCCCGGGAGGTTCCCGAAGCGCGCCGCCGCGACCCTCGGGCGATTGCCAAACAGGCGCGGCGACCCCACATCAAGGCGAGGCGCAGCCCGCGGGATTTCCGCCACCCGGCGGAACATCCGGCAATCGTCGCGCGGCGGTCGTCGCCATCGAGCGCACGGGAACAATCGCATGAGGCTTAGCCCCCGCCTTGCCTACGAACTGCCGCAGCGCGCCCCAATGATTGGGCTCCTCAACGTCCATTTCTCGCGCTTTGGCGATCTCGGTCACACCGCGTTCGGCTACGAGCATGCGCGCGCCACCCGCACCGCCGCCGACGAGGAGCGCATCGGCGTCCGCCGCGGCTTCACCCGTGCGGCCGTCGCCTTCTGCCGATGCATGAACATCCCGGCGCGCTCCTGCACGGGCTACGTCAGCGAGATCGGGCAGCCGAAGCCGCAGGCGACCGGCGACCTCGCCGCATGGATCGAAGTCTGCCTCGGCGGCGCCTGGCACACGTCCGACCCGCGAAACAACGCGCGGCGCACCGGTCGCACCCGCAGCCGGAACGCGGCGGACATGGCGCTCACCTACCCCTTTGGTCCCGCCCTTCTCGTCGGCTTCGAGGTCCGGACGGATCCGATATGACGAGATCCAGGTTCAGGACCGCGACGACGGTGACGTTCGGGCATCCTTTCCGACTGGCAGGCCTCGACGAGGTGCTCCCCGCGGGCGCGTATCCCGTGGAGGCGGAACTCGGGTCGCCCGCAGGCGTCGACCCGGAAGCATGGCGCGCGTCGGTGCTGATCCATCTGCATCGGACCGTCGCCGCGCCGGGGCTCGCCCGGACGCTGACGATTCCGCTCTCCGAGCTTGATCGGGCGCTGGCGGAGGATCGCGACATCAGAATGACGCTGTCCGAACGTCTCCTCGAGGAGATGCTCGCCGATCCGATGATCCGGCTCGTCATGGCGAGCGACCAGATCAGCGAAGACGAGATGCGCGCCGTGTGGGGCGCGTCGCGCGGCTGACCGACCGCCCTGCCGGCATCGGCCCGAAGGACATGGGCCGGAACAAGGACACGGGCCGGAACATCGTCTCAGCCGCCTTCCGCCGCTCGCCGCCCCAACCCCGCCATCGCCGCCCGCATCTCCCCGGGCATCCGCGCCGGGCGGCCCGCGGCGTCGAGGGCGACGATGACGACGCGCGCCCGCACCAGCGCCGCGCCGTCGCGCCGAACCTCCTGCATGAGCTCCACCCGCGCGCCGCCCATCCCGGCGAGCGCCGTGGTCACCGTCAGCTCGTCCTGGAACCGCGCCGGGTGGAGGTAGTCGACCTCCACCCGCCGCACCGCGAAGACGATCCCCGTCTCCGCCTTCAGCCGCGCCTGGTCGACGCCGGCGGCGATGAGCGCCTCGGTCCGCCCCCGCTCGATGAAGCGCAGGTAGTTGGCGTAGTAGACGATCCCGGCGAGATCGACGTCCTCGTAGTAGACCCTGAGCCGGAACTCGTGCATCCCGCGTCGCGCGCCCCGTGGATAACTCGGGCGCCATCCGAGGATCCGTTATCTTCCAGATACCTGGCATACGTCACAAGTTGTGACGCTCACTCCGCCGGGTGGTCGATCCTGAGCACCCGTCCCGCAGCGTCCACGTCGCAGGTGTGCCGCCGCGTCCCGTCGACCGCCGCGAAGACCTCCACCCCGCCCGCGCGCGTCTCCACCCAGTCGACCGCCACCGCGTCCTCCGGCTTGCCGACATGCGCCGCCACCGCCGCCTGGCAGGCCTCCGCCCCGGCGACGCTCGGCGGCGCCGGCTCGGAGGCGGGCTCGGGTCCCGCGCAGGCCGCGAGCAGCAGGAGGGCGGCGCCGCGCGCCGCGCCGCCGCCCATGCCGTTCACGCCGGGCCGAAGGCCGAGACCGTGTTGTCGATCTCGACCGCGCAGGTGAAGTTCGCGTCGCCGACCTGGACGTTGTAGATCGTCGCGCCGGTCTTGGTCGAAGAGACCGGCGCGACGATCGCGTCGGCGTCGGTCAGGCCGAGGCTCTGCAGCGCCAGCGCCGAGCAGGCCTCCTCGGCGGGGGTCATCGTCGGGGGCGGCGGCTCCGGGGTCGGGGTGCAGGCCGCGATCGCGATCGGCAGCGTGGCGATCGCCATGGCTAGGACGCGCATCTCTCAATCTCCTCTTGCGGCGGCCTTCTCGCGGGCCGTCGCCCCACAAGGCTAGAGCGATCCCCCCCTCCCGCCAAGCCCGATCACGCCGCCGGCGGCCCCCCGCCGACCGCCCGACGCATCCCTGGCTGATCCCTGGCCCCGAGGCCGGGCGCACGGGATCTCCCAGCCTCGCCGATGCGCCGGCATCGGCGGCGCCTGCCTCGCCCGTCACGCCGAAGGCCTGCCTTCGGCGTGACGGCAGGCGCCTCGCGCCCGCCATGACGCGCCCTCTTGCGGATGTCCCGCGGCCCAGGCGCAACCGCGGCGCGGGAGGGCGGGCGGAGCGGCCGCCCGGGCTGGAGACGTCGCCGGACCCGGGCGCCGCCGCCGACCCGCCAGGCCGGCGGCCGTCCGATCACCCCGACCCGCCGTCACCCGATCCCGGCCGCCGCCGCGTACTCCCCGATCCGCACCGCCCGGCCCTGGTCGGCGCTGGCGAGCGCCGCCACTCCGCACAGCACCGACATCGCCCCCGCCCGCGCCCCGGCCCGCTGCCCCAGCGGATCCGCCGCGCCCGGCACGAACAGCATGTTCCGCAGCCGGTCGTCGCCGCCGTAATGCCCGCCCGGATAATGCGGCACATGGATCCGCTCCACCGCCGGCCGCCCCTTCGGGAAGCTCCGCGCCAGCAGGATCTCGTCCCCCTCGGGAACCTCCCACGGCTGCTTCTCGTACTGCCGCAGCTCGATCCGCCCCTGCGTCCCGTTGAAGGCGATGTGGTGCCCCTCGACCGGCTGCGAGGTGTTGAGCGAATAGGAGACATGCACGCCGTTCGCATAGCGGATCGCCGCGACCATGGTGTCGGGGATGTCGATGTCCTCGCGATAGACGCAGGCGTCGCGCAGATACCCGTCGACAGTCTTCGGGTCCTCGTAGAGCGCGTCGAGGAACGGATCCGCCCCGAGGTCGAGGAAGAAGTCGCACGCTCCGGCATGGGCGCAGCCCCGGCACCGCACCCCCCGGAACGGCCCGTTCGCCCCATAGACCTTCAGCGCCGCGAAGGCCGAGACCGCCTCGGGGTCCGACCCCAGATACCAGTTCAGCAAATCGAAATGATGCGTCGCCTTGTGGACGAAGAGGCTCCCCGACCGCGCCCGGTAGGCATGCCAGCGCCGGAAGTAGTCCGCCCCATGCCGCGTATCGAGGTGCCAGTGGAAATCCACCGACAGCACCTCGCCGATCTCGCCGGCGAGAAGCAGCTCCTTGATCCGCGCCGCCGTCGGCGCGAAGCGATAGTTGAACGACACGTCCACCCGCCGCCCGGTCCGCCGCTCCGCCGCGAGGATGCGCCCGACCCGCTCCGGCGTCGTCGCCATCGGCTTCTCGGAGATCACGTCCGCGCCGGCCTCCAGCGCCCGCTCGACGATCGCGTCATGGGTGTCGTCCGGGGTGCAGACGATGGCGAGGTCCGGCCGCAGCCCGGCCAGCGCCTCCCCGAGATCGGCCAGCACCGGCGCCCCGGAGCCGATCATCGCCCGCGCCCGCTCCGCGCGCATCGGGTTCGTATCGACGATCCCGACCAGCTCGACATGCTCCGACCAGCCGTCGAGCAGCTCCTTCCCCCACATCGTGGTGCCACGATTGCCGGTCCCGACCAGCAGGTAGCGCCGCTTGCTCATCGCTGGCAGGCTCCTTCAGCAGACTGTCCTGAAACGCTCCGCGCAGGTCGCGATCACGTCGTCCCCGGGCCGGCTCCACCAGTCCTCGGAGAAGATCTCCACCTCCTGCGGCCCGTGGAACCCGGCGGCCTCGATCATCGCCCGGAAGGCCGGCAGGTCGATCACCCCGTCGCCCATCATGCCGCGGTCGTTGAGGAGATCGCGCGTCGGCACCAGCCAGTCGCAGACGTGATGCGCGAGGATCGCCCCCATCCGCCCCGCCCGCGCGATCTGCTCCGCAAGCCCCGGCTCCCACCAGACGTGATAGACGTCGATCGCCGCCCCGATCCCCTCGCCCCCCACCGCCTCGGCGATGTCGAGCGCCTGGGCGAGCGAGCTGACGCAGGAGCGGTCGGCCGCATACATCGGATGCAGCGGCTCGATGGCGATCGGCGCCCCCGCGGCGCGCGCATGCGGCATCAGCGCCGCGAGCCCGTCCGCCACCATCCGCCGCGCCTCCGGCAGGTCCTTCGACCCGGCGGGCAACCCGCCGCAGACCATGACGAGGCAATCCGCCCCGAGCTCCGCCGCCTCGTCCACCGCCCGGCGGTTGTCGTCGAGCGCCGCCGCCCGGCCGGCCGCGTCCGGCGCCGGGAAGAACCCGCCCCGGCACAGCCCCGACAGCCTGAGCCCGTTCGCCCGCACGATCCGCGCCGCCTCGGCGAGGCCGGCCGCGGCGACCTGGTCGCGCCACGGCGAGATCGTGGTGATCCCCTGCCGCAGGCAGCCCTCCACCGCCTCGGCGAAGCCCCATTGCCGGCGCACCGTGGCGAGGTTGATCGAGAGCCCGTCGAGATCGCCGGCCATCAGGCCACCCCGTGGACGGCGAGCACCCGCTTCATCCGCGCCGCCGCGTCCTCCGGATCGGCCAGCACCCGCGCCTTGTCGGCGAGCCGGAACAGCTCCGCCAGATGCTGCGCCGAGCGCGCGCTCTCCTGCCCGCCGACCATGACGAAATGGTCCTGCAGCCCGTTCAGGTAGGCGAGGAACACCACCCCGGTCTTGTAGAACCGCGTCGGCGCCTTGAAGATGTGCCGCGACAGCGGCACCGTCGGCGCGAGCAGGTCGAAGAACTCGTTCTCGCTCCCCCGCCCCAAAGCCGCCAGCGCCGCCGAGGCGACCGGCGCGATGGCGTCGAAGATGCCGAGGAGCGCGTCGGAATGCCCCGCCTCGTCGCCGGCGATCAGCTCGGCGTAGTTGAAGTCGTCGCCCGTGTACATGCGCACCCCGGCCGGCAGCCGGCGGCGCATGGCGATCTCCTTCTCCTTCGACAGCAGCGACACCTTGATCCCGTCCACCTTGCCCGCGTTCGCCTCGATCGCGGCGAGGCAGACGTCCATCGCCTTCAGGTGGTCGGCATGGCCCCAGTAGCCCGCCAGCGCCGGGTCGAACATCTCGCCGAGCCAGTGGATGATCACCGGCTCCCGAACCTGGGAGAGTATCCGGTCATAGACCCGCAGGTAGTCGTCCGGCGATTTCGCCGCCGCGGCGAGCGCCCGGCTCGCCATCAGGATGATCCGCCCGCCCGCGGCCTCGACCATCCCGACCTGCGCCTCGTAGGCGGCGAGCACGTCGTCGATCGTCACCTCCGGCGCCGGGGCCAGGTGGTCCGTCCCCGCCCCGCAGGCGATCAGCGCGTCGTCGCGGCCGCGCGCCTCGGCGAGCGCCCGCCGGATCAGCTCCTGCGCCTCCGGCCAGCCGAGCCCCATGCCGCGCTGCGCCGTGTCCATCGCCTCGGCGACCCCGAGCCCGAGGTCCCACAGCCGGCGCCGGAAGGCGAGCGTGCGGTCCCAGTCGATCGCCGGCGTCAGCCAGGGATCGTTGTCGGCGAGCGGATCGGCGACGACATGCGCCGCGCCGTAGGCGATGCGCGGAAACTCCGTCGCCCGCCGCCGCGCCGGCGGCACCGGCGCGCCCGTCGTCTCGTAGGCCTCGATCCGCGGCCCGTTGGGCAGGTTCACCACCGCCATGCTCAGTACTCCAGCGCCGGCACGTCGAGCCAGCGCCGCTCGGCCCAACTCCGCAGCCCCAGCTCCGCGAGCTGCACCCCCTTCGCCCCGGCCTCCAGCCCGTAGGGCCACGGGCCATCCTCGACCACGTGGCGCAGGAACATCTCCCACTGCGCCTTGAAGCCGTTGTCGTAGGCGGCGGTGTCCGGCACCTCCTCCCACTGGTCGTAGAAGTTCATCCCCTGCGGCTGGTCGGGGTTCCAGACCGGCTTCGGCGTGTTCACCCGCGCCTGGCTCCAGCACTTCGTCAGCCCCGCCACCGCCGAGCCGTGGGTGCCGTCCACCTGGAACGTCACCAGGTCGTCGCGCCGCACCCGCACCGTCCACGACGAGTTGAACTGCGCCACCACCCCGTTCGCCAGCTCGAAGGTCGCATAGGCCGCGTCGTCCGCGTCGGCGCGGTACGCCTTGCCCGCCTCGTCGACCCGCTCGGGGATATGCGTCGCGCCGAGGCAGCTCACCGCCTTCACCTCGCCGAACAGCCCGTCGATGACATACCGCCAGTGGCAGAGCATATCGAGGATGATCCCGCCGCCGTCCGCCTTGCGGTAGTTCCACGACGGCCGCTGCGGCGCGACGCCCCAGTCGCCCTCGAACACCCAGTAGCCGAACTCGCAGCGCACCGAGAGCATCCGCCCGAAGAACCCGGAATCGCGCAGGAGCTTCAGCTTCTGCAGCCCCGGCAGGAACAGCTTGTCCTGCACCACCCCGTGCTTCAGCCCCGAGCCCCGCGCCTTCCGCGCCAGCGCCACCGCCACGCCGAGGTCGTCCGAGATCGGCTTCTCGCAATAGACGTGCTTGCCGGCGTCGAGCGCCTTCGACAGCAGCTCCGCCCGCATCAGCGTGATGCCGGCGTCGAAGAAGATCGCATCGTCCGGATTCGCCAGCGCCGCGTCGAGATCCGTCCCCCAGCGCGCGATCCCGTGCTTCTTCGCCAGCGCCTCCATCTTGTCGGCGTTCCGGCCCACGATGATCGGGTCGACCTGAACCCGGCTCCGGTCGGCGAGCGCTACGCCGCCCTGGTCGCGGATCGCGAGGATCGAGCGCACCAGGTGCTGGTTGTATCCCATCCGCCCGGTCACGCCATGCATGATCACGCCGATGCGCTGCATCCGTCCTCCCCGACTCGGCCTTGTGTAACCGTTTGGTTACAACTGACGCCCCGAGCCGGGCTTGTCAACAACCAGCTACTTCGCCCCGGACTGCGCCGACCCCGCCCTCTCGCCCGCGCGCCGCCGCCCCTCACGCAATAAAATTACCAACTTTTCATTCCTGATTTATTTCAGATACTTGACCCATGTCCCACTGTGGGACATTCCGCGATGCCTCGTCCCGCGCCAACGCGCGCGCGATCGACCGAAACGCCCGGGCCGGCGATGCCCCCCGCCGACGGCCGGCGCGTGCCGGCGCCCGGGCCGTCAGGGGCGATGATCTTCCCGGAAGCACGCCGCCCCGGACGCAACCGCCCGGCGAGCCTCCGCGACCCGCCACCCCCGCGGAATCAGCCGGCGCTCCACCACCGGAGCCGCAGCTTCCCCCGCGTCTCCGGCCGGCCGCGCAGGTGGCGCTGCGGCAGCGAGTCGACGAAGTCGCGCTTCGGCCGGGCGTGGTAGGTGCGCACCACCTCCACGCTGCCGTCGCCGCGGTCGACCACCAGCTCCCAGCGATGCGGCAGCTTCTCCGCCCCCGCCGACGCCGACCCGCAGGCCCCGATCCGCGTGCAGCCGCAGCGCCGCGCCCAGGCCCGCCAGCGCTCCCCGTGCCCCGCCGCATGCCCGGCCAGCGCATGGGCGATCTCGTGGCGGACCGTGTTCAGGATGCGCGCGTCGTCCGGCTCGACCATCGCCAGCGGCCCCGAGAGCTCGATCCGCCGCACGTCGTAGCGGCAGACCCCGAACCGCGTCCGGTTGCGGTTCCAGGCGAAGGCCCAGCCCGCGAGCTCCGCCGGATAGAGCGCGCGGAACCGCTCCAGCTCCGCCCGCGCCAGCTTCCGCACATGCTCCAGCCGCGCCTCGTAATGCGCGCGATCATGCCGCAACCGGTGCATCCCCGCTCCGCTCCCCCGTCCGGCCCGCCCCAGCCCGCCGCTCCCCGCCCGGGCGCCCGTGCGAGCGCCCCCGTCCGACGACCGGCCCGACGCGCCCCGTCCGACGCCCCGTCCGACGCACCCCGTCCGACGCACCCCGACCCGACGCGCCCCGGCCCGACGCGCCCCGGCCCGACGCGCCCCGGCCCGACGCGCCCCGGCCCGACGCGCCCCGGCCTGGCCCGCGGGGTCCGACAGGCGTCGTCCGAAACGCCTCGTCCGAGAAACCCACGTCCGGCGCTCCATCCTCCGGCGCGCCCCTTCTCGCCCAGCTCCGCGACGGCCTCAAGCCGTCAACCTAAAGTCTGACGGCCGCGGTCTGGCGCCGCCCCCCGCGCCCGTGCCAATCTCGCCCCGTCAAGTCGATCGGGGAGGACGGCGTGACCCTTCAGGAGCCGGGGATCGCCGATCCCCTGACCCCAGTCTCGCGCCTGACCGAGGCCATCTCCGCCCGCCTCGTCGGCCATGCGCGCCTCGTCGAGCGGCTGGCGATCGGCGTCCTCGCCGGCGGCCACCTGCTGATCGAGGGCCCGCCCGGCCTCGCCAAGACCCGCGCGGTCAAGGCGCTCGCCGCCGGCCTCGACACCAGCTTCGCCCGCATCCAGTGCACCCCCGACCTGATGCCCTCCGACATGACCGGCACCCAGGTCTTCCGCCCCGGCGACGGCCGCTTCGACTTCGTCCCCGGCCCGATCTTCCACGGCCTCGTCCTCGTCGACGAGATCAACCGCGCGCCCCCCAAGGTGCAGTCCGCCCTCCTCGAGGCGATGGCCGAGCGCCAGGTCACCGCCGGCGGCGTCACCCGCCCGCTGCCCGACCCGTTCATGGTCGTCGCCACCCAGAACTCGATCGAGCACGAGGGCACCTTCCCGCTGCCCGAGGCCCAGCTCGACCGCTTCCTCCTCCACGTCGCCCTCGCGCTTCCCGACGCCGGGGCCGAGCGCGCCATCCTCGACCTCGTCGAGGCCGAGGGCCGCGAGCCCGCCGCCGCCGCCGGCCCCCGCCTCGGCGCCGCCGCGATCCACGCCGCGCAACGAGCCGCCGACCGCATCCACCTCGCGCCGCCCCTCAAGGACTTCATCGTCCGCCTCGTCGTCGCCACCCGCGAGACCGCGGGCACCCCCCTCGACGGCCTGATCGAGCACGCCGTCTCCCCCCGCGGCACCCTCGCGCTCGCCGCCGCCGCCCGGGCGCGCGCCGCGCTGCGCGGCCGCGACCACGCGCTGCCCGAGGACGTCGAGGACCTCGCCGCCGACGCGCTCGCCCACCGGCTCGTCCCGAGCTGGCGCGCCGCCTCCGACGGCGTGACCGCGCGCGACATCGTCGCCCGGGCGCTCGCCCATGTCCGGCCCTGGTGACCCCGCCACGAGCGTCAGCGCCGAGGCCCTGATGGCGCTCGGCCGCCGGGCGCTGCGCCCGTCCGGCGCGCTCGCCGAGCGCCCGGGCGTCGCGCCCACCCGCAAGCGCGGCCAGGGCCACGAGATCCGCGAGATCCGCCCCTTCGCCGACGGCGACGACCCCCGCCACCTCGACGCCGCCGCCACCGCCCGCTCCGGCGCGCCGCAGGTCCGCTCCTTCCACGAGGACCGCGAGCGCACCGTGCTCCTCGTCGCCGACTTCCGCCGGCCGATGCTCTGGGGCACGCGGGGCCGCCTGCGCTCCGTCGCCGCCGCCGAGGCGCTGGCGCTCGCCGGCTGGCAGGCCGTCCTCGGCGCCGGCGCCGCCGGGGCCGTGGCGCTGACCGACGCCGGCCTCCTCGCCGAGCGTCCCCGCCCCCGCGACGCCGGCATGGCCCGCGTCGCCGGCCTCCTCGCCCGCGCCCACGCCCTCGCGCTGGAGACCCGCGCCCCGGTCCGCGCGCTCGCCCCCGACCTCGTCCGCGCCGCCCGCTTCGCGCCGCGCGGGGCCGGCATCGTCCTCGCCACCGGCCTCGACCATCCCGGCCCCGGCCTCGACGCCGCGCTCGCCGGCCTCGCCCGCCGCGGGCCGCTGCGCCTCCTCCTCGTCGAGGACGCCTTCGAGACCGCGCCCCCCGCCGCCGCGCTCCCCTACCTCGCCGAGGACGGCCGCGTCGCCCGCGCCCGCTTCGGCGCCCTGCCCGACGCCCGCGCCGCCCGCCTCGCCGCCCTCCGCCTCCCCGGCCTCACCGCCGAACGCCTCCCCACGGCGCAAGCCTCATGAGCCCCCGCGAAACCCCGCCGGCGCCCTGCCGCGTCGCCGCCGCCGCTCGCGACCATGCCCGCCGCACGACAGGCACAGGAAGCCGTCCGAGCGGCGACGTCCCGCCTGCCGACGGCGCCCGGCGGTTGCGTGAGGGCGCGCGGCCTCGTGCCATGCAGCATGGTGTGGCGCACGCTACCCGACACCAGGCCCGGGCGCCCTCATGGCCAATCCCCCGCGATGCTGCCGGACGAGCCCGGGCAGATGCGAACGGGCGGCATCTCGACCATGTCTGTTTGCGCGCAAATATAATTCGAAATATATTTGCAAATATTTTGAATATAACCAGTGAAAATCATTGTATGGTCATCAGCGCCGCATGTCACGGCGCCGTTCGACTCCCTTCGGGCTTGCGCCCTCCCTGCCCCGGCCGCTCCGCGTCGAGCAGGTTGACATGCGCATGTCAACCTGCGGGCGCCGTCGCAAGGCGAGACCTCGCCGCGGGTCGATCCTTTGCGCCTCCGTCGTCCAGCATGGCGCACACTACACGACACCTGTCTCCTCTGCCGGATCCACTGGGCGCGCGCGCCGATCGACCGAAGCGGGCTTGCCCGCGAGGCCCGGCGCGACAAGCGAAAGCACGGCTTTCGCCGCGCCGACGGCTGGAGCGCGTTGGCGCGGAGGCCGTCAGGGGCGCCGATTTCTCCGGGAGCGCGCAATCCGTCCGTGAGCGCCCCGGCGAGCGCGGAATCGCGCTCACCCCCCGAGGGGCGATCGCGGACGGATTTGCCACGGGTCAAATCCGTCTGGCGTCACCCTTGCGACCTGGTTTCGGCCGGGCTTCGGCTACACCGTCGTGCAGTGTGAGCATGGCGACCCCGCCCGCAAGCCCCCTCACGAGAAATCAATCACTTAGCCAATTTTCACGCGTGAACACGCCCGCCCCGCCCCCCGCAATCGCGCCCCTCCGGCGCCGGCCGCGGCCGGCCCGCGGCCCCGCGCTCCCCGGCCCAGGCCCGTCCGCGCCATGAACCCCGAGGTGATCGCCGGCCTGCACCCGCCGCGCCTGCCCGCGGCCGTGGTCGCCACCCACTGGCAGGACCTCCTCGCCGCCTTCGGCCTCGGCCTGCTCGTCGCCGCGCTCCTCGCCTTCCTCCTCGCGCCCCTCCTCCGCCCCCGGCCGCGGCGCGAGAGCCTGCGCCGCCGCCTCGACCGCCTCGCCGCCCTGCCCCCCGAGGACCGCCTCCTCGGCCAGCTCCGCCTGCTCGCCGAGACCGGCACGCCGCTCCCCGACGACCTCCGCGCCCGCCTCTACGCCCGCACCCCGCCCAACCCCGCCACGCTCGACGCCCTTC
>NZ_JAGOMQ010000052.1 GCF_017993425.1 Amaricoccus sp.
ACCCCGCCTTTCCGCCGGGCCGACCCGCATCTCCCGAGGCGCGGCGCCGCACCGAACGGCGACGCGCCTACCCTGCGCTCTCGCCGAGAATGCGGCGGATGTCGCGGGAAGCGTGAAAGACGGCCACGACGATAACCCGCGAGCGCGACGCGCACGGCCTCCCCAAGCCGTGGCGCCTATCTCGCCCCTGCAATCTCACCCCTGCAACGTCCGCACCTCGATCTCCCCCTCCCCCCGCGTCCGCATCGCCGCCACGGCGGCGATGGCCGCGGCGGCGGTGGTGAAGTAGGGGATCTTGTCCATCAGCGAGACGGCGCGGATGTCGCGGCTGTCGAGGAGCGACTGCTTGCCCTCGGTCGTGTTGAAGACCAGGGCGATCTCGCCGTTCTTCAGGCGGTCGACGATGTTCGGCCGGCCCTCGTAGACCTTGTTCACCCCCTCCGAGGGCGCCCCCTGCCCGGCGAGCCAGGCGGCGGTGCCGCGGGTCGCCACCAGCGTGAAGCCCATTCCGACGAGATCCCGGGCGGCCGCCGCCAGCGCCGGGGTCTTGTCGGCGTCGCGGACGGAGACGAACACACGGCCTGACAAGGGCAAGTCCATGCCGGCCCCGAGCTGCGCCTTGAGGAAGGCGCGCGGGAAGGTGCGGTCCCAGCCCATCACCTCGCCGGTCGAGCGCATCTCCGGCCCGAGCAGCGGGTCGACGCCGGGGAAGCGGGCGAAGGGCAGCACCGCCTCCTTGACCGAGAACCACGGCGTCTGCGGGTCGGCGAGCGTCAGCGGGTCGGCGAGCGGCAGCGGGTCGTCCGGGCCGACGCCCGCCGGATAGGGCGGGCGGTAGGGGAAGGCGGAGAGCGGCTCGCCGGCCATCAGGCGCGCGGCGATCGAGGCGATGGCGCTGTCGGTCGCCTTCGCCACGAAGGGCACCGTGCGCGAGGCCCGCGGGTTCACCTCCAGCACGTAGATGTCCTCGCCCTGGATGGCGAACTGCACGTTCATCAGGCCGACGACGCCCAGGGCGCGCGCCATCTCGCCGGTCTGGCGGATCAGCTCCTCCACCGTCTCCGGCGAGAGCGAATGCGGCGGCAGCGAGCAGGCGCTGTCGCCGGAATGCACCCCCGCCTCCTCGATATGCTCCATCACCCCGGCGACATGCACGGCGTGGCCGTCCGAGAGCGCGTCGACGTCGACCTCGACGGCGTTGGCGAGATAGCTGTCGAGCAGCACCGGCGTGTCGCCGGAGACCTGCACCGCGGTGGCGATGTAGCGGTCGAGCTGCGCCTCGTCGCGGACGATCTCCATGGCGCGGCCGCCGAGCACGTAGCTCGGCCGGATCACCAGCGGATAGCCGATCTCGGCGGCGACCTTTCGCGCTTCCTTCGCCGAGCGGGCGATGCCGTTCCGCGGCTGGCGCAGGCCGAGCTCGTGCAGGAGCTTCTGGAAGCGCTCGCGGTCCTCGGCGAGGTCGATGGCGTCGGGCGTGGTGCCGAGGATCGGCACGCCCGCCTCCGCCAGCGCGTCGGCGAGCTTCAGCGGCGTCTGGCCGCCGAGCTGGACGATCACCCCGTGCAGCGTGCCGTTCTCCTGCTCCACCCGCAGGATCTCGAGCACGTGCTCCAGCGTCAGCGGCTCGAAGTAGAGCCGGTCGGAGGTGTCGTAGTCCGTCGACACCGTCTCGGGGTTGCAGTTGACCATGATGGTCTCGTAACCCGCCGCCGACAGCGCGAAGCAGGCGTGGCAGCAGCAATAGTCGAACTCGATCCCCTGCCCGATCCGGTTCGGGCCGCCGCCGAGGATGACGATCTTGCGCGCCGCGCTCGGGCGGCTCTCGCACTCGACGAAGCCGCCGTGCTCGGCCTCGTAGGTCGAGTACATGTAGGG
This sequence comes from Amaricoccus sp., assembly GCF_017993425.1. Lineage (GTDB taxonomy): Bacteria > Pseudomonadota > Alphaproteobacteria > Rhodobacterales > Rhodobacteraceae > Amaricoccus. Next base: position 1,879 of record NZ_JAGOMQ010000052.1, read on the forward strand.
CGTCTGCGCCTCGAACTCGGCGCCGCAGGTGTCGATGCGCTTGAAGACCGCCCGCACGCCGTGCCGCTGCCGCTCGGCGCGGACGGAGCTCTCCTCGCGGGCGGTCAGCTTCGCGAGCCGCGCGTCGGAGAAGCCCATCATCTTCAGCCGCCGCAGCGCGTGCTCCTCGCGCGGCAGGCCGTCGCGGACGAGCCGCGCCTCCTCGTCGACGATCTCGCGGATGCGGGCGAGGAACCACGGGTCGTATTTCGTCACCGCGTGGATGTCGTCGTCCGACAGTCCCTCGCGCATCGCCTGGGCGGCGAGGCGCAGGCGGTCGGGGGTCTGGACGGAGAGCGCGCGGATGATCGCGTCGCGGTCGGGCGCGCCCGGGATCTCGATCTCGTCGAAGCCGGTCAGCCCGGTCTCCAGCGAGCAGAGCGCCTTCTGCACGCTCTCGTGGAACGTCCGGCCGATCGCCATCGCCTCGCCCACCGACTTCATCGCGGTGGTGAGCAGCGGCTCGGCCCCGGGGAACTTCTCGAAGGCGAAGCGCGGGATCTTCGTCACCACGTAGTCGATCGTCGGCTCGAACGAGGCCGGCGTCACCTGGGTGATGTCGTTGTCGAGCTCGTCGAGCGTGTAGCCGACCGCGAGCTTCGCGGCGATCTTGGCGATCGGGAACCCCGTCGCCTTCGACGCCAGCGCCGAGGACCGCGACACCCGCGGGTTCATCTCGATGACGACGAGCCGCCCGGTCTCCGGCTGCACGGCGAACTGCACGTTCGACCCGCCCGTCTCCACCCCGATCTCGCGCAGCACCGCGATCGAGGCGTTGCGCATCATCTGGTATTCCTTGTCGGTCAGCGTCAGCGCCGGCGCGACGGTGATGCTGTCGCCCGTATGCACGCCCATCGGGTCGACGTTCTCGATCGAGCAGACGATGATGCAGTTGTCCGCCTTGTCGCGGACCACCTCCATCTCGAACTCCTTCCAGCCGAGGAGCGACTCGTCGACGAGGATCTGGCTGACCGGCGAGGCGGCGAGCCCGGTCTTGCAGATGCGCTCGTAGTCCTCGCGGTTGTAGGCGACGCCGCCGCCGGTGCCGCCGAGCGTGAAGGCGGGGCGGATGATCGCCGGGAGGCCCACGTACTCGATCGCGTCCATCGCCTCGGCCATGGTGTTGACGATGGTGGCCTTGGGGTTCTCCAGCCCGATCCGGTCCATCGCCTCGCGGAAGAGCTTCCGGTCCTCGGCCATCTCGATCGCCGCGCGCTTCGCGCCGATCAGCTCGACGCCGAACCGCTCCAGCACGCCCATGTCGGCGAGCGCCAGCGCGGTGTTGAGCGCGGTCTGTCCGCCCATCGTCGGCAGCAGCGCGTCGGGGCGCTCCTGCTCGATGATGCGCGCGACGACGTCCGGGGTGATCGGCTCGATATAGGTCGCGTCGGCGAGCCCCGGGTCGGTCATGATCGTCGCCGGGTTCGAGTTGACGAGGATGACCCGGTAGCCCTCCTCGCGCAGCGCCTTGCAGGCCTGGGCGCCGGAATAGTCGAACTCGCAGGCTTGGCCGATGACGATGGGGCCCGCCCCGATGATCAGGATCGAGCTTATGTCGGTTCTCTTCGGCATGAACGGGCCTTCGCGCGGTCTGTCGCGCCGCGGGGGGCCCGCGGGCGCGGAGTTGGATTCGTCCGGGTCGGCAAATCGTGGCGGTTATACGGGCGGGGGACGGGGGCGCAAGGGCGGATGGGGTCGAGGCGGCTGGCCTCCGGCAGCCGAGTGCCGCATGCTTGGGCTCCATGGCGGGCGCTTGGGAGGCCTTGAGACAAATGAGCCTGACCTTGCCGAAGATCTGGGCGGGGATCGAGATCGGCTGGCCCGAAGAGAACCCACCCGATGACGAGTGTATTGAAGCTGCGACCCGTTTGCTCGAGGCGATATGGGGTCAGATCCCGCTGCCCAAACGAGCTTCGCGCGGCTACTGGCAAACTGTCTATTTTGACTGGAACGAAGGCGTCATTGGTCTGGAAACAACTTGGTCGAAGTATGAAGTATATATCTTCAAGCCTGGGAAGGAATTTGACGTCTGGGACTACGAAGTCTCGCAACCTGACGCGCTCTCCGATTTGGTCAAACATCTTTCGCATCTGGTCGAGACGCGCTGATCCCCTTGACCGGCTCTGGCCGCCGCCCTTGCACCTTTGCGACGGAACCGAGCGCCTCGCGCGCCGGTCTGGCTGGCGGACCCCGCCCTATTCCGCCGGCTGCCAGGCGCCGGCCTCGCGGACGCGGAGCTGGTGGGTGGCCGGGCTCGCGCCCATGTAGCGCTTGAACATCCGCGAGAAGAAGTAGGGGTCCTCGTAGCCGACGAGGGCGGCGGTCTCCTTCACGCTGTGCCCGCCCGAGAGGATGTTGCTCGCCCGCTCCATCTTCTTGAACTCCAGGAACTTCTGCGGCGTCCAGCCGATCTTGTCGCGGAACGCCCGCCGGAAGTACTCCGCGTTGTAGGGCGCCGCCGCCAGCGCCCGGTCGAGCGTCCCGGCGCCGAGCGGGTCGGCGGCGATCTCCGCCGCCGCGCGCATGATGTGCAGCGAGAGCGCGTCGCCCGGGTCGAGCGCCGCCGTCACCCCGCGCCAGCCGCGGAACGCCGCCTCGAGGTACTCGAGCAGGATCACCATGAAGAGATGGTGCTGCGTCAGCGTCGTCGAGGCCTCGGGCGCGATGTCGCGGTAATGCCGCACCAGCGGCTCGACGAGCTGCCAGCGCGGGATCGGCGCCACCGGGTCGAGCCGCATCGAGGCGATCAGGTCGACCTTGCCGAAGATGTCGAGGGTGAAGTGCTGGGCGATCCCGGTATAGGTCTCGCCCGCCTCGTGGCGGCCGATGAAATGCGCGCCCGCCGGGATCAGCATCGCCGAGCCCGGCGTCATCCCCACCTCCACCCCGTCGAGCCGGTAGCGCGCCGAGCCGGTCAGGCAGATGACGAGATCGTGGACGTCGTTCGACTTGTCGACGCGCCAGGTCTCGGCGTGGCGCATCTTGATCGTCGACCGGGCGAGCCGGAGGCCGAGCGCATGGGCCGGGATGCCCTCGAGAATGCGACCTCCGGTTTCGTCCATCCCTTTATCCCGCATCGTTCATTTTGAGGCCGCGGCCGTTCCGGCATGGTGCGCTCAGGAGGAAACCGGAGCCGCTCGAGCCGGGATACGCGAAAAGCCCGGGACACGGCGTCTCAAGCATCACGAGGAGCACCGGATGGTGAAACCCCTTTCCGGGGAGCGGCGCCGCCTTGCCCGCTCCGACGCGCGGCACGGCCATAATACCGGCGCGTCCCCGAATGTCACCATCGCCCGGCCGACGCCGGCGCGCCTCGCCGCGCGGCTGCCCGCCGCCGCGACCACCACGGAAAGGTCCTGACATGGGAGGGGAGAGCCGCTACCTCGGGCTCGCCTACATCGCGCCCTACATCATCGGGCTCATGGTCTTCACGGCCATCCCGTTCGGCGCGTCGCTCTACCTGAGCTTCACCGACTACTCGCTGATGGACACGCCCACCTGGGTCGGGCTCGACAACTTCGAGCGCCTGCTCACCCGCGACCGCACCTTCGTCAAGTCGCTGACCGTGACGCTCGCCTATGTCGGGCTGACCGTGCCGCTGAAGCTCGCCTTCGCGCTCTTCGTCGCGGTGATCCTCAACGCGAAGATCAGGGCGATCGGCTTCTTCCGCACCGCCTACTACGTGCCCTCGATCCTCGGCGGCTCGATCGCGATCGCGGTGCTCTGGCGCTACATCTTCTCCGACACCGGCCTCGTCAACATGGCGATCGGCCTCGTCGGGCTGGAGCCGGTCAACTGGTTCGGCGACCCGACGAACGCCCTCTTCACCATCACGCTCCTGCGCGTCTGGCAGTTCGGCTCGGCCATGGTGATCTTCCTCGCGGCGCTCCAGGCGGTCGACAAGTCGCTCTACGAGGCCGCCTCGATCGACGGCGCCGGCAAGTGGACGAGCTTCCGCCACATCACCCTGCCGCTGATCACCCCCGTCATCTTCTTCAACCTGATCATGCAGATGGTCCAGGCGTTCCAGGAGTTCAACGGGCCTTACGTCATCACCGGCGGCGGCCCGCTCAAGTCCACCTACCTCCTGCCCCTCTACATCTACGACAAGGCCTTCAAGTCCTTCGACATGGGCTACGCCTCCGCCATCGCCTGGGTGCTCTTCGTCATCATCATGGCGCTCACCGTGGTCGCGTTCTGGTCGTCGAGGAAGTGGGTCTACTACGCCGGCGACAAGAGGAGCTGACGCCCATGACACTCGTCCTCGACCATGCCGAGGCGGGCCTGCGCGCCAACGAGCGCAACGCCCGCAAGGCGAAGATCGGCGTCGCCGTCCGCTATGCCCTCCTCGCCGGCGTCGGCCTCCTGATGCTCTACCCGCTGATCTGGCTGGTGGGCGCCTCGTTCAAGACCAACGCCGAGATCTTCGCGAGCCCGGGCTTCATCCCGAGGAGCCCGACGCTCGACGGCTACATCCACGGCTGGCGGACCTCGACGCCCTACACCTTCGCGCGGTTCTTCTGGAACACCTTCCTGATCGTCGCGCCCAAGGTGATCGGCACGGTGATCTCCTGCGCGCTCGTCGCCTACGGCTTCGCCCGCTTCGAGTTCCCGGGCAAGAAGATCCTCTTCGCCCTCCTCATCGCCACGCTGCTGCTGCCCAACGTCGTCACCCGCATCCCCCAGTACCTGCTCTTCCGCGACATCGGCTGGCTCGACACCTTCCTGCCGCTCTGGGTGCCCTCCGCCTTCGCCGGCGACGCCTTCTTCGTCTTCATGCTGGTGCAGTTCCTGCGCGCCATCCCCCGCGACATGGAGGAGGCGGCCCGCGTCGACGGGGCGAACACGATGCAGACCCTCGTCTTCATCGTCCTGCCGATGCTGACGCCCGCGCTGATCTCCGTCGGCCTCTTCCAGTTCATGTGGACGATGAACGACTTCCTCGGCCCGCTCATCTACATCTCGTCGGTCGACAAGTATCCCGTCTCGCTCGCGCTGAAACTCTCCATCGACACCACCGAAGCCTTCGAATGGAACCGCATCCTGGCGATGTCGGTGCTCGCTCTCACCCCCGCCCTCGTCGTCTTCTTCATCGCGCAGAAGTACTTCATCGAGGGCATTTCCGCCGGCGGCGTGAAGGGATAACCGAAATGGCACGTATCCAGATCCAGAACCTCGAGAAGACCTACGGCTCCGGCTTCCGGGCCGTCCACGGGATCAACCTCGACGTGGCGGACGGCGAGTTCATGGTCCTGGTCGGACCCTCGGGCTGCGCCAAGTCGACGACGCTCCGCATGATCGCCGGGCTCGAGTCCATCACCGGCGGGCAGGTCGTCATCGGCGACACCGTGGTCAACGACCTCGCCCCCGGCAAGCGCGGCATCGCCATGGTGTTCCAGAACTACGCGCTCTACCCGCACATGAAGGTGAGGAACAACCTCGGCTTCGGCCTCCGCCTGCGCCGCGAGCCGAAGCCGGCGATCGACAAGGCCACCGCCGAGGTCTCCGGCATCCTCGAGATCGAGCAGCTCCTCGACCGCCTGCCGAAGCAGCTCTCCGGCGGCCAGGCCCAGCGCGTCGCGGTAGGGCGCGCCCTCATCAAGAAGCCGCAGGTCTTCCTCTTCGACGAGCCGCTCTCCAACCTCGACGCCAAGCTCCGCGCCTCGATGCGGGTGCGCATCACCGACCTGCACCGCAGGCTCCGCGAGGAGGGCCGCCCCGCCACCGTCGTCTACGTCACCCACGACCAGACCGAGGCGATGACCATGGGCGACCGCATCTGCGTGATGAAGGAAGGCCGCATCATGCAGGTCGCCGACCCGGCGACGCTCTACGACCGCCCGGAGAACGCCTTCGTCGCCGGCTTCATCGGCACGCCGGAGATGAACCTGGTCCCGGCGACGCTGGAGCGCGACGGCGCGCCGACGATCCGCATCGGCCGGCAGGCCGTCCGCCTCGACGACCTCGCCGCGCGGCTCGCCGCGCCCGCCGGCGCCGTCACCTTCGGCGTCCGCCCCCAGCATCTCGAGCTCGCCGCCCCGGGCGACCCCGACGCCTTTACCGGCACGGTCGTCACCTCGGAGTTCATGGGCCACGAGATCAACCTGCACGTCGAGGTCGAGGGCCACGTCCTCGTCGCCGTCGTGCCCGGCGCGACGCGCGACCGCGCCGCCGTCGGCCGCGGCGCCCGGGTCGGGCTCCGGCCCGTCGCCGCCCGCGTCCACGTCTTCGACCCCGAGACCGGCCAGAACCTGTCGCTCTCCAGGCTCAACTGACCACAAGAAAACAGGAGGATAATCCAATGCTTCGCATGACGACCGCCCTCGCCGCCCTCGTCGCCGTCACCGCCGGCTCCGCCGCATCGGCCGCCGACCTGCGCATGTCCTGGTGGGGCGGCGACGCCCGCCACGTCGCCACCCAGGAGGCCCTCAAGATCTGCGGCGCCAGATACGGCCACGACATCAAGGCCGAGTTCGGCGGCTGGTCGGGCTTCCAGGAGAAGTTCGCCACCCAGATGGCCGGCGGCACCGAGGCCGACATCCTGCAGATCAACTGGCCCTGGCTGCCGATCTTCAGCAAGAAGGGCGACGGCTTCGCCGACCTCACCGCCTTCAAGGACCAGATCGACCTCGCCCAGTGGTCCGCCGACGACCTCGCCGCCGGCACGGTCGACGGCAAGCTCAACGGCATCCCGGTCTCGACCACCGGCCGGGTGATGTTCTTCAACAAGACCCAGTGGGACAAGGCCGGCCTGCCGCTGCCGAAGACCTGGGCCGACGTGCTCGCCGCCGCCCCCGTCTTCAAGGAGAAGCTCGGGCAGGGCCACTACCCCTTCGAGGCGACCGGCCTCAACGCCCTCTTCATCGTCACCCTCGCCGCCACCCAGATCACCGGCAAGGACATGATCGACCCCGAGACCGGCGAGGTCGCGTGGTCCGTCGAGGACCTCACCCGGGCGCTCGAGTTCTACAAGGGCCTCGTCGACGCCGGCGCCATCCGCCCGGCCAGGGACGTCGCCGCCGAGGGCAAGATCGAGCTCTTCGAGAGCCCGCGCTGGGCCTCGGGCGACATCGCCGGCACCTACGAGTGGGACTCGACCTACTCGAAGTACGCCGATCCGCTGAAGGACGGCCAGGAGCTGATCGCCACCGACCTCCTGACGATCGACGGCGCGACCACCCAGGGCGTCTACCGCAAGCCCTCGATGCTCTTCGCCATCTCAAAGAACAGCAAGAACCCCGAGGCGGCGGCCGAGATCATCAACTGCCTGCTCGCCGAGCCCGAGGGCATCATGGCGATGGGCGACGCCCGCGGCGTGCCGAGCAACGCCTCTGCCGCGAAGATGCTGCTCGACGCCGGCAAGATCGACCCGAACCTGATCGAGGCGAACGCCATCATGGTCGCCGAGGAAGGCCCTGCCGTCTCGCCCTACAACGAGAACCCCGAGATCCGGCAGGTCTTCCTCGATACCGTCGAGGCCTTCGGCTATGGCCAGATGGACGCGGCCGCCGCCGCCGAGGAGATCGTCTACGACGTCTCCGACATCACCGCCGGTTTCTGAGCTCCCCTGCGGCGGCTCCCGCCGCGTCAACCTTCGTGAACGCTTGGTTGATGCGACGGAATTTTACAAGATATATCAATATGTTGTGTCTTGTTTCACGCGCGCAACCGTGACGCGGGCCGCCCAGCGCAGGGCGCCCTCAGCTCCCGACGACCGCGGCGGGCCGCCCGGCCCGCCGTCCCCGGAACCAAGGAAAGCCCCGCGATGCCCGCCGCCCTCACCATCGGCGTCTCCGCCCGGACGCCGCGCATGGTCACCCTGCGCCTCTCCGGCGAGGACGTCCTGCACTTCCTGCCCGAGCCGCGGCGCTTCGCGCTGGAGACCGCGGGCGCGACCGTCCGCGAGGGCGTCGCCGACCGGGCCGTGCTCGCGCTCGACGGCCTCGCCCCCGGCGCCGCCTACCGCCTCCGCCTCGACGGCGCCGCCCCCTTCGACCTCACCACCCCCGCCTGCGCCGGCCTCGTCGACATCGCCGCCTTCGGCGCCCGCGAGGACGCCGACGACAACGCCGAGGCGATCGCCGCCGCCATCGCCGCCGCGCCCGCGGGCGGGACCGTCCTCGTCCCCACCGGCCGCTGGCAGTCGACCCCCGTCTTCCTCCGCAGCGGCCTGACACTCCACCTCGCCGAAGGCGCCGTCCTCGCCGCCCACCCCGACCGCGCCCGCTTCCCGATCCTGCCCGCCCGCCGTCCCGACGGCCGGATGCTCGGAACCTGGGAGGGCCTGCCGGCCGCGAGCTACGCCGCCCTCGTCAACGCCATCGACGCCCGCGCGGTCGCCATCGCCGGCTCCGGGACGATCGACGGCGGCGGCGACCGCGGCGACTGGTGGACCTGGCCCAAGGAGACCCGCGACGGCACCCGCCGGCCCCGGACCATCTTCCTCTCCGGCTGCGAGGACGTGACGCTCGCCGGCGTCACCGTGACCAACTCGCCGTCCTGGACCGTCCACCCGGTCGCCTGCCGCCTGCTCGTCGCCTCCGCCCTCGCCATCGTCAACGACCCCGACAGCCCCAACACCGACGGCCTCGACCCCGAGAGCTGCGAGGACGTGCTGATCGAGGGCCTGCGCTTCTCGGTCGGCGACGACTGCATCGCCATCAAGGCCGGCAAGCGCGGCGACGACGGCGCGGGAGACCACCTCGCCCCCACCCGCCGCGTCACCATCCGCCACTGCCTGATGGAGCGCGGCCATGGCGGCGTCGTCATCGGCTCCGAGATGAGCGGCTCCGTCACCGACGTCTCCGTCACCGCCTGCGACTTCCGCCGCACCGACCGGGGCCTGCGCATCAAGACGCGCCGCGGCCGCGGCGGCGAGATCGCCCGCGTCGTGGTGAGCGGCTGCCGCATGGACGCGGTCGACACCGGCTTCGAGGCCAACGCCTTCTACTTCTGCGACCACGACGGCCGCTCCGAGCGGGTGCAGTCCCGCGCCCCGGCCGACGTCGACGTCTCCACGCCGAGGCTGCGCGACATCACCATCCGCGACGTCGAGCTCCGCGGCGTCCGCCTCGCCGCCGGGGTGTTCCTCGGCCTGCCCGAGGCCCCGATCACCGGGCTCACCCTCGGCGGCATCGCGGCGAGCTTCGACCCCGAGGCCGTCGCCGCGGTGCCGGTGATGGCCTGCTGCGTGCCGCCGATGCGCCATGCCGGGCTCTGCGCCGAGTACGCCGAAATCACGCTGGCGGGGGCCGTCGCGCCGCCGGAGCTCGCCGTCATCCGGGGGATTTCCTGATGCTCGACTACCTCGACGCCTACGCCGCCGCCTACGCCCCGTACAAGGACGGCGCCTTCTGCTACGAGGACGGCTGCCTCTACCGCGGCCTGATCGTCCTCGGCGAGGCGACCGGCGACCCCCGCTGGTCCGCGCACCTGCGGCGCCTCCTCGAGGCGCAGGTCCGCCCGGACGGTTCGCTCGCCGGCTACGCGGCCGAGGAGTTCAATATCGACAACATCCTCTCCGGCCGCGCCGTCCTGCACCTCCACCGCGAGACCGACGACCCGCGCTGGATGGCCGCCGCGAGGCGCCTCGCCGACCAGCTCGCCCGCCATCCGCGCACCGGATCCGGCGTCTACTGGCACAAGCGGCGCTACCCGTCACAAGTCTGGCTCGACGGGCTCTACATGGGCCTGCCGTTCCAGATCGAGCTCGGCCAGATGACCGCCCGTCCGGAGCTGATCGTGGACGCGCTCGCCCAGCTCCGCACCGCACTCGCGCTCACCTGGCGCGAGGCGACCGGACTCTACGTCCACGGCTACGACGAGAGCCGCGCCCAGCCCTGGGCGGACCACGAGACCGGCCAGTCCCCGGCGCACTGGGCCCGCGCCCTCGGCTGGCTGGCGATGACCCTCGCCGACGTCGCCGATCTCCTCGGCCGCGACGCCTTCGAGGCCGAGGGCCTCGGCGCCCCCACCCGCGCCCTCGCCGCGCGGCTGGCGGACCTCGCCACCCCCGAGAGCCTGTGGCTCCAGGTGATCGACCTGCCCGACCTCCCCGGCAACTACGCCGAGAGCTCGGCGAGCGCGATGTTCGCCTACGCCCTCCTCCGCCTCGACCGCCTCGGCGTCGCCCCCGGCGCCGCTGCCCCCGCCCGGCGCGCCCTCGCCGCCCTCGGGGCCCGCGTCGCCGCCGAGGCGGCGTCCGGGCGCGGCGCGGCGCTGCCGCAGGTCTGCTGCGTCGCCGGCCTCGGCGGCTTCTCCGGCCGCTACCGCGACGGCACGCCCGCCTACTACGTGACCGAGGAGATCGTCCGCGACGACGTCAAGGGCGTCGGCCCCCTGATGATGGCCGCCGGCGAGCACGAGCGCACCCGCTCCACCCGCGCCGAACCCCTCCGCCGCCTCGGTTGAGCCCCCGCCGGCGGCGCCCCCGCACCGCCACTCCCTGCCGCTTGCGCTCGTTCGCCGTCACCCGCCACCGGCGGACCGAATGTTGTCGCCTATTTGTGGTATGCAAATTTTGTCTATATGATATGTGCGTGCTACGCCTATTATGAACCTAAATATAGATTCTTTATATCCGTATCTTTCTGCGGTATTATAGATCTCGTCAAATATTTTATCTTCTTCCTGCGTTCTTGCCAGCATTGACGGGACATTTCTAAATATATCCGCAAACATATTTGCAAATTTTATGTCGTCTGTAGCGCGTATCTCATGAAGAGCTATATTTAGCGCTTGAAACAACAGCTCGCGTCTATCTGATCCATACATATCGATCATCCCACCGTGTTATTGAAATTAAAGACAAGATCATCAGCAATATGTTCATCGGCCGGCTCCGGGCTATCGCGACCACCTGCCGGCATGCAGCGGCCTCCACCCGAGCCGGCCCCCCCCCGTCGGCGCCCTGTCCGCGACCGCGCCGAGCCGGCCCATCGGCTGGCGGGCGACGAACTCCCGCTCCGCCCCCACCGGACCGGCAAAGGCCGCGATCCGCTCGTGCCGGCAACTCACCCAACCAAATCAACGCCTTGCCCGCATATCACGCGTGATACGCCCTGCGGCCGGCCTCCTCCGCCCCGCCAGCCGGCCTCAGATCGACGTCCCCCCGTCCACGGCCACCGCCTGCCCGGTCATGTAGCGGCTCTCGTCCGACAGCAGGTAGACCACCATCGGCGCCATGTCCGCGACCGTGCCGAGCCGGCCCATCGGCTGGCGGGCGATGAAGTCCCTCTCCGCCTGCGCCGGGTCGGCGAAGGCGGCGATCCGCTCGCGCAGGCTCGGCGTGTCCACCGTCCCCGGGCACAGCGCGTTGCACCGCAGCCCCTGCTTCACGAAATCCGCAGCGATCGCCTTGGTCAGCCCGATCACCGCCGCCTTCGACGCCCCGTAGGCGCAGCGGTTCGGAAACCCCTTCATCGACGAGGCCATGGACGCCATGTTGACGATCGACGCCCCGCCCGTCTCCGCCGCCCGCGCCAGCATCCCCGGCAGCGCCGCGCGGATCGTCCGCATCATCGCCGTGACGTTCAGCGCGAACGCCGCCTCCCAGTCCGCGTCGGTCACGTCGAGGATCGTCCCGTGATGCACCATCCCCGCACAGTTGAAGAGCCCGTCGAGCGGGCCGACCTCCGCCGCGAGCCGCGCGATCGCCGCCCCGTCGGTCACGTCGAGCGCGCGCGCCTCCGCCGCCAGCCCCTCCAGCAGCCGCGCGTCGCGGTCGGTGGCGATCACCCGCGCCCCCTCCGCCGCACAGGCCGCGGCGCAGGCCCGCCCGATCCCCTGGCCCGCCGCGGTGACCAGTATCGTCTTCCCCTCCAGACGCACGCCGCATCCCCCTCCAAGGCCTTTTCCGGATCCCGTATTCACCGCCCGCCGCCCGCGCAAGCCTCCCCGCCCCCGAACACCCCCCGAACACCGTCGCGTGACCCGGCTTTCCTTCGCGCCCGGCCGGTGGCAAAGCGTCCGCCGCCGGAATCGCACAGGCGGCGCGCATGACCCCCCTCGGATCGGCCGGGACGAAGGCGGAAACCGCGGCCGATCGCCGCCCCGGCGCCCTCGCGCGCCTCGCCGCCTGGACCAGCCGCCGGCGCGCCCTCCTCGCCACCGTCCTCACCCTCGCCATGCTCGTCGTCGCGGTGGCGGCGCTCGCCCGCCTCGCCCGCCACGCCAACTACGACGAGGTCGTCGCCGCGCTCCTCGCCACGCCGCCCTGGCGCGTCGGCCTCGCCGTCCTCCTCACCGCCGCGAGCTTCGCCGTCCTCACCCTCTACGACCTCAACGCCTTCCGCGCCCTCGGCCAGAAGCAGGCCTGGCGGCGCATCGCCCCCGGCGCCGCCGCCGCCTACGCGGTCGCCCAGACCACCGGCTTCGGCCCGCTCAGCGGCGCCGCCGTCCGCCTGCGCTTCTACACCCCCCTCGGCGTCAGCCCCGGCGACATCGCCCGCGTCGTCGCCCTCGTCACCGCGGGCTTCGGCCTCGGTCTCGTCGCCACCGCCGCCCTCGCGGCGCTCGCCACCGTCCCGGCCGCCGCCCGCTTCTCCGGCCTGCCCGAGGGCCTCGTCCGCGCCGCCGCCCTCCTCGCCGTCGCCGCCTGCGCCGGCCTCGTCGCCGCCGGCGGCGGCCGCCTGCCGCTCCCCGGCGGCCGCAGCCTCGAGCTGCCCGCCCGCGGCGCCCTCGCCGCCCAGATCGCCATCACCGCCGCCGACCTCGCCACCGCCGCCGGCGTGCTCTGGGCCTTCCTGCCGCCCGGCAGCGTCGACTACCTCGCCTTCCTGCCGCTCTTCGGCATCGCGCTGGCGCTCGGCATCCTCAGCCACGTCCCCGCCGGCCTCGGCGTCTTCGAGGCCGTGCTGATGGCGGCCCTCGCCGGCGCCGCGCCCCCCGCCCATCTCCTCGCCGCCTTCGCCCTCTACCGCCTCGTCTACCAGGCCCTGCCCCTCCTCGTCGCGGCGCTCGGCCTCGCCGCCGCCGAGGCCCGCCGCCTCGCCTCGCCCGCCGGCGCGGTGCTGCGCGCCGCCGGCGGCCTCGCCCCGCAGGCGCTGGCCGCCCTCACCCTCGTCCTCGGCGCCATGCTGGTCTTCTCCGCGGTGACGCCGGCCCGCGCCATCGACCTCGAATGGCTCGGCGCCATCTTCCCGCTGCCGCTGATCGAGAGCGCCCACTTCCTCGCCTCCGTCCTCGGCGCGCTGATGATGGTCGCCGCCCGCGGCCTCGCCTTCCGCCTCGACGGCGCCTGGTGGACCGCGCTCCTCGCCGCCCTCGCCGCCCTCGCGCTCTCCCTCGTCAAGGCCGTCGCCATCTTCGAGGCCGCGGCCCTCGCCGCGCTCGTCCTCGCCCTCCTCCTCGGCCGCGACGCCTTCGACCGCCGCGCCGCCCTCCTCGAGGCGAAGCTGACGCTCCCCTGGATCGGGGCCGTCGCCGCCGTCCTCGTCTTCGCGCTGGCCATCCTGCGCTTCGCCTTCGGCCACGCCGAGTTCGGCGCCGAGAGCTGGCTGCGCTTCGAGCTCTCCGCCGAGGCCCCGCGCGGCCTGCGCGCCCTCGTCGGCTCGGCGCTCCTCGTCGGCCTCGCCGCCGCCTGGTCGCTGCTCCGCCCTGCCCCGATGCGCGACCACGCCCCCGCCCCCGAGGAGCTCGCCCGCGCCGCCGCCATCGCCCGCACGCAACCCGACCCCGGCGCCGGCCTCGTGCGCATGGGCGACAAGCGGGTGATGTTCTCCGACGACGGCCGCGGCTTCGTCATGTACGCCCGCCAGGGCGCCTCGTGGATCGCGCTCTTCGATCCGGTAGGCCCGGTCGAGCTCTGGCCCGAGCTGATCTGGCGCTTCGTCGAGACCGCCCGCGGCGCCGGCGGCCGCGCCGCCTTCTACGAGGCGACGCCCGAGAACCTCGCCCTCTACGCCGACGCGGGCCTCCGCTTCTTCAAGCTCGGCGAGGAGGCGCGCGTCGACCTCGCCGCCTTCGACCTCAAGGGCGGCGCCCGCTCGGGCCAGCGCAACGTGCTCTCCCGCGGCGCCCGCGAGGGCCTCTCCGTCGAGATCCTCGCCCCCGGGGCCGTCCCGCCGCTGATGGCCCGGCTCCGCGCCATCTCCGACGCCTGGCTCGCCGAGCGCGGCGCCGCCGAGAAGGGCTTCTCCCTCGGCGCCTTCGAGCCCGCCTTCGTCGCCGGCGGCCGCGTCGCCGTCATGCGCCGCGGCGACGAGATCGTCGCCTTCGCCACCCTGCTGGCCACCGACCTCGGCGAGGAGGTCGCCGTCGACCTGATGCGCCACGTCGCCGACGTCCCCAACGTGGCGATGGAGTTCCTGTTCATCCGCCTCTGCGAGATCCTCAAGGCCGAGGGGGCGCTCTGGTTCAGCCTCGGCATGGCCCCGCTCGCCGGCCTCTCCTCCAGCGCGGCCGCCCCGAACTGGCAGCGCGTCGGCGCGGCGATCTTCGAGCAGGGCGTGCCCTCCTACAACTTCAAGGGCCTGCGCAGCTTCAAGGAGAAGCTCAAGCCGGCCTGGCGCCCACGCTACCTCGCGGTCTCGGGCGGGGCCGGCCCGGCCCTCGTCCTCCTCGACGCGACGCGGCTCATCTCCCGAGGCGGAAAGGACGAGCGATGAAGCCACAAGGAGCCGCCGGAGCAACGTCCGACCGGACGGGACTCCTCCCGTGACCCCGACCTTGCGCACCCCCGGGACCCCGTCCCTCCCGACCCGCCGCCGCCAGCCCGGCCCCCGCTCCGCCCGCCCGCGGCGCGCCTCCCTCCTCCTCGCCGCCTGCCTCGCCCTCGCCGCGCCCGTGGCCCGCGCCGACGGCCCCGCCGCGCCCGAGTTCGACCCCGGCCAGATCCCGAGCCCGACGATACTCACCCCCGACGGCCCCGCCACCGGGACGGTGTTCCTCCTCTCCGACGCCGCCGGCTGGGGCGACGCCGAGGCAGCGCTCGCCGCCCGCCTCCGGCACGCCAACGCCGTCGTCGTCGGCATCGACCTCCCGGCCTACCTCGCGGCGCTCGACGCCGAGGGCAAGGACTGCGTCTACCTCGTCGCCGACTTCGAGCGGATGAGCCACGCCATCGAGCGTTCCACCGGGGCGCAGACCTTCCACGCCCCCATCGTCGCCGGTCTCGGCGAGGGCGCCGCGCTCGCCATCGACGTCCTCGCCCAGACCCCCGCCGACACCCTCGGCGGCGTCATCGCCGCCAACCCCACAGCCGGACAGGGCCTCGCGACCACGCTCTGCACCAAGGCCGCCCACACCGACGCCGACGGCGGCTCCTCCTACGCGCTCCCTGCCGGCGCGCAGCCCGCGCCGCTGACGCTCATCCTCGCTGCCGACGCGCCCCCCGCTGCCACGGCCCGGGCCGACGCGCTCGCCGCCGCCGGCGTGACCTTCGAGCGCAAGACCTCGCCCGAGCCCGGCCCCTCCGCGCTCGGCGACGCCATCGCCGGCAGCATCGCCGCCGCCGCGGTCGCCGGCGACGCCCCCGCCATCGTCGAGCTGCCGGCCACGCCGTCGCACGACGCCATGGCGATCATGCTCTCCGGCGACGGCGGCTGGCGCGACCTCGACAAGACCGTCGCCGGCCTCCTCCAGGCGCAGGGCGTCCCCACCATCGGCCTCGATTCCCTGCGCTGGTTCTGGACGCTGCGCACCCCCGAGGAGACGGGGCAGGAGCTCGCCCGCCTGATCGACCTCTACGCCGACCGCTGGGGCGTCAGCCGGGTCATCCTCGCCGGCTACTCCTTCGGCGCGAGCGTGCTCCCCGCCGCCATCGCCACCATGCCGCCCGAGACGCAAGCCCGGGTCGCCGAGATCGCCCTCCTCGCCCCGGGCGAGACCGCCGACTGGGAGATCACCGTCTCCGGCTGGCTCGGCTCGGCCTCCTCGGCGGCGACGCCGATCGCCGCCGACCTCGCCGCGCTGCCGCAGGAAAGGCTGCTCTGCGTCTACGGCGACAAGGAGACCGACAGCGCCTGCCCCGCCCTCGCCGGCTCCGGCGCCGCCCTCGTCGAGACCGCCGGCGGCCACCACTTCGACGGCGACTATCCCGCGCTCGCCCGCCACATCCTCGACCGCCTCGACCCGCAAGAGGCCGCCGCGCCGCCCGCTCAATAAAATTACTTCACGAGTGTTTTGGCGTTATCTCAAACAGATAAGGGGCGTCCCACTGTGGGACGCCCCCCCCAACCCTCACGCGCTGGCGGCGTTCGGCGCGGTCTTCAGCCGCCGCACCATGAGCTTGTTCAGCGCGTTCACATAGGCCTTCGTCGAGGCGACCACCGTGTCGGTGTCCGCCGACTGGCCGGTGACGATCTTGCCGTCCTCCTCCAGCCGCACGCTCACCGTCGCCTGCGCGTCCATGCCCTCGGTCACCGCATGGACCTGATACACCACCAGCCGCGCCGCGTTCGGCACCAGCGCCTTCACCGCCTTGAACGCGGCGTCGACCGGCCCGTCCCCCGTCGCCTCGACCGAATGGTCCTCGCCGTCGATGGCGAGCGTCAGCTCCGCCGACTGCGGCCCCTCGGTGCCGCACACCACCCGCAGCCGCTTCACCTGCACCCGGTCGTTGGCGGCGTTCGTGCCCTGGTCCTGCATCAGCGCCACGAGGTCCTCGTCGTAGACCTCCTTCTTGCGGTCGGCGAGCGCCTTGAACCGCACGAACACGTCGCCGAGCTGGTTGTCGCCAAGCTGGAACCCGAGCTCCCCGAGCTTCGCCCTGAGCGCCGCCCGCCCCGAATGCTTGCCCATGACGAGGCTCGTCGCATTGAGCCCCACGTCCTCCGGCCGCATGATCTCGAACGTCTCGGCGTTCTTCAGCATCCCGTCCTGATGGATGCCGCTCTCATGCGCGAATGCGTTCTTCCCCACGATCGCCTTGTTGAACTGCACCGGAAAGCCCGACACCGTCGCGACCAGCCGGCTCGCCTGCATGATCTTCGTGGTGTCGACGCCGGTGCGGTACGGCATGATGTCGTGGCGCACCTTCATCGCCATCACCACCTCCTCGAGCGCGGTGTTGCCTGCCCGCTCGCCGAGGCCGTTGATCGTGCACTCGATCTGCCGCGCTCCCGCATCCACGGCCGCAAGCGCGTTCGCCGTCGCCATGCCGAGGTCGTTGTGGCAATGCGTCGCGAAGACGATCCCGTCCGCGCCCGGCACCCGCTCGATCAGCATCCGGATCAGATCCGCGCTCTCCCGCGGCGCCGTGTAGCCCACCGTGTCGGGGATGTTGATCGTCGTCGCGCCGGCCTTGATGGCGATCTCCACCACCCGGCACAGGTAGTCATGCTCCGTCCGCGTCGCGTCCATCGGCGACCACTGCACGTTGTCGCAGAGGTTGCGGGCGTGGGTCACCGTGTCGTGGATCCGCTCGGCCATCTGGTCCATGTCGAGGTTCGGGATCGCCCGGTGCAGCGGCGAGGTGCCGATGAACGTATGGATCCGCGGCCGCCGCGCGTGCTTCACCGCCTCCCAGCAGCGGTCGATGTCCTTGTAGTTCGCCCGCGCCAGCCCGCAGATCACCGCGCTCTGCGCCAGCCGCGCGATCTCGGTCACCGCCTCGAAGTCGCCGTCCGAGGCGATGGGGAAGCCCGCCTCGATGATGTCGACCCCCATCTGGTCGAGCAGCTCGGCGATCTGCAGCTTCTCGTCGAGCGACATCGTCGCCCCGGGCGACTGCTCGCCGTCGCGGAGCGTGGTGTCGAAGATGAGGACGCGGTCCTTGTCGGAGTCGGTCGTGGTGGTCATGGCTGTGGTCTACCTTGAGCGAAAGGGCGTCTTTCGGCGCGATCCCGTCGGTCCCCTGAGCGCGCGCGCCGGAACCCTGGCGCGCTCAGAGGCCGCCTAGCAGCAGAAGCCGGACCGGGCGACGCCCGGCCTGCGCTCCGTGATCCCTCAGGGTCCGCCGCATGCTCATGGCGCGGCACTATAGGCGCCCCGGCAGGGAAGATAAAGCCGCAATCCGCGCCGCTTGACGCGAGCGCCGGCCTCCGGTCATCCCCAGCCATGGCCGGGGACGACACCGCCGAACGCCACCCCGACCGCTCGCTCGCCGCCTGTCTGCCGGCATGCTGCACCACGGTGAAACGGAGGCGGGGCCGGAAGCAGGTCGCGACGTCGAAGCCAGACGGATTTGACCCGCGGCAAATCCGTCCGCGATCGCCCCTCGGGGGGCGAGCGCGATTCCGCGCTCGCCGGGGCAATCACGGACGGATTGCGCGCGACGGGGAAATCTGGACCCCCCACGGCTTCCGCGCGCAACCGCGCTCCAGCCGTCGGCGCGGCGAAAGCAATGCTTTCGCTTGTCGCGCCGGGCCTCGCGGGCAGAGCCCGCGTCGGTCGCTTGGCCCGCCGCGGGGATCCCGCCTCGACCGCGAACAACCCCCCAATCCGCGCCGCTTGACGCGGCCATCCCCCTCCGGTCATCTCGCGCCATGGCCGGGGACGACACCGCGACGTGCGACGCCGACCGCTCGGCCGCCGACCGGCTGACCGGCCTCGGCCGCGCCGCCGCCGGCGCCCTGCTCTTCGGCCTGCCGATGCTGATGACGCTCGAACTCTGGCAGCTCGGCTTCGTCGCCGACCGCCTCCGCCTCGCCATCCTCGTCGCCGGCTCGACCCCGGTCCTCGTCCTCCTCGCCCACCGCCTCGGCTTCGAGCAGACCTTCGGCTGGCGCGACGACGTCCGCGACGCGCTGATCGCCGTGGCGATCGGCCTCCTCGTCAGCGCCGTCGTCCTCGCCGTCTTCCGCGTCATCCGGCCCGGGATGCCCACGAGCGAGATCGTCGGCAAGCTCGCCCTCCAGACCGTCCCCGCCAGCATCGGCGCCCTCCTCGCCCGCAGCCAGCTCGGCGAGACCCACGAGGACGACGACGAGGGCGAGGGCGAGCAGGCCCTCTCCGGCTACTTCGGTCAGCTCTTCCTGATGGGCGTCGGCGCGGTCTTCCTCGGCCTCAACATCGCGCCCACCGACGAGGTCGTGGTCATCTCGCGGATGATGGCGCCCTGGCACGCGCTCCTCCTCGTCCTGCTCTCGATCGCGCTCATGCACGCCTTCATCTACGCGCTTGCCTTCCGCGGCGGCGGCGGCCCCAACGAGGGCCGCTGGGGCGACTTCCTGCGCTACACGATCACCGGCTACGCGCTCTGCCTCGGGATCAGCGCCTACGCGCTCTGGACCTACGGCCGCCTCGACGGCCTCGCCCTCGCCCCCGCCGCGATGGCGATCGTCGTGCTCGGCTTCCCCTCCGCCCTCGGCGCCGCCGCCGCGCGGATGATCCTCTAGCCATGCCCCGCAGCCCCTCCTCCCCCTCGCCCAGCGCATCGAACGCGCGGTCGCGGCCGCCGCGGCGCCGCCGCGGCGCGGATGACCCCCTGGCCATGCCCCGCGCCCCCTCGCCCCCCCTCGCCCAGCGCATCGAACGGGCGGCCGCGGCCGCCGCGCCGCCGCCGCGGCGCGGATGACCCCCTAGCCATGCCCCGCGCGCCCTCCTCCCCCCTCGCCCAGCGCATCGAATGGGTCGTCGCGGCCGCCTCGGCGGCGATCGTCGCGTCGGTGATCGGCTACCTCGTCCGGGACGGCCTCCGCGACGAGACGCCGCCCGACCTGCAGGTCGAGGCCGCCCCCTACGACCCCGCCACCCGCCGCCTCGCCTTCATCCTCCACAACGCCGGCGGCACGGCCGCGAACGCCGTCGTGGTCTCCGCCGTCGCCGCCGACGGCGCGCGCGCCAGCCTGACCATCGACTTCGCGCCCCCCGGCTCCGAGGTCGCCGGCGCCTTCCTCCTCGACGCCCCCGCCGAGATCGTCGTCGACGGCTACGTCGATCCCTGACCCGCCCGCCGCCGCTCCGCCTCGCCCCGGGCCAGGCGCACCGGCCTCCCCCATCCATGCGCCCGCGTCGCCCCGCCGCAGACGTCGCCGCGGCCGCGCCCATCCCCTCCCCGGACATCCCGTGAACCCGCCGATTGCGGCTTGCCTCGGCGCGCCGCGCGCCTAAACCGGGAGGGGGGACGGCCGTCGACGCGCCGCTCGGCAGGAGGAGACGCATGGACGCGCAGGTCGGAACCGGCAGAAGCGGGGCGCTGGCGCCGCTCGCCAACCCGACGTTCCGCACCTTCTGGATCGCCAACCTGTTCTCGAATCTCGGCGGGCTCATCCAGGCCGTCGGCGCCGCCTGGACCATGACCACGATCTCCGGCTCGGCCGACATGGTCGCCCTCGTCCAGGCCTCGACGACCCTGCCGATCATGCTCTTCTCGCTCGCCTCCGGCGCCATCGCCGACAACTTCAACCGGCGCAGCGTCATGCTCGCCGCCCAGGCCGGCATGTTCGTCGTCTCGGCCGCGCTCGCCCTCTGCGCCTGGGCCGACCTGCTGACGCCCTGGCTGCTCCTCGGCTTCACCTTCATGATCGGCTGCGGCGTGGCGCTCAACAACCCGTCCTGGCAGGCGACCGTCGGCGACATCGTCCCCCGCCACGACCTCCCTGCCGCGGTGGCGCTGAACTCCGTCGGCTTCAACCTCACCCGCAGCGTCGGCCCGGCGATCGGCGGCGCCATCGTCGCCGCCGCCGGCGCCGCGGCCGCCTTCGCCGCCAACGCCGCGAGCTACCTCGCCATCATCACCGCGCTCCTGCTCTGGCGGCCCGCCGCCGCCCCGCGGGCGCTGCCGCCCGAGAGCCTCGGCGCCGCGATGGGCGCGGGCCTGCGCTACGTCGCCATGTCCCCGCATATCGGCGTCGTCCTGCTCCGGAGCTTCCTCTTCGGCCTGACCTCCGTCGCCGTCCTCGCGCTCCTGCCCATCGTCGCGCGCCACCTCGTCTCCGGCGGCGCGCTCACCTACGGCCTCCTCCTCGGCGCCTTCGGCGTCGGCGCCATCGGCGGCGCCTTCGCGGCGACCCGGCTCCGCTCGCGCGTCTCCGCCGAGTGGATCGTCCGCATCGCCTTCGCCGCCTTCGCGATCGCCGCGGCGACCACCGCGCTCAGCCCCAGCGCCTGGCTGACCGGGCTCGGCCTGATGCTCGGCGGCGCCGCCTGGGTGCTGGCGCTCTCGCTCTTCAACGTCACCGTGCAGCTCTCCACCCCGCGCTGGGTGGTCGGGCGGGCGCTCGCCCTCTACCAGACCGCGGTCTTCGGCGGCATGGCCCTCGGCGCCTGGACCTGGGGGCTGCTCGCCGAGGCCCGCGGCGTCGACGCAGCCCTGCTCCTCGCCGCCGCCGGCATGGCGGCGGGCGGCCTCGTCGGGCTCGTGCTGCCGCTCCCCGACCGCCGCGACCTCGACCTCGCCCCCCTCGACCGCTTCCGCGAGCCCACCCTCGGCGTCGACCTCCAGCCGCGCAGCGGCCCGGTGGCGATCACCGTCGAGTACCGCATCCGCCTCGCCGACCAGCCCGAGTTCCTAGCGACGATGGCCGAGCGCCAGCGCATCCGCCAGCGCGACGGAGCGCGGCACTGGACGCTGATGCGCGACCTCTCCGACGGCGAGATCTGGCTCGAGTTCTACCAGGTCGCCACCTGGATCGACTACCTGCGCCACCACCAGCGCGCCACCAAGGCCGACGCCGACGTCGTCGACCGCCTGCGTGCCCTCCACGCCGGCCCCGACGTCCCCGTCGTCCGTCGCCGCCTCGTCCGCCAGACCCGCTGGCTCCCCCATGCCCAGCAGCACCTCCACCACCCCGCCTCCCCCCACGTCGACCCGCACTGATACGGGATCGTCCGTTCAGTTCCGACCCACCCTCCCCGCGTCGCCGCCCCTCCCGAGCGGCGAGGTCCGTCCCGCGACGGCGCCCGCCGGGTGACATGCGCATGTCACCCGGCTCGACGCGGAGCGGCAGCGGCGGGGACGGCGGAACCTCGAAGTGAGTCGAACGGCACCGCAAAATGCGGCGCTGGTAACGATGCAATGATTTTCACCGTTTATATTCAAGAGACCTCTGCGAAACTCGTTGATTCCCTTGGAGATCCCGATGGGTTAGGATCTCTGGATGAGAGAGAGCTTCGCGACGCAACCCGCCCTTTTCGCCGGCCCCGAGCTGCTGGATCACCCCGCGCTGAAGGCGCTCGACCCGGTGGAGGCGCTCTTCGACTGGCCGGCGCTGGAGGCGCTTCT
>NZ_JAGOMQ010000017.1 GCF_017993425.1 Amaricoccus sp.
CTCAGTTCAAGCGCGAGGTAGACGGTGGACTCGGCTCCGGGAATGATCATCGACATCTGCGGCTCCATCGGATGTGAGGGGCCGTCATCATCCGCGGCGCCCCACCTCATAGCATCTGGAACCAGACTTCCAGCGGCCTGCCGCGCGCCGCCTCGGGCAGCGCGGCGGCTACCGCCTCGGGGAAGCTTTTTTAAAGCCCTCCTGGGCCGCGGGATCGGTCTTCGGATGCCGCGGGCGCACGGACAGCCGCCGGTAGCCGAGCGCCGCCAGGTACTTGCCGACCGTCCGCTCGTGGACCTTGACCCCGAACCGCTCCGCGATCCGCCGCTCGAGGTCCTGCCGCCGCCAGCGCACCACGCCGTCCACCGCGGGATCAGGGCCCGTCTCCACCCAGGAGGCGAGCTCGGCCATCTGCGCGGGCGAAAGCCGCCGCGGCTTCGTCCCACCCGCCAGGTTGGCGAGCCCGGCCAGCCCCTCGGTGTTGTAGCGGTGCACCCAATCCCGAAGCGTCTGCCGGTCCATCCCACAGGCCTCGGCCGCGGTCTTCCGGTCGACGCCCTCCAGCACCAGCGCGATCGCCAACATCCGCCGCGCCGCCTTCGCGTCCCGGCTCTTGCCCGCCGCCCGCCTCAGTTCCGCCGCTGTCAGATCCGTCCTCGTAACCCTCACCGCAGACGACATCCCCGCCTCCCCCTGCCTACATGCAGTGAGTCAGAGATCACCCCGCTTGGGAATCCCCCGAGAGTCAGTCAACGCGGCCGCTGGTATGAGAGCGCGCAACGGCGCGCAGGGGGTCCGCCTGCGCTTGTGCGGGCGGGGAGTCCGGCTCCGGGGCGCAAAGGCGCCCCGTCCTTCCTTCAAGACCAGGGCGCGGGGTTGCGGGCGGCGCGCGCCGGCGGCTAGGGTCCGCGCGAGCAGGACGGCGGCAGGAGCCGATGGCGGACGCGCAGGTGACGATCGAGGCCGCGGACGCGGCCGGCGGCGGTTCGGTCGTCCGCTTCGCCGGGCCGATGGTCGTCGCCGACGTCGAGGCGCTGCGCGACCGCGTCCGCGAACTCCCCCCCGGAGGCCCGGTCACCCTCGACCTCCGCGGCGCGAAGGAGATCGACACCGCCGGGGCCTGGCTCCTCGTCACCCTGCGCCGCCGCCTCGCCGCGGAGGGCGTCGAGACCCGCATCGAGGGGGCCGACGAGAAGCAGGCCCTCATCATCGACACCGTCGAGAAGGCCCTGCCAACCGAGCCCGCGCCGCAGCGCAAGGGCCATCCCTTCGTCGACTGGGTGGCCCGCCTCGGCGAGCACACCCACGCCCTCCTCACCGGCGCGGTCGAGATGACCGCCTTCGGCGGCGAGATCGTCGCCTGCCTCGGCGGCACGCTGGTCCGGCCCTGGCGGCTCCGCTTCACCGCCCTCGTCCATCACATGCAGGACGTCGGGCTCAACGCGGTGCCCATCGTCGTGCTGATGGCCTTCCTGATCGGCATCGTCCTGGCCTTCATGGGCGCGGTGCAGCTCCGCCAGTTCGGGGCCGAGGTCTTCGTCATCGACCTGATCGCCATCACGCTCCTGCGCGAGCTCGGCATCCTGATGACGGCGATCGTCGTCGCCGGCCGCACCGCCTCGGCCTACACCGCCGCCATCGGCTCGATGAAGCTCCGCGAGGAGATCGACGCGATGCGGACGCTGAGCCTCGACCCGATGGAGACGCTGGTCCTGCCGCGGGTGCTGGCGCTGGTGCTGACCCTGCCGCTCCTCGGCTTCCTCGCCAACATCGCCGGCCTCCTCGGCGGCGGGCTGATGTCCTGGAGCGAGCTCGGCATCTCGCCCGCGCTCTTCATCGCGCGGCTGCGCGACACCGGCGACGCCTGGACCTTCCTGACCGGCATGATCAAGGCGCCGTTCTTCGCCGTCGTGATCGGCCTCGTCGGCTGCTACGAGGGGATGAAGGTCGAGAAGAGCGCCGAATCCCTCGGCCAGCGCACCTCCGACTCGGTGGTGATCGCCATCTTCCTCGTCATCGTCCTCGACGCCGCCTTCGCGGTGTTCTTCATGGAGGTGGGGATTTGACCGACGCCTCCGCCCCGACCGACGCGGCGGCCGGCGGCGTGACGGGCGGCTTGGCCGACGCCCCCGCCCCCGCCGCGGAGCGCGAGGCCGTCATCAAGGTGCGCGGCCTCGTCACCCGGTTCGGGCCGGCGGTGATCCACGACGGGCTCGACCTCGACGTCTGGCGGGGCGAGGTGCTCGGCGTCGTCGGCGGCTCGGGCACCGGCAAGTCGGTGCTGCTCCGCGAGATCGTCGGGCTCCTGCGCCCCGCCGAGGGCTCGATCGAGGTCTTCGGCGTCGACATGCTCCACGCCGACGCGGCGCAGCGGCGGGCGGTCGAGACGCGCTGGGGGGTGATGTTCCAGGACGGGGCGCTCTTCTCCTCGCTCACCGTGCGCGAGAACGTCGAGGCCCCGATGCGGATCATGGCGCATCTCGCGCCCGACCTGCGTGCCGCGCTGGCGGAGCTGAAGGTCGCGCTCGTCGGCCTGCCGGCGAACGCCAACGACAAGTACCCGGCCGACCTCTCCGGCGGCATGAAGAAGCGCGCCGGCCTCGCCCGGGCGATGGCGCTCGACCCCGAGATTCTGTTCCTCGACGAGCCGACCGCTGGGCTCGACCCGATCGGCGCCAGCGCCTTCGACGAGCTGATCCGCTCGTTGCAGCAGGCGCTGGGGATCACCGTCTTCCTCGTCACCCACGACCTCGACACCCTGCACGCCACCTGCGACCGGGTGGCGGTGCTGGCGGAGAAGCGCGTCCTCGTCACCGGGACGATGGCGGACATGCTGGAAGTGGACCAGCCTTGGGTGCATGAGTACTTCCACGGGCCGCGCGCCCGCGCGGCGCTCGCAGGCGCGGCAGACTAGCGCGGGAGGCTAGGGAGCGGCCATGGAAACCCGGGCGAACTACGTCCTGATCGGCGCGGTGACGCTCCTCGGGGTGCTCGCGACCTTCGCCTTCTTCCTGTGGTACGCGAAGATCTCGGTCGACCGCCGCTTCGACTACTACGACATCGTGTTCGAGAGCGTGACCGGGCTCAGCCAGTCGGCCGACGTGCGCTTCAACGGCATCACCGTCGGGCGGGTGCTCGATATCGGCATCGACCCGACGGACGCCTCGCGGGTGCGGGTGCAGATCGAGGTGGCGGCCGGCACGCCGATCCGCTCGGACACGGTGGCGACGCTGCAGGTGCAGGGGGTCACCGGCGTCGCCTTCGTGTCGCTGTCGAACTCCGACCCGGACGCGCCGCCGCTGGAGCCCGACGAGAAGACCGGGACCTACACGATCCGCTCCGAGCCCTCGGTGCTCGACACGCTGCTCGACACCGCGCCGCGGCTGCTGAAGGAGGCGACCGAGCTCCTGCGCCAGCTGAGCTCGTTCACCGGGCCGGAGAACCAGGAGCGGGTGGCGAAGATCCTCGACAATGCCGCCAACGCCTCCGCCGGGCTCGACACGGCGCTGAAGGACTTCTCCTCGATCTCCGGCTCGGTGCGGACGGGAGTGGAGCAGATCGCCGGCTTCACCGACCGGCTCGCCGGCATCGCCGAGCGGGCGGAGACGACGCTCGCCACCGCCGAGACGACGCTGGAGAGCGCGCGGACGGCGTTCGAGGCCTCCAGGCAGACGCTCGCCTCGGGCACGGCGGCGCTCGACGCGGCGAAGGGCGCCTTCGCCCACGCCGACACGCTGCTGACCGAGAAGGGGCCGGCGGTGGTCGACGGCTACGGCGCGCTGGCGAGCGCGGCGACGGCGGCTGTGGAGGATCTGCGCGGTCGGGCCGGGCTCACGCTCAACCGGGTGGACGGCGCCGTCGACCTCGCGGCGGCGCGGCTGCGCGAGGCCGAGGGGCCGATCGCCGCGGCCGGGCCGATGATCGCCGCGGTCGAGGAGGCGGCGACCTCGGTCGACGAGCTCTTCGACGGCGACGGCGCGGCGATGGTCGCCGAGGCGAAGACCGCGCTCGAGACGGCGAACCGTCTCCTCGAGACCGACGCGCCGCTGATCCTCGCCGACCTGCGCACCGCCGCGGCGACGGTCAACCGCGTGGTCGCCGAGGTGGGCGCGGACGCGACCGGTTTCTCCGGCCGGCTCGACGGGCTCGCCGCCTCGGCCGGGACAACCCTCGCCGACGCCGGCGCCGCCTTCCGCAGCGCCAACGCCCGGCTCCAGGACATCGCGCCGGCCGTCCTCGCCGCCCGCGGCGCGGTCGAGGCCGCGGAGCGCGCCTTCGGCTCGGCCGACCGGGTGATGAACACCGACATCGAGCCGGTGGTGACCGACCTCCGCGCCGCGATCGCCCGCTTCGACACGGCGCTCGCCCAGGTGACCGACGACCTGCCGCAGATCACCGCGGAGGTCCGCGGCGCCGCCGAGAGCGCCAACCGCGCGGCGGGGCAGTTCGAGACCATCGTGGCGCGCAGCGCCCAGCCGGTGCAGGACTTCACCACCGCCGGGCTGCCGCAGTTCGCCCGCCTTGCGACGGACGCGCGGGCGCTCGTCGCCTCCCTCGAACAGCTCGTCAACCGCATCGAGCGCGACCCCGCCCGGTTCTTCCTCGGCGGCGGCCGGCTCCCGGAGTACTCGCGATGACCGACAAGGCGCACAAGGGGCGGGCGGGCGTCGCCGCCGGGCGGATCGCCCGCATGGGCGCGCTCGTGCTGGCGCTCGCCGCCACCGGGGGCTGCGCCGCGGTCTCGGCGCTCTCCAGCGCCTCGCAGCCGCTCGACGCCTACGCGCTGACCCCGCTCGCCGGCGCGAGCGGCGCGGCGCGGGGGAGCCGGCACATCGTCGTCGAGACGCCCTCGGCCTCGGGCGCGATCGCCACCGACCGCATCCTGGTCAAGCCCTCGCCGCTCCAGGCCGCGTACCTGCCGGGCGCGCGCTGGGTCGACCCGGTCCCGGTGATGGTCCAGACGCTGCTGGTGCAGTCGCTGCAGGCGAGCGGGGCCTTCCGCCTCGTCGGCCGGACGCCGCTCGGGCTCTTCCCCGACAACACGCTCCTGACCGAGATCCGCGCCTTCCAGGCCGAGCCGGACGGCGAGGCCTACCGGGTGCGCGTCGCCCTGACGCTGACGCTGATCCGCGACGTCGACGGGACCGTGCTCGCCAGTCGCAACGTCGAGCGCGCCGCCCTGTCGCCGACCGCCCAGCCCCTCGCCATCGCGGCCGCCTTCGACGCGGCGATGGGCGCCGCGCTGCGCGAGGCGGTCGCCTGGACCGCCGGCGGCGGCGCCGGGGCCTGAGCGCCGGGGTGCGAGGCGCGCCGCGCCGGCTGGCGTGTTCACGCGTGAATATTCATCAAGTCATTGATATCATTGAGGGCTATCTTGACGGAACCTTACCTGGCGCACGGCCCCACACCGGGGCCGGGCACCCTCGTGGCCATCGCCCACGATGCTTGCGCCCTCCCTGTCCGAACCGCTCCGCGTGGAGAAGGTTGACATGCGCATGGCAACCTGCGGCCTCGCCCGCGGCTCCCCGGCGCGCGGCGGGGCTTGCATTCCGGCAGGCCCGGAGATACGTGCATCGGCGGCGCCGACGTAGCTCAGTTGGTTAGAGCACCAGATTGTGGATCTGGGGGTCCCCCGTTCGAGCCGGGGCGTCGGTACCATTCAAATCAATCACTTGCCGCCCTCTCCGGCCTGAGCTGGAAAACTCGGCGCCGTTCGCGCAGCGCTTGAGGCGGTCGGCGTGGAGTCGGTTGTCGGGAACGGTGAACGGGTGAGGCCGGGAGAGAACCATGATGGATTGGCGTGGCCAGTCTGACGAGCAGGTTTTTGAAACCGGCGGTGAGATGCCGGGCTTGTTGAATGCATACGATCGCGGCCTTGAAATCAGTCGACGGCGGTTTCAGTTGGAGAAGGACGTAGCCGCGGCGCAAATTTCCGCCGCCAAGGCGCAAAATCTGCGGCCTTTCGGACAATGATCTCCGCAATAGCTGTTGCCGTCACCGTTGTTCTTACGGGGACAAGTCTGTGGATTAATTCATGGCGACCCTGATCCACAACGAGAGGACGAAGCTGACCGCCACGTTCATCAACGGCATGGCCTTGACGGTCTTCGCCGTCGGCGGGCTGGCGCCTTTCATCGCCGCCGCTTACGGGGCAGAGGGGCCTCGGCCGGTGCTGCTCCTCATGGCGCTTTATTGCCTGGGCGTGTCGTTCACCCTACATTATCTCGCACGGCGCGTTCTCGGAAAGCTGACGCCATGACTGGAATTGAGCTGACGCTGCTGATCTTCCCGACCGCCGCCCTCGCCCTCGGCGGGTTGGTCTACTGGCTCGCGACGCGCGAGGAGCGGCCGAGTCGCCGTCACCCCGCGGAATAGTCCGCACTCCGGCCGATCCCGGCCCCCGCGGGGGGCGGATCGCAATCACGCGAATGCGGCCTCACGCCGCCGCGATGCGCGAGGCGCCGTCGGCGTCCGCCACCGCGAGGCGCGGCGTCGAGGCGGGCAGCTCGGCGAAGAGCTCGGGGCCGGTGCCGGTCAGGAAGGCCTGCGCGCCCAGCCCGGCCAGCGCGGCGTAGAGCGCGGCGCGGCGGCCGGCGTCGAGATGGGCGGCGACCTCGTCGAGGAGCAGGATCGGCGCGGCCCCCGCGGCAGAGGCGACCGCGGCGGCGTTGGCGAGGGTCAGGCTGATCAGCATCGCCTTCTGCTCGCCGGTCGAGGCGAGGCGCGCCGGCATCGCCTTGGCCGCGTAGAAGGCGGCGAGGTCGTCGCGGTGCGGGCCGGTCAGCGTTCGCCCCGCGGCCATGTCGCGGCCCCGCCCGGCGCGCCAGGCGGCGGCCAGCGCCTCGGCGGTCTCCGGACCTTCCCGCTCCAGCGCCAGCTCGGCGGCGGGAAAGCCCTCGGCCCGCGGCGGGGCGGCGAGGAGCGCGAGCGCGGCGCGGCGGTTGGCGATCACCGCGGCGCCCGAGGCGGCCATCCGCGCCTCGATCGCCTCGAACCAGGCCGGGTCGCGCACCCCGTCGCGGATCAGCCGGCCGCGCTCGCGCAAGGCGCGGTCGTAGGCGGTCGCCGCCTCGGCATGGCCGGGGATCAGGCTGAAGGTGGCGCGGTCGAGGAAGCGGCGGCGCTCGGCGGCGGCGTCGACCCAGAGCCGGTCCATCGCCGGGGTGAGCCACAGCACCCGCAGCGCGCCGCCGAGCGCCGCCTGCGACGCGGCCTTGCCGTCGATCTCGACGCTGCGGCCGCCGCCCGCGCCGGCGGTGACGACCTCGCGCTGGCCGCCGAGGCCGGCGACCTCGGCCGCGACGCGCCAGCCGAGCGGGTCGCCGCCGCGCGCCAGCTCCTCGGCCCCGGCGCCGCGCAGGCCGCGGCCGGGCGAGAGCAGGGAGATCGCCTCGATCAGGTTGGTCTTGCCGGCGCCGTTCGGCCCGTGGATCGCCACCGGCCCGGCCGGGGGCAGGTCGAGGCTGGCCTCGGCATAGGAGCGGAAGCGCCGCAGCGCCAGCCGCCGGACCGCGAGGGCGGCCGCCACCGCCGCCCCTGCCGCGGCGGCGGTCAGACCCGCATCGGCATCACGACGTAGACGGCGCTCTCGTCGTTGCCCTCGCGCATCAGCGTCGGGTCGCCGGCCGAGTTGAACAGGAAGACCGCGTTCTCGCGGTCGACCTGGCCGGCGATCTCGAGGAGGTACTTGGCGTTGAAGCCGATCTCCAGCCGCTCGTCGGCATAGGCGACGGCCAGCTCCTCGTCCGCCGCGCCGCTGTCGGGGGCGTTGACCGAGAGGACGAGCCGGTCGTCCTCCAGCGCCATCTTGACCGCGCGGCTGCGCTCGGAGCTGACGGTGGCGACGCGGTCGACCGCCTGGGCGAACTCGGCGGCGTCGACCTCGAGCCGCTTGGCGTTGGCGGTCGGGATGACGCGGGCATAGTCGGGGAAGGTGCCGTCGATCACCTTCGACGTAAGGGTCACCTCGGGCGTGGCGAAGCGGATCTTGGTCTCGGAGACGGAGACGGCGATCTGCGCCTCGTCGTCGTCGAGGAGCTTGCGGAGCTCGCCCACGGTCTTGCGCGGCACGATGACCCCGGGCACGTCGGCCGCGCCCTCCGGCAGCGCCGCGTCGATGCGGGCGAGCCGGTGGCCGTCGGTGGCCACGCAGCGCAGCACCGGGCCGTCGGCCCCCTTGGCGGCGTGGAGGTAGACGCCGTTGAGGTAGTAGCGGGTCTCCTCGGTCGAGATCGCGAACTTCGCCTTGTCGAAGAGCCGGCGCAGCACCGGGGCGGGGCAGGCGAAGCTCGTCTGGTACTCGGCGCTCGCCATGAGCGGGAAGTCCTCGCGCGGCAGCGTCGCGAGCGAGAAATGCGAGCGCCCGGCGCGCACCTCGAGCCGGCCGGCGAGGCCGTCGTCGTGCAGCTCGACCATGGCGCCGTCGGGGAGCTTGCGGACGATCTCGTGGAGGGTGTGCGCCGAGACGGTGGTCGCGCCGGCGCGGGCGACCATGGCGGGGGCGCGCTCGACGACCTCGATGTCGAGGTCGGTGGCGCGGAAGCTCACCTGGTCGCCCTCGGCCTCGATCAGCACGTTGCCGAGGATCGGGATGGTGTTGCGCCGCTCGACCACCGATTGCGCGCGGCTCATCGCCTTCAGGAGGGCGTTGCGCTCGAGGCTCAGTTTCATGGGCTCACCCGTCAGCGAGAAGCGGCCCGCGGTTCCGTTCCGGTCGCGCGGGCCGTGACGTTAGCGAATTGCCCGGAAAGGGCAAGGGGCCGACCGGCGCGGATCGGGGCGCGGATGGCGGCGGCCGGCTTCATTGACCGGAATCGGGGCATGTGAGCTGATTGCGCATTTCCGGACCTCATTCTGCGGGAGACGCCCATGCATGCCATCCAGCCCATCCTCGTCGCGCTCCTCTGCGCCGCAGGACCGGCCGCGGCCGCGACGCTCGACTTCCACACCGCCTCGGGCCGGGGCGACGGCTACGTCGTCGACACGTCCAATCCGGCCGCGAGCCTGCCCTTCTCCTTCGTGATGGTCGGCAACGACCGCGAGACGGAGGCGATCGAGATCACCCGCTACTTCGCCACGGCCGGAGCGCGCGCCCTGCGGGTCTCCGGCGAGTACGCGTTCCTGAGCAAGGAATACGCCTCCGATCTGGAGATGTTCGGGTATTTCAACGGCGCGGACTACCGGCCGCTGACCACGATCGACTACGGGATCCGGACCCAGACCGGGGCCTTCGCCTTCCTCGTCCGGCCGAACGCCACGTTCGGCTGGTACGAGCAGTCGGTCTATGGCGGGGACGGCGGGGCCGTGGTCACCGTGGGCGCCTCGATCGTGCCCGTGCCGCTGCCGGGGGCGCTCTGGGCGGCGCTCGCCGGGCTCGGCGCGCTGGCCGCAGCGGCGCGGCCGTGGCGGCCCGGGCGCGCCTAGGCCTCCAGCATCCGGCGCAGGAGCTCGACGTCCTCGGCGATCTGGCTGTCGCTCTGGCGCAGCTCCTCGATCTTCCTCACCGCGTGGATCACCGTGGTGTGGTCGCGCCCGCCGAAGCGGCGGCCGATGTCGGGGAGCGACTTCGAGGTCAGCGTCTTGGCGAGGTACATCGCCACCTGCCGCGGCCGCGCCACCGCCCGCGCCCGCCGGGCGGAGAGCAGGTCGGCCATGCGCAGGTTGTAGTGGTCGGCGACCTTGCGCAGGATCTCGTCGATGGTGACCTTGCGCTCCGAGGCGCGCAGGATGTCGGCGAGGCATTCCTGGGTCATGTCGAGGTCGATCCGCCGCCCCACCAGCGAGGCGAAGGCGAAGAGGCGGTTGAGCGCGCCTTCGAGCACGCGGACGTTGGAGCTGATGCGCTGGGCGAGGAACTCCATCACCCCCGGGCCGATCGCCACGCCGGGATGCTCGGCGAGCTGCGCCTCGGCCTTGGACTGGAGGATCCCGAGGCGCAGCTCGTAGTCGGTCGGGTGCAGGTCGACGACGAGGCCCCATTGCAGCCGCGACTTGATCCGCTCCTCGAGCCCGTCGATCTCGCCGGGCGCGCGGTCGGCGGAGATGACGATCTGCTTGTGCTGGTCGATCAGCGCGTTGAAGGTGTGGAAGAACTCCTCCTGGGTCGAGTCCTTGCCGGAGATGAACTGCACGTCGTCGACCATCAGCATGTCGACGGAGCGGAACAGCTCCTTGAACCCGTGCATCTCCTTGAAGCGCAAGGCGGAGATGAAGCGGTACATGAACTGCTCGGCGGAGAGGTAGAGCACCCGCGCCGTCGGGTCGGCGTTGCGGACCTCCCAGGCGATGGCGTGCATCAGGTGGGTCTTGCCGAGGCCGACGCCGCCGTAGAGGAACAGCGGGTTGAAGCTCACCTGCCCGCGCTCGGCCACCCGCCGCGCCGCGGCATGGGCGAGCTCGTTCGGCTTGCCGACCACGAAGCTGTCGAAGGTGAAGCGCGCGTCGATCGGCGAGGTCGGCAGCTCGACGTCGCCGCCGGGATCGGCGGCGCGCGACTCGGCCGGGGGGGCCGACGGGGCGGCGGGACGCTTCGGCGTCGCGGGCCGCCCCGCGTCGGCGGCGGGCGCCACGCCGAACTCGAGGCGGGCGACCGCCTCGCCCTCCTGGAGCAGCAGCTGGCGGATCGTCTCGCCGTAGTTGCGCAGCACCCAGGTGCCGATGAAGCCGGTCGGGGCCTCGAACCGGCCGACGCCCTGGTCGGAGCCGAGATAGACCAGCGGCTCGATCCAGTTCCGGCAGGCGTCGGGTCCGAGCTGGGCGCCGAGTCGGCCGCGCAGCCGGTCCCATGTGTCGCCCGGCGTTCCGTCGCTCATGTGGGCCACGGCGGGAATCACGGCCAGACCGGGCGGAGGTCGTCAGCACACCAGGACGCGTATCCTATCCCAGCAACGTCCGACATCCGCCACTCTCCTCGTCCCTGTCGGTCCTGTTGACCGGACCATATGCCGACTCGCAAGGTCGGCGACTATAAGCGACAAGCCCATCGCGCCTTAAGCTACGAAGCGCCGCTATCGCACCAGAATCGTTCGGGAATGATCACGACACGGTCTGCCTTCTTCATTGGCTCGTCAAAGCCTGCACTGCCTTATTTGTTGCGCGGTGCTTCGCGAGGCTGCGTCGCGAGATTCGAACCGTCACGCCAGACCATAGCGAAGGGCGGCTGGCCGAACAACCGGACCGAAGGCGGAACATGTCCGGCGCCCCCCGAAACGCAAGAACGCGCCGAAGCCGGCGCGTTCTGTCGGAAGGTCGGACCCGCCTTGGCGGGGGGACGATCAGGCCTGGAGCGCCTTCACCCTGCCGGCGAGGCGGGAGATCTTGCGCGAGGCGGTGTTGCGGTGGGTCACGCCCTTGCTCACGCCGCGCATGATCTCCGGCTGGGCGACCTTGAGCGCCTCGGCGGCCGCCGAGAAGTCGCCGGTGGAGATCGCCTCCTCGACCTTGCGGATGAAGGTGCGGATGCGCGAGCGGCGCGCACGGTTGACGGCGGTGCGGCGCTCGGTCTGGCGCGCGCGCTTCTTGGAGGACGGCGAGTTTGCCATGTCGTTTCTTGTCCGGTCCGTATCATCGCGGGAAATCAGGCGCGGTCCCTACGCGCTCGCGGCGCCCGAGTCAACCGCCGCCCTGCCCGCGCCTGCGAAGCCGCGGCGGCGGCGCCTCACCTGCCGCGGAACTGCGGGCTGCGCTTCTCGACGAAGGCGGCCATGCCCTCGGCCTTGTCCTCGGTGGAGAAGAGCGCGTCGAAGAGCCGCCGCTCGAAGAGCAGCCCCTCGCGCAGCGTGGTCTCGAGGCTGCGGTTGACCGCCTCCTTGGTCGCCATGACGGCGAGCGGCGCCTTGGCGGCGATCTTGGCGGCCGTCTCCTGCGCGTCGCGCAGGAGATCCTTCGCCGGCACGACCCGACTGGCGAGCCCGGCGCGCTCGGCCTCGTCGGCGTCCATGAAGCGCCCCGTGAGGCACATCTCCATCGCCTTCGACTTGCCGACGAGCCGGGCGAGCCGCTGGCTGCCGCCCATGCCCGGGATCACCCCGAGGTTGATCTCGGGCTGGCCGAACTTCGCGGTGTCGGCGGCGATGATGAAGTCGAGCATCATGGCGAGCTCGCAGCCGCCGCCGAGGCAGTAGCCGGCGACCGCGGCGATGATCGGCTTTCGCACCCGGCCGATCGCCTCGGTCGGGGCGGTGAAGTAGTCGACCGCATACATCTCGGCGAAGCCCTTGGCCGACATCTCCTTGATGTCCGCGCCGGCGGCGAAGGCCTTCTCCGAGCCGGTCACCACCATGGCGCCGACGCTGCGGTCGGCGTCGAGGGCGCCGAGCGCGGCGGCGAGCTCGTCGAGCACCTGGGCGTTGAGCGCATTGAGCGCCTGCGGCCGGTTCAGCGTGACCGTGCCGACCCCGTCCGCGACCTCCACGACGATGGTCTCGTAGGCCATGCGCATCCTCCCCCGCTCGCTTTGCGCGGCCAGCAATAGCATCGCGCGGGGCGGGTTCAACCCTGCGGGGTGGGCTCCGGGTCCGGGTCGGGCTCGGGATCCGGCCAGAGCGCCGCGAGCGGGAAGGCGTGGCTGGCGAACGGCGCGGCCCGCACGTCCTCGCCGTCCTGCACCGCGGCGACGAGCGTCCAGAAGCCCTCGGCGAGGGCGAAGGCCTCGAGCGTGCGGGCGTCCGGGTCGACGAGCCACAGATGCCCGACCCCGTTCGCGCCGTAGATCGTCCGCTTCTCCGTCAGGTCGAACCGCCGCGTCCCCGGCGAGACGATCTCGCAGGCCCAGTCGGGCGCGAGGGTGAAAAACGGCGCGTCCGGATAGGCCGGCATCCGCTCCAGCCGCCACCCCGCCAGGTCGGGGACGACAATGTCCGGCCCGAGGTGAAGCTCCGGCTCGATGGCGAGCTGCCAGCCTCCGGGTTGGCCGAAGAACGGCCCGTCGAGCTGCCCGGCCATGCGGAAGCTCGCGCGCGCATGGCGCATCGGCGGCCGGGGGTGCAGGTGCAGGAGGCCGTTCGCCACCTCCGCGACCATGTGCGGGGGCGCATCGAGGACGTCCCGATAGGTCGCGGCGCGGGCGGGACCGGAATGCGCGGTCATGCCGTCACCCTAGCCCTTCCCCGGCCCGCTGTCACCGCTGGCAGGCGGGGCAGAAGAAGCTCGAGCGGCCCGACTGGACCACCCGGGCGATCTCGCCGCCGCAGCGGCGGCAGGGCTCGCCCTCGCGGCCGTAGACGGCGAAGCTGTGCTGGAAGTAGCCGAGCTCGCCGTCCGGCTGGCGATGGTCGCGCAGCGACGAGCCGCCGGCCTCGATCGCCTCGGCGAGGACGGCGCGGATGGCGGCGACCAGCCGCTCGGCCTCCTCGGCGGTCACCTCGCCGGCGAGGCGCAGCGGCGACACCCCCGCCCGCCACAGCGCCTCGCAGACATAGATGTTGCCGAGCCCCGCCACGGCGCGCTGGTCGAGGAGCACCGCCTTCACCGGCGCGAACCGGCCCGCCATCAGCCCCGCCAGCACGCGGGCGTCGAAGGCGTTGCCGAGCGGCTCCGGCCCGAGCCCGGCGAGGAGGCGGTGCGCCTCGACCTGCGCCGTCGGCGCGAGGTCCATGGCGCCGAAGCGGCGGGCGTCGTTGAAGGTCACGCGCGCCCCGCCCTCGACGTCGAGGATCACGTGGTCGTGCTTGCCCGGGGTGGCGAGATCATGATGGAAGGCGCCGAGGACCGCGCCCGAGACCAGCATCCGCCCCGACATGCCGAGATGGACGATCAGCGTCTCGCCGCGGTCGAGATCGGCGAGCAGGTATTTCGACCGCCGCCGCAGCCCGAGCACCCGCGCGCCGGTCAGCCGCGCCGCGAAGCCCTCCGGCAGCGGCCAGCGCAGGTCGGGGCGGCGGGCCTCGGCCCGGACGATCACCCGGCCGGCCAGCACGGGCTCCAGCCCGCGGCGCACCGTCTCGACCTCGGGCAGCTCCGGCACGATCCCTCCAGCGGTTGTCACCCGCGCGCCCGCGCTTATAAGCAGGGCGACGAGCTGACCGGAAGCCCCATGACCGAGCCCCGCACGACCCATTTCGGCTTCGAGACCGTGCCGGAGGACGAGAAGGCGGGCCGCGTCCACGGCGTGTTCTCCTCGGTCGCGCGCCGCTACGACCTGATGAACGACGCGATGAGCCTCGGCGTCCACCGGCTGTGGAAGGACGCGATGCTCGACTGGCTGGCGCCGCGGCCGGGGATCGCCGCGCTCGACGTCGCGGGCGGGACGGGCGACATCGCCTTCCGCCTGCTGCGCCGGGCCGCGGGCGCCCGCGTGACCGTGCTCGACCTCACCGAGGCGATGCTGGTCGAGGGCCGCGCCCGCGCCGCGGTGCTTCCCTTCGCCGACCGGCTCGACTGGGTGGTCGGGGACGCGATGCGGCTGCCCTTCCCCGACGGCGCGTTCGACGCCTACACGATCGCCTTCGGGATCCGGAACGTCACCCGGCCGGAGCAGGCGCTGGCCGAGGCGTTCCGGGTGCTGCGCCCCGGCGGCCGGCTCCTCGTGCTGGAGTTCAGCCGGGTCGCGCCGGAGGGGCTGCGGCGGCTGTACGACGCCTATTCCTTCAACGTGATCCCGCCGATGGGGCAGGCGCTCGCGGGCGACCGGGCGTCCTACCAGTACCTCGTCGAGTCGATCCGGCGCTTCCCCGACCAGGAGACCTTCGCCGGGATGATCCGCGACGCGGGCTTCGGCCAGGTCGGCTTCCGCAACCTCTCGATGGGGATCGCCGCGCTCCATTCCGGCTGGAAGCTCTGAGGTTGCGCGGCCCGCACAACCTCTGGCGGCTCATCCGCACCGGCGCGACCTTCGAGCGCACCGGGGCCATGGCGCAGGCGCTCGCCGCGCTCGACGCGCCGCCGGCGATCCGGGCGGTGGCCCGCGTGCTCGGCTGGCCGTTCCAGTGGCTCGGCCTGCGCGGCGACCCGTCGCAGCCGCCGGTGCTGCGGGCGCTGACCGCGCTCGGGCCGGCCTACATCAAGTTCGGCCAACTCCTCTCCACCCGGCCGGACATCGTCGGCCCGGAGCTCGCCCGCGAGCTGACCGTGCTCCAGGACAGCCTGCCGCCCTTCCCGATGGCCGAGGCGCGCGCGGCCATCGAGCGCGAGCTCGGCCAGCCGGTCGACGCGCTCTTCGCCGAGCTCAGCCCGCCGGTGGCCGCGGCCTCGCTTGCGCAGGTCCACCGCGCGACGCTGATCGCCACCGGCCGGCCGGTGGCGATCAAGGTGCTGCGGCCCGGCATCGAGCGGGCCTTCCTGCGTGACGTCGACGCCTTCTGGCTCGCGGCGCGCATGGTGGAGGTCTTCGCCCCCTTCACCCGCCGGCTGCGGCCGCGGGCGGTGATCGCGCATTTCGAGGGCGTGGTGCAGGGCGAGCTCGACCTGCGCATGGAGGCGGCCGCCGCGGCCGAGTTCGCCGCCGGCGCCGCCGACGACCCGGGCTTCCGGGTGCCCGCGGTGGTCTGGCCCGCCTCGGGGCGGCGGGTGCTGACGCTCGAATGGGTGGACGGCATCCCGCTCGGCGACGTGCCGGCGCTCGCGGCGAGCGGCGCCGACCTCGTGGCGCTCTCCGAGCGGATCATCCAGACCTTCCTGACGCACGCTCTCAGGGACGGGTTCTTCCATGCCGACATGCACCAGGGGAACCTCAAGCTCGGCCCCGACGGCGCGCTGGTGGCGCTCGACTTCGGGATCATGGGGCGGATCGACCCCTATACCCGCCGCGTCTACGCCGAGATCCTGATGGGCTTCCTGCGCCGCGACTATCGCCGGGTCGCCGAGGTGCATTTCGAGGCGGGCTACGTGCCGCGCGACCGCGACATGGCGGCCTTCGCGCAGGCGCTGCGCTCGATCGGCGAGCCGATCTTCGGCCAGGACGCCACGCAGATCTCGATGGCCCGGCTGCTCGCGCATCTCTTCGAGGTGACCGAGCGCTTCGGCATGGAGACGCGGACCGAGCTGATCCTGCTGCAACGGACCATGGTCGTGGTCGAGGGCGTGGCGCGCAGCCTCAACCCGGCGATGAACATGTGGGAGACGGCGCGGCCCGTCGTCACCGACTACATCGCCGCGAATCTCGGGCCCCGCGCCGCGGCGCGCGACCTCGCAGCGACGGTGCGCGTGCTGTCCCGGTTCGGCCCGCAGCTGCCGCACATGGCGGAGGCGGCGCTCGTCCGGCTCAACGCCCCGCCGCCCCCGCCGGAGCGCCGGCGCTTCCCCGGTTGGGCCTACGCGCTCGCCGGGGCGGCCGTCGGCGCCGGGCTGGTCGCGCTCGGGACGCTGCTCTGACCCGATCCGCCGGGGGAAGCGCCGGCCTCGGGGAGCCGCAAGGGCTCCCGCTCGGCCGGCGCTGACGACCGGCCGCCTTTGCGGCCGGCCGTCCGGAGCGGCCGCAGGCGGCCGCGAGTCCTTGTTTCCTCCCCGCCCTTTGGCGGGGAGGCGCCTGCTCGATAGATTTCAAGCCAGTATGAATGCCTGAAGGGGGATTGCTGCGCCGGAGCCGCTAAGCGCGGCGCCGGATCAGCCAGGCCCGGCGTCGGCCGTCCAGGCGCGTCTCGGCCAGGAGCGCGTGCCCCTGCTCGGCGCAGAAATGCGGCACGTCCACCACCGCCGCCGGATCGTCCGCCAGCAGCCGCAGCACGGCCCCCGGCGGCAGCGCAAGCAGGCGCTTGCGGGCGCGCAGCACCGGCAGCGGGCAGAGGAGCCCGGTCGCGTCGATCTCGTCGTCCCATTCCATGGGCGCCCGTCCGTCGTCCCATTCCATGGGCGTTTGCCCGTCGTCGCGGTCCATCGCCGCCGGCTACGCGGCCCGGCCGCCGCTGTCCACGCCAATGTGACGTGTGGCGGCGGTGACGCGCGCGCGCGCCTCGGCTAGGGTCGCGGCAAAACGCGGGGGCACATGTTCGGCATCGATCTCTGGGACGCCTCGCTCGCCCCCGCGCTGCTCGTCGCGGGCGTCGCCGGGCTCCTGTCGTTCCTGTCGCCCTGCGTGCTGCCGATCGTGCCGCCCTATCTCGCCTACATGGCCGGCGCCTCGCTCGACGACCTCGCCGCCGGGCGCGAGGCCGACCGTCGGGTGATGCGCACCGCCGTCTTCTTCGTGCTCGGCCTCTCCACGGTGTTCCTGCTCCTCGGCCTCGCCGCCTCGAGCCTCGGGCGCGCGCTGCTCGCCTGGCAGCGCGAGATGGCGATGCTCGCCGGCGCGGTGATCGTGCTCTTCGGCCTGCACTTCCTCGGCGTGTTGCGCATCCCGCTCCTCTACCGCGAGGCCCGGCTCGACGCGCCGCCGGCGAACGGCAGCGCCTTCGGGGCCTATGTCCTCGGCCTCGCCTTCGCCTTCGGCTGGACGCCCTGCATCGGGCCGGTGCTCGGGGCGATCCTGTCGCTGGCCGCGCAGGAGGCCTCCGTCGAGCGGGGGATGCTGCTGATGGGCGTCTACGCCGTCGGGCTCGGCGTGCCCTTCCTGCTCGTCGCCCTGTTCCTGCGCCAGGCGGCCGGCCTCCTCGCCGGGATGCGCCGGCACATGCGCCTGATCGAGCGCGCCATGGGGGCGCTTCTCCTCGTCGTCGGCGTGATGATGCTGACCGGCGCCTTCACCGACCTGTCGTTCTGGCTGCTCGAGACCTTCCCCGCGCTCGCCCGCATCGGCTGAGCGCTATTCCGCCGGCTGCGACAGCGCCCAGGCGAGCACGCGCACCCGGATCGCCGAGGCGAGGCCGGTCTCCGGGTTGCGGGCGGCGTCGATCTCGGCGGCGAGGGCGTTCAGCGGCTTGCCCTCGGCCGCCGCCATGGCGCGGAAAGCCTCCCAGAACGCCGCCTCGAGGCTGACCGAGGTTCG
This sequence comes from Amaricoccus sp., assembly GCF_017993425.1. Classification (GTDB taxonomy): domain Bacteria; phylum Pseudomonadota; class Alphaproteobacteria; order Rhodobacterales; family Rhodobacteraceae; genus Amaricoccus. The sequence goes on from NZ_JAGOMQ010000017.1 coordinate 17,858, forward strand.
GTGGCCGTGCAGCGTGAGCGAGCGTTTCTCCGGGCGGCCGCTCACTCCTCCCGCCGGCTCTGGTCGAGCCGGCGGGCCGCGAGCGCCGCCTCCGCCTCGCGGCGCTCGCGCTCGGCGCGGCTCTCGCCCGAGGCGGCCGCCTTCACCGCCGCGTCGGCCCGCTCGGCCGCCCGCTTGCGCTGCTTGCGCGCCGTGCGCAGGTTGACGACCCCGCTCACAGCGCCCGCGCCTTGAAGGTGTCGCACTGGCCCGGGTCGCCGGTCTCGTAGCCGCGGTAGAACCAGGTCTGCCGCTGCTCCGAGGAGCCGTGGGTGAAGCTGTCCGGCACCGCCACGCCCCGGCTCGCCTTCTGCAGCGCGTCGTCGCCGATCCGCGCGGCGGCGTTCATCGCCTCGGCCACGTCCTGCCGGCCGACGTTGAAGATGTCCTGCGCGCCGCGCGCCCACATCCCCGCGTAGCAGTCCGCCTGCAGCTCGGTGCGGACGGAGAGCGCGTTCGAATCCCGCTCGCTCATCCGGCTGCGCGCCTGATGGACCTGCCCGAGCGTGCCGAGCTCGTTCTGCACGTGGTGGCCGACCTCGTGGGCGATCACGTAGGCGGCGGCGAACTCGCCGCCCGCGCCCATCTGCTGGTCGAGCACGCGGAAGAAGTCCATGTCGAGATACACGGTCTGGTCGTTCGGGCAGTAGAACGGCCCCATCGCCGCGTTGGCGCCGCCGCAGGCCGAGCGCGTCACTCCGCTGTAGAGCACCAGCCGCGGCTCGGTGTAGGTGAGCCCCGATTGCTGGAAGATCGGCCCCCAGACGTCCTCGGTGCCGGCGAGCACCGTGGCGACGAAGGCCTCGTTGTCGTCGCCGATCTCGTTCGGCCCGGCCGGCGCTTCGGTGCTCACCGAGCCGCCGCCGAGGAACGGGGTCACGTCCACGCCGAAGAACACGCCGATGAGCAGGACGACGATCAGCCCGAGCCCGCCGATGCCGCCCGTCCGCACCATGCCGCCGCGGCCGCGGCGGTCCTCGACGTTGGTGCTCATGCGCCGTCCGCGCCAGTCCATCCCGCGCCTCCCCTGCCGGGACCGGTCGCTCCGGCCCCCTTTGGGGGAAGTATGGGAGGTCCGGCGCGGATGTCACGCCGGATCGCGTCGTGCCGGGCGCGCCGGCTGGCAGGGTCGATTTGACCGCGGGATCGGCGGGCGTGGGGGGGTGTCGCCGTGATCCGGAGAGGCGCTGCAAAATCTTCGTCGCGTTGGCGGCTTCTCACCGAAAATCGGCGAGCGCCCGGCTGTTCGAGATTTGCGCGCAAATATATTTCGAAATATTTTGAATATGAACGGTGAAAACCATTGCATCTTTATCAGCGCCGCATTTCGCAGCGCCGTTCGACTCGCTTTGAGGTTGCGCCGTCCCCGCCCCATCCACTCCGCGCCGAGCCGGGAGACATGCGCATGTCTCCCGGCGGGCGCCGTCGCGGGAAGGACCTTGCCGCTCGGAAGGCTCAGGACCCCGCGTCAGTCGTTGGGGTGGACCATGTCCTCGGGCCGGACCACGCGGTCGAAGGTCGCCTCGTCGACGAAGCCGAGGCGGATCGCCTCCTCCTTCAGCGTCGTGCGGTTCTTGTGCGCGGTCTTGGCCACCTTGGTGGCGTTGTCGTAGCCGATCGTCGGCGCGAGCGCGGTGACGAGCATCAGGCTCTGCGCCATCAGCTCGCCGATGCGCTCCTCGTCCGCCTGGATGCCGACGACGCAGTTGTCGGTGAAGGAGGCGGCCGCGTCGCCCATCAGCTGCATCGCCTGCAGCACGTTGTAGACGATCATCGGCTTGTAGACGTTGAGCTCGAAATGGCCCTGGGAGCCGGCGAAGCCTACGGCGGCGTCGTTGCCCATCACCTGGGCGCAGGCCATGGTCAGCGCCTCGGCCTGGGTCGGGTTGACCTTGCCCGGCATGATCGAGGAGCCGGGCTCGTTCTCCGGCAGGATCAACTCGCCGAGGCCGGAGCGCGGGCCGGAGCCGAGGAGGCGGATGTCGTTGGCGATCTTGAAGAGGCTGACCGCGACGACGCGGATCGCCCCCGACATCTCCACCATGGCGTCGTTGGCGGCCAGCGCCTCGAACTTGTTCGGGGCGGTGACGAAGGGCAGCCCGGTCAGCTCGGCGATCTTGGCGGCGATCCTCTCGGCGAAGACCTTGCGGGTGTTGAGCCCGGTGCCGACCGCGGTGCCGCCCTGCGCCAGCGGGTAGATGTTGTGGAGCGCCGCCGTGACGCGCTTGATGCCCTGCTCGACCTGGAAGGCGTAGCCGCCGAACTCCTGCCCCAGCGTCAGCGGCGTCGCGTCCTGGGTATGGGTGCGGCCGATCTTGATGATGTGGGCGAAGGCCTCGGCCTTCTCGACCAGCGCGGCGTGGAGCTTCTGCAGGCCGGGCAGCGTCACGTCGCGGGCGGTGATGGCGGTGGCGATGTGCATCGCCGTCGGATAGGTGTCGTTCGACGACTGGCCCATGTTGACGTGGTCGTTGGGGTGGACGGGCTTCTTCGAGCCCATGACGCCGCCCAGCATCTCGATGGCCCGGTTCGAGATCACCTCGTTGGCGTTCATGTTCGACTGGGTGCCCGAGCCGGTCTGCCAGACGACGAGCGGGAAGTGGTCGTCCCACGTGCCGGCGACCACCTCGGCGGCGGCGGCGACGATCGCGCGGCCGATCGTCGGGTCGAGGTCGCCGAGCTCCATGTTCACCTCGGCGGCGGCCTGCTTGATGACGCCGAGCGCCCGGCGCATCGCCACCGGCTGATGCTCCCAGCCGATCGGGAAGTTCTGGATCGACCGCTGGGTCTGCGCGCCCCAGTAGCGGTCCGAGGGAACCTCGAGCGGGCCGAAGCTGTCGGTCTCGGTGCGTGTCGCCGTCATCTCTCATCCTCGCTGGACTCGCTGCGCGGCCCTTCTAGCGCCCTCGGCCGGCCCTTGCCATGCCTGCCGGCCCGTCGCATCCTGCGGGCCGCGAGCGACGATGGCGGGAGGCCATGGACGAGATCACCCTCAGCCCGGAATTCCTGCGCAGCCTGATCCTGAAGCTGCGCGCGCTGATGGCGCAGGAGGAGATGGTCTCGCCCGATTCCGGCTCGAACCCCTCGGACGACGAGCGCACCGCCACGCTGCAGGAATCGCCCGACAACCTGACCCGCGCCGAGATCGAGGCGCAGGTCGACGACCTCGAGCCCGACCAGCAGGCCGAGCTCGTCGCGCTGATGTGGATCGGCCGCGGCGACTTCGAGGCCGAGGAATGGGCCGAGGCGCTGGCGATGGCGGTCGACCGGGCCGAGGGCGACGCCGCCGACTACCTGCTCGCCCACCCGCACGTCGCCGACTACCTCGACGAGGGCGTCGACAAGCTCTTCGACGGCTCCGACCTGATGGAGACGGGCGAGTACTGACGCCGGAGGCGTCTCCAGCTACTGACGCCGGAGGCGTCTCCGCTACGGACGCCGGGGGCGTTCTCCGCGGACGCGCTTCAGTCCACCCGCGGCGGCGCGGCCGGGACCCGCACGCCGTGGTCGCGCAGCAGGACGAACTGCGCGTCCGCGTCGAGGCGCATGTCCTCGTAGATCGACCAGTCGGGCGAATCCTTGTGCGCCCAGCGCTCCAGCAGCAGGCCGCGGTTCTCGTCGCGGTAGGTCGCGTCCTCGACGGCGAGCCGCGCGCGGATCTGCGGATCGACCGGCCCGGCCCGCGCCACCAGCGCCGCCGCGCTCGCCGTCCCCGCCGGCTGCTCGCGCCCGGTCAGCGCCGCCACGGCCTCGATGTCGGGATTGGGGTCGACGAGGTTCGCCGCCCCCGGCGTCGGCGCCGGCAGCGCCGCGAGGTTGGTCGGCATCTCCAGCGGCTTCGTCGGCAGCACCAGGAACTCGTCGGGGCTCGACCCCACCCCGGCGCTGCGCAGCGCGCCGGCGAGGCCGCCCCCCTGGCAGGCGGAGAGCGCGCAGGCCGTCGCCGCCAGCGCTGCCGCGCCGGCGATCCTCCGCCACCGCCTCTCTCGACCGATCCGGATCATCGCGGCGCTTCTAGCCCGGATCGCGGCCGCCGTCACGCCCTCTCGCGCCCCCGCGCGCCGTCTCCGGGGAAGAGGATGAGCAGGACCACGCCGACGAAGATCGCCGCGTCGGCGACGTTGAAGGCGAAGGGATTGTCGATCCCGCAGCAGCTCATGTTGAGGAAATCCGCGACCGCGCCCCAGTGCAGCCGGTCCCAGACGTTGCCGAGCGCGCCGCCGATCACCGCGCCCGCCCCGATCGCCGCCGGCCAGCCCCGGTCGCGCCGCGCCCAGGCCGCGAGCGCCGCCACGATGACCAGCGCCAGCCCGACCAGCCAGGCCCGTCCGCCGTCGCCGAAGTCGAGGAGCCCGAAGTTCACCCCGCGGTTCCACGCCATGGTGAGGTTGAGGTACGGGTCCGCCACGGCGATCCGCCCGCGCTCCGCGAGGCCGAGCCCCTCGACGACCCAGAGCTTGCTCGCGCGGTCGACGCCGAGGACGGCGGCGGCGACGCCAAGCGTCCGGACGAGGCTCGGGGTGAGGATCAAGGCGCCGGGCTCCGCTCGCTCGTGCCGGCGCGACCCTAGCCCCCCGCCCGACCGGCCACAACCCCGCCCCGGGCGATCACCCGGGGCCGGAGGGCGCCCCCCGGGATCGTCGGAGCGCCTTTGCGCTCCGGAGTCGGTCTCCCCACCCGCGCAAGCGCGGGCGGGGCCCCTGCGCGCCGTTGCGCGCCGTTATCCCCACCCCCCCTTCCCATGGGCGGGGGAACCTACACGATAGGTCAGGGGAAGAAGGAAGAGGAAAGAAGGGGAAAGCGGCGCGGCAGGAGCCCGTCCGGCGACTTCCGCGGGGCTCGCCGCCGCCGCCGCGGGCGCCGCCCTTGCCGCGCTCCCCGCCGGCCCATATACCGGGCGCCATGTCCGAGACCGCGCTGAACCCCGCCGACCCGCTGCTCGCCTCGTTCTCGGCGCAGGACGCGCTCGTCGCCATCATGGTCGGGGCCTCCGCCTCCGACGAGAACATGACGACGAACGAGCTCCTGTCGATCGCCCGCATGGTCGACACCCTGCCGGTCTTCGGCGGCTACGACCGCGACCGGCTGCGCACCGTCAGCCAGACCGTGTTCGACCTCCTGACCGAGGAGGACGGCCTCGACGCGCTCTTCGGCCTCGTGCGCGACGCGCTGCCGGAGGAGCTCTACGACACCGCCTACGCGCTCGCCTGCGACGTCGCCGCCGCCGACGGCCACGCCTTCCAGGCCGAGCTGCAGTTCCTGCTCGAGGTCCGCCACGAGCTGCGCATCGACCGCCTGCACGCCGCCGCCATCGAGAAGGGCTCCGCCGCCCGCCACCGCCGCCTGCCGACGGAGCTTCCGGGCGCCGGCTGACGGAGGGGCGGGCCTCAGGGCCCGTCGAACGCGATGAAGCGGATGATCCGCCAGGCGCCGTCGGGATCGCGCCGGAACACGTCGAGCCCGCGCTCGAGGCTCGTCTCGGTAGCGCTCGCCGCCTCGGCGGTCAGCGTCCAGTCGAGCCGCACGATCGCGTGCCCGTCCAGGACCAGCACCTCGTGGATGTCGACCGCATAGGCGAGGCGGACGCCCTCGCGCGCCAGCGCGGCGGCCAGCCGCGCGCAGACCGCCGCCTTGCCGGCGTCGGGCGCGCCCTCGACCACGGAGACGAGATCGTCCGCGAAGAGATCGCAGACCGTGTCCGCATCGCGCGCGTTGAAGGCGGCCGCCCAGCCCTCGAGGCGCATGCGGATCGCCGCCTCGTCGGAGGCCACGTCCGCCCGGGCCGCCGACGCGGCGACGGCGAGCGCCAGCGCCGCCCGGATCATCCGAGCGCGATCCAGCGCCGGAGCAGCGCCTGCTCCTGCGCCCGGGCGCGGCGGGCGAAGGCGTCGCTGCCCGGCGGGTCGGCCAGCGCCTCCGGCGGGATCGCCGCCCGCGCCTCGAGGTCGGCGGCGAGGATCGCGAACGCCCGTCGCCGCTCCCCCGGCCCCTCGATATAGCCGGCGAGCGCCGAGACGAAGTCGAGCGTCCCGGTCTTCGCCACCACCCTTACCCCCGGCGTCTCCGCCGGCTTGCCCTCGGCGTCGTGCAGCGGCCGCTCCTTCAGCATCGCCGGCAGGCCGGCCGGCGTGGCGGCGACGAGGAGCCGCGCCATCGCCTCCGGCGCGATCGTCGAGCGCGCCGTCAGCCCGGAATGGTTGGCGAGCGCCAGCCCGTCGAGCCCGTAGCGCGCCCGCGCCCATGCCGCCATCGCCGCCGCCGAGGCCGCGAGCCCGCTCGCGTCGCCGCCCGCCGCCCGCGTCGCCGCGAGGCCGACCACCTCGGCCGTCAGGTTGGTCGAGTATTTCAGCATGTCGACCAGCATCTCCCCGAGCGGCGCGCTCTCGCGCCGCGCCAGCGTCTCGCCGGCCGCCGGCGCGGCGCCGACCTCGGGCGCCGGCAGCGCCAGCCCCGCCTGCGCGGCCAGCGACCGGAACGCCTCCCCGGCATAGCGCGCCGGCGCCCGCACCGGCAGCCAGATCGAGCCGCGGCCCGCCACGCTCCCGGGCGCGAAGGCCCAGACCTCGCGCTCCGCCTCCAGCACGAGCCGCGGCGGCCCGGCCCCGCCGACCTCCGCGGCGATCGAGGGGAACGTGGCCTCGAAGCGGTTCCCCGGCGCGCTCAGCCGCAGCGCCGGCCCCGCCTTGCCCGGCTCCCAGGCGAGGAACACCCGGTTGAAGTTGAGGTTCAGCCCGGAGATCGCCGGATTGTAGGCCGCGGCCGCCGGCTGGCCCGCCTCGATCTCCGCGAGCTCCGGCGGCGGCGCGGCGACGGCGAGGAGCCGGCCCGTCACCTCCGAGAGCGCCGCCCGCGCCGCGGCGGCCATGTCGCCGAGCGCGTCGGTGTCGAGGAGCGGATCGGCCCCGCCGACCAGCGCGAGATCGCCGTCGAGCCGCCCTCCCGCGACGGGCCCCAGCGCCGCGAGCCGCGTCGCGAAGCGATGCCCCGGCCCCAGCCGGTCGAGCGCGTAGAGCGCGGTCAGCACCTTGATCGTCGAGGCCGGCGGCCGCGCCTGACCGGCCTGCCACGCCTCGATCACCGCGCCGCTCCCGGCGTCGGCGATGGCGAAGCCGGTCACCGGCCCGAGCTTCGAGCGCGACAGGATGGCGTCGAGCGCCTCCGGCGCCGTCACCGCCCGCGCCGGTCGGCACAAAGCCGCGGCGGCCATCCCCCCGAGGGCGGCGCGGCGGGTGAGACGGAGGCCGGGCGGAGGCAGGGCGCGCATGGGCAGGACTATGCCGCAAGGTCCGGCCGCGATCCAGTCTCGGCCCGTTTCGCCTGTGGATGAATCTGTGGGCAAGTTTTTTCTATTTCAATATCAAATACTTGAGCTGTGTCACAAGTTGTGGCGCTCGGCCAGCGGCCCGCCGCGGCGTTGCCTTTCCCGCCGCGCGCCTCTAAAGGCCGGGCGACCCGTTCCCAGGAAGCCCCGATGGATATCCGCAACATCGCGATCATCGCGCATGTCGACCATGGCAAGACCACGCTCGTCGACGCGCTGCTCAAGCAGTCGGGGGCGTTCCGCGAGAACCAGGCCACCGTCGAGCGGGCGCTCGACTCGAATGACCTCGAGCGCGAGCGCGGCATCACCATCCTCGCCAAGGCGACCTCGGTCGACTGGGAGGGCCACCGCATCAACATCGTCGACACCCCCGGCCACGCCGACTTCGGCGGCGAGGTGGAGCGCATCCTCGGCATGGTCGACGGGGTGCTGCTGCTGGTCGACGCGGCCGAAGGCCCGATGCCGCAGACGAAGTTCGTCACCGCCAAGGCGCTCCGTCTCGGGTTGCGGCCGATCGTGCTCCTCAACAAGGTCGACCGGCCCGACGCCGAGCCGGACCGGGCGCTGAACGAGGTGTTCGACCTCTTCGTCACCCTCGACGCCGACGAGCACCAGCTCGACTTCCCGGTGCTCTACGCCTCGGGGCGGGCCGGCTGGGCCGACGCGGAGCTCGACGGGCCGCGCAAGGATCTGACCGCGCTCTACCGGATGATCCTCGACCACGTGCCGGCCCCGAAGCAGCTCGCCCATGCCACCGAGCCCTTCTCGATGCTCGCCACCACGCTCTCCGCCGACCCCTACCTCGGCCGGCTGCTGACGGGCCGGATCGAGACCGGCACGGTGAAGGCCGGGCAGATGGTCCGCGCGCTCTCCCGCGACGGCGCGGAGGTGGAGCGGTTCCGCGTCTCCAGGGTCCTCGCCTTCCGCGGCCTCGCCCGCCAGCCCATCGACGCCGCCGAGGCCGGCGACATCGTCAGCCTCTCCGGCATGTCGAAGGCGACGGTCGCCGACACCATCGCCGACTTCGCCGTCGCCGACCCGCTGCCCGCCCAGCCGATCGACCCGCCGACGATCTCTGTCACCTTCGGCATCAACGACAGCCCGCTCGCCGGCCGCGAGGGCGACAAGGTGCAGTCCCGCGTCATCCGCGACCGGCTCCTGCGCGAGGCCGAGTCCAACGTGGCGATCCGCGTGACGGATTCCCCCGACGGCGACGCCTTCGAGGTGGCGGGCCGCGGCGAGCTCCAGCTCGGCGTGCTGATCGAGAACATGCGCCGCGAGGGCTTCGAGCTGTCGATCTCCCGCCCCCGCGTGCTCTTCCGCGAGGAGGGGGGCGAGCGGCTGGAGCCGATGGAGGAGGTGACCGTCGACGTCGACGAGGAATTCTCCGGCGTGGTGGTGGACAAGCTCAGCCAGCGCAAGGGCGACCTCGTCGAGATGCGCACCGGCGCCGGCGGCAAGACCCGGATCGTCGCCCACGTGCCCTCGCGGGGCCTGATCGGCTACCACGGCGAGTTCCTGACCGACACCCGCGGCACCGGCGTGCTCAACCGGGTGTTCCACGGCTGGTCCGCCTACCGCGGCGCCATCCCGGGCCGCCGCAACGGCGTGCTGATCTCGATCGAGGACGGCGTCTCCGTCGCCTACGCGATCTTCAACCTCGAGGACCGCGGGCGGTTCTTCATCGGCTCGGGCGAGCCGGTCTACCAGGGCATGATCCTCGGCGAGCACAGCCGCGACAACGACCTCGAGGTGAACCCGCTCAAGGGCAAGAAGCTCACCAACATCCGCGCCGCCGGCAAGGACGAGGCCGTCGTCCTGACCCCCCCGGTGCGGATGAGCCTCGAGCAGGCGATCGCCTATATCGAGGACGACGAGCTGGTCGAGGTGACGCCCGCCAGCATCCGCCTGCGCAAGCGATTTCTCGATCCGCACGAGCGCAAGCGCCAGTCGCGGCAGGCCGCCTCCTGACGTTTGCATTTTGCGAAAGAGTTTTGCAATTCACGGCAGGGTTGTGTTTGCGGTTTGGGACGGCCCCTGTTATTCGCCCTCAGGTTGTTTCGATCGGCAGCTTCCGCCGCTCGGAAAACCTCAGATTGAACTCGCGGGACGCCCATCGCGTGACGTGCGAAAGTTGGCACGAAACATGCATCGGGTAAGGCAGCGACAGAATGCGGACATGGAGCTTTCCGATGAGACACCCGGTCGACGTGCATGTAGGCAAGCGGGTCCGGCACCGGCGCTGGATGGTGGGGATGACCCAGCAGCAGCTCGGCGACATCGTGGGCATCAAGTTCCAGCAGATCCAGAAGTACGAGACGGGGATGAACCGCATCTCCGCCTCCCGGCTTTGGGACATCGCGCAGGCGCTGGACGTGTCGATCAGCTTCTTCTTCGAGGGCTTCGACGGCGAGGCCGAGGCGCCGGCGGCCGCCGAGGCGCAGCGGGGGGACCTGCTGGCGGACAAGGAGGCGCTGGAGCTGGTGCGGTCGTACTACTCGATCCCCGAGGCGCAGCGGCGGCGGCTGTTCGACCTTGCCCGCGTGCTGAGCGACGTGGCCTGAGGGGCGCGGGGCGCAAACTGATCGCTGCGGGCCGGATGGCCGCGAGGGCCGTCCGGCAGGCGAGCGCATGAATTTTTCAGACGATCTCACCGCGGAGTTGTGGCGCACGGCCGAGGCGCTTGCCGATATTGCGGCGGAGCACTCGTTGCCGCTGTTCCGGAGCCGGGGGCTGGCGGTCGAGGACAAGGGCGTCGGGCGGTTCGACCCGGTGACCGAGGCGGACCGGGCCGCGGAGGCGGCGATGCGGGCGCATCTCCGGGCGGCGAGGCCGCAGGACGGGGTGCTGGGCGAGGAGTTCGGGCCGACGGAGGGGACCTCCGGGCTGACCTGGGTGCTCGACCCGATCGACGGGACAAGGGCCTTCCTGAGCGGCGTCCCGAGCTGGGGCACGCTGATCGGCCTCGACGCCGGCGCGGGGCCGGTGCTGGGGGTGGTCGACCAGCCCTATATCGGCGAGCGCTTCATGGGCGGGCTCGGCCGGGCCGTGCTGCGGCGGGGCGGGAAGGAGCGGGCGCTGGAGACGCGGGCGTGCCGGGGGCTCGGCGACGCGGTGCTTTTCTCGACGTTTCCGGAAGTGGGGACCCCGGCGGAGCGGGCGGGGTTCGAGGCGGTGCGCGACCGGGTGCGGCTGACCCGCTACGGGCTCGACTGCTACGCCTATGCGCTGGTGGCGCTGGGGCAGGTGGACCTGGTGATCGAGGCCGGGCTCTTCGCCTATGACGTGCAGGGGCCGCAGGCGGTGATCGAGGCGGCCGGGGGGGTGGTGACCGACTGGCAGGGGAGGCCGGCCCACCGGGGCGGAAGGGTGCTCGCGGCCGGGGATCGCAGGATCCATGCCGAGGCGCTGGAGCTGCTGAGCCGGGCCTGAGGGGCGCGGCGGCAAACGTCCCACGGTGGGACATGGTCAAGTCTTTGAAACTAATCACGAATAAAAAGTTGGTAATTTTGTTGCGCGGAAGAGCCGCCTGCGGTGGCGTCGTCCCGGCGCCAGCTTCGCGGACGATCGCGGCGGACGGCCGGGCGGGATGGCTTCGGAGGCGCCCTCGTTCCGGACAGTTCCTCGGCAGTTTCGGCGCTCCTCGATATCGGGGCGGCGGCACGGATGCGGCGGCGTCCCGCATCGGGAGAGGCGATCCGGCGGTGGGAGATCAGCCGGTGCGGCGGGCGGCGGGGGTGGGGAGGAAGGCGTCGATCTCGTCCCAGACGGCGGCCAGGATCTCGGGGCGCTCCATGAAGATCTCGTGGCGGGCGCCGTCGAGCTCGACGAGGCGGCCGGCGCGCATGGCGCGCATCTGGGTGCGGATGACGCTCGCCGAGACCACGCGCTCCTCGGAGCCGAGGAAGGTGAGGACCGGCAGGCTCGGCAGCGGCGCGACGTAGAGGCGGGCCATCTCCTCGAGCGCGGCGCGGGTCCATTGCACGTTGGGGCCGCCGAGCGACAGCTCGGGATGGGCGGTGATCTGGGCGACGCACCAGGCGAAATGCTCGGGATCGGAGGTGAGCGCGTTGGCCTCGAAGGCGACGGAGAGCGCGGTCGGGCGCGGGCTCGCCCCGGGCGTCAGGCGCAGGCCGAGGCCGAAGGCGCTGGCGAGCCGGGTCATCTTGGCGGTCAGCTCGCGGGTCGCGGCGCGCATCTGCAGGTGCCACATCGGCGCGGAGAAGATCGCGGTGGCGAACTCGGAGCGCTCGAGCAGGGTGCGCAGGCCGATGCAGGCGCCCATGGAATGCGCGATCATGTGCCGGGGCCCGGGGAGCGCGGCGACCTCCGGGTGGGCGAGGAGCGCTTCGACGTCGTCCTGGTAGCGGCGGAAATCCTCGACATGGCCGAGATGCGGCGTGAGCGGGTGGCGCTGCGAGAGGCCCTGCCCGCGCCAGTCGATCACCGCGACGGAGAGGCCGCGCTCGACGAGCCGGCCTGCGACGCGGCCGTACTTCTCGACGAACTCGGTGCGGCCGGGAAAGACGACGGCCGTGCCGGCCTCGCCGCCAGGCCAGACGGCGGCGCGGAGCCGCGTCCCGTCGGCTGCATTCATCCAGAACGCCCGCGCGCCTTCCGGCGCGTCGGCGACATCGGAATAGAACGGCGCGGGCTCGCTCATGCCAGGATGCTGCCGAGCCTCATCGCCAGCCCCATGTCGCCGTCGACCTTGAGGCGGCCGCTCATGAAGGCGGCGGTGGGGTCGAGCTCGCCGTCGAGGAGCGCGCGGAAGGTGTCGACGTCGGCGGTCAGCGTGCAGTCGGCCTCCTCGTCGCCGGCGCGGGCGCCGTCGGCGTCGAGGATCAGCGCGCCCTCGTCCTCGAAGACGAACTTGACGGAGCCGTCGAGGCCCTCGCCGCCGAGCTTCGCGTTCAGCGCCGCGACCGCGCCCTCGATGACATCGCTCATGGCTTTTCTCCGCTTGGCGGGGCGCAGCCCCTCGCATTTCTCCGGGCGATGCCTAATCTAGTCGGCATGCGCGGGTTAAAAAAGCGGTCCCGGTCCATTCCGGCCAGTCTGGTCGCGGCCTTTCTCGCGGGCGCCCTCGCCGCGCCGCCGGCCGCCCTCGCCCAGTCGCAGGCGGCCGAGCGGGCCGAGAAGCTCGACGTGCTCCTCGCCGAGCTGGCCGAGCCGGGCCGCGAGGACTGGTCGAGCATCGAGACCGAGATCCAGCGGCTGTGGTCGCAATCGGGCTCGCCGGCGATGGACCTGCTGCTCCGCCGCGGCGAGGAGGCGATGCAGGCCGAGGACTACGGCGCCGCGGTCGAGCATTTCAGCGCGCTGATCGACCACGCGCCGAGCTTCGCCGAGGCCTGGAACGCGCGGGCGACGGCGTTCTTCTACATGGACGAGTATTCGCTGTCGCTCGCCGACATCGAGCGGACGTTGGCGCTCAACCCGCGGCATTTCGGGGCCCTGGAAGGGCTCGCCGCCATCTTCGAGGCGATGGAGCAGCCGGAGCTCGCGCTCGACGCGACGCGCGCCGCCCTTGCCATCAACCCCAACCGTCCGAGTTTGCAGGAGACGCGGAAGCGTCTCGAGCGCGAGACGGGCGCGACCGAGCTCTAGAGCGGACGGCCCCGGCGCACCCGGGCCGTCCGCTCTAGAGTCTTGAATTGCGCAATGTCTTAATCACCGGACGATTCCGTCCGGTTGGACATTGCTCCAGGCCCGCCGGTTCGAGAGGAAGACGAATGCTGGACACGCCCGCCCGGGTCACGGCGATGCTCGGGCCGACCAACACCGGCAAGACGCATTACGCGATCGAGCGGATGCTGGCGCATCGCACCGGCGTCATCGGCCTGCCGCTGCGGCTGCTCGCGCGCGAGGTCTACGACCGGCTGGTCGAGCTGCGCGGGCCGTCGGTGGTGGCGCTCGTCACCGGCGAGGAGCGCATCGTGCCGGCGCGGGCGGCCTACTGGGTCTGCACCGTCGAGGCGATGCCGGTGGACATCCTGCCGGAGTTCCTCGCGGTGGACGAGATCCAGCTCTGCGGCGACCCGGACAGGGGGCATGTGTTCACCGACCGGCTGCTGAACGCGCGGGGACTGTCGGAGACGCTGTTCCTCGGGTCGGACACGATGCGCGGCCGGATCGGCAGCCTCGCGCCGGGGGCGCAGTTCCTGCGGCGCGAGCGGTTCTCGAAGCTGAGCTGGACAGGCCCGCGCAAGCTCAGCCGGATGCCGCCGCGGAGCGCGGTGGTCGGGTTCTCGGCCGAGGACGTCTATGCGATCGCCGAGCTGATCCGGCGGCAGAAGGGCGGCGCGGCGGTGGTGATGGGGGCGCTCAGCCCGCGGACGCGCAACGCGCAGGTGGCGCTCTACCAGAACGGCGACGTCGACCATCTGGTGGCGACGGACGCCATCGGGATGGGGCTCAACCTCGACATCGCCCATGTCGCCTTCGCCGGGACGGTGAAGTTCGACGGGCGGCGGCACCGGGCGCTGGCGCCGGCCGAGCTGGCGCAGATCGCCGGGCGGGCGGGGCGCTACACCGCGGACGGGACCTTCGGGGTGACCGGCGAGGCGGAGCCGCTCGACCCGGAGGTGGTGGAGGCGATCGAGAGCCACCGCTTCCCGCCGCTCCGGCGGTTGCAGTGGCGGAGCTCGCGGCTCGACTTCGGCTCGACGGAGGCGCTGGTGGCGAGCCTCGAGGCGCCCTCGGAGCATCCCGACCTCGCGCGGGCGCGCGAAGCGGACGACGTGGCGACGCTGAAGGCGCTGATGGAGGTGGGCGACGTCGCCGGCAAGGTGCGCGACGCCCGCGACGTGCGGCTGCTCTGGGACGTGTGCCAGCTGCCGGACTTCCGCAAGGTGTCGGCGTCGGAGCATGCGCGGCTCTGCGCGCGGCTGCACGGGTTCCTGCACGGCGGCGGGCGGGTTCCGACGGACTGGCTCGCCGGGCAGATCACCCGCATCGACCGGACCGAGGGCGACATCGACGCGCTGTCGAAGCGACTGGCCTTCATCCGCACCTGGACCTATGTGGCGCAGCGCCGCGGCTGGGTGGACGACGCGGACCATTGGCGGGGGGAGACCCGTGCGGTAGAAGACCGCCTGTCCGACGCGCTGCATGCGCGGTTGACGCAGCGGTTCGTGGACAGGCGCACGTCGGTGCTGATGCGCCGGCTGAAGCAGAGGGAGACGCTGGTGGCGAAGGTGTCCGACAACGGCGAGGTCACGATCGACGACCAGTTCATCGGTCGTCTCGACGGCTTCCGGTTCCGGCTGGATCCCGCGGCCGACCCCGACGCGGCGAAGACGTTGCGGGCGGCCGGGGTGGCGGCGCTGGCGCCGGCGCTGTCGCTGCGGGCGGACCGGTTCTATAACGCCCCCGATCCCGAGATCGACGTGACCGAGCAGGGCGGGCTGATGTGGGGCGAGCATGCCGTGGGGCGGCTCGTGGCGGGCGCGGATGCGCTGTCGCCGCAGGTGACGCCCTTCGTCGACGAGGACGCGGCTCCGGAGATCGCCGAGAAGGTGCGGCGGCGGCTCGGGCACTGGATCGACCGCAAGGTGGCCGCGCTCTTTGCGCCGCTGATCGCGATGCGCGACGACGAGGCGCTGACCGGGATGGCGCGGGGGATCGCGTTCCGGCTGGTCGAGGGGATGGGCGTGCTGCCGCGGCCGGCGGTGGCCGACGACGTGAAGGCGCTCGACCAGGACGGGCGGTCGAGCCTGAGGAAGCACGGGGTGCGGTTCGGGCAGCACACGCTCTTCCAGCCGCTGATGCTGAAGCCGGCGCCGACGCGGCTGAGGCTGGTGCTCTGGGGGTTGAAGGAGGGCTTGGACGAGATCCCGTCGCCGCCGCCGCCGGGGCTCGTCACGGTTCCGGCGCTGCCGGGGGCGCCGGCGGGGTATTATCCGCTGGCGGGGTATCGGCTGGCCGGCGACCGGGCGGTCCGCATCGACATGCTGGAGCGGCTGGCAGACCTGATCCGGGCCTTCGACCCACGGGCCGGGTTCGAGGCGACGCCGGAGATGCTGTCGATCACCGGGCTCGGGCTCGACCAGTTCGCGAAGCTGATGCAGGGGCTGGGCTACGTGGCGACCCCGGGCGTGCGGCCGAAGCGCCGCCCTGCGCCCGAGGCGGCCGTGCCGCCTGACGCGGCGGCCGATGCGGGCGCGGCGGCGGAGCCGGCCTCCGGGCCGGTGGTGGAGGCGGAGGCCGCGGGAGCGGCCGGGCCGGCTGAGGCCGAGGCGGCGGCGGCTGAGTCGGTGGCCGAGGAGCCCGAAGAGGCGGCGGTCGAGGCTGCGGAAGCAGTGGAGCCCGAGGCGGCGGCGGGCGAGGTCGCGGGCGACGTGCCGGCGGTCGAGGTTGATGCCGAGGAGGCCGAGGCGGTGGTCCCGGAGGGGCAGGCCGCGGTCGGGGCTGGAGAGGGCGACGTGGCGGTCGAGGCTGCGGAAACGGTGGAGCCCGAGGAAGCGGCGGAGGTCGCGGGCGACGTGCCGGCGGTCGAGGTTGCTGCCGAGGAGGCCGGGGCGGCGGTCCCGGAGGGGCCGGCGGCGGGCGAGGGCGCGGAGGCGGCGCCGGCGGCGGTCGGGGCCGGAGAGGGCGACGCGGCGGGCGAGGGCGGGGAGACGGAGGCGTTCTACACCTTCGTGCGGGCGCCGCGGCGGCGGCCGGAGCGGCCGCATGGCGGCGAGCGGCGCGGCGGCGGCGAGGGGCAGAAGGCGCGCGACGGCGAGGGGCCGCGCGGGCCGAAGCGGCGCGAGGGCGAGCGCAACGCGCGGCCGCCGCGGCGCGACGAGGAGGAGCGCAAGAAGCGCGGCGGCAAGGGCCGCCCCGACGAGGGCGGCGAGCGCGAGCGGGGGCCGAAGCCCGCCGCGGCGGCGCGCCCGCCCAGGCCGGAGAAGCCGATCGACCCGGACAACCCCTTCGCCGCGCTGATGGCGCTGAAGCTCCGGGGCTGACCGGGCGGCATGCAGCCGGGGCCGTCGATCCGCCTCGACACGTGGCTGTTCCAGGCGCGGTTCTGCAAGACGCGCGGCGTGGCGGCGCGGCTCGTCGCCGGCGGGGCGGTGCGGGTCAATGGCGCGCGGGTGCTGAAGCCTGCCCACCCGGTCCGCGTCGGCGACGGGCTGAGCTTTCCCCAGGGCGACGCGGTGCGCGTGCTGCGGGTGCGAGGGCTCGGGACGCGACGGGGACCGGCCGAGGAGGCGCGGCTTCTCTACGACGAGGTCGGCTCCGCGTCAAAAGGCGCCGCGCCGGGGCCTTGAACCCGCCCGGCGGGCTGATACATAGCCCCCGTGAAGCGTGACAGGCTTCGCGGTACCGAGAACACGTTCGGGGGTCGCGCGATGACCTATGTCGTCACCGAGAACTGCATCGCCTGCAAGTATACCGACTGCGTCGAGGTGTGCCCGGTCGACTGCTTCTACGAGGGCGAGAACATGCTCGTCATCCACCCGGACGAATGCATCGATTGCGGCGTGTGCGAGCCGGAATGCCCGGCGGACGCCATCCGGCCGGACACCGAGCCCGACATGGAGAAATGGGTCGAGTTCAACCGGAAGTATTCCGAGATGTGGCCGGTTCTTGCCAGCCGCCGCGACCCGCTTCCCGAGGCCACGGAGCGCGACGGCGAGGGCGGCAAGCTCGAGAAGTACTTCTCCGAGGCCGCCGGCGAGGGCGGCTGAGGCCGCCGCAGGCCCGTCCCCGGCCGGGACGGGCGCTCGCGGAAACGTTTCCCCGCGGGAGCCGGATCCGGTTATTCCTTCCATCCGGCGCATTTTTGTGCTATGCACAAGGTCCACGAATGGACCGGGGTCTATGGCCGACTGAGAAAGCTGGCCTGACAACAGAACGCCCAAGCCACGACCGAGTGCGACGCGCCGCCGAGGCGGCCGACCGGTAAGTGCGCAGCAGAGCGTCGAACGAGCAACCTCGGCGCGGTCAGAAGGAAGCGACGCGCAATATGAGCAAGGTGAAGAAGCCTTCGGAGTTCCGTCCGAACGATTTCGTCGTCTACCCGGCGCACGGCGTCGGCCGAATCATCTCGATCGACGAGCAGGACGTCGCCGGCATCCGGCTGGAGATGTTCGTGATCTCGTTCGAGAAGGACAAGATGACCCTGCGCGTTCCGATCGCCAAGGCCGCTACCGTCGGTATGCGCCCGCTCTCCTCGGCCGACATCGTCGGCAAGGCGATGGAGACGCTGAAGGGCCGCGCCCGGGTCAAGCGCGCGATGTGGTCGCGCCGGGCGCAGGAATACGAGCAGAAGATCAACTCGGGGGATCTCATCTCGATCGCCGAGGTGGTGCGCGACCTGCACCGCAACGACGACCAGCGCGAGCAGAGCTATTCCGAGCGGCAGCTCTACGAGGCGGCGCTGGAGCGGCTGACCCGCGAGGTCGCCGCGGTGGACGGCATCGAGGAGGTCAAGGCGCAGCAGCGCGTCGACGAGGTCCTCGGCGGCCGCGCCGCCGCCTGATCGTTCCCTGACGACGGAACACGACCGCCGGCCCTCGGGTCGGCGGTTTTTTCATGCCCGCCGCGCGCGGCTCGCGATCTGGAGGGAGACACGCGGATCCCCCGTTGGAATCACACGAAACCGTGATAACGTGGCGACGAAGTTCGGCTGCTGATTACCTGGCGATCACGTTGCGGGGAACCTGCGCCCGGGACGGGCTATTCGGGGGATGGAGAATGCGTGCCGTATTTGCTGCGCTCACCCTGTGCTTCGCATACGAGCCGGCCCATGCGACAAGCTTCGTCTCGGCCGGGTCCTTCGTGGATGTCTTGACGGCCGGCGGCCCGGTCTCCGAATCCGACTTCCAGTTGACCTTCGACACGATCAACGAAGGCCGGTCCCGTGCGACCGCGGTGGGCGTCGTGGCGGACGGGGTCGGTATCGCCTCGGGCGCCTTCGCGAATGCGGAAACCGGCAGGTTCGGCTCGTCGATCTCGAAGGACGCGAGCGACGCCGCGCCGGGAGAGGTCAGCGGCGGCGGCGGCTTTGGCTCGACCCTGACCTTTGCGGGCAGCGGTCAGGTTCGGTATCGGCTCGACTTCCGCTACAAGTGGGACGTGAAGCCCGCGCCGGCCGCCGCGACGCCCGGCTTCTTTTCCAACGCCCTGGTGCAGATCGTCGACCAGCAAGGCATGATCGTCAGGCAGGACGAGTTCGTGTTCGAGCCATGGTTCGAGTCGACGGCCGAGCCGACGTCGGGTTTGCTCAAATCCTACGTCGAGGTCGTCATGGACGTCGCCGACGGGGATCGCTTCGACTGGGTCGTCGGGGGCGATACGATTCTCGGCCCCGGGGCGTGGGGCGCGCTGGGGATGAAGGGGCGCGCCTCCGTCTGGGCGAGCGACGGCGTTGCGATCGCCTTCGAAGATCCGGAGTTCATGACGAGAGCGACCCCGGCGCCGGTGCCGCTGCCTGCCGGCGGATGGCTGCTCATGGGCGGAGTGGCGACGTTCGGCGTCTTCCGCCGCCGGCTGCGGCGTTCGAGCTGCGGCGGCTGACCCTCGGACCTGCCGGGAAGAGGCTTCGCCGCCTCCGGTTCTGACTGCCGGCGCGCGCTACATCTTGGCCTGTGCGTCGTCGGCGGTGTCGCTGATCGCCTCGCCGCCCGACTTCAGATCCTGGCCGACGCCGCTCATCGTGTTGCAGGCGGCGAGGAGGCCGAGGAGCCCGGCGAGGAGGAGGGTTGTGAAGGCGCGCATTTCTCGTTCTCCCGAACCACAGGTTTTCCCGGGTGAAACGCCGGCCGGCGCGGCCGGTTCCTGCCGGTCAGAGCACGGGCACGCCGCCGTTGTGCTTCGCCTTGAAGTCGGGCTCGACATGGATGACCGGCCGGACGCCGGCGATGTCGCGGCGCAGCGCCGCCTCGATGCGGTCGCAGATCGCGTGCGATTCGGCGACGGTCATCTCGGCGGGGACCACGAGGTGGAACTCGACGAAGACCGCGCTGCCGGCCTGGCGGGTGCGCACGTCGTGGGCCTCCAGCGCGCCCTCGGCCTCGGCCGAGATGACCGCGCGGATCGCCGCCAGCGTCTCGTCGGGGACGGCGGCGTCCATCAGGCCGCCGAGCGAATCGCGGATCACCGTCCAGCCCGACCAGAGGATGTTGAGCGCCACCGCGGCGGCGAGGGCCGGGTCGAGGATCGCCCAGCCGGTCAACGCCGCGAGCACGATGCCCGCGACCACCCCGACCGAGGTCACCACGTCGGCGGCGAGGTGCCGCCCGTCGGCGACCAGCGCCGGCGAGCGCCGCCGGCCGCCGAGCCGGATGAGCAGGAAGGCCCACGTGGCGTTGACCGCCGTGGCGACGAGGCTGATCGCCACGCCCTTGAACGGCGCATCCGGCATCCGCGGCGCGAGGAAGCCGCCCCAGGCCTCGCGCAGGATCATCAGCGCCGCGACGACGATGAGCACGCCGGCGAAGACCGCGCTGAAGTACTCGACCTTGTGGTGGCCGTAGGGGTGGTTGGAATCGGCCGGCTGGAGCGAGAGGCGGACGGCGAGGAGCGTCGCGACGGCGGTCGCCACGTTGACGAGGCTCTCGAGCGCGTCCGAGTAGAGCGCGATCGAGCCGGTGATGGCGAAGGCCAGGTACTTGAGCCCCAGCGTGGCGAGGCTCACCACGATGCTGCCGATGCCGAGGCGCAGGGTCAGGTCCATCTCGCGCCCCTCCGGTCCGCGTCGCGGCCTGCGGCTTAGCATCCCGGGGGTATGCGCGCAACCGATTGAAAACATTGCAAACAGTTCTCATTCGCAGGCGCAGCGGCCTGCGCGCGGCGGGGGATCCGTGGCGGCGGGCGGCGCTCCCGGGATTTCAAGCTGATTCCAAGGGATTGGCCCGTCGGCCCGGCCGGCGGCGGCTGCGGGGATCCGCCGGCGGGCGGCGTGGCGCAGGCATGGGTTGCCAGGGGCGGGGTTTTCCGGGCAGAAGCCGCCGCGATGACCCCCGCCGCCCGCCTCTCCGCCGCGATCGAGCTCTTCGACGCGACCCTCGCCGGCGAGCCCGCCGAGCGGGCGCTGACGCGCTGGGCGCGGGCGAGCCGGTTCGCGGGCTCGAAGGACCGCGCGGCGGTGCGCGATCTCGTCTACGACGCGATCCGCCGGCGGCGCTCGCTGGCCTGGGCGGGCGGGGCGGAGACCGGGCGGGCGATCCTGCTGGCGCAGCAGGCCGCCGAGGGGGTGGATCTCGAGGCGCTCTGCACCGGCGAGGGGCACGATCCCGCGCCGCTGACCGCGGAGGAGCGGGCGCGGCTGGCCGCGCCGCCGGCGGGCGCGCCGGATCCGGTCCGGCTCGATTATCCGGACTTCCTCGACGCCAGCCTGCGGGCCTCGCTGGGGGCGGATTTCGAGCCCGTGCTGGCGGCGATGCAGGCGCGGGCGCCGGTGGATTTGCGGGTGAACACGCTGAAGACGAACGTCGGCGCGGCGCTGGTGGCGCTCGCGCGCGACGGCGTGTCGGCCGAGGCGCAGCCGCTCGCGCCGAACGCGCTCCGGGTGGTGGAGAACCCGCGCGCCGTGGCGTCGAGCCGGGCCTATACGCAGGGCATGGTCGAGCTGCAGGACGTGTCGAGCCAGCTCGTCGCCGCGCTGGCCGGGGCGCGGCCGGGGATGGTGGCGCTCGACTATTGCGCGGGCGGGGGCGGCAAGACGCTGGCGCTGGCCGCGGCGATGCGGGGCGAGGGGCGGCTGCTCGCCTGGGACGCCAATCCGCGGCGGATGGCCGATCTGCCGGAGCGGGCGCGGCGCGCCGGCGCGGTGGTGCAGGTGCTGGAGCCGGCCGGGTTGGCGCGGCTGGGACCGGTCTGCGATCTCGTGCTGGTGGACGCGCCCTGCTCGGGGACCGGGGCGTGGCGGCGCAAGCCGGAGGGGAAGTGGCGGCTGACCGAGGCGGAGCTTGCGTCCTATCCGCCGCTGCAGGACGGCATCCTCGACGGCGCCGCGCGGGTGGTGAAGCCGGGGGGCGCGCTGGTCTATGCGACCTGCTCGCTGCTCGCGGTGGAGAACGAGGCGCGGGCGGCGGCGTTCGCGGCGCGCCACCCGGGCTGGAAGGCCGAGGGGACGCGGCGGCTGAGCCCGCTCGACGGCGGCGACGGGTTCTTCGTGGCGCGCTTCCGGGCGCCGTGAGCGCACAACCGCCGCCGGTTTCACCCGCACTGAACATTACCTATGGTTGAGTTGGCCGGAATCGGCTAGTCTCGGCGCCCGTGTGTCGGCGGATGGACGGGACGGCGGACGTGAGCGACGAGACGCAGAACCTGATCGACGGCCGCGCGGGCGGCTTCGCCCTGGCGGCGACGGGCCTCCTCGCCGGGGCGGCGGTGGCGGCGGCGGGCGGCGGCGTGGCGGCCCCCGCCGGAATCGCTGCGGCGGTGCTGATCTTCGGCGGCTACGTCGCCGCGCAGCGCGTGGGGCTCGTCGAGAGCGGAAGCGCGGGCCGGCGCGGGCTGCCGCAGTTCGAGGCCTGCGCGGAGCCGGTCTTCGTCACCGACTTCCAGGGCCGCGTCGCGGCGCGAAATCCCGTCGCGGAGCGCATGGCGGCGTCCGGGCCGCTGCTCGCGCCGTGGTGCGAGGACCCGCGGGCGAGCCTCTACCGCCTGGCCCGCGAGGCCCGCGCCAACGGCGTCGCCGCCGAGCCGGCGCTCGACCCCGGCCAGCGCGTGGTGGCGACCCGCCACGGCCGCCGCAGCCTGCTCTGGCGGATCGAGCGGCTGCCCGGGACGGCGACGCCGGGCCTCGCCGGGGCGGGGGCGCCCTGGCTTCGAATCGACGCCGAGGGCCGCATCCTCGCCGCCAACGCCGCCGCCGAGGCGCTGGCCCCCGGCGCGACGCGGGTCGAGGCGCTGGTCGCCGACCCGCCGCTTCGCGCCGACGGCGTCCACTCGCTGGCGAGCTCCGGCCGCGCCGCCCGCGCCGTGGTCATGCCGGGCGAGGACGGCACGCGCGACGTGCTGCTGATCCCGCTCGACGTCGCCGAGGTCTCGGGCCTCGTGCCCGACCACTTCCTCGAGGACCTGCCGGTGGCGCTCGCCCGGCTGGAGACGACCGGCCGGCTCACCTACGCCAACACCGCGGCGCGGGCGCTGCTCGGGCCGCGGGCCGAGCCGGGCGCGAACATCGCCGAGCTGATCGAGGGGCTCGGCCGCCCGATCGCCGAGCGCCTCGCCGACACGCTGCGCGGCCGCGCCCTCGGCCGCTCCGAGGTCGCCCGCGGCATGGTCGACGGCCAGGAGATCTTCCTGCAGGTCGCCTTCACCCGCACCATGCTCGACGGCGCCCCCTCGCTCCTCGCCGTGCTCTCCGACGCGACCGAGCTGAAGACGCTGGAGGCGCAGTTCGTGCAGAGCCAGAAGATGCAGGCCGTGGGCCAGCTCGCCGGCGGCGTCGCCCACGACTTCAACAACCTGCTGACCGCGATCAACGGCCATTGCGACCTGCTGCTGATGCGCCACGACGTCGCCGACGTCGAGCATGGCGACCTGATGCAGATCCGCCAGAACGCCAACCGCGCCGCGGCGCTCGTCCGCCAGCTCCTCGCCTTCTCGCGCAAGCAGACCCTGCGTCCCACGATCATCAACTTGCAGGACACGCTCTCCGAGCTCACCCACCTGCTGAACCGGCTCCTGACCGACAAGGTCACCTTGCGCATCTCGCACGGGCCCGACCTCTGGCCGGTGCGCGTCGACGAGCGCCAGATCGAGCAGGTGATCATGAACCTCGTCGTCAACGCCCGCGACGCCATGCCGCGCGGCGGCGAGGTGCGCATCGCCACGCGCAACCTGCGGCTGGAGCAGGATCTGCACCGCGACCGGGCGGTGGTGCTGCCCGGCGACTACGTGGTGATCGAGGTCGCCGACAGCGGCACCGGCATCCCCGAGGGCAAGCTCAACAAGATCTTCGAGCCCTTCTACACGACGAAGCAGGTCGGCGAGGGCACCGGCCTCGGCCTTTCGACCGCCTACGGCATCGTCAAGCAGACCGGCGGCTTCATCTTCGCCGACAGTCCGCCGGGGCAGGGCGCGGTCTTCACCATCTACCTGCCCGCCTACGACAAGGTCGAGCCGGCGGCCGCGCCGGAGCCGGAGCCGCGCCGTCCGCGCGACCTCACGGGCCGCGGTCTCGTACTGCTGGTCGAGGACGAGGATCCGGTGCGGAGCTTCGCCGCGCGGGCGCTGCGCCTGCGCGGCTACACCGTGCTCGAGGCGGGCTCGGGCGAGGCGGCGCTGGAGATCCTCGCGGATCCCGGCCTCCACGTCGACATCATGCTCTCCGACGTGATCATGCCCGGCCTCGACGGCCCGGCCTGGGTGCGCGAGGCGCAGAAGGCGCGGCCGGGGACCAAGGTGATCTTCATGTCGGGCTATGCCGAGGACGCCTTCGTCGGCGGCGACAGCGGCGTCCCGGGCGCGGGGTTCATGCCCAAGCCCTTCACGCTCAACGAGCTGACCCAGCGGGTGAAGGAGACGCTGGAGGGGTGAACGGGGCCCGGCGTCGCCGGCTCGTCCGTCGGGGTCGGGCGGCTCGCTTCGCCCCGGGATCGTGCGCACCGGCGTGCTCTTCCGCGCCCCCTTGCCCGCCGCCGCCTGACGCGCGCTTCTCCACAGTCGCCAGGCGCGCCGATGCCCCCCTTGCGACGCCGCCCTGGCCCCGGCGCGATCGCCGGGGCAGGGCAATGGGCGGGGCGCTGCGCCGAGGCGATCGCCGGCAGGACGCCGCCCCCGGAACGGACCCGGCCCCGCCGCGGACGGGCGGCGCCGCGCCGGATCGCGCGGGCGTCCCGGCCACAGGCCGGCACCCGCAGGAGGGCGCCCCGCCCCGCCCCCCGCCCGGCTACCTTGCCAGCCGCTCCTCCAGCGCGTCCCGCAGCACCACGGCGTTGTTGTGCTCCAGGTCGTGCGCCGCGTAGAGCAGCGTCGCCGGACCGGCCTCCGCCCGCGCGAGCAGCGCGTCGAAGGGCCCGGGGCTCGCCGCGATCTCCGCGAGGTAGCGGCGGCGGAACTCGTCCCAGCGCGCCGGATCGTGGCCGAACCAGCGGCGGAGCGCGTCGCTCGGGGCCACGTCCTTCGCCCATTCGTCCATGCCGAGCCGCGCCTTGGCCACGCCGCGCGGCCAGAGCCGGTCGACGAGCACCCGCCAGCCCTCGTCCTCGCCCGGCGGAGCCCGATCCGCGCCATCACGCGGGCCGCGGCAGGGCCGTGTAGACGCGCTCGACGAAGGCGGCGAACTCGTCGATCCAGCTCTTGAGGAACTTCTCGGTGTCCGGGTTGGTCACCTCGCCCTCGTCGGTGATCAGGCCCGGCTTGAATTGCAGGTAGGCCTCCATCGTGGTCATCAGCGGCGCGCCGCAGAAGTTGAGCACGCCGCGCAGGCTCTGCTGGGCGAGCGCGGTGCCGATCATGCCGGGCGAGGTGCCGATCACCCCCGCGGGCTTGCGCGAGAAGGCGTTCTGCCCGTAGGGGCGCGTCCCCCAGTCCAGCGCGTTCTTGAGCCCGCCGGGGATCGAGCGGTTGTATTCCGGCGTGACGAACACGAAGGCCTCCTGTGCGGCAAGCGCCTCCTTGTAGGCGCGCGCCGGGGCGGGGAAGTCCTTGTCGTAGTCGTAGGAGTAGAGGGGCAGGTCGGCGAAGCCGATCTCGGTCATCACCAGCTCGGCCGGGGCCAGCCGCACCAGCGCGCGGGCGAGCTTGCGGTTGATCGACCCCTTGGCGAGGCTTCCGACGAGATAGCCGACGCGATAGTTGGACATGGCGTTCTCCTTGCTGCCGGCGCGAGTATGGCGCGGAAGCCGCGGTTCACCAAACGTTAGGGTTTCGCGCCGAGCGTCGGGCGAGCCTTGAAGATTTGCGTTGCAATGTTCCTGTTTTTCCCCAAGTGTGGGGAGCGAGAACAAGGCATGAACGGTCTGCCCGGATTGCCGCGATCCGACAGGTGTGGAATATAGGGGCACGAGATGAGCTCTCCCGTGGTGGACTTCTCCGAAAGACGCGGCATGGACAAGCAGAAGGCGCTGGAATCGGCGCTGGCGCAGATCGAGCGCAGCTTCGGCAAGGGCTCGATCATGCGGCTCGGCGCGACGCCGGCGCTCGACATCGAGGCGATCTCGACCGGCTCGATCGGCCTCGACATCGCGCTCGGCATCGGCGGCCTGCCCAAGGGGCGGATCATCGAGATCTACGGGCCGGAAAGCTCGGGCAAGACGACGCTGGCGCTGCACGTGCTGGCCGAGGAGCAGCGCGCCGGCGGCGTCTGCGCCTTCGTCGACGCCGAGCACGCGCTCGACCCGGCCTATGCGAAGAAGGTCGGCGTCAACATCGACGAGCTGCTGATCAGCCAGCCCGACACCGGCGAGCAGGCGCTCGAGATCACCGAGACGCTGGTGCGTTCCGGCGCGGTCTCGGTGGTGGTGGTCGACTCGGTCGCGGCGCTGACGCCGAAGTCCGAGCTCGAGGGCGAGATGGGCGAGGCGCAGGTCGGCGCCCAGGCCCGGCTGATGAGCCAGGCGATGCGCAAGCTCACCGCGGCGATCTCGCGGTCGAACTGCATGGTGATCTTCATCAACCAGATCCGCATGAAGATTGGCGTGATGTTCGGCAGCCCCGAGACGACCTCGGGCGGCAACGCGCTGAAGTTCTACGCGAGCGTGCGGCTCGACATCCGCCGGATCGGCGCGATCAAGGACCGCGACGAGGTGGTGGGCAACTCCACGCGCGTGAAGGTGGTGAAGAACAAGGTCGCCCCGCCGTTCCGGCAGGTCGAGTTCGACATCATGTACGGCGAGGGCATCTCCAAGCGCGGCGAGCTGATCGACCTCGGGGTCAAGGCCGGCGTGGTGGAGAAGTCGGGGGCCTGGTACTCCTTCGCCGACCAGCGCATCGGCCAGGGGCGGGAGAACGCCAAGACCTTCCTCAAGGACAATCCCGACATCGCCTGGGCGATCGAGGACAAGATCCGCGCCGCCCACGGCCTCGACTTCGGCATGACGGCCGAGGAATCGGCCGAGGTCCTCGACGACTGAACCGCCTTCGGAGGGAGGCCGGCCTCGGGGGCATCGAGCCCCCCTCGTCCGGGCGGCGGCGCGAGAAGCGCCCCCGCCAAGCCCGCGTCCGCGGACCGGATTGCGGGAAGATCGTGATATATGTTTCAATAGCTTAATCAGCGTCCCGCTGTGGGACGCTGCGCGGGCGCGCCTCCGCCGAGCGTGGACAGCACCGGGCGGCGGCGCTAACGGTAGCGAAACCGACGGGCCGCCTCGCTGCGGACCGGTCATTCCTGCGCGAACGGAAGAGCCCATGGCGAGCCTGAACGACATCCGATCGACCTTCCTCGACCATTTCGCGCAGAACGACCACCGGGTGGTCGAGAGCTCGCCGCTGGTGCCGCGCAACGACCCGACGCTGATGTTCACCAACTCGGGCATGGTGCAGTTCAAGAACCTGTTCACCGGGCCGGAGCACCGCGACTACGTCCGCGCCACCACCAGCCAGAAGTGCGTCCGCGCCGGCGGCAAGCACAACGACCTCGACAACGTGGGCTACACGGCGCGGCACCACACCTTCTTCGAGATGCTGGGGAACTTCTCCTTCGGGGACTATTTCAAGGAGAGCGCCATCCCCTACGCCTGGGACCTGCTGACCCGCGGGTTCGGGCTGCCGAAGGACAAGCTCCTCGTCACGGTCTACCACGACGACGAGGCGGCGGCGGCCCTGTGGCGCAAGGTCGCCGGCCTGCCGGAGGAGCGGATCATCCGCATCGCCACCTCGGACAATTTCTGGATGATGGGGCCGACCGGCCCCTGCGGGCCGTGCTCGGAGATCTTCTACGACCACGGGCCGGGCGTGGCGGGCGGGCCGCCGGGGAGCCCGGACGAGGACGGCGACCGGTTCATCGAGATCTGGAACCTCGTCTTCATGCAGTACGAGAGCCACGAGGACGGCTCGCGCACGCCCCTGCCGCGGCCGTCGATCGACACCGGCATGGGGCTCGAGCGCGTCGGCGCGGTGCTGCAGGGCAAGCACGACAACTACGACACCGACCTGATGCGGGCGCTGATCGAGGCGACGGCGCATGCGACGAACGCCGACCCGGACGGGCCGGGCAAGGTGCATTGCCGGGTGATCGCAGACCACCTGCGCTCGACGTCGTTCCTGATCGCCGACGGGGTGCTGCCCTCGAACGAGGGCCGCGGCTACGTGCTGCGCCGGATCATGCGCCGCGCCATGCGCCACGCGCACCTGCTCGGCGCGCAGGACCCGGTGATGTGGCGGCTGGCGCCGGCGCTGGTGCAGCAGATGGGCCAGGCCTTCCCGGAGCTGGTCCGGGCGCGGCCGCTGATCGAGGAGACGCTGCAGCTCGAGGAGACCCGGTTCAAGACCACGCTCGACCGTGGGCTGAAGCTCCTCGACGACGAGGTCGGCCGCCTGCCCGAGGGCGGCGCGCTGCCCGGCGAGGCGGCGTTCCGGCTCTACGACACTTACGGCTTTCCGCTCGACCTGACCCAGGACGCGCTGCGCGAGCAGGGCCGCGCCGTCGACGTCGCCGGCTTCGAGGCGGCGATGGCGGAGCAGAAGGCCCGCGCCCGCGCCGCCTGGGCGGGCTCGGGCGAGGCGGCGGAGGGGGCGATCTGGCTGACGCTGGCCGAGCGGCTCGGGCCGACGGAGTTCCTCGGCTACGACACCGAGACCTCCGAGGGCCAGGTCGCGGCGCTCGTCCGCGACGGCGCCGAGGTCGACGCGGCCGAGGCGGGCGAGACCGTCCAGATCGTGCTGAACCAGACGCCGTTCTACGGCGAATCCGGCGGCCAGGTCGGCGACGCGGGCACGCTGCGCACCGACGCGGCGAAAGTGGCGATCACCGACGTGAGGAAGCGCGCCGGCCTCTTCGTCCACGAGGGACGCGTCGAGAGCGGCCGGCTCGTGCGCGGCGCGGCGGCGGAGCTTGCGGTCGACCACGAGCGGCGGAGCGCCATCCGGGCGCATCACTCGGCGACCCACCTGCTGCACGAGGCGCTGCGCCGGACGCTCGGCGACCACGTCGCCCAGCGCGGCAGCCTCGTCGCGCCGGACCGGCTGCGCTTCGATTTCACCCACGGCAGGGCGATGACCCCGGCGGAGCTCGCGGCGGTCGAGGCCGAGGTCAACGCCTTCGTGCGGCAGAACACCCAGGTCGACACCCGCATCATGACGCCCGACGCCGCCGAGAAGATCGGCGCCCGGGCGCTCTTCGGCGAGAAGTACGGCGAGGAGGTGCGGGTCGTCTCGATGGGGACCAGCCCCGGCTCCGGCGTGGGGCCGCGCGGCGAGACCTATTCGCTGGAGCTCTGCGGCGGCACCCATGTGTCGCGCACCGGCGACATCGGCGCCTTCCGCCTGACCTCGGAGACCGCCTCGGCGAGCGGCGTGCGGCGCGTCGAGGCGCTGACCGGCGAGGCGGCCCGCGCCCATACCGCGGGCGATATCGCCGCGCTCGCCGAGGCGGCGGGCCTGCTGCGCGCCCGCCCCGACGAGCTGGCCGAGCGCATCCGGGCGCTCCTCGACGAGCGCAAGGCGCTGACGCAGGAGGTGGCCGACCTCCGCCGCAAGGCGGCGCTCGCGCGCGGGGGCGGCGGCGAGGCGGCGCCCGAGACGGTGAAGGGCGTGAGCTTCCTCGCCCGCGCGCTGACCGGCGTCTCCGGCAAGGACCTGCGCGGGCTGATCGACGAGCACAAGGCGCAGCTGAAGTCCGGCGTGGTGCTGCTCGTCGCCGACACCGGCGACCGGGCCGCGGTGGCCGCGGGCGTCACCGCCGACCTGACGGGCCGGATCTCGGCGGTCGACCTCGTGCGGGTCGCGGCCGAGGCGCTCGGCGGCAAGGGCGGCGGCGGCCGGCCCGACATGGCGCAGGCCGGCGGCGCGGACGCGAGCAAGGCCCCCGAGGCCATCGCCGCGGCGCGGGCCCTGCTGGAAGCCTGAGGAGAGAGAAGATGCCAGCCTACTGGATCGCGCATGTCAGCGTGACGAACGACGAGGCCTATGGCCGCTACGCGAAACTCGCCGGCCCGGCGATCGCGGCGCATGGCGGGAAATTCCTCGCCCGCGGCGGGGCCCATGTGCAGCTCGAGGGCAGGGACCGGGCGCGCAACGTCGTGGTGGAGTTCCCCGACATCGCCGCGGCCGAGGCGTGCTATCGCTCCGAGGCCTACCAGGCGGCGCTGGCGCATGCGAAGGGCGCTTCGGAGCGCGACCTCGTCGTGGTGGCGGGCGTCGAGGGCTGAAGAACGGGCCGAACGGCCGACGACAGGGAGAGACTGCATGGAACGGGTCCGCTGGGGCATTCTCGGCGCGGGCAAGATCGCCCGGGAATGGGTGGCGCCGGCGCTGCATTCGAGCGCGCGGGGCGACCTCGTCGCGGTGGCGAGCCGCACGCCGGGCAAGGCCGAGGCGCTGGCCGCGCCCTATGGCGCGCGGACGCACGCAAGCTACGAGGCGCTGCTCGCCGACGAGGGCGTGGACGCGGTCTACATCCCGCTGCCGAACGGCGACCACGTGACCTGGACGGCCAAGGCGCTGACCGCCGGCAAGCACGTGCTCTGCGAGAAGCCGATCGCGCTCGATGCGCGCGAGATCGACGGGCTGATCGCGCTCCGCAACCGCACCGGCCTCGTCGCCGCCGAGGCGTTCATGGTGACGCATCACCCGCAATGGATCCGCGCCCGCGAGATCGTCCGGGGCGGCGGGATCGGCCGGCTGAGGCAGGTGCAGGGGGCGTTCTCGTTCTTCAACGACGATCCCGACAACATCCGCAACATGCCCGAGCTCGGCGGCGGCGCGCTGCGCGACATCGGGGTCTATCCGTGCGTGACCACGCGGTTCGTCACCGGGGCGGAGCCGGTCTCGGTCGCGGCCGAGATCGACTGGCACCGGGGGATCGATGCGACGGCGCGGGTGCAGGCGACGTTCCCGGACTTCCGGCTCGACTTCTACGTGTCGATGCGGATGGCGCTGCGGCAGGCGATGACCTTCCACGGCGACAAGGGCTGGCTTTCCGTCCATGCGCCGTTCAACGCCGGGGCCTATGGCGACGCGGTGCTGGAGCTGCGCGGCGGCGACGCGGTGGCGACGCTGGAGCGGTTTCCGCGGTCGGACCAGTACCTGGCGCAGGCGGAGGCCTTCAACGCCGCGGTGCTCGACGGCGCGCCCTATGCCTGCCCGCTGGAGTTCTCGCGGGGGAACCAGGCGATGATCGACATGATCTACGCGGCCGCCGGGCCGGCCTGACCCCCTCCGCGGATTCAGCCCCCCGAAAGCCCCCGTGGCTAACCGTCGGAGGCCGGCGCGAATCGGCGCGCCGGCGGCCTCCCTTGCGGGGGCGGTCGATTCGGTGCAGCCTATCCACAGGGGGAACCGTGAGATGACGGGACGGGGACTGGCCGCGACGCTGCTCGCGGCGCTGCTGACAATGGGGTGCGTGCCGGAGGACGTCGCGGTGACGACGCCGCCGCCGGAGATCACGCCCGTGGATCCGGCGGTCTATGCGGCGCGGAACGACGGCGGGCGGATGCTGGCGGCGATCGACGTCGCGGCGTTCCACCCGGCGCTGCTGCGCAACCGCGTGCCCTACGCCACGACCGAGGCGCCGGGGACGATCGTCATCGACACCAAGGGGCCGTTCCTCTACCTGGTCGAGCCCGACGGGATGGCGACGCGCTACGGGATCGCGGTCGGGCGCGAGGGCTTCGGCTGGACGGGCGCGGGCTATGTCGCGCGGACGGCGCGCTGGCCGGGCTGGACGCCGCCGCCGGAGATGATCGCGCGCGATCCCTCGCTGGCGAAATGGGCGGGCGGGATGCCGGGCGGGCCGCAGAACCCGCTCGGGGCGCGGGCGCTCTACATCTATTTCGACGGGCACGATTCCGGCTATCGCATCCACGGGACCAACCAGCCGAAGTCGATCGGCTGGGCGGCGTCGTCGGGCTGCTTCCGGATGCTGAACCAGGACGTGATCGACCTCTACGAGCGGGTCGAGACCGGGGCGAGGGTCGTCGTCATCTGACCGCGGGGCCTCGGGACAACGCCGTTTCCCGGTGCTAGACGGGGCGGCGCAACCGAGGAGCCCCTGCCCGTGACCACAGCCGCCCTGAACGACCACCTGCGCCGCATCGCCGCGATGGAGCGGGTGGCGCGCCTGCTCGGCTGGGACATGGAGACGCAGATGCCGCGGCGGGGGGCGGCGCAGCGGGCGGAGGAGGCCGGCGCGGTGGCGCGGGCGCTGCACGCGCTGGAGGCGGACCCGGCGCTCGCGGAGGCGGCGGAGGCGGCCGAGGCGGCGGGGCCGGACGCGGCGACGGCGGTGCAGGTGGCGGAGGCGCGGCGGATCCACGGGCGGGCGACGCGGGTGCCGGCGGCGCTGGCGGCGGAGCTGGCGGCGACCTGCGCCGAGGCGCAGACGGTGTGGGAGCGGGCGCGGGCGGCGCGGCTTTTCGCGGATTTCGCGCCGGCGCTCGACCGGGTGGTGCGGCTGAAGCGGAACGAGGCGGCGTGCCTCGCGCGCGAGGGGGTGAGCGGCTACGACGCGCTCCTCGACGAGCACGAGCCGGGGATGACGGCGGCGGCCGCGGCGGAGCTGTTCGGGGCGCTGCGGCCGGGGCTGGTGGATCTGCGGGGGCGGATCGCGGCGAGCGGGGTCGAGGCGCCGCGGCTGGAGGGGCGGTTCCCGAAGGAGCGGCAGATCGCGCTGTCGCGGAAGATCGCGGGGGCGCTCGGGTACGAGTGGGAGGCGGGACGGATCGACCTCGCGGCGCATCCCTCGTGCTCGGGGACGCTCGGGGACGTGCGGATCACCACGCGGGTCGACGAGGCGGACCCGCTCGGCAGCATCTACAGCACGATCCACGAGATGGGCCATGCGCTCTACGAGCAGGGGCTCGACCCGGAGACCGGGCTGACGCCGGCGGGGCAGTTCGCGTCGATGGGGGTGCACGAGAGCCAGTCGCGGCTCTACGAGAACCAGATCGGGCGGAGCCGGGCGTTCGCGGAGTGGCTCCATCCGCAGATGGTCGAGGCCTTCGGGGAGCTGTCGCTCGACGGGCCGGACGCGCTCTTCCGGGCGGTGAACCGGGTGGAGACCGGGTTCATCCGCACCGAGGCGGACGAGGTCCACTACAACCTCCACGTCATGCTGCGCTTCGATCTCGAGCGGGCGCTGCTGGCGGGGGATCTCGACGTCGACGGGCTGGAGGCGGCGTGGGATGACCGGTTCGAGCAGGATTTCGGAATGCGGCCGCCGGACGCGGCGCAGGGGGCGCTGCAGGACGTGCACTGGTCGTTCGGGGCGTTCGGGTACTTCCCGACCTATACCTTCGGCAACGTCTATGCGGCGGCGCTGGACGGGGCGCTGCGGGCGGAGGTGGGGGACCTCGACGCGCGGGTGGCGACGGGGGACCTCGGGCCGGCGCTGGAGTGGCTGCGGCCGCGGATCCACCGGCGGGGGCGGATGCTGCCGCCGGGGCGGCTGATCGCCGAGGCGGCGGGGCGGGAGGCGCGGCCGGAGGCGCTGGTGGCCGCGCTCCGGGCGAAGTTCGAGCCGCTCTACGGGTTGTAGGCCGGCCGAGCAGCTGGCGGCCGCGCGGCGGGGCGCAGGCGTGTTCACGCGTGAATATTAGCCAAGCCATTGATTCTATTGAAACGCAGGAATCGTTTTGCGCCTGTTCCTCGCTTGTCCGCGTGACACGACTCCAGCGCCGTGCGCCCTCACGGCCAATCGCCCGTGGTGCTTTTGGGCGAGATCAGAGCAGATGCGAACGGGCGGTATCTCGATGATATTTTTTGTGCGCAAGTATATTTCTAAATATTTTGAATATAAACGGTGAAAATCATTGCACAGTTATCAGCGCCGCATTTCGCGGCGTCGTTCGACTCACTTGAAGCTTGCGTCCTCTCTGCCCCGACCGCTCCGCGTCGAGCAGGTTGACATGCGCATGTCAACCTGCGGGAGCCGTCGCGAGGCGAGACGCCGCCGCCGGTCGATCCTTGGAGCGTGGCCCTGTCCGCGGCGGCCCTGCGCCGGACCGATTGCCGGGCGCGCTCGCCGGGGCGGGTCAGGGGCGGGGGGCGATGAGGCGGTCGTAGAGGAGGGGGGCGAGCGAGACGGTCAGGATGATGCGGGCGAGGTGGTGGACGATGACGAAGGCGGGCTCGATGCCGAGGGAGATCGCCACGAGACCCATCTCGGCGATGCCGCCGGGGGAGAAGGCGAGGAAGATCGCCGAGGCGGTGGCCGGTACGAGGCGGTCGAGCCCGAGCGCGAAGGCGCCGGCGAGGCCGACCGAGACCGCGGTGGTGACGAGGGTGAGGCCGAAGCCGCGGACGAGGTCGCGATGGGCGACGCCGGAGAAGCGCAGGCCGAGCATCGAGCCCACCACCATCTGCGCGACGTGGACGACGAGCACGGGGACCTGCGCCGCCGAGAGGCCGGAGAGGTGCAGCGCGGCGCTGGCGAGGAACGGCCCGAGCATCACCCCGGCCGGCATGCGCACCCGCACGGCGAGGAGCGCGCCGCCGAGGGCGCAGAGCAGCAGCAGCGCCGCGTCGACGGGGCCGGGCAGGCCGGCGGCGTCGGGCGCGTGCGGGGGGCGGCCCTCGGCGGTGGCGACGAAGGTGAGGATCAGCGGCACCGCCGCGACGGCGATGGCGATGCGGGTCAGGTGCATCGTCGCCATCGTCGCGGTGTCGCCGCCGCGGGATTCGCCGAGCAGCACGGAATCGACCAGCCCACCGGGGCTGGCGGCGAAGAACGCCGTCGGCCGGTCGAAGCCGCCGAGCCGGCGCAGGACGGCGTAGCCGGCGAGCTGCGTCAGCACGACGAAGACCGCGACGCCGATCAGGCTCGGCCACCAGCGCGCGGCCTGGTCGAGGATCTGCGGGGTGACGGTCGCGCCGACGCCGACGCCGATCACCGGGGTGAACACCGGCCGGCTCCAGGCCGGCATCCGCGGCGCGACGCCGAAGGGCGCGAGGCCCGCCATCGCCGCGGCGGCCGAGGCGATCATCGGGCCGAGGAGCCAGGGGAGCGGCGCGCCGATCGCCACGGCGGCCGGCGCGGCGGGCGCGGCGATGGCGATGGCGAGGAGAATCCCGGGCGAATTCCTCACGGCAGCTCCGCAAGGAGGCAGTCGATGACCCGGGGGAGCGTCTCGACGGGGAGGATCACCAGCATCGCGGGGCCGTCGAAGGCGAGGCGGAGCGGGCCGCCGGTGGCCTCGTTGGAGGTGCCGATGCGGGCGTCGGGGGCGAGCGTGCGGCCGGCGACCGTCCAGCGCAGGCCCTCGCAGGCGAGGCCGGTGGCGGGCGCCATCGGGAAGAGCGAGACGCGCATCCCGGCGGGCAGGTCGAGCGCGAGGCGGGGCGGACAGCGGAACGCGAGATCCTCGCCGCCGATCAGGATGGCCGGGGGCGCCGGCCAGCGCACCAGCGCGTTCATCGCGGCGAGCTGGTGGTCGATGCGGCCGTGCAGGAAGCCGAGGCCGAGGACGAGCGGCGCGCGGATGGCGGCGAGGCATTTCTCGAGGTCGGTGGTGTCCTGGTCGTCGCTCGGGTGGATGGCGACGCCGCGGGCGGCGAGGGCGGCGAGGTCGCGGACCGAATCCATGTCGCCGATCACCGCCGCGAAGTCGCGCCCGCCCGGCAGCGCCAGGTCGCCGCCGCCGTCGGCGGCGACGGCGAGCGGCGCGAGGGCGAGCGCCTGCGCGAGCTGCGCCGGATCGACCGGGCCGCCGCCGACCAGCGTGACCGGCGCGTCCGAGCTGACGAGGGGGGCGCTCAACTCCAGGGCGCGATGGCGACGGCCGAGATGGCGTTCTGCGGCGAGCCGTCGATCAGCTTGTCGGAATACGTGAGGTAGACGAGCACGTTCCTCGCCTCGTCGAAGAAGCGCACCACCTGGATGCGCTTGAAGAGCACGCTGGCGCGGCGGCCGAACACCTCCTCGCCGTCCTCGAGCTCGCCGCGGAAGTGGATCGGCCCGACCTGGCGGCAGGCGATCGAGGCGTCGGAGGTGTCCTCGGCGAGCCCGAGCGAGCCGGAGATGCCCCCCGTCCGCGCCCGGCTGACGTAGCAGGCGACGCCCTCGACCTTGGGGTCGTCGAAGGCCTCGATGACGATGCGGTGGTTGGCGCCGAGGATCTTGAAGGCGGTGGTGACCTCGCCGACCTCCTCGGCCGGGGCGGCGCCGCAGGCGCCCCAGGCGATCGCGGCCGCCGCCGCCAGCATCGTCGCGCGCATGTCCGTCCTCCTCAGCGTCCCTTGCCCGGCCCGTCGGGGTCGTCGTCCGGGTCCTCGCGTCCCAGGCCGAGGAACACGGCGCGGAACGGCAATGCCCAGATGATCCCGAGCGCCACGTAGATCAACAGCTCGACCGCGACAGGGGGCCGGTCGAAGAGCCCGACCAGCGTCGTCGCGGCGGCGATGTAGAGCGGCAGCCCGACGAGGAGGATGACGAGCGCCCAGCGGACGCGCGCCTTGCGGGAGAGCCGCCTCACGCCGCGAAGGGGTCGGTGACGAGGATGGTGTCCTCGCGCTCCGGGCTCGTCGACAGCATGGCGACGGGGCAGCCGATCAGCTCCTCGATGCGGCGGACATACTTGATCGCCTGCGCCGGCAGGTCGGCCCAGGAGCGGGCGCCGGCGGTGGTCTGCGACCAGCCCTTCATCGTCTCGTAGACCGGCTTCACCCGCGCCTGCTGGGCGGCGGCGGTGGGCAGGTGGTCGATGCGCTGGCCGTCGAGCTCGTAGGCGACGCAGATCCTCAGCTCCTCGAAGCCGTCGAGCACGTCGAGCTTGGTCAGCGCGATGCCCTTGGCGCCGGAGGTGGTGCAGGTCTGGCGCACGAGCACCGCGTCGAACCAGCCGCAGCGGCGCTTGCGCCCGGTGACGGTGCCGAACTCGTGGCCGCGCTCGCCGAGGCGCTGGCCGATCTCGTCGGTCAGCTCGGCCGGGAAGGGGCCCTCGCCGACGCGGGTGGTGTAGGCCTTGACGATGGCGAGGACGAAGCCGACCGCGCCCGGGCCCATGCCGGTGCCGGCCGCGGCCATGCCGGCGAGCGTGTTCGAGGAGGTGACGTAGGGGTAGGTGCCGAAGTCGATGTCGAGGAGCGCGCCCTGGGCGCCCTCGAAGAGGATGCGGCGGCCCTGGCGGCGCTTGGTCTCCAGCGTGCGCCAGACCGGGCCGGCGAAGGGCAGGATCCGCGGCGCGACCTCGATGAGCTTCGCGCGCAGCTCGTCGCGG
The DNA here is from genome assembly GCF_017993425.1 of Amaricoccus sp. Taxonomy (GTDB): domain Bacteria; phylum Pseudomonadota; class Alphaproteobacteria; order Rhodobacterales; family Rhodobacteraceae; genus Amaricoccus. Next base: position 54,479 of record NZ_JAGOMQ010000017.1, read on the forward strand.
TCGAAGGGCGGCGCGCCGAGGCCGCGGCGGAGCGCGTCGTGGTGGGCGAAGAGCCGGTCGAGGCGGGTGTCGAGCGTCGCCTCGTCGCCGAGGTCGGCGACGCGCACGGTGCGGCGGCCGACCTTGTCCTCGTAGGCCGGGCCGATGCCGCGGCCGGTGGTGCCGATCTTCGCCGCGCCGGCGGCCTCCTCGCGCAGGCGGTCGAGGTCCTGGTGGAGCGGCAGGATCAGGGGCGTGTTCTCGGCGATCATCAGGTTTTTCGGCGTCACCTCCACGCCGAGCTCGGCGAGCCGGCCGATCTCGGCCAGCAGCGCCCAGGGGTCGAGCACCACGCCGTTGCCGATGACGCTGAGCTTGCCCGGCCGGACGATGCCGGAGGGGAGCAGCGACAGCTTGTAGACCTTGCCGTCGACGACGAGGGTGTGGCCGGCGTTGTGGCCGCCCTGGAAGCGGGCGATGACGTCGGCGCGCTCGGAGAGCCAGTCGACGATCTTGCCCTTGCCCTCGTCGCCCCACTGCGCGCCGACGACCGCGACGTTGCCCATTGGTGTCCCCCGGCCTTTGTCCGCGGCGGGTTATATCGGCGCGGCCCGGCGGCGGGAACCGGAAATCGGCCGGGTGGATCCGCGGGCGCGGATCGGGCATGACGGAGCGGCAGGACCGGAGGGGCATCGCATGTTCAGGCATCTCGTCATCCCGACCGACGGGTCGGATCTCGCCACCGCGGCGGTGGACCGGGGCGTGGAGCTCGCGGCGCAGATCGGGGCGCGGATCACCTTCGTGACGGTGATCGAGCATTTCCACCTGATCGCCTACAGCCCGGCGCAGATCGCCGAGAGCGTCGAGGCCTACAACGCCGACACCGCGAAGCGCGCCGCCGAGATCCTCGCCGGCGCCGAGGCGAAGGCGCGGGCGGCGGGGGTGGAGGCGTCGTCGCTGGTGCGGCGGTCGGACCATCCTTACGTCGAGATCAGCGCGGCGGCGGACGAGGTCGGGGCGGACCTGATCGTCATCTCCTCGCACGGTCGGCGCGGGGTGACGGCGATGGTGCTGGGGAGCCAGACCTCGAAGCTGCTTTCCACCACTACCCGGCCGGTGCTGGTCATCCGCTAGGGAGCGCGCTGCCTGCCTCGACGGGCGACGGCGAGGGATCGCGTCGCGTCTCTCGTCGCTCACGGCTTCGGACCTGCGAGGATCGCTCCCGAGCCCTCCCGCGGCGGCCGCGTGCTGGTCGCCTTCGACGACGCGGCGATGCTGGCGCGCCGGCTGCGCGCGGCGGCCGGGGTGTTCCGCCTGTCGCCCGCGCAGACCCGGCTGGCGCTGGGCCTCCTCGAGGGCCGCGACCTTGGCGCGATCGCCGCCGGGGCGGGGGTCAGCGTCAACACGCTGCGCACCCAGCTCCAGCGCATGTTCGACAAGACCGGCGCGCGCAGCCGCGCCGCGCTGGTCGGGCTGCTGCTCGGGACGGACGCGCCGGCGGGGTAGCGGGTCGTGGCGGAGGGGTGATCTGTGTTCATGGGTGAGCGGTGGGGCCGGGTGGTTTGAGGTTGATCCGGCCAGTAGTTTGTTGATCTGGAGATATGCTGGCTGATTGTGAGATTTTTGAATTTGCGCGCGAATATATTTCGAAATATTTTGAATATGAACGGTGAAAATCATTGCATCGTTATCAGCGCCGCATTTCGCGGCGCCGTGTGACTCACTTCGATGTTCCGCCGTCCCCGCCGCTAACGCTCCGCGTCGAGCCGGGTGACATGCGCATGTCACCCGGCGGGCGCCGTCGCGGGACGGACCTCGCCGCTGGGGAGGGGCGGCGACGCGGGGAGGGAAGGTCGGGAGCTGAACAGCCGAAGCTGGTATCACCCGGCGGGCGCCGTCGCGGTAAGGGCTTGCCGCTGGGGAAACCCCTCAGGCGTCGATGCGGTAGGCGCGGAGCGCGGTGTCGCGCCAGAAGGCGCGGCGTTCCGTCTCGCTGGCGGCGGCGAGGATGTCGTCGAGGATCGCCACCCATTCGGGGTAGCGGTGGGTCAGCTCCGAGACCGTCCAGTCGCTGCCGAACATGCAGCGGTCGGCGCCGAAGGCCTCGAGCGTGCGCTCGACCCAGGGGCGGATCGCGGCCGGCGTCCAGCTCGACGGGTCGGCCTCGGTGATGACGCCGGAGACCTTGCAGACCACGTTCGGCAGCGCCGCCATCGTGGCGATCCCGCTCCACCAGGGCTCGCGCATCCCGTGGCGGATGTCGGGCTTGCCGATGTGGTCGAGGATGAAGGCGACCTCGGGGCAGCGGCGCACGAGCTCGATCGCGTAGGCCATCTGCCAGTGCTTGATGCAGATGTCGAAGCTGAGCCCGTGGCGGGCGAGGCGGCGCACCCCGTCGAGGAAGTCGGGCGTGAGCACGACGGAGGGATCGGCCTCGGTCTGGATCAGCCGGCGGACGCCGCGGACGGCGGGCAGCTCCGCCAGCGCCTCGAGCGTCGGCTCGACGCGGGCGCCGAACTCGACCGGGGCATGGGCGACGATGGCGCCGAGGCGGGGGTCGCCCGCGGCGATCCCCTGCGCCCAGCGCGCCTCGGCGAGCCCGTGGCCGGCGTCGACCGCCACCTCGGCGAAGACCAGCCGCTCGACCGCGACCGGCCCGCGGGCGGCGTCGAAGTCGGCGAGGCCGTGGCTGCGGTTGATCGCCGGGGCGCCCGCGAGCCAGCCGATCTCCACCTCGGCGAGGTCGTAGAGGTGGACATGGGCGTCGACGATCGGAAAGTCGGGCATGGCTCTCTCCCCCCGGGGTCGCGCCGGCGGCGCGCCCTTGCGTGCGGTCCGCGCGTCAGGTGGCGAGCGCGGCCTCGACCTCGTCGCGGAGCGCGGCGATCTCGGCCGCGGCGGCGGAGCGGCGGGCGAGCTCGGGGGCGGTGCGGCCGGTGAGCACCGCCTGCGAGAACGCCACCCGGTTGCCGAGGCGCGTGGTCATCAGCTGCGCCTGCGCCTCGCCGAGCGCGGCGATCGCCTCCTCGACCGAGCCGGAGCGCGGCGGGAAGCGGTTGAGCAGGATGCGGAGCGGGGTCTTGAGGCGGCGCGTGGTGTCGATGACGCTCGCGGTCGCCCAGACGTCCATCACCGAGGGCTGGCACGGCGCGATGACGAGGTCGCTCTCGCGCACCGCGGCGTCGAGCAGGTTCGACGCGGCGCCCGGGCAGTCGACCAGCACGAAGTCGTGGCTGCGCTTCGCCGCCTTCATGTCGGCGGCGGCGCGGTAGTCGCGGCTCTCGATGAGGTCGACCCTGGGGTCGGCGCGCAGCCCGGCCCAGCGGGTCAGCGAGCGCTGCGGGTCGAGGTCGATCAGCGCCACCCGACGCCCCGCCTCGCTCCAGGCGGCGGCGAGATGGGCGAGCACCGTGGTCTTGCCGGCGCCCCCCTTCTGCTGTGCGAAGGTGATGATGCTGCCCATGTCCCGCCCTTCTCCTTCTGGTTGTTGCGCGGCACTCTAGGCGAATCGCCCGGGATGAAAAGGCGGACAGTCAAAATCCGGTCGCTCGCCTTGCGGGCAGGCGACCCCGGTCCGTGGCAGGCGACGATAGACGGACGAGATCAGGCGATCTCGCGCTTTCGCGGGGCCGGCGCCGTGAGGCGCGTGCCGCCGACGGCCTCGCCGAAGCCCTCGGAGAGGGCGTCCGGCGCCACCGAGGCGCTGACGGCGCGACGCGCCTGCACGGATCGACGCCAGAAATAGCCCGCCAGCGCCAGCATTGCGGCCGGCCCGACGATCGCGGCAAGGATGTCCTGCGACACAAGCATGGTTCAGCGCCTCCGCTGGTTACTCTAGTCCTTCCCCACCAATAATCCAACGTCCGTGAACGAAGGATGCGCGCCCACGGCGTGGCTCGCCTCCTACCAGGCCACCCGCGGGGTCGGCCAGCTGCCGTCGATCAGGGCCACGAGCCGCGCGAGCGCCGCGGCGCGGAAGAGCTCGCCGGCGGCGGCCGTCTTGCCGCGCTCCACCTCGGCGCTGCCCGCGACAGTGACGCCGAAGCCGATCACCAGCAGGACCGCGGTCCATACGCCGAAGGCGTGGATCCCGGAGGTCGCGCCGAACACGAGGACGCCGATGCCGACGAGGCGCACCGCCTCGCTCGCGCCGGCCGCGACCGCCTCCTGCCTGCGGGCGCTGCGCTCCAGCAACAGGACGGCATCCGTGGCCCGGTCCCGGATCGCCGCGAGCGTCTGCAGCGCCCCGGCGTCGCGCAGGCGCTGGATCAGCAACACGCTCGCGGGACCGTCCTCCGCGACGACCTGCACACTCGCGAACACGGCGTCGAGATCCGTCAGGTCCCATGGATCGATGCCCGCGGCGAGCGACCGGGCCAGGCGCCTGCGCTCTGCCGATCCCGGAATGGATGCGAGGTCGATCGCCAATGCGGGTCTCCCGGCGCCGTTCATCAGGCAGCATCGACCGGGCCGGTCTGCGCCGCAAGACGTCGCCGCCTGTCGGGAGAGATGGCGCGCGACGGGAACGCCGGTCTATAGAAGGACGGAAATCGGCCGCGGGAGAACCCGATGACGGAGTGGTGGCGCGGGGCGGTGATCTACCAGATCTACCCCCGGTCGTTTCAGGATTCGAACGGCGACGGGGTGGGGGACCTGCCGGGGATCGTCGAGCGGCTGGAGCATGTGGCGCGGCTCGGGGCGGATGCGGTGTGGCTGTCGCCGATCTTTCCCTCGCCGATGGCGGACATGGGCTACGACGTCTCCGACTATACCGGCGTCGATCCGCTGTTCGGGACGCTCGCGGATTTCGACCGGCTGGTCGGGCGGGCGCATGCGCTGGGGCTGAAGGTCGTCATCGACCAGGTGCTGAGCCACACGTCCGACCAGCATGTGTGGTTCAAGGAGAGCCGGGCCGATCGCGACAACCCGCGGGCGGACTGGTATGTCTGGGCCGATCCGCGGCCGGACGGCGGGCCGCCCAACAACTGGGCCTCGGTGTTCGGCGGGCCGGCGTGGGAGTGGGACACGCGGCGGCGGCAATACTACCTGCACAACTTCCTCGCGAGCCAGCCGGACCTCAACTTCCACACCCCGGCGGTGCAGGACGCCGTGCTGGAGGTGCTGCGGTTCTGGCTGGAGCGCGGCGTCGACGGGTTCCGCTTCGACACGGTGAACTACTACTTCCACGACAGGAAGCTGCGCCCGAACCCGCCGGCGGCGCGCGACGCGGCGCTGCCGCCGGTCAATCCCTACGAGATGCAGGAGCACCTGCGCGACAAGACCCAGCCGGAGAACGTCGGCTTCCTCAAGCGGATCCGCACGCTGATGGACCACTACGAGGCGCGGACCACGGTCGGCGAGGTCGGCGAGAGCGGGGCGCGGGCCATCGAGATCATGGCCGACTACACCCGCGGCGCGAAGCGGCTGCACATGGCCTATTCCTTCGAGCTTCTGGGCGCGCCCTTCACGGCGCGGCATTTCCGCAAGGCGGTGGAGCGGTTCTACAAGGCGGCGCCGGACGGCTGCCCGTGCTGGAGCTTCTCCAACCACGACGTGATCCGTCACGCCAGCCGCTGGCTCCCCCACGCCGCCGACGCGGACGCGCTGGCGCGGCAGGCGGCGGCGCTGCTGCTGTCGCTGCAGGGCTCGGTCTGCCTCTACCAGGGCGAGGAGCTCGGGCTGCCGGAGAGCGAGCTGGAGCTGGAGGAGCTGACCGACCCGCCGGGGATCCGCTTCTGGCCGGAATACAAAGGCCGCGACGGCTGCCGGACGCCGATGCCCTGGGACGGCGAGAGCGCCAATGCGGGCTTCAGCGCCGGCAAGCCGTGGCTGCCGGTCAAGGCGCCGCAGGCGGCGCGGCACGTCGCCGGGCAGGAGGCCGACCCGGGCTCGGTGCTGGCGTTCTATCGCCGGATGCTCGCGTTCCGCCGGTCGCGGCCGGAGCTGGTCGGCGGGGGGACGCGGTTCTTCCGCGCCGACGAGCCGGTGCTCGCCTTCCTGCGGCAGGGCGAGGGGTCGGGCCTCGCCTGCGTGTTCAACCTCTCGGCGGAGACGCGGGCGGTGCGGGTGAAGGGCCTCGCGCTCTCCGCCGACGACCCGAGCCAGGCCGCGGGCCTCCTCGACCGCACGCTGACGCTCGGCGCGAACGGCTTCGCCTTCCTCGCGCCGACGGGCGAGGGCGAGCCGCGGGTGAGCTACCGGGGCTGAAAGGGAGATGGAAACCCGCATGTCCAAAGGCGCGTTGCACGCGTGATACCGGGATCAAGTCTTTGTAATAAAATACGAAACTCGGAGGCGTCAATCCTTTGTCAATGAAGGTTTACTTCCTGCCTGCGGCCTGGGAGGCGGTGGGGCGTCAGCTTCCGGCGGCCTCCTCGCGGCGGGCGAGGGCGCAGACCTCGGCCATCGTGGCGATGGCGTGGCGGCCGTGGACCAGCGCGCGGCCGAGGCGGAGGGCGGGGGCCTCGCAGGCCGCCCGCCGGGCTTCGCCGGCGATGGTCTCGAAGTCGGCGTTGTGGGCGAGGCCGAGGATGCGGCGGTGGATCTCCACCCCGCAGAAGCCGAGCGCGTCGGTCCAGATGGCGGAGAGGCGCTCGGCGAGCGCGCGCTCGGCCGCCTCGGGCTGGCCCTGGTCCTCGTAGAGCGCCGCCGGGTAGAGGATGCCGCGCCGCTCGCTCCGCCAGAGCCGCGCGAACTCCGCGGCGAACACGTCCCAGATTTCCGCCGCCACCCCGAGGATCCAGTCGCGGTAGGCGTCGCGCTCGCCCGGCGCGCCCTCGTGGCCGGATTGCGCGTGATAGGCCATCAGGAAGTTGGCGATCAGCATGCCGACGTCGAAGCCCATCGGGCCGTAGGAGGCGAATTCCGGGTCGATCACCGAGATCCGGTCCCCCACCGCCATGATCGAGCCGGTATGCAGGTCGCCATGCAGCAGCGCCTCGGCGTTCGAGGTGTAGGCCCATTTCAGGTGCTGGGCGGCGATCTTCAGGCCCGCATCGGCGCGCAGCTCGGCGACCAGCGCCTCGAGCCCGGGCGTGTGCCGGTTGAGCGGCGCGTGCCAGTACGGATCGGTGAAGACCAGCGCCTCGGTGATGTCCATCAGCGCCACGTTGCCGGCGAAGAGCGCCACGTCGGCCTTCTTCTCCGCGGTCGGCATCGAGAGGTCGGAGGAGCGGAACAGCGTCCGCGCGCAGAAGAGCCCGAGGAACTCGCCGAGGCCGGGATGCTCGACCCCGGCGATCAGGCTCTTGCGCAGGATCACGTGGTCCTCGAGGAAGTCCATCACGAGAAGCGCCTGCCCGCGGTCGAAGTGGTGGACGACCGGGACCGACCCGGGCGCGCGCGCCGCCTGCCGCGTGAGCGCGTTCCACTCGAACCACGAGCGCTCCAGCGGCAGCGGCCAGCTCTCGCCGACCAGCCGCACGTAAGGAAGCGCCTGCTTGGCGATCGCCTTGCCGGCGGGTCCGCTGACGATGAAGACGAGGTTGAGGTTGCCGTCGCCGACCTCGACTGCCCGCCACGCCGCCGGATCCGGACCGATCAGCGCGGCGAGCGCCGGGAGGGCGCCGAGCCGCGCGGGAATCGTCTCGGGGGTGAGGGGGGCGTAGGGTTCCATGGCGCTCGCGGGGGCTCGGGTGGACGGGCGCCGAGGCTCGCCCCGGCGCCGGCGCGTTGTCAATCCGCTCGGGCGGGGGGATCGGGCGCGGATCGGCGGCGGCGCGCGGCGCCGCGCCGGTGGAAACGTTTAAGCAACCTCTCCGAAAGGCCAGAATCCGCGTTGACCCGCGCCGCCGGCCGGTGATTTACTCCGCGTCGGCGGCGCGAAAAGCCGTCGGTGACCAAGGGGCGCGAAGGCCCCGCTCCCAGGGAGGATTGCATGAACCGTGTCTCGACGCGGCCTGTCCGCTTCGCCGCCAGCGGGCGAGGGTGAGGCCATGACCGACAAGATCGTCCGCGACGACGCGGCCCTTCAGGAGATCGGCGAGGTCGGCGCCTCCCGCCGCGACGCGCTCCGGCTGTTCGGCGCGGGCTCCGTCGCCGGCGCGCTCCTCGCCAGCGCGGGCTTCAGCCCGGCGCTCGCCCAGGAGCTGAACGCCGCGTCGAAGCCGCTCAAGGCCGCGTTCTCGAACGCCGGCCTCCAGGCGACCTGGTGCGCGCAGGGCAAGCAGGCCGCCGAGGCCTGGGGCAAGCTGATGAACGTCGAGATCACCTGGTTCGACGGCGAGCTCGCGGCCACCAAGCAGCGCGCCGCCATCGACAACATGGCCTCGCAGCCCTGGGACTTCGTGGCGATCCAGAGCTTCGGCATCGGCACGCTGACCGACCCGGTCAACCGCATGATCGAGGCCGGCATCCCGGTCGTCGCCATGGACACGCTGATCGCGCCGCCGGGCACCATCGACATCACCACCTTCATCGCGCCCGACAACGTGATGATGGGCGCCGTCGCCACCGAGGCGCTGATGAAGTCGATCGGCGGCAAGGGCAACGTGGTGATGACCCAGGGCGCGCTCGGCCATTCGGGCGCGCAGGGCCGCGCCAAGGGCTTCCAGCAGGTCGTCGCCAACTACCCGGACGTGAAGGTCCTCAACGAGGAGCCGGCCGACTGGGACGTGACCAAGGTCGCGCGCATCTGGGACTCGGTCCTGACCCAGAACCCGGAGATCGCCGGCGCCTTCTTCCACAACGACGACATGGCGCTCGCCGCCTTCAACGTCATCAAGTCGAAGCAGCGGGAGGGCATCAAGCTCGCCGGCGTCGACGCGATGCCGCCGGCGGTGAACGCGGTCATCGACGGGGTGATGGTCACCACGGTGCGCAACCCCTCCTGCCGCATCCATGGCTGGTCGGTGGCGGCGGGCGTGGCGGCGGTCGCGGCGGGCGGCAAGGCGCAGGCGGGCATCCCCGTCTCGATCCTCGCCGACGGCCCGGTGGTCACCGCCGAGACCGCCGAGGGCCAGCTCTGGCTCCAGAAGCAGTTCCTGATGTAGTCGTCAGGTGCCCGACCAGGCCGCATACGGGGGCGGCGCGCAGCCGCCCCTTCTTGAGTTGTCCGCAGTGTCGAAGTCCTTCGGCGGCGTCGCCGCGCTGCGCGACGTCGATTTCGAGCTCCTGGCCGGCGAGATCCACGGCCTCGTCGGCGAGAACGGCGCCGGCAAGTCGACGACGATGAAGATCATCGCCGGGGTGCATACCGACTACGAGGGCGTGATGCGCATCGACGGCCGCGAGGTCCGCCTGCGCTCGCCGCGCGACGCGCTCGCCGAGGGCGTCGGCATGGTCCACCAGGAGCTCTCGACCGTCGCCGACCTCTCGGTGGCGGAGAACGTCTTCCTCGGCGCCCACCCGCTCACGGCGATGGGCACGGTCGACTGGGCCCGCATGAACGCCGAGGCCCGGCGCCAGATCGCCAGCCTCGGCCTCGACATCGACCCGCGCACCCGCATGGGGGCGCTGCCCGTCGGCCTCCAGCAGCTCGTCGAGCTCAGCCGCGTGCTGTTCTCCGGGGCGCGCATCCTCATCCTCGACGAGCCCACCTCGGCGCTGTCGCCGCCGGAGGTCGCCCGGCTCTTCGAGGTGCTCCGCCGCCTCAAGGCCGAGGGCAAGGCGGTGGTGTTCATCTCGCATTTCCTCGACGACGTGCTGGCGATCTCCGACCGGGTGACCGTCTTCCGCAACGGCCGCAAGGTGGTGACGGAGGACGTGGCCAATCTCGACAAGGCGGCGGTCATCGGCCACATGATCGGCCGCCACATGGCCGAGATGCACATGGGCGAGGCCGCCGACCTCGCCGGGGACGACAGCCGCCCGGTGGCGCTCGAGGTCCGCGACGCCAGCCTCGGCCGGGCGCTGGACCATTTCTCCATCAGCCTGCGCAAGGGCGAGATCACCGGCGTCTACGGTTTCATGGGCTGCGGCCAGATCGAGCTCGCCCGGGCGCTCTTCGGCAAGCTGAAGCTCTCCGGCGGCGAGGTGGCGCTCGACGGCGCCCCGGTGCGGCTGCGCACCACCTCGGCCGCCCGCGGCGCCGGCATCGCCTTCTTGCCCGAGAACCGGCGGATGATGCTGTTCCGCACCGAGCCGGTCTACAAGAACGTCTCGATCGCCATCCTCGACCGCATCTCCCGCGTCCTGCTCCGCCCCGGCCGCGAGCGCGAGATCGCCGCCGGGCACGTCCGCGACCTGCAGATCCGCCCGCCGAAGCCCGGCATCCCGCTCGGCTCGCTCTCCGGCGGCAACCAGCAGAAGGTCGCGCTGGCGAAGTGGCTGACCTTCCTGCCCAAGGTGCTGATCCTCGTCGAGCCCACCCGCGGCATGGACGTCGGCGCCAAGGAGGACGTGATCCGCATCCTGAAGTCGCTGCGCGACCGCGGGGTGGCGATCCTCGTCCTCTCGACCGAGCCCGAGACCATCCTGACGCTGGCCGACCGCGTCACGGTGATGCGGCGCGGCGCGGCGAGCGCCGAGTTCGCCTCCGGCCGCATCACCAAGTCCGACCTCCTCGCAGCCGCCTGACGGGACGCGCCCCATGACATCGACCGACGACATCGCGAGGCAGGGCGGCGGCGTGCGGCGCTTCCTCGCCGACCAGCTCCGCAACATCGCCCCCGTGTTCACCCTGATCGTGCTGGTGGCGTTCTTCTCCTTCGCGAGCCCGTCCTTCTTCACCGTGGTCAACGCGATGAACATCGCGAGCCAGGTGTCGATCACCGGGATCATCGCCGTCGGGCTGACCTTCGTGATCCTGACCGCCGAGATCGACCTCTCCGTCGCGGCGATCGCCAACGCGATCGGCATCACGGTCGCCTATTTCACGCTCCAGCCCGACTACGTGAACATCGCCAACCTGCCGCTGCCCGGCGTGATCGCGGTGGTGCTGACGCTGCTCTCCTGCTTCGCCTTCGGCTGCCTGACCGCCTTCGGCGTGACCCGGATCGGCATCCCGTCCTTCATCATGACGCTGGCGGTGATGCAGATCGCCAACGGCGTCTCGGCGCTGCTGGTGCGCGGCCAGATCGCCTACAACTTCCCCGACATCGTCCACTATCTCGGGGCGACGTCGATCTTCGGGGTGCGCTGGACGATCATCGTCTGCCTGATCTTCCTCGGCGTCGCGCATTTCGTGCTGACCTACACGCGCTTCGGCCGCTACGTCTACATGGTGGGCGGCAACCGCGAGGCGGCGGAATATTCCGGCGTCAACGTCCGCGCCATCATCGCCGCGGTGATGATCATCTCCGCCATGTGCGCCGGGGTCGCCGGGATGCTCGGCGTCGCCTATTTCGGCTCGGCGCAGCAGAACCAGTTCGACACGTTCCTGCTCGACGCGATCGCGGCGGTGGTGGTCGGCGGCACCTCGCTCTTCGGCGGGCGGGGGGGCATCGGCAACACCATCGTCGGCCTGCTCGTGCTCGGCGTGCTGAACAACGGGCTCGACCACGTGCAGATCGACAGCTTCCTCAAGATCCTGATCCGCGGGCTGATCCTGCTGACGGCCCTCGTCGTCAACGTCTACGCCCAGGTGCTGCGCGAGACCGGACCGCAGACCGACTGAGGCCGCGAATCACGCCGCCGTGAGGCCGCCGCGGACGCGCGCCGCGGCAGTTCTCATCCGGATTATAGGTGCAGCGCAACACAACCGCCCCGAGTATCGGCGAGCATTATCGGCGGTGTTCTGCCTGATCTCCATGCAATGACCGCATGCCATCGGCGACAACCCGCCGAAACGCTTTACGCATCAAGGGTCGTTAACTAAGCTTCCCGGACCGAGGGAGGGGTTTCTTCGGCACAATCGGACTGCGCACGTGGTGATTTCACCGCGCAGTTTCTGCTGTCGTGGGGGAAAACAATGAGCGTATACGAGGGCTATTACAAGTATCAGGATTACTATGGGTCCTATCTCGACTGGCTGGACACGCTCGAGGCGCGTGATCCGTCGGGACACGGCAACAATCTCGCCCATGACGACTGGGGCGCCGCGCACAGCTACTTCCTGCGCGCGACGGAGAACAGCTACCCGGACGCCCAGGGGTTCACCAACTGGCACCTGCCGGTGCAGCGCACGAACGGACCGCCGTTCAACGGCCCGTTCAACGTCGGCGACATGCCGCAGCCGCGGGCGATCAGCGACGCTATCCACGCCCAGGACACCGATATCCCGAGCGCGGTCGGCCTCAACCAGTACTTCCAGTTCTTCGGCCAGTACCTGACCCACGACTTCGCCGAGGCGGCGCTCGTCGGTCCCGCCGTGCCGGCCGACCCGATCGATCCCGCGCCGCTCTTCGTCGACGGACTGCCGTTCCCGTTCGCCCGGACCCCGCAGAAATACATCGACGACGACAACGACCCGAACACCGCCGACGTCGCTGTGCACGTCGACCAGGACGGCGACGGCGTCATCGAGCGGAACCAGCCGAACGACGAGACCTCATATCTCGATCTGTCGCAGACCTATGGCAGCTCGCAGGGGATCGAGCACCTTCTGCGCGCCAACGCGCCCGGCGGCGGCAAGTCGGCCAAGCTCCTGATGGGGGCCTCCGACAACCTGCTGCCGACCTATCAGGAGGTCGCCGACCACCACGGCCTCGCCGTCAACGACGTGATCGCCGTTCTCGACGGCAACGCCTTCGGCGTCTCGCCGTCGAGCTTCGCCGCCGGCGACAACCGGGCGAACCAGCAGACCCATCTGCTCTCGCAGCAGCTGCTCTGGGCGCGCAACCACAACTGGCATGTCGACCAGCTCGAGGCGAAGTATCCGACCTGGACGCAGGAGCAGCTCTTCGAGGCGGCCCGCGCGCTCAACGAGGCGGAGTGGCAGCACATCGTCTACGCCGAGTACATGCCGAAGCTGATCGGCGCGCAGGCGCTCTCCGCCTATTCCGGCTACCACGCGGACGTCGACGCCACGGTGATCAACGAGTTCACCACCGTCGCCTTCCGCTTCGCCCATTCGGCCTCGCCGCAGATCATGCCGATCCTCGACGAGGACGGCTCGGTCGCGACCATCGTCACCACCGATGCGAGCAACCCGACGGTGACCGGGCCGCTGAACCTCGGCCTCGCCTTCCAGCTCGGCGCCAATGGCGTGCGCAACAACGACGCGGTCGACGCCATCGTCCGCGGGCAGCTCACCGGCCTCGAGCAGGAGATCGACCGGTTCGTCGTCGACGGCAACCGCAACGCGCTGTTCGGCCCCGCGGTCAACGGCGACCTGACGGTGTTCGACATCCAGCGCGCCCGCGACCACGGCGTCGGCCTCTACAACAAGCTGCGCGACGGGCTCGGGCTCGACACCTACGACGACTTCGACGACTTCGGCGCCGACAACAACGTCGACGCCGCGACGCTCCTGAAGCTCAAGCAGCTCTACAACACCGGCGCGGACGGCGACGGCGACGGCGTCAAGGACGTCGACGGCATAGACCGGCTCGACTCGCTGATCGGCGGCCTCCTGGAGAAGGACGCCCCCGGCTCGCAGCTCGGCGAGATGATGACGATCCTCAACGTCATGCAGTTCGAGAACTTCCGCGACGGCGACCGGCTGTTCTACCTCAACCGGTTCAAGGACCATCCCGACCTGATCAAGATGATCGAGTCGAGCTCGCTCTCCGACGTCGTGGCGCGCAACACCACGATCGACCACGTCTATCGCGACGCCTTCGTCTCCAGCACGCGGATCGGCGGGACCGACGGCAACAACTCCAACATCAACGGCACCAACGGGCTCGACCTGCTGATCGGCTTCAAGGGCAACGACAAGCTCTATGGCAAGAAGGGCGCGGACGACATCTACGGCGACGACGGCAACGACCAGGCCTGGGGCGGCGCCGGCAACGACATGATCTGGGGCGGCAAGGGCAAGGACAAGCTCTACGGCGAGGCCGACCACGACTACCTCGACGGCGGCGACGGCAATGACGAGCTGCGCGGCGCCGCCGGCGACGACTTCCTGTTCGGCGGCAAGGGCAAGGACAAGCTCTACGGCTCGAAGGGATACGACTACCTCGACGGCGGCGAGGGCAACGACCAGTTGCGCGGCGAGCAGGGCCGGGACGTCTTCGCCTTCGGCAAGAACGCCGGCGACGACACCGTCTACGACTTCACCAAGAGCGACAAGCTCGACCTCTCGGCGCTCGACTTCTTCACGGTGCAGGACGTGCGCGAGGCCAGCCACCGGTCGGGGTCGCACACCATCATCGACCTCGACGACTACGGCGCCTCGGTCCGACTGATGAACGTCGGCTGGAAGCTCGGCTCCGCCCAGCTGATCCTCGCCGACGACGGCGACTACTACATCTGAGCGCCAGCTCACGAACGGGAACGGCGGCCCCGACCGGGGCCGCCGCTTTCATTTGCGCCACCTGAGACGGGCGCGCCGCCGGGGCGCGCCCGTGGTTTCTCAGGCGAGCATCCCCATCGGATGCTCCACGTAGTCCTTGAGCTTGGCGAGGAACTCCGCGCCCAGCGCCCCGTCGATCACCCGGTGGTCGACCGAGAGCGTCACCGACATCACGGTGGCGATGACGATCTCGCCGCCCTTGACCACCGGCTTGGTCACGCCCGCGCCGACCGCGAGGATCGAGGCGTGCGGCGGGTTGATCACCGCGTCGAAGTTCTCGATCCCCATCATCCCGAGGTTCGAGATGGCGAAGCTGCCGCCCTGGTACTCGTGCGGCGCGAGCTTGCGGTTGCGCGCGCGGGCGGCGAGGTCCTTCATCTCCGCCGAGATCGCCGACAGCGTCTTCTTGTCGGCGTCGCGGATCACCGGGGTGAAGAGCCCGCCCTCGATCGCCACCGCGACGGCGACGTCCGACGGCTTCAGCTTCAGCACCCGGTCGCCGGCCCAGACCGCGTTGCAGTCCGGCACGGCCTGGAGCGCCAGCGCGCAGCCCTTGATGACGAAGTCGTTGACCGACAGCTTCACCCCGCGGCCTTCCAGCTCCTTGTTGAGCTGGCCGCGGAACTTCAGCAGCGCGTCGAGCTCGATCTCGCGGCGCAGGTAGAAATGCGGGATCGTCGACTTGGCCTCCGAGAGCCGCGCCGCGATCGTCTTGCGCATCCCGTCGAGCTTGACCTCCTCGAACTCGCGGTCGGCGTAGATCTTCTTCACCGCCTCCGCGTCCGGCCCGGCCGGGGCCGCAGCCTTGGCGGCCGCCGCCGGCGCCGCAGCGGCCGGAGCCGCCGCCGCCGCCGCCGCGGGCGCCGCCCCCGGCTTCGCGCTCTCGACGTCGACCTTGACGATGCGGCCATGCGGGCCGGAGCCCTTCACCGCCGCGAGGTCGAGCCCCTTCTCCCTGGCGATCCGCCGCGCCAGCGGCGAGGCGAACACCCGCTCGCCCGACGCGGCCGCCGGCGCAGCCGCCGCCGGAGCCGCCGCGCCGTTCGGCTTCGCGGCCGGCGCCTCGGCCGCGGCCGGAGCGGCCGCCGCCTTGGCGCCGCCGCCGCCCGCGGGCGCGGCCGAGATCGCCGAGGCGTCCTCGCCCTCCTCGAGCAGGACGGCGATCACGTCGTTGACCTTCACGCCCTCCGTGCCCTCGGGGACGACGATCTTGCCGAGGACGCCTTCCTCGACGGCCTCGAACTCCATCGTCGCCTTGTCGGTCTCGATCTCCGCCATCACGTCGCCGGAGGAGATCTTGTCGCCCTCCTTCTTCAGCCAGCGGGCGAGCGTGCCCTCCTCCATGGTCGGCGAGAGGGCGGGCATCAGGATGTTGATCGGCATCGCCGGCTCCTCAGCGGTAGGTGACGGCCTTCACGGCCGCGATCACTTCGGGAACCGTCACCAGCGCGAACTTCTCGAGGTTCGCTGCATAGGGCATCGGCACGTCCTTGCCGGCGACGTTGATCACCGGCGCGTCGAGGTAGTCGAACGCCGCCTGCATGATCGTCGCCGAGACGTAGTTGCCGACGGAGCCCTGCGGGAAGCCTTCCTCCACCGTGACGCAGCGGTTGGTCTTCTGCACCGAGCGGATCACCGCGGCGGTGTCCATCGGCCGCAGCGTGCGCAGGTCGATCACCTCGGCCTCGATCCCCTCCTTGGCGAGCTCGTCCGCCGCGGCGAGCGCATAGGACATGCCGATGCCGAAGGAGACGATGGTCACGTCCGAGCCCTTGCGGGCGATCCGCGCCTTGCCGATCGGGACGGTGAAGTCCTCGATGTCCGGCACCTCGAAGCTGCGCCCGTAGAGGATCTCGTTCTCGAGGAAGATCACCGGGTTGTTGTCCCGGATCGCGCTCTTCAGGAGCCCCTTCGCGTCGGCCGCCGTGTAGGGCATGCAGACCTTGAGGCCGGGGATGTTGGAGTAGAGCGCCGCCCAGTCGTGGCTGTGCTGCGCCGCCACCCGCGCCGCGGCGCCGTTCGGGCCGCGGAACACGATCGGCGAGCCCATCTGGCCGCCCGACATGTAGAGCGTCTTGGCCGCCGAGTTGATGATGTGGTCCATCGCCTGCAACGCGAAGTTGAAGGTCATGAACTCGACGATCGGCCGCAGCCCCGCGAAGGCCGCGCCGACCGCCATGCCGGTGAAGCCGTGCTCGGTGATCGGCGTGTCGATGATCCGCCGGGCGCCGAACTCGTCGAGCATGCCCTGGCTGATCTTGTAGGCGCCCTGGTACTCGCCGACCTCCTCGCCCATCAGGAAGACGTCGCCGTCGCGGCGCATCTCCTCGGCCATGGCGTCGCGCAGCGCCTCGCGCACCGTCTGGGTCTTCATCGCCGTGCCGGCGGGAACCTCGGGCTCCGGCTCCGGCTCGGGCGCGGCCTTCGGCTGGCTCGCCGGCGCCGCGGCGGGGGCCTGCTTCGGCTCCTCGACGGCCGCCGGCGCCTCGGCCTTCGCCGCCGGCGCCGCGATCGCGGAGGCGTCCTCGCCGTCCTCGACCAGCACCGCGATCGGGGTGTTGACCTTCACGCC
This sequence comes from Amaricoccus sp., assembly GCF_017993425.1. Classification (GTDB taxonomy): domain Bacteria; phylum Pseudomonadota; class Alphaproteobacteria; order Rhodobacterales; family Rhodobacteraceae; genus Amaricoccus. Next base: position 71,368 of record NZ_JAGOMQ010000017.1, read on the forward strand.
CTCGGTGCCCTCGGGGATCAGGATCTTGCCGACGGTGCCCTCGTCGACGGCCTCGAACTCCATCGTGGCCTTGTCGGTCTCGATCTCGGCGAGGATCTGGCCCGAGGCGACCTTGTCGCCCTCCTTGACCAGCCATTTCGCGAGGGTGCCCTCTTCCATCGTCGGCGAGAGGGCCGGCATCAGAATCTGCGTCGCCATAATCCAGCCCCCCTCAGGCGTACACGTCGGTCCAGAGCTCGGATTCGGCCGGCTCGGGGCTGTCCTGCGCGAATTGCGCCGATTCGTTGACGATCGCCTTGATGCTCTTGTCGATCTCCTTGAGATCGTCCTCGGTCGCCAGCGACCCCGCCATCAGCATGTCGCGGACATGGTCGATCGGGTCGCGCTCCTCGCGCATCTTCTGCACCTCCTCGCGGGTCCGGTACTTGGCCGGGTCCGACATCGAGTGCCCGCGATAGCGGTAGGTGTTCATCTCGAGGATGTACGGCCCCTCGCCGGCGCGACAATGCGCGGTCGCCTTCTCGCCCGCCGCCTTGACCGCCAGCACGTCCATGCCGTCGACCGGCTCGCCCGGGATGCCGAAGGCCGCGCCGCGGGTGTAGAGCGCCGGCGTCGACGAGGCGCGCTTGAGCGAGGTGCCCATCGCGTACTGGTTGTTCTCGATCACGAAGATGCAGGGCAGCTTCCAGAGCGAGCACATGTTGAAGCACTCGTAGATCTGGCCCTGGTTCGAGGCGCCGTCGCCGAAATAGGCGAAGCTCACCGCGTCGTTGCCGCGGTACTTGTTGGCGAGCGCGAGGCCGGCGCCGATCGCCGCCTGGGCGCCGACGATGCCGTGGCCGCCGTAGAAGCGCTTCTCGGCCGAGAACATGTGCATCGAGCCGCCCTTGCCGCGGCTGTAGCCGCCCGAGCGCCCGGTCAGCTCGGCCATGACGCCTTTCGGGTCCATGCCGCAGGCGAGCATGTGGCCGTGGTCGCGGTACGAGGTGACGCGCTGGTCGCCTTCCTTCGCGCTGGCCTCCAGCCCGACCACGACGGCCTCCTGGCCGATGTAGAGGTGGCAGAAGCCGCCGATCAGGCCCATGCCGTAGAGCTGGCCGGCCTTCTCCTCGAAGCGTCGGATCAGCAGCATCTCCTGGTAGTACTTGAGCAGGTCTTCCTTCGAGGCATTGGGTATCTTCGCGGTCGCGCGGCGCGCAGTCGCCATCGGCTTTCCCCCGGGTCTCTTTATGGTTTAGCGTTAAACCACAGCGATTATAGCCCCCCGAAACCGGGATGGAAGCCCTGTAATCGCTTGCAGCGATTCAGCGAATGAGGATTTCGTCCGGTCGCCCGAGACCGAGGACGCGGCGGGCCTGCTCGTCGAGCAGCTCGAGGTCGAGGCTGCCGCTCGACAGCCGCTCGGTCTTGTTGGCGATGGCCGCGCGGGCGGCGCGCAGCTCGGCCAGCTCCGCGGTCAGCCGCTTCTCCTGCGCCTCGATCTGGAACAGCCGGAACAGGCCGTGCTCGCCCTGCAAGGCGGCGAAGGTCAGGTAGCCCATCAGCGCGATGGTGACGACCGCGAAGACCGAGCCGGCGACGGCGCCGCGCTTCGGCTCGCTTTCGGAATGGATTCCAGCCATTTGGCCCCGGACGTTCGATCGCCCGGGGACTATGGCCCAATTCCGTGCGCTTGTGAATCCCCTAAAGGGTTAACGAGATCGGGCCGCCCGGCCGCGCGCCCCGGACCCCGAGCAGCGCCGCGCCGAGGCCGCCGAGCAGCAGCAGCCCGCCGGCCGGCAGCGGCACCGGGGCGACGAGGAACCGGGGGTCGTCGAAGGTCAGCGCGACGCCGTCATGCGCGACGTAGGACAGCACCCCGTCCAGCGTCCCGGAGCCGTAGGCGACGCCCGAGAGCCACGTGTAGACGTAGCCGGTCAGCGAATAGGCGGTTCCAGACTGGACGACGGCCGTGTATTTCAGGCGCCTGGAAGTCGTGCCGGTCGGGGGAAGGTCCGGCGGGTTGAAGTCGGCGTCATAGGCGGTGTCGACGATGTGCTGCTCGTAGTGAGTTCCGCCGTTCGACGTGATCTCCATGATCGCCTCCTGATAGAGGCGGTTCTCGTAGTCCAGTCCGGGCGCGTCCTGCACGTCCCAGGCGCCGGAGAGGTCGAAGTAGAAGTCGACCGAGCCCGACTTGCTGGCGGTGAAGCTGGAAGCGGCGTACGCGGCGCCTTCGGCGTCACCGGCGCCGCCGTTCTTGAGGCCGAACGACGTGAGCTTGCCGGTTCTCGCGTCGGCTGACGCGGAAGCCTCGGCCGAGCCGCCGGGCGCGGAGAAGCTCGACGCCACCGAGACGCTCCGCCCGCCGACATTCGTGTCCCGAATGATGCCGTCCCTGGGATCGGAACCGGCGCCGTGGACGCCGGCGTTGCCGTAGGTGCTGAGGAACGCCGCGTAACACGGCATGGCGGGCCAGGCGAATGCGACGGAAAGCAGCGCAAGGTCGCGGAGCGAGACAATTCTCATGGACGGCCCCTCCTCACGAAATGGTGTTCGTAAAGCTTGGATTGCGGCCGGCGACGCGTCAACGCTTTTTGTCGACAATCCGCGCAAGGACGTCACCCCCGGGGCCGAGGGGGTGACGGGTCATTACCCGCGCACGTGAAATCAATGGCTTAGCGAGTTTTCACGCGTGAACACGCGCCTCAGTCGCGGCCCTTGTAGATGTCGACGAGCTTGCCGAGCATCGCCATCGCATCGGCGCGGCTGCGCTGGAAGGTGTTCCGCCCGATGATCGAGCCGTTGCCGCCGCCGTCGCGGATCGCCCGGGCGTCCTCGTAGACCGCGTCGGAGCCCTTGGCCGCGCCGCCGGAGAACACCACGATCCGCCGCCCGCCGAAGGCCGCGTCCATGCAATGCGCCACGCGCTTCGCCTGGGTCGAGACGTCGATCTTGCGCTCCTGATAGACCTTCTTCGCCTCGGGCAGCATCAGGTGGTCGGTCGACAGCTTGATCTTGATGACGTGCGCGCCGATCAGCGCCGCGATCTGCGCGGCATAGGCCGCGACGTCGATCGCCGTCTCGCCGTCCTTGGTCACCGCCTCGCCGCGCGGATAGGACCAGATCACCGTCGGAATGCCGACCGAGGCGGCCTCGGCGCGCATCTCGACGATCTCCTCGTACATGTCGAGCTGCGCGTCCGAGCCCGGATAGATGGTGAACCCGATCGCCGCGCAGCCGAGCCGCAGCGCGTCGTCGACCGAGGCGGTCACCGCCTGGTTCTTGCCGGCGGTGTCCGACATCAGCGAGTTGGCCGAGTTCGCCTTCAGGATCGTCGGGATCTGCCCGGCGAAGGTGTCGGCCCCCGCCTCCAGCATCCCGAGCGGCGCGGCATAGGCGTTCAGGCCCGCGTCGATCGCGATCTGGTAGTGGTAATGCGGGTCATAGGCCGGCGGGTTCGGCGCGAAGCTGCGCGCCGGCCCGTGCTCGAAGCCCTGGTCGACCGGCAGGATGATCATCTTGCCGGTGCCGCCGAGCCGCCCCTCCATCAGCATCCGGCAGAGGTTCCCCTTCACGCCGGGGTTCTCGCCCTCGTAGTTCGCCAGGATCTTCTGGACGGTGCGGCTGGCCTTCATGGAGCGGTCCTTTCTGACTCGGAAATCGGATTACTGGTCGAGCGCCGCGACGCCGGGCAGGGTCTTGCCCTCCAGCCATTCGAGGAAGGCGCCGCCGGCGGTCGAGACATAGGTGAAGTCCGCCGCCGCGCCGCTGGAGTTGAGCGCCGCCACCGTGTCGCCGCCGCCGGCGACCGACAGCAGCCGCCCCGCCCGGGTCAGCGCCGCGGCCTGCCGCGCCGCGGAATCGGTGGCGAGGTTGAAGGGCGGAATCTCGAAGGCCCCGAGCGGGCCGTTCCAGACGAGCGTCCGCGCCCCGGAGAGCACCGTGGCGATCCGCGCGATCGACTCGGGGCCGGCGTCGAGGATCATCGCGTCCGGCGGGCAGGCGCTGGCCGGCACGGTGTCGTTCTCGGCGCCGGCCTTGAACTCGCGCGCCACCACCACGTCGACCGGCAGCACGATCTCGCAGCCCGCCGCCGCCGCCTTCGCCATGATCTCGCGCGCCGTGTCGGCCATGTCGTGCTCGCAGAGCGACTTGCCGACGTCGATCCCCTGCGCGGCGAGGAAGGTGTTGGCCATGCCGCCGCCGATCACCACGGCGTCGACCTTGTCGATCAGGTTGCCGAGGAGCTCGAGCTTGGTCGAGACCTTGGCCCCGCCGACCACGGCCACCACCGGCCGGTCGGGCTTCGCCAGCGCCTTCTCCAGCGCCTCGAGCTCCGCCTGCATCAGCCGTCCGGCGCAGGAGGGCAGCAGCCGCGCGACGCCCTCGGTCGAGGCGTGCGCCCGATGCGCCGCCGAGAAGGCGTCGTTGACGTAGACGTCCCCGAGCCTCGCCAGCGCCGCCGCGAACTCGGGGTCGTTCTTCTCCTCGCCCTTGTGGAAGCGGGTGTTCTCCAGCAGGAGCACGCCCCCCGCCGGCAGCGCCGCCACCGCCGCGGCGGCCGCGTCGCCGACGCAGTCCTCCGCGAAGGCCACGTCGACGCCCAGCGCCCCGGAGAGCGCCGGCAGCACCTGCCGCAGGCTCATCTCCGGCACGACCTTGCCCTTCGGCCGGTCGAAATGCGCCAGCAGCACCGGCTTGCCGCCCTTGGCGAGGATGTCCTTCACGGTCGGGACGATGCGCTCGATCCGGGTCGCGTCGGTGACGCGGCCCGCCTCCATGGGCACGTTGATGTCGACCCGGGCCAGGATGACCTTGCCGTCGAGGTCGATGTCGTCGAGCGTCTTCCAGGCCATACGCGCCCCCTCAGAGCAGGCTTTCCGCCTTCGCCGCCACCGCCTCGGCGGTGATGCCGAAATGCGGGTAGAGCGCCTCGATCGGCCCGGAGGCGCCGAAGCCGGTCATGCCGACGAAGCCCGCCTTGCGCCCGTCGCCGCGCTCGTCGCAGAGCCAGCGGTCCCAGCCGAAGCGCAGCGCCGCCTCGACGCCGACGCGAACCGGCCCGCGCGGCAGCACCTTGCGCCGATAGGCCTCGTCCTGCTGCTCGAAGAGCTCCCAGCAGGGCATCGACACCACCCGCGTCCAGATCCCCTTGGTCTGCAGGATCCGGCGCGCCGCCATGGCGATCTCGACCTCCGAGCCGGTCGCCATCAGGATCACCCGCGGCCGCCCGTCGCCCTCGGCGAGGATGTAGCCGCCGCGGGCGCTCAGGTTCGCCCGCGAATGCTCGACGCGCAGCGTCGGCAGGTTCTGCCGGGTGAGCGCCAGCACCGACGGCGCGCCCGTCGAGGAGAGCGCCAGCTCCCAGGCCTCGGCGGTCTCGACCACGTCGGCGGGCCGGAACACGTTGAGGTTCGGGATCGCCCGCAGCGCCGCGAGATGCTCCACCGGCTGGTGCGTCGGCCCGTCCTCGCCGAGGCCGATCGAGTCGTGGGTCAGCACGTAGACGACCCGGATCCCCATCAGCGCCGACAGCCGGATCGCGCCGCGGGCGTAGTCGGAGAAGACGAGGAACGTGCCGCCATAGGGGATCGCGCCGCCGTGCAGGGCGATGCCGTTCATCGCCGCCGCCATGCCGTGCTCGCGGATGCCGTAGTGGATATAGCGCCCGGCGCGGTTCTCCGGGCTGAACGACCCGAGGCCCTTGGTCAGCGTGTTGTTCGAGCCGGTCAGGTCGGCCGAGCCGCCGAGCGTCTCCGGCGCGGCGGCGTTGACCACCTCGAGCGCCATCTCGGAGGCCTTGCGCGTCGCGACCTTCGGCGCCTTCTCGGACTGCTCCTTGCGGTAGGCGGCCAGCGCCTTGGCGAGGCCCTTGGCCGGCTCGCCGGCGGTCACCCGCCGGAACTCCGCCCGCTTGCCGGCGGGCAGCTTCTCGAGCCGCGCCTCCCACTCGGCGCGCGCAGCGGCGCCCCGGCTGCCGATCCTGCGCCAGGCGTCGGCCACGTCCTTCGGGATCTCGAACGGCCCGGCGCCCCAGCCGTAGATCTCGCGGGTGCGGGCGATCTCCTCGGCCCCGAGCGGCGAGCCGTGCGCGGCGTGGCTGTCCTGCTTGGTCGGCGCGCCGAAGCCGATATGGCTGGTGCAGCGCACGAAGGCCGGCCGCGCGCTCGCCGCCGCCTCGGTCAGCGCCCGGTCGACGTCCTCGGGGTCGTGGGCGTCGCAGGCATGCGTGGACCAGCCGGAGGCGGCGAAGCGCGCCATCTGGTCGGTCACGTCCGAGAGCGCGACCTTGCCGTCGATCGAGATGCCGTTGTCGTCCCACAGGACGATCAGCCGGTCGAGCTGCTGCTTGCCGGCGAGGCCGATCGCCTCCTGGCTGATCCCCTCCATCAGGCAGCCGTCGCCGGCGATCACCCAGGTGCGGTGGTCGACCACCTTGCGCCCGAACCGCGCCGCGAGGCTCTCCTCGGCGATCGCCATGCCGACGGCGGTGGCGATGCCCTGGCCGAGCGGGCCGGTCGTGGTCTCGATCCCCTCGGCATGGCCGTATTCCGGGTGTCCCGCCGTGCGCGAGCCGAGCTGGCGGAACCGCTTCAGCTCGTCGATGGTCATCTGGGCGTAGCCGGTCAGGTGCAGAAGCCCGTAGATCAGCATCGAGCCGTGGCCGGCCGACAGCACGAAGCGGTCGCGGTCCGGCCAGTGCGGGGCGCTGGCGTCGAACTTCAGGTGCTTGTCGAAGAGCACGGTCGCCACGTCGGCCATGCCCATCGGCATTCCGGGGTGGCCGGACTTCGCCGCCTCGACCGCGTCCATCGCCAGCACGCGCAGGGCGGCGGCGCGACGCCAGTGCTCGGGGTGACGTTCACGGAGAGCGGGGATGTTCACCAGGCGGACCTCCCATTGGCGCACGGTCTTCAGGCCGCGGCGAAAACTCGGCCGCACCATTAGCAGCCCATCCCCTTGGGTCAAGGCGGATTTCCCGCGGCGGGCGCCCTCCTTCCGGTGGAGGCGGGACGCGCCGCGAGCTTGCCCCGGCTGTGAGCCGCGCCCCGCAACGGACTGGCGGATCTGCGCATCCTCGCGCCGTCGCGGGCGGTTGGCGCCGCAGGGCCGCGCGGGGGCGCGCGGCCCGGATTGCATTGTCCGGGAGCGGCGCCTAAAACGGGCGGGACCAAGGGTCAGGGACGCAGGCGATGACAGAGACCACACCCCTCGACGCGCGGATCGCGGCGGCGGTCGGGCGGCTCAGGGCGGCGCTCGACGCGCGCGACGCGCGCGCGGCCCCGGACCCGGACGTGGCGGGGATCGAGGCGCGGGTGCGCGAGCTGGAGGCCGAGAACGCCGAGCTGCGCGACGAGCTCGAGCGGCTGAGGGTCAAGCGCGACCGCGACGTGGCGGCGCTCGACGAGCTGATCGCCCAGCTCAAGCCGCTGATCGAGGAGGTCTGAGATGCCCGAGCTGACGATCGAGATCGGCGGCCGCGCCTTCGAGGTCGCCTGCGAGCCGGGGCAGGAGCCCTCGCTCGCCCGCGCCGCCCAGCTCCTCGACGCCGAGGCGGTCAAGGTCAGCGACAGCACCACCGAGCGGCGGATGCTGCTCCTCGCCGGGCTCCTGCTCGCCGACACGATGACGGCCCTCGAGGACCGCTACGCCGCGCTGGAGGACCGCCTGCGCCAGGCCGAGGAGCGCGCCCGCATCGCCGAGGCGAAGTCGGCGATGCTGGCGGCGAACGCGCTGAAGCTCGAGACCCAGGCCACCCACGTGATCGACCCCGCCGAGCTCGACGAGCTCCGCGACGAGAAGGACGCCGCCGTCGCCCTGCTCGCCGAGCTGGTCGAGGAGGTCGAGGCGCTGGCCGAACGCGCCGAGGCCGCCGCCTGACCGTTGTGGCCTGACCCCCGCCGCAGCGGGGGGAAGCGCCGTCCTCGGGGACCCGCAAGGGGCCCCGCTCGGCCGGCGCTGTCGCGCGGCCTGCCTGCGGCGGCCGCCCTCTTCCCGGGACCGGCGCCATCCGTCGCGGCCCGCCCCGGCCGGCGGGGGGAAGCGCCGTCCTCGGGGACCCGCGAGGGGTCCCGCTCGGCCGGCGCTGTCGGGCGACCGCCCGGGGGCGGACGCCCTCCGGGACTGCGGCGCCGTCGGGGCCGGGGGCCGTCAGGCGCTCCGGGCGGCGAAATCGGCGAGAAGGCGGGGGAAGTCCGCGTCGGGCGGGAAGCCGGGGTAGCGGTGCGGGGCAGGGGTCTCCGCCCAGGGCAGGCGCTCCGCGGTCCAGGTCTCGACGAAGGGCGTGAACCAGGACGGGTCGTCGAGCATCGTCGGGCGGAGGTTGACGATGTCGACCCCGCCCGCCTCGAAGCGGGTGAACATCCAGCTCAGGCAGTCGGGGCAGAAGTGGTGGTGCGGATACCCCTTGAGGCCGCCGAGGACCGGCGCGCCTGCGGTGACGCGGAAGGCGGCGGCGGGGAAGGCGGCGCTGAGCGAGAAGGCGCTCGAGCTCATCCGCTGGCAGCCCGTGCAGTGGCAGGCCATGGTGACGAGGGGCGGCGCGGTCACCTCGAGGCGGACCGCGCCGCAGCGGCAGCCGCCGGCGGCGGGGAGCCGCGGCAGCGCCATCAGGCGTTGGCCGCGCGGATCTTCTCGGCGGCGTCGCGGTCGTAGGCGACGCCCTTGGCCTCGAAGAGCGCGTCGAGCTCGCCCGAGAGGGTCATCTCGGTGACGATGTCGCAGCCGCCGACGAACTCGCCCTTCACGTAGAGCTGGGGGATGGTCGGCCAGTCGGAGAACGACTTGATGCCGTTGCGGACGCCCTCGTCGGCCAGCACGTTCACGTCCTTGTAGGCGACGCCCATGTAGTTGAGGACGCCGGCGACGCGGCTGGAGAAGCCGCATTGCGGCATCTGGGCGGTGCCCTTCATGAACAGGACGACATCGTTGGCGTCGATGTCTGCCTTGATCGCCGCGTGGGCGGCGTCGGTGGTGTCGATCATGTCTCTCCCTACTCCGGAGCCCGGGTCGTCAGCGCCAGCGCGTGCAGCTCGCCCCGCGACCCTTCCATCTTGCCCTTGAGCGCGGCGTAGACCAGCTGGTGCTGGCGCACGCGGTTGAGGCCGCGGAACGCCTCGGCCGTCACGGTCGCCGCGTAGTGGTTGCCGTCGCCGGCGAGGTCGGTGATCTCCACCTCCGCCCCGGGAAAGGCCGCGCGGATCAGTCGCTCGATCTCGACGGCTTCCATGGCCATGGCGGGAGGTCCGGCTCGTTGCTCGCCCAAAAATCTAGTCGCCGCGCCGGGGAGCCGCAAGGGCGGCGGCGCCGTTCACGCGGGGAAATTGCCCAAGCCGTTGATTTTGCGTAAGGCGATGCGCGGTCACGCGCCCGTCCGCACGCTACCCCAGCAGCGCCGGCAGCGCGCCCTCGTGCAGCGCGCGCAGCTCGGCGAGCGGGATCGCCGCGGCGCCGAGCCGCAGCGTCGTCCCGAAGGCGCGCCCGACCGGCCTGAGCGGCACGCCGGCGGCGCCCGCCCGGGCGAGGAGCGCCGCCGTCGCCTCCGGCGCGCAGGCGAGGAGGTAGCGGCCCTGGTCCTCGCCGAAGAACCAGCCGGCCGGCTCGACGTCGGCGTCGGAGACGATCTCCATCCCCACGCCCGCCGCCAGCGCCATCTCGGCCGCGGCGAGCGCCAGGCCGCCGTCGCCGAGGTCGTGCGCCGCGGCGACGAGCCCGGCGGCGTTGGCCGCGCGCAGGAGCTCGCCCGCCGCCCGCTCGGCGGCGAGGTCGACCGGCGGGGCCTCGCCCTCGACCCGGCCGAGAACCTCGGCGAGGAGCGCCGACTGGCCGAGATGGCCCCGCGTCTCGCCGAGGAGGAGCAGCCGGTCGCCCTCGCGCGGGGCCATGCGCAGCACGAGGTCCGCCGAGGGCAGCAGCCCGACCGCGCCGATCGTCGGGGTCGGCAGGATCGCCCGTCCCTCGGTCTCGTTGTAGAGGCTGACATTGCCGGAGACGACCGGCATGTCGAGCGCCGCGCAGGCCTCGGCGATGCCGCGGATGCAGCCGACGAGCTGGCCCATGATCTCCGGCTTCTCGGGATTGCCGAAGTTGAGGTTGTCGGTCACCGCGAGCGGCAGCGCGCCGGTGGCGCAGAGGTTGCGCCAGGCCTCCGCCACCGCCTGCGCCCCGCCGCGCCGCGGGTCGGCCTGGCAGTAGCGCGGCGTCACGTCGCTGGTGAAGGCGACGGCCTTGTCCGTGCCGTGGATCCGCACCACGCCCGCGTCGGAGCCGGGCGTGACCACCGTGTCGGCCAGCACCATGTGGTCGTACTGCGACCAGACCCAGGCGCGGCTGCAATAGTTCGGGCTCGCGACCAGCGCCTTCAGCGCCGCGGCGACGTCGATCTCCGGGATCGGGCCGAGCGGCGGCGGGGGCGGGGTCTCGACCCAGGGGCGGTCGTATTCCGGGGCCTCGCCGGACAGCGCCTTGAGCGGCAGGTCGGCCTTCACCTCGCCGTGGTGCAGGATCACGAAGCGGTCCTCGGCTATCGTCTCGCCGACCACGGCGAAGTCGAGGTCCCACTTGTCGAAGATCGCCCGGGCCTCGGCCTCCTTCTCCGGGCGGAGCGTCATCAGCATGCGCTCCTGGCTCTCGGAGAGCATCATCTCGTAGGCGGTCATCGCCTCCTCGCGCACCGGCACGCGGTCGAGGTCGAGGCGGATCCCGAGGCCGCCCTTGTCGCCCATCTCCACCGCCGAGCAGGTGAGGCCGGCGGCGCCCATGTCCTGGATCGAGATCACCGCCCCGGAGGCCATCAGCTCGAGGCAGGCCTCGAGCAGGCGCTTCTCGGTGAAGGGGTCGCCCACCTGGACGGTGGGGCGCTTCTCCTCGATCGTCGCGTCGAACTCGGCCGAGGCCATCGTCGCGCCGCCGACGCCGTCGCGGCCGGTCTTGGCGCCGAGATAGACCACCGGCACGCCGATTCCGGAGGCGGCGGAGTAGAAGATGCCGTCCGCCTCGGCGAGGCCGGCGGCGAAGGCGTTGACGAGGCAGTTGCCGTCATAGGCGGGGTGGAAGCGCAGCTCGCCCCCGACGTTCGGCACCCCGAAGGCGTTGCCGTAGCCGCCGATCCCCTCGACCACGCCGTGGACGAGGCTGCGGGTCTTCGGGTGGTCCGGCGCGCCGAAGCTGAGCGCGTTCATCGCCGCGATCGGGCGGGCGCCCATGGTGAAGACGTCGCGCAGGATGCCGCCGACGCCGGTCGCCGCCCCCTGGTAGGGCTCGATGTAGGAGGGATGGTTGTGGCTCTCCATCTTGAAGACGAGCGCCAGCCGCTTGCCGTCCGGCCCCTCGCCGATGTCGACGACGCCGGCGTTCTCGCCGGGGCCCTGGATCACCTGCGGCCCGGTGGTGGGGAGTGTGCGCAGCCACTTCTTCGACGACTTGTAGGAGCAGTGCTCGTTCCACATCGCCGAGAAGATCCCGAGCTCGGTCAGGGTGGGCGCCCGCCCGATCAGCCGGAGGATGCGCGCGTATTCGTCGGGCTTCAGGCCATGGGCGGCGACGAGCGCGTCGGTGATCTCCGGCTCGCGGGCCTGTGCTGGGG
>NZ_JAGOMQ010000018.1 GCF_017993425.1 Amaricoccus sp.
GGGGGCGCGCGGGCTCATGCGGCGGGTCGCTCCACGGTGAAGGCGCCCGCCATGGCCGCGACCGCGTCCTCGGGCGAGCGGGTCCAGGCATGGGCGCGGACGAAGGCGACCGTGCGGGTGACGCGGAGGCGTTCGGCGCGGGCGGGCAGGCGCCGGACGGGCTCGGGGGCGCGCGGGCTCATGCGGCGGGTCGCTCCACGGTGAAGGCGCCCGCCATGGCCGCGACCGCGTCCTCGGGCGAGCGGGTCCAGGCATGGGCGCGGACGAAGGCGACCGTGCGGGTGACGCGGAAGCACTCGGCGCGGGCGAGCAGGCGCTGGCCGGGCTCGGCGGGGCGCAGGTAGTCGATGCGCAGGTCGATGGTCGCGGTCGGGCGCGACCCGGCGGGGTGCAGCATCACCGAGGCGCCGCCGCAGCTGTCGAGGAGCGCGGTGACCACGCCGCCGTGCAGCACGCCGGTGGCCGGGTCGCCGACGAAGCGGGGGTCGTAGCCGAGGGCCATGAAGGCCCAGCCGTCGCCGGCCTCGATCACCTCGATGCCGAGCGCCCGGCAGAGCGGCAGGGCGCCGAGGAACTGGCGCGCGAGCTCGGTCTTGCCGGTGGGGGCGGCGGGGGGCTGCATGGATTCTCTCCTGACGGGCGCAGATGGGCACATGCCGGCGGCGGGCGCAAGGCTGGCGCCGCGCGTCCTCCGGCGCGGCAGCAGGCGGGGGCGGCGGGCGGGGTCCCTGCCTCGCCGCAGGGCCGTTCCGGCCCCGGGGATCCGGTCGGGAAGGCGCACACGCCTCCTGCCTTGTCCCGCACGACGGCGGGGCCGGGCGCCCTCATGGCCAATCGCGATGCTGTCGGACGGGACCGGGCAGATGCGAACGGGCGGCCTCTCGACCATGTTTGTTTCCGTGCAAATATAATTCGAAATATATATGCAAATATTTTGAATATAAACGGTGAAATCATTGCACAGTCATCAGCGCCGCATTTCGCGGCGCCGTTCGATTCACTTGCAGCTTGTGCCCTTCCTGTCCCGGCCGCTCCGCGTCGGGGAGGTTGACATGCGGGCGCCCTCGCGAGGCGGGACGGCGCCGCTGGTCGATCCTTGCCGCCTCGGTCGTGCAGGCCCTCACACCTGCGAGCGCAGCCAGGAGACGAAGGCCTTGAGCGGCGGGCGCATCACGCCGGGGCGGGTGACGATCCAGTAGCCGGCGCCCTCGTCGGCGAGACCGCCCCCCGGCGGCGGGGCGAAGACCTCGACGAGGCGGCCGGCGGCGATCTCGGCCAGCGCCGCGGGCCGCGCCATCACCGAGATGCCGATCCCGGCGCGCACCGCCTCGAGCATGGAGTGGTTGGGGACCTGGGTCACGGTGCGGCGCGGCCCCTCGACCACCCCCTGCTCGGCGAGCCAGCGGGTCATCTCGTTGGCGCCGATCTCGACGATCCACGGCAGGTCGAGGAGGTCCGCGGCGGCGGCGACCCGCCGCCCCGCCACGAGCCCGGGCGCCGCGACGATCATGAAGTCCGAGGGAAGCAGCAGCTCGCAGGAAAGCCCGGCCCAGTCGCCCCTGCCGTAGCGGATGGCGACGTCGACGCCGCCGGGGGCGAGCTCGACGAGGTCGTAGGTCGGGTTCAGCAGCAGGTCGAGGTCGGGATGGGCGACGAGGAACGCCGGCAGCCGCGGCATCAGCCAGGCGCTGGCGAAGAGCGGGGTGACGGTCACCTGCAACGGCCGCCCGGCGTCCGCGCCGGTCAGCTCGTCGACGCCGCGGCGGATCTGGCGGAACCCCTCCTGGAGCGCCGCCGCGAGGCGCGCCCCCTCCGGCGTCAGCGCGAGCCGCCGGCCGCCGCCTCGGTCGACGAGCGTGGCCCCCAGCCGGTCCTCCAGCGCGCGGACCTGCTGGCTGACCGCGGCGTGGCTGACGTTGAGCGCCGCCCCGGCGGCGGTGAAGCTGCCGGTCTGGGCCAGCGCGGCAAAGGCGCGGAGCGCGCCGAGGGAGGGGAGGGTCAGCCAGTCCATGCGTAAGGCGTCCTTACAGCGGCGAAGCTTTCCTGAGTCGCAGGAATGCCCGGAATCGGCGATTATCTCAAGTGTTCGGACGCAAGGTTCGGGAGGCGCGCCTGTCGGGAATTCTTGCAGAGTGCCTTTCGGTGGCCGTTCGCGCCGACGCCTGGTCGCCCGTCCCGTCGGACGGGGTCCGGACGACGGCGGGGGGCTTGCGGTTCCGGCGATCGGGGTCCGCGCGGCGACGCGCCGCCTCGGGATGGAGGATCAGATGATGACGCATGTTCGGCAGGATGACTTCGGGTTCGGGACCGCGGCGGGTCGCGGCGGCGACGGGTTCCTCCGTCGCGTGGCGGCGGAGCTGCGCGCCTGGCGGGCGGCGCGGGCGCAGCGGGCGGGCGACCGCCGGGCCGGCCTGCGGCTGGCGTTGCTGGACGAGTATCTGCTGCGCGACATCGGCGTGACCCGCGGCGACGCGGTGCGTCTCGCGCTCGGCAGGGAGCAGAAGTAACCGACCGCGCCGCGCCCGGGACGGGCGCGGCGTTCGGACGGGGGATGCGAGGGGCGGGGCGCGCGGGCGCCCCGCCCTTTCGCGTCAGGAGGGCTGCGGGGGATCGCGCCGGGCGGGCGGGCGTGGTTGCACGTGGCTCGGGGCGACCTCTCCGGAGCGCATCGGCGCGCCAGACATGGCGGGCGCGCAGCGCCGGCCGGGGCGCTGCCGGATCGGCGGGAAGCCGGCGCCGTTGCGGCTCGTCCCGGGCGAAGCGATCAGGCGGGGGGCAGGAGATCAGGCGTCGGGGGGCTCGTCGGGCGGGGTCGGGGCGAGGACGCCGCGGCGTTGCAGCCAGCCGGCGACGAGGAGGCAGCCGAGCGCCCAGCCGGCGCCGGCGGCCCAGCCGGCGAGGACGTCCGTCGGCCAGTGGACCCCGAGATAGACCCGGCTCGTCCCGACGAGGAGGGTGAGCAGGATCGCCACCGCGAGGATGTAGATGCGGACGCGGCGGCGCTTCTCGACGCGGGCGAGCATGACGGCGAGGGTGAGGTAGACCACCGCCGCCATCATGGCGTGGGAGCTCGGGAAGGACGAGGTGTAGGTGACGGCCCCGTGCGGCACGAGGTCGGGGCGCGGGCGGTCGAAGCCGCCCTTGAGGAGGAGGCTCGCCGCGATCCCGGAGGCGCTCGCGCCGAGGACGAGGGCGGTCGCGCCGCGGCGGCCGATCAGCCAGAGGTAGCCGGCCGCCGTCAGCGTGACCATGACGAGCACGCCGGTGCCGCCGAGCGCGGTGACGTCGCGGGCGAGCTCCGCCACCCAGACCGGGCCGAGCGGGTCGGCGGGGTCGCCGGGATCGCGCAGCGCGAGGAGGACCGCCACGTCGAAGCGGTGGGTCTCGCCCTCGCGCATCTCGTCGGCGAGCCGGGCGAAGGCCCAGCCGCAGGCGGAGATGACGAGGAGGAGGATCAGCGCGCGCCGGCCCACGAGGGGTCGCGCGCGGTCGAGGGCGTCGCGGGCGAGGCGGCGGAGGGTCATGCCGGCGCCCGGGCTACGGCGTTCACACATCCCGGCTGAAGCCACGGATCGGGAGGAATGGGCCGCGACGTCGAAGCCCGACGGATTTGACCCGCGGCAAATCCGTCCGCGATCGCCCCTGCGGGGGGCGAGCGCGATTCCGCGCTCGCCGGGGCGCTCACGGACGGATTGCGCGCGACGGAGAAATCTTCACCCCTGACGACCTCCGCGCCAGCGCGCTCCGGTCGTCGGCGCGGCGAAAGCCGTGCTTTCGCTTGTCGCGCCGCAGCCTCGCGGGCGGAGCCCGCTTCGGTCGGTCGGCTATCGGCTTCCTGTCGTTCGGTCCATGGCGGCTGGAGGAGACGTGTGAATTCGCTAGGCGTCCGGGAACTGGCGGGGCCGGGCTGGCGGTCATGTTCGAAGCGGGGGGTCGTGTGGGCTCCGGGGGGTTGTCCGCCCGGCCTGACCCGCCGCGCCGGCGGCTGCGCCCGGGTCCGGGGTTCTGGCGGGGGCGTCGGGTTTATTTCGTCAATTTGGCACGAATATAGCGGCGTAGACAAATGCTTGCGGAGCGCATCGCAATATTGCGCGCAAATATATTTCGAAATATTTTGAATATGAACGGTGAAAATCATTGCATCGTTATCAGCGCCGCATCTCGCGGCGCCGCTTGACTCACTTCGAGGTTCCGCCGTCCCCGCCCCTGCCGCTCCGCGTCGAGCCGGGCGGCATGCGCATGTCGCCCGGCGGGCGCCGTCGCGGGACAGGCCTTTCCGCTCGGGAAGGCCGGAGACGTCGGGAGGCCGGCTGGCCGGATCGCGGCAGGGGGCGGCGGGGATCATGCGACCACGCGGCAGGTGAGGTTGAGGCGGCCGCCCTCGGGGAGGAGGCGGGAGGAGCCGAAGCGGATGCGGTCGATCCCGTGATAGGCCAGGCGGGCGGGGCCGGCCATGACGACGACGTCGCCGCTCTCGAGCTCGATGGCGGCGGTGGGGTCGTCGCGGCTGAGTCCGCCCATGCGGAAGAGCGCGCTGTCGCCGAGGCTGACGGAGAGGACGGGCCAGCGGAAGTCGCCCTCGTCGGCGTCGCGGTGGAGGCCCATGCGGGCCTTGGCGCCGTAGAAGTTGACGAGGCAGCAGTCGGGGTCGCGCTCCGGCGCGCAGAGCTCGCGCCAGAGGGCGAGGACGGCGGCGGGGATCGGCGGCCAGGCGCCGCCGGCGGGGTGGCGGGGCTCGTAGCGGTAGCCGCGGCGGTCGGTGACCCAGCCGAGGCGGCCGGCGGAGGTCATGCGCACGCTCATCGGCTTGCCCCAGGGGGTGACGGGGGCGAAGAACGGCGCGGCGGCGGCGACGGCGCGCAGGTCCTCGACCAGCGCCCCCTGCGCGGCGGCGTCGAGGCGGCCCTTGTGGATCAGAAACCCGTTAACCTCGAGCATCCGTGCGTTCCTTCCGGGGGCAACCCGGACTTAGGATGGCGGCGGCGGTTTCGCCAGACGCCGGCAGCCCCCATGTGGACGGGGTGGGGCGCGACGGAAGCGCGGGCCGGGCGCGTTGAAGCCCGGGAAGAGGACGGAAGCGAGGGCCGGATGGCGGGACATCTTCGCGACGCGGCGGACAAGGCGCCGCTGCATCCGGTGCGGGCCGAGGCCGGCGCGCCGGCGCAGCCGCGCGCGGTGGAGGCCCCGGCCGCGGCGCAGCCGCGGGTGGTCGAGCCGGCGGCGCAGCCACGCGTGGTCGAGCCGGCGGCGCAGCCGCGGGTGGTGGAGTCTCCGGCGGCGCAGCCGCGGGTGGCGGAGCCGCCAGCGGGGCCGGGGAAGCGGCGGGGGCGCGGGCGGTGGGTCGTGGGCGCGCTGGCGGCGGCGGCGGCCGTGGCGGCCGGGCTCTGGCTGCGGCCGGCGGCGGAGACCGCTTCGGCGCCGATCACCGCGCCGGTGGCGCTCGGCACGGTCGAGGAGAGCGTGCTGGCGACCGGGCTCCTGAAGCCGACGGACCTGGTGGCGGTCGGCGCGCAGGTGTCGGGGCGGATCGTCAACCTCGCGGTGAGCCTCGGGCAGGAGGTGCGCGCCGGCGACCTGATCGCCGAGATCGACCCGGCCCCCCGCGAGAACGCCATCCGCATCGCGGAGGCCGCGCTGGCGGAGGTGCGGGCCGAGCGGACGGAGCAGGAGGCGACGCTGGCCGAGCAGCGGCGGGTGCTGGCGCGGCGCGAGGCGCTGGCGGCGCGCGCGGCGATCTCGGAGGCCGACGCGGAGACCGCGGCCTCGGAGGTCGAGGTGACGCAGGCGCGGATCGACGCGCTCGACGCGCGGATCCGCTCGGCGGAGGTGGCGGTCGAGGACGCGCGGATCGACCTCGGCTATGCGCGGATCACCGCGCCGGGCGACGGGACGGTGCTCGCGGTGGTGGCGCAGCAGGGGCAGACGGTCAACGCGACGCAGACGACGCCGACGATCGTGGTGCTGGGCAGGCTCGACGTGATGAGCGTCGAGGCGGAGATCTCGGAGGCCGACGTGGTGCGGGTCGCGCCCGGGCAGGCGGCGTGGTTCACCATCGTCGGCGATCCGGAGACGCGGTATCCGGCGACGCTCGCCTCGATCGCGCCGGCGCCGACCTCGATCACCAAGGACACGCTGCTGACCGGCGAGGCGTCGACGGCCAACGAGGAGGCGATCTACTACAACGGCATCCTGACGGTGCCGAACCCGGACGGGCGGCTCCGGACCTACATGACCGCGCAGGTGCATCTGGTGCTCGGCCGCGCCGAGGACGTGCCGACGATCCCGGCGGCGGCGCTGGGGGCGCGCAACGCGGACGGGACGCGGGCGGCGACGGTGGTGGGCGCGGAGGGCGCGCTGGAGACGCGGACGGTGACAACGGGGCTCGCGGACGATGCGCTCGTCGAGGTGCGCTCGGGGCTCGCGGTCGGCGAGAACGTAGCGATCGGCGACGTCGGCGCCGCGCCGGCGCGCTCGACGGCGGCGCGGCGCGGGCCGCCGCCGATGGGGTTCTGAGCGGCGGATGCGGCGTGGTTAACACGCGTGATAGGGTGGTCATGCTCTTGAAGTCGTTCGGTGAAACGGATCGTCGTGATTATGCGGGCGTGCGCCTCGTCGGCGGGCGCGGCCGGACGGAGGGGGCGGACTGACCATGGCGGCGCCGCTGATGGAGCTGCGGAACGTGTGGCGCACCTTCCCCTCGGGGGAGGGGGTGACGGCGGTGCTGCGCGACGTGTCGCTGACCATCGGGCAGGGCGAGTTCGTCGCCATCGTGGGCGCGAGCGGCAGCGGCAAGTCGACGCTGATGAACATCCTCGGCTGCCTCGACGAGGCGAGCGCCGGGAGCTACCGGGTGCGCGGGCAGGACGTGGCACGGCTCGACGGCGACGCGCTGGCGGCGCTGCGGCGCGACACGTTCGGGTTCATCTTCCAGCGCTATCACCTGCTGGCCGAGCTCTCGGCGGTCGGCAACGTCGAGGTGCCGGCGGTCTATGCCGGGGCGGCGCCGGCGGCGCGGCGGGCGCGGGCGGGGGCGCTGCTCGGGCGGCTCGGGCTCGGCGACCGGCTGGAGCACCGGCCGGGGCAGCTCTCGGGCGGGCAGCAGCAGCGGGTGTCGATCGCGCGGGCGCTGATGAACGGGGCGGAGGCGATCCTCGCCGACGAGCCGACCGGCGCCCTCGACAGCCGCTCGGGCGAGGAGGTGCTGCGCATCCTCGAGGAGCTGAACGCCGAGGGGCGGACGGTGGTCATCGTCACCCACGACATGGAGGTGGCGCGCCGCGCCCGGCGGATCGTCGAGCTCCGCGACGGGGCGATCGTCTCCGACCGGCCGAGCGGGCCGGCGGCGGCGGCGGCCGGGGCCGGCGCGGCGGCGCGGGGACGCGGCGGGATGCGGTTCTGGGACGGCGCGCGCGAGGTGCTGCGCATGGCCTTCGCGGCGATGCGGGCGCACCGGCTGCGGACGCTCCTGACCATGCTCGGGATCGTCATCGGCATCGCCGCGGTGGTCAACGTGGTGGCGCTGGGGACCGGGGCGCAGCGGCAGGTGCTGCGCAACATCTCCGGGCTCGGGACCAACACGCTGGAGGTCTATCCCGGCGAGGACATGGGCGACGTGCGCTCGGGGCGGATCCGCACGCTGGTCGCGGCCGACGCCGCCGCGCTGGCGGCGCAGCCCTATGCCGCGGCGGTCACGCCGACGGTGCAGAAGGGCGCGACGCTGCGGCGGGGGGCGGAGGCGGCGACGGCCTCGGTGCAGGGGGTGGCGGAGACCTTCTTCGACGCGCGGGGGATCACGCTGGCCTCGGGGCGGCTGCTGACCCCCGAGGACGTCGCCGCGCGGGCGCAGGTGGCGGTGATCGACACGCGCACGGCGGGGACGATGTTCGGGGCGGAGACGGACCCGGTCGGGCAGTACCTGCAGGTCGGGCGGATGCCGGCGCGGGTCGTCGGCGTCTCGAACCCGCGGCAGGGCTTCGGGGCGAACGAGAACCTCAACGTCTACCTGCCCTACACCACGGTGCAGACGCGGATGCTGGGGACGACGACGCTCAGGAGCGTCATGCTGAAGGTGGCCGACGACGCCGACATGGCGGCGGCCGAGGCGGCGGTGACGGCGCTCTTGGAGGAGCGTCACGGCGGGCGCGACTTCTTCATCGTCAACACCGACGAGATCCGCGAGACGATCACCTCGACCACGCAGACCATGGCGCTGCTGATCGGGGCGATCGCGGTGATCTCGCTGGTGGTCGGCGGGATCGGGGTGATGAACATCATGCTGGTCTCGGTGAGCGAGCGGGTGGGCGAGATCGGGGTGCGCATGGCGGTGGGCGCGCGGCGCTCGGACATCCTGCGGCAGTTCCTGGCCGAGGCGACGCTGGTCTGCGTGATCGCCGGCGGCCTCGGCGTGGTGGCGGCGCTGGCGATCGGCGCGGGGATCTCGGCGCTCGGCTCGGCGTTCCCGCTCGTCTACTCGCAGGCCTCGATCGTGACGGCGGTGGCCTCGTCGATGCTGATCGGCGTGGTCTTCGGCTACCTGCCCGCCCGCCGCGCCGCGGCGCTGAGCCCGGTGGCGGCGCTGTCGCCGGGCTGAGGCGGCGGGGCGGGCCCCGTTTCGCCGGGAGCGGCGCGGGCCTGCTCGCCGGTCGCGCGCGTGAAATCCGCATCAAGATGTTGATCCGGTTGGATGATCCGGAATCCGTCAACCGATTCTCACACTGCACGACAGTGGAGAGGAAGCCCGGCCCGAGGCTGGCCGCGACGCCGACGCCAGACGGATTTGACCCGTGGCAAATCCGTCCGCGATCGCCCCTGCGGGGGGCGAGCGCGATTCCGCGCTCGCCGGGGCGATCACGGACGGATGGCGCGCGACGGGGAAATCTGGCCCCCCCACGGCTTCCGCGCGCAACCGCGCTCCAGCCGTCGGCGCGGCGAAAGCCGTGCTTTCGCTTGTCGCGCCGAGCCTCGCGGGCAAGCCCGCTTCGGTCGGTCGGTCGACGCGCGCGCCCCGTGGACCCAGCAGAGCAGGCAGGTGTCGAGCAGTGTGACCGATTCTTCACGAAGGTTGACGGGCGCCGGCCGGGCGGAGCTTCCGCAGGCAGGGCCGCCGTCGCGGCGGTGCGTCGCGCCGGCGGGGCGCGGGGGTGGCGGGCGGGATCGGCGCGCCCGGGCCGGGGCGCGGGCGGCTTCCGGGCGGATCGGGCCGCGCGGCGACGGAACAATCGCGCGAGCGAGCGTGGGCGCGATCCTTGCGGCGAAAAAGGCCGGGACCTATATACCCGCCGAGTTCGGGCTCCGCACGAACGCGTGAGCCCAGACAGGGATGCGGGACGGGGGCCGCTCGAGGACCCGCCTCGCGACATCGCCGCAAGAAAGGACCATTGAATGCCCAAAGTCATCGGTATCGACCTCGGCACCACCAACTCCTGCGTCGCCATCATGGACGGCAGCCAGGCCCGCGTGATCGAGAACTCCGAGGGCGCCCGCACCACCCCGTCGATCGTCGCCTTCACGGACGACGAGCGGCTCGTGGGCCAGGCCGCCAAGCGCCAGGCCATCACCAACCCCGAGAACACCCTCTTCGCCATCAAGCGCCTGATCGGCCGGCGCTACGACGACCCGATCACCACCAAGGACAAGGGCATGGTGCCCTACAAGATCGTCCCCGGCACGAACGGCGACGCCTGGGTCGAGGTGAAGGGCGAGAAGTACTCCCCCAGCCAGATTTCCGCCTTCATCCTGCAGAAGATGAAGGAGACGGCCGAGTCGTATCTCGGCGAGAAGGTGACGCAGGCCGTCATCACCGTGCCCGCCTACTTCAACGACGCCCAGCGCCAGGCGACCAAGGACGCCGGCAAGATCGCCGGGCTCGAGGTGCTGCGCATCATCAACGAGCCGACCGCGGCCGCGCTCGCCTACGGGCTGGAGAAGCAGGGCTCGAAGACCATCGCGGTCTATGACCTCGGCGGCGGCACCTTCGACATCTCGATCCTCGAGATCGACGACGGCCTCTTCGAGGTGAAGTCGACGAACGGCGACACGTTCCTCGGCGGCGAGGACTTCGACATGCGCATCGTCCAGTACCTCGCCGACGAGTTCAAGAAGGAGCACGGCGTCGACCTGACCAAGGACAAGATGGCGCTGCAGCGGCTGAAGGAGGCCGCGGAGAAGGCGAAGATCGAGCTGTCGAGCGCGTCGCAGACCGAGATCAACCAGCCGTTCATCTCGATGGACCCGAAGACGCACACGCCGCTCCACCTCGTGCTGAAGCTGAGCCGCGCCAAGCTGGAGAGCCTCGTCGCCGACCTGATCGCGCGCTCGATGAAGCCCTGTCAGGCGGCGATCAAGGACGCGGGCGTCTCCAAGGACCAGATCGACGAGGTCGTGCTCGTCGGCGGCATGACCCGCATGCCGAAGGTCATCGAGGAGGTGCAGAAGTTCTTCGGCAAGGAGCCGCACAAGGGCGTGAACCCCGACGAGGTCGTGGCCATGGGCGCCGCGATCCAGGCGGGCGTGCTCCAGGGCGACGTCAAGGACGTGGTGCTGCTCGACGTGACGCCGCTGTCGCTCGGCATCGAGACGCTGGGGGGCGTGTTCACCCGGCTGATCGACCGCAACACCACGATCCCGACCAAGAAGAGCCAGATCTTCTCCACCGCCGAGGACAACCAGAACGCGGTGACGATCCGGGTCTTCCAGGGCGAGCGCGAGATGGCGGCCGACAACAAGATGCTCGGCCAGTTCAACCTCGAGCAGATCCCGCCGGCGCCGCGGGGCATCCCGCAGATCGAGGTGACCTTCGACATCGACGCCAACGGCATCGTCGCCGTCAGCGCCAAGGACAAGGGCACCGGCAAGGAGCAGAAGATCACCATCCAGGCCTCCGGCGGCCTCTCGGACGCCGACATCGAGAAGATGGTGAAGGAGGCCGAGGAGAACGCCGAGGCGGACAAGGCCCGGCGCGAGCTGGTCGAGGCCAGGAACCAGGCCGAGAGCCTGATCCACGGCACCGAGAAGTCGGTGAAGGAGCATGGCGACAAGGTCGATCCGACCACGATCGAGGCGATCGAGCTCTCGATCAAGGCGCTGAAGGAGGCGATGGAGGGCGACAACGCGGAGAAGATCCGCGCCCGCAGCCAGGACCTGACCGAGGCGGCGATGAAGCTCGGCGAGGCGATCTACAAGGCGCAGGCCGAGGAGACCGGGGGGACGGACGCCGGGGGCGGCTCGAACGGCGGCGGGGACGACATCGTCGACGCCGACTTCGAGGACCTCGGCGAGGACAACCGCAAGAACTGATCCGCGAGGATCGGCTGAGGGCCCGCCCCCGGAAGGGGGCGGGCTGATCCGTGTGAAGGTGGAACGGGCGCCGCATGGCCAAGCGCGACTACTACGAGACGCTGGGCGTCGTCCGCGGCGCATCCGAGGCGGAGATCAAGAAGGCCTATCGCAAGAAGGCCATGGACCTGCATCCGGACCGCAACCAGGACAATCCGCATGCGGAGAGCCGGTTCAAGGAGGTCAACGAGGCCTACGACTGCCTGAAGGACCCGCAGAAGAAGGCCGCCTACGATCGCTTCGGCCATGCGGCCTTCGAGAACGGCGGGGGCGGCGGGTTCCGCCATGCCGGGGCCAACGCCGACTTCGCCTCGGCGTTCTCGGACGTGTTCGACGACCTCTTCGGCGACTTCATGGGCGGCGGGCGCGGCGCCGGGGCGCGGACCCAGCGGGCGACGCGGGGCGTCGACCTGCGCTACAACCTGCGCATGTCGCTGGACGAGGCCTATGCCGGCAAGCAGGCGACGATCACGGTGCCTTCCGCCGTCGCCTGCGACGTCTGCCGCGGCTCCGGGGCCGAGGGCGGCGCGGAGCCGGCGACCTGCCCGACCTGCTCGGGCCTCGGCAAGGTGCGGGCGCAGCAGGGCTTCTTCACGGTCGAGCGCACCTGCCCGACCTGCTCGGGCCGCGGCCAGATCATCAAGAACCCGTGCAAGGCCTGCGCCGGCGCCGGCCGGGTGCGCAAGGACCGCACGCTCAACGTCACCATTCCGGCGGGGGTGGAGACCGGCACGCGGATCCGGCTGGCCGGCGAGGGTGAGGCGGGGCTGCGCGGCGGCCCGTCGGGGGACCTCTACATCTTCGTCGAGGTGACGGCGCATCCGATCTTCGAGCGCGACGCCGCCAACCTCTACTGCCGCATCCCGGTCTCGATGGCGACGGCGGCGCTCGGCGGCGAGATCGACGCGCCGACGCTCGACGGCGGCCGCACCAAGGTGAAGGTGCCGGCGGGGGTGCAGTCGGGCAAGCAGCTGCGGCTGCGCGGCAAGGGGATGCCGGCGCTGCGCGGCGGCGTGTCGGGCGATCTCTACATCGAGCTGGCGGTGGAGACCCCGGTGAACCTGACCCAGCGCCAGCGCGACCTCATGCGCGAGTTCGAGGCCGCCGGCCGCGACAACCATCCGGAGACCCAGGACTTCTTCTCGCGGGTGAAGAGCTTCTGGGAAGGGATGAAGGGCGTCTGACGCCGCCTCACTTCACCGCGGCGAGGTCTCCGTCGAGGCCCGCACGCAACGCGGCGGTGCGGAAGCGTCGGCGGTACTCGGGCTCCCAGGGCCAGTCCGCGAAGAAGACGTCAGGGTCGAAGTCGGGCGAGAGGCGGGCTATCTCGCCGCGAGCCTCGCGTACGGTCTGCTCGTCGCCGAGCAGGGCGGCGGCGGCGGCGACGTAGACCCAGCTGTCGAGAAACTCTCTCGATCCCTGACGGAACGCCGCGATCGCTCCCGTGTTGTCGCCGGCGGCGAAGGCGGCGACGCCCTTCGCGATCATGTACCAGTCGGGGTGGGCCGGGTTGAGCGCCAGCGCCCGGTCCGCCCAGGCCACCGCTTCGGCCCCGATGGTCGAGCGCTCCGGCGCGGTCCAGGCGGCGACGGCCAGCACGTCGGCGTCGTTCGGGGCGCGCGCGACCGCCTCGCGGATCGCCCGCCCGGCGGCGGGGATGTCGCCGTGGATGGCGTAAAGCCGGCTCGCCTCGAGCAGCACGGTAGGGTCCGTCGGGTCGGCTTCCATGGCGCGCTCGATCGCGGCGACCTGGGCGTCGGCGTGCGCCGAGGCCTCCTCCGGGTTCATGGAGAGACCGCAGATGAAGCCCTCGGAGATCGCCAGCCCGACCCAAGCCTTGGCGAAGCCGGGGTCGAGCGCGACGGCGCGGCGGAAGTAGTCGCTGGCGAGCGTCAGATCCTCCCTGGTGAACCTGTGCTTGTGCTCGATGCCGAGGAGGAAGAGGTCGTAGGCCTCGAGGCTGCCGGTCTTGGCGTGGGCGCGGTCGCGGCTCGCGCGGGCGATGGCGCCGGTGTAGCTGCCGGCAAGCTCGGCGACGAGCGCCTCGGCCGTCCCGGTCTGGAGCGAGAGCAGGTCGTTCGCCGGGCCCTCGCGGCTCTCGCCCCAGACCTGCCGGCCGGTCGCGGCGTCGGCGAGCGCGGCGGTGACGCGCACCTGCTCCCCCTCCGCCTGGACGGCACCGGTGACGACGAAGTCGGCGTCGAGGGCGGCGCGGACTGCCTGCGGGGTCGCGCCGGCATGGGGCGCGGTCGCCGCGGCCGCATAGACGAAGATCCAGTCGTTGCGCCCGAGATCGGCGATGACCTCGTCGGTGACCCCGCGCGCCAGCCGGCCCCAGCGTTCGTCGCCGGCATCGTTCGCAAATGGCAGCACCGCGACCACGGGGCCGCGCGGCGGGGGTGGGGCCGGAGCGAAGGCGCCGAGCGCCCAGGCGAGCGCGGCGGCGAGGACCGCCGCGGCGGCGCCGGCCGCGAGGATCGGCGCGCGCCGTCGCCCCTTGGCTCCGGACGGCGGCTCCTCACCGATCTCCAGCCGGTAGCCCTCGCGCGGGACGGTGCGGAGGGCGTCGCGGGCGGCGCCGAGGGCGCGGCGGATCTCGCCGATGCACTGGACGAGGCTGTCGTCGGTCACGGCGATCTCCGCCCAGACCTCGTCATGGAGCGTGTCCTTGCTCACAGTCTCGCCCGGCCGCGCCGCGAGGCGGCGCAGCACCGCGGCGGACTGTCGGCGCAGCTCCGTCAGCGTGCCGTCGGGCGCGCGCACCGCGCCGCGGGCGAGATCGATCTCCGCGCCGCGCAGGCGCAGCATCGCGGATTTCCGGGTGGTTTCGGCCGGGTCTTGATACGCGCGCACAGCGGAGACGCCACCCTCGTCAGCGGGGGACGAAAGCCGGCCCGGCCGTCTGTCAAGTCGCCACATGGCCCCTCGCGCGCCGGTGCGCAATCAGGACGCTAGCACGGCGCGCCCCGGAAGAGAACGCGCATGCCGGAGAAAGCCCGGCGAAGACCATGCTCGCCGCCGTTCGCGCGAGGTCGACGCCGGAGTCGTCTGCCTCGACCTCGCGACGCCGCCGTCGGAGCGCGCACTCAAGGACGTGGACGGGCGAAATGCCATTAGACTCCGGCGACAAGGGCCGCTCCATCCTCGCCGGCGGCACGGGCAGGCGGCGGATGGGCGCGAGGCTGGCGCTCAGCGCGCCGGGCCGAGGAGCGTGTCGAGCGCCGTGTCGTCGAGGTCGACCTGATAGAAGAGGGCGTAGAAGTCGCGCACGTCGGCCCGCAGGTCGCCTTCCGCGGCGTCCGGGTAGAGCTTGTGCGTCAGCCAGCGCAGCCCGATGAGGCGGTTGACCGAGGGCGGGCCGTCGAGGAAGCCGAAGGGCGCCCGCGGCGCCAGCAGGACGCGGCCGGCCTGCACGGCGGGGACGTCCTTCCATGCCGGAAGCGCGGCGGCCGCGGCGGCGAAGCCGGCGTCCTGGGTCACGATCACGTCGGGCGCCCAGGCGGCGAGCTGCTCCGGGGTGACCTCCACGAGATTGCGCCCCGGCGGCGCCTCGACCACGTTGACCGCGCCGACACGGCCGAGGATCTCGGCGTTGATCGAGCCCGCGCCGCCCGATTGCAGCCCGTCCGCCCCGCGCGCCAGATAGGCCCGCGGCCGCGCCTCGGCCGGCACGCGCGCCAGCGTCGCGTCGACCTCTGCGAGCGTCGCCTCGGCGTAGTCCGCCAGCGCCCCGGCCCGCTCCGCCGTCCCCACCACGCCGCCGAGGGCGCGCAACGTGGCGGGGATGGCGTCGAGCCGGCCGTCGAGGAGCAGCGCGGGCACGCCGCTCGCCGCCTGCACCGCCTCGGCCTGCGCCACGTAGCTGTCGCGCACCGTCCCGTAGTCGAGGACGAGGTCGGCGCCGCTGGCGGCGATCGCCGCCACGTTCGGCTTGCCGGCGTCGTCGACCGTCGGCGGCAGCTCCGGCAGGTCGCGCGCGGCGGGCAGGAGCAGGTCCGGCGGCGGCCGCCCGTGCGACCAGCCGAGCAGCGCCTCGGGCGCGAGCGCGTAGACGAGCGCGGCGGCCGGGGGCCCGGCGATGAACACCCGCGCCGCCGGGGCCGGGACGGCGACGCTGCGCCCGGTCGCGTCGACGACCTCCGCGGCGAGCGCCGGCTGCGCCGCGAGGAAGGCCGCCGCCAGCCAGGCCCGCATCAGTCCTTGCCGATCATCACGTCGGTGGCCTTGACCACCGCATAGGCCTGCTCGCCGACCCGGAGGCCGAGCTCGGCGACCGCCTCGTTGGTGATCGAGGCCGTCACCGTGGCGTCGCCGATGCGGAGCCGGACATGCGAGGTCACCGCCCCCGTCACGATCTCCACCACCTCGCCCTTCAGGACGTTGCGCGCGCTGATCCTCATTCGCCTTCCTCCCCAGAAGCTATCTTCAGTTGAATATAGCGTTCGGCGTCCCGGGCCGGCAAGCCGCCCCGACCCGGCCCGGCGGCGGCAGCCGGAGAGGATCAGGCGCGGCGCGGCGGGGTGACGTCGGCGAAGATGTCGAAGGTCTTCCACGCCGGCTCCACCCGCTCGACGCCGCAGCGCGGAACGTAGGGGGAGTCCTCGACGACCTGCATCCGCGGGATGTTGCGGGGGCAGTTCGGGAAGATGTCCTCGGGGGTGACCCGCACCAGCGCCTGCGCCCCCTCGAACTCCGGCAGGAGCGGGTCGTCGAGCGCGACCTTCGCGGTCCCGTTCACCCGGAGCCGCCGCGGGCGCTCCTCCATGGCGATGAAGAGCAGCCCGACATGGGGATTGGCGCGGATGTTGCCGAGGCTCTTGAACATGCCGTTGCCGTCGTAGTCGGGAAACGCCAGCAGGTCCGGCGCGAGCGCCCGCACGAAGCCCGGATCGCCGCCCTTGTAGGAGCAGTCCGGGCGGCCCTCCGGGTCGGCGGTGGCGAGGAAGAAGAAGCGGACGGAGCCGATGAAGGCGGCGTCCTCCTCGGTGAACGCCGAGCGCCGCAGCCGCGATTCCAGCCGGTCGGCGAGGGCGCGGGAGCCGAACTCGTCCTGCAAGGCACGGGAGGCGTCATGATACATGACCATATCTATCCCCCTCGAACACCAATCCGGCGATGGTAGCACCCCTGCCACGCCCTGTAACGGGGAGCCGGCACGGCCCCGAGGTTTACAAGCGCCGCGAAAAGCTGCAAACGGCGGCGGCCAATCTGGAGAGAGAGAATGGGCTATCGGGTCGCCGTCGTCGGGGCCACGGGCAACGTGGGCCGGGAGATGCTGAACATCCTCGCCGAGCGGGAGTTTCCCGTCGACGAGATCGTGGCGCTCGCGTCGAGGAAGAGCCTCGGCACGGAGTGCTCGTTCGGCGACAGGACCCTGAAGACCCAGGACCTCGAGGGGTTCGACTTCGCCGGCTGGGACATCGCCTTCTTCGCGATCGGCTCGGACGCGACGAAGAAGTATGCGCCGATCGCGGCCAAGGCCGGCTGCGTGGTGATCGACAACTCGTCGCTCTACCGCTACGACCCCGAGGTGCCGCTGATCGTGCCGGAGGTGAACCCGGACGCGGTGATGGGCTATTCCCGCAAGAACATCATCGCCAACCCGAACTGCTCGACGGCGCAGATGGTGGTGGCGCTGAAGCCGCTGCACGACCGGGCGCGGATCAGGCGGGTGGTGGTCTCGACCTACCAGTCGGTCTCGGGCACCGGCAAGGAGGCGATGGACGAGCTCTGGAACCAGACCAAGGGCATCTTCGTGCCCGGGCAGGAGGTCGAGCCGTCGGTCTATCCCAAGCAGATCGCCTTCAACGTCATCCCGCACATCGACGTCTTCATGGAGGACGGCTCCACCAAGGAGGAGTGGAAGATGGTGGCGGAGACGAAGAAGATCATCGACCCGTCGATCAAGGTCGTGGCGACCTGCGTGCGGGTGCCGGTCTTCGTCGGGCATTCCGAGGCGATCAACATCGAGACCGAGGAGTTCCTCGACGAGGAGGAGGCCCGCGAGATCCTGCGCGAGGCGCCGGGGGTGCTCGTCGTCGACAAGCGCGAGCCCGGCGGCTACGTGACGCCGGTCGAGTGCGTGGGCGAGTATGCGACCTACGTCAGCCGGATAAGGCAGGACTCGACGATCGACAACGGGCTGTCGATGTGGGTGGTCTCCGACAACCTCCGCAAGGGCGCGGCGCTCAACGCGGTGCAGATCGCCGAGCTGCTGGGCCGCCGGGTGCTGAAGAAGGGCTGACGCCGCCGCCGGGCGATCGCTTCGCCGTTCGCCCGGCGCGTCTCCGGCGGCGGGCTCAGCCGTTCCAGAAGGCCGTCAGCTCGGCCGCGTCGGCGAGCGCGCGTTCGTGGCCATCTCGCAGGCAGGGCGCGATCCATTTCGGATCCATGATGCTGTCGACGTGCTGCGTCCCGGGCATCAGGCCGACGACCTTCAGGATCACCTCCGTGCCCTGGCTCCTCAGGGCGGCGATCTCCGCGTCGAGCGTGTTCGGCAGGCCCGAGGTGCGGAGGCCGGTGCGCACCGCGTCGGCGCCGCCGTCCGAGAGCGAGACGACCAGCGCCCGGCGGACGCCGGCGACGACGTCGCAATGGGTGCTGGTCTGGCAGATGCCGCCGTCCATGCAGAGGCGGTTGTCGAGCCAGGTCGGGCCCATCGAGCCCGGCAGCGACGAGCTGGCCGCGCAGGCATGGCTGATGGCGATCCCGGCGTCCTGCGACACCACGATCCGCTCGCCGGTGTAGCAGTCGTTGGCGGTGGTGTGGAGGTTCGGCGAGGGCCACGCCGTCTCGCCGATCACCGCCTTGACGGAGGCGAAGTAGTCGGCCGGCCCGGCGGGGTTGCGGGCGGCCATGGCGGCGCGGCCGATTCCCTGGATCGCCTCGGGCGTCGCCTCGGTGGCGTCGTCGGCGGCGCGCCGGGCGCGGATCTGGCTCGGGTTCGGCGGCAGGTCGGGAATCAGCCGGGCGAAGAGCGCGGGGTTGGCGCCGAGCTCCTCGAGCTCGGACGCGAAGGCCTCGAGCCGGCCGCCGAGCAGCACGGCGCCGACCAGCGAGCCGGCCGAGGTGCCGACGGCGATGTCGGCCTCGGCGACGTCGACGCCCTGCGCCTTGAGGGTGCGGAAGTAGCCCGCCATCCACGAGGCGAGGTAGATCCCGCCGCCGCCGAGCACGAGGCCGCGCGCCTTGCCGGTCCCGAGGTGCGGCGTGTAGGGGATCGGGCGGGCGAGGCCGTCGTCCCATCGGCCGCCCGCGGCGGCCGGGGGGCGCGCCGGCGGGGCGTCGGCGGATTGCGCGAGGGCGGCCGCGTCGCCGAGCAGGACCGCCGCGCCGAGGCCGGCGCCGGCGGTCAGGACGTCCCTTCGCTTCACCACGATCATCCCTCCGGTTGGTTCAACCTACGGTTGGATGATCGCGGGCGGCGATGCAAGCGGCGCGGTCAGCTCAGACGACGGCGCGGCGGTAGAGGTGCCAGGTGGCGTGGCCGAGGACGGGGAGCACCACGAGGAGGCCGAGGAAGGCGGGGAGCGAGCCGAGCGCCAGCAGGACGGCGACGATCAGGCCCCAGACCGCGATCGGGCCGGGGTTCTCCTCGGCGACGCGGATCGAGGTGACGACGGCGACCGGCAGGCCGACATGGCGGTCGATCAGCAGCGGGAAGGAGACGACGCTGGTGGCGAGCACCAGCGTGGCGAAGAGGCCGCCGACGGCGATGCCGACGATGGTCATCGCCCAGCCGGCGGGCGTGGTCAGCGCCTCGGTCAGGAACGAGCCCAGCGAGACGGGGGCGTCGGGGCCGAGGGTGATGACGTAGATGCCGTTCGCGACCAGCAGCCAGACCAGGAAGGTCACGCCGAGCATCACGGCGAGCGCGAAGATCGCGCCGAAGGAGGGGGAGCCGGCGACCGCGAAGGCGTCGGCCCAGCTCGGCTCCTGGCCGCGCTCGCGCAGGCGGCTCATCTCGTAGAGGCCGACCGCGGCGGCGGGGCCGACCAGCGCGAAGCCGGAGACGATGGGGAAGGCGAGCGGCAGCAGCTCGCCCTTGAGCGCGACGTAGGCCATGGCGATGCCGATGATCGGGTAGAGCAGGCAGAGCGCCGCGACGTCGGAGCGGCAGGCGAGGAAGTCCTGCCAGCCGAGGCGCAGGCAGTCGCGCAGGTCCTCGTAGTCGATCCTGCGGACCCTGGGCACAGCCGTGTCGTGGCTGGCGATCTCGGCCGTCACGGCCTCGATGCCGCGGCCCGCGCCCCGCAACGCGCCGACGCCCCAGGAGAGGGGGTTGCCGATCGTCTCGGTCATCACTTCCTCCGCGGTCTCACGCGGCGGCGACGCCGCGCCATTGCGGGGGGCAGGGTAGCACGAAACCGGCGGAGGGGCGCGTCAAAATGCCGGGACCGGCCCGCCCGCGGAGGGCGGGCCGGTCCGCGCGGCGAGGTCGGAGCCCGGAAGTCAGAGAGCGGAGGCGACCTTCTCCCAGTTCACCAGCTTGTCGAGGAAGTTGGTGAGGTAGGCGGGGCGCTTGTTGCGGAAGTCGATGTAGTAGGAGTGCTCCCAGACGTCGACGCCGAGCAGCGCGGTCTGGCCGAAGCAGAGCGGGTTGACGCCGTTCTCGGTCTTGGTGACCTTGAGCGCGCCGCCGTCCTTGACGAGCCAGGCCCAGCCGGAGCCGAACTGGCCGGCGCCGGCGGCGGAGAACTCCTCCTTGAACTTGTCGACCGAGCCGAAGCTCTCGGTCAGCGCCTTCTCCAGCGCGCCGGGGATGGCCACCGGCTTCGGGCTCATCCATTCCCAGAACCGGCAGTGGTTCCAGTGCTGGGAGGCGTTGTTGAAGATGCCGTTCTGGGCGACCGCGCCCTTCTGGTAGGTGCCCTTGACGATCTCCTCGACCGGCTTGCCCTCCCACTCGGTGCCGGCGATCAGCTTGTTGCCGTTGTCGACATAGGCCTTGTGGTGGATGTCGTGGTGGAACTCGAGGGTCTCCCTGGACATGCCGGAGGCGGCGAGCGCGTCGTGGGAATAGGGGAGATCGGGAAGCTCGAAGGCCATGTCGTTTCCTCGCTGCTGTGCGCCTCGAACAATCCCCGGGCGCTCGTCGTGGGTTCCCCCTATATACGCCGCCGGCCGCCGGGGACCAGTCCTCCTCGCGCCGGGAGTCGGGCAAATTCGCACGCGTGCGAATTGGTCATGTGTTTGATAAGATTGCGAATTAAGGGCATTGTAACCGTGCGGCGCGCTCCCTTCGGGCCGGATCCGCGGCGGGCGCGACGTCCGGCCGGGACGGCTGGGACAGGGAGCGACGCCATCCCCCCTGCCCCATGCGGCGATTGCGGACGAGGTCGCCGCGGGTCGGTTCAGGCCGGGGTCGCCTGCACCGCAGGCCCGGCTTTCAGGGGGCGCCGCGGTCCCCGCCTGAGGCGGATCGCGCGACGGTCCCCGCCGAGGGCGAGCCGTCACTGGCCAGCCCGAACTGTTTCTCTTGAAGTGCGAGATGCCGACGTCGCCGGGGGCGTTCGGCGCACACACAGCAGCCTTACGGAAAACGCGAACAAGGCATTCGTGAATGCCCGCAAATATATTTCGAAATATTTTGAATATGAGCGGTGAAAATCATTGCATCGTCATCAGCGCCGCATTTCGCGGCGCCGTGCGGCTCACTTCGATGTTCCGCCGGTCCTGCCCCTGCCGCTCCGCGTCGAGCCGGGAGACATGCGCATGTCTCCCGGCAGGCGCCGTCGCGGGGCCGACCGCGCCGCCGGGAGACGCCGGGATCCGCCGGGCCGGATGGCCGGACGCCGTGTCAGGCGGCCTTGAGGCGGCCGCGGACCAGCTTCTCGTAGTCGCCGGCGACCTGGCGGGTGAGCGCGCCGACCTCGAAGCTGTAGTCGCCGATCGAGCCGACCGGGGTGACCTCGGCGGCGGTGCCGGTCAGCCAGCACTGCTCGAAGCCCTCCATCTCGGCGGGCTCGATGTGGCGCTCGATCACCGGGACGCCCTTCTCCTTCAGCATCTGGATGACCGTCTGGCGGGTGATGCCGTTGAGGAAGCAGTCGGGCTTCGGCGTGTGGACCTCCTCGCCCTTGACGAAGAACACGTTGGCGCCCGTCGCCTCGGCGACGTAGCCGCGATAG
Organism: Amaricoccus sp.; assembly: GCF_017993425.1. Lineage (GTDB taxonomy): Bacteria > Pseudomonadota > Alphaproteobacteria > Rhodobacterales > Rhodobacteraceae > Amaricoccus. Next base: position 21,465 of record NZ_JAGOMQ010000018.1, read on the forward strand.
TCCATCATCAGCGCGTCCGAGCAGCCCTTGGCCTCGGCGGCGTGCTTGGACATCGTGCAGATCATGTAGAGCCCGGCCGCCTTGGCGAAGGAGGGGATCGTCTCCGGCGAGGGGCGCTTCCACTTCGAGATGTCGAGCTTCGCGCCCTTCATCTTGGCGTCGCCGTAGTAGGCGCCCCATTCCCAGACCGCGATGGCGAGGTGGACCGGGTTGCGCGAGGAGGCGACCCCCATGTCCTCGCCCGAGCCGCGCCAGATCACCGGGCGGACGTAGGCGTCGGTGAAGCCGTTCTTCGCCAGCGTCGCGACCTTGGCCGCCTCGATCTCCTCGGCGGCGTAGGGGTGCGGGATGTCGAGGTAGTCGCAGGACCTCAGCAGCCGCTCGGTGTGCTCGCGGCTCTTGAAGATCGTGCCGTCGTAGCAGCGCTCGCCCTCGAAGACCGAGGAGGCGTAGTGCAGCGCATGGGTCAGCACGTGGACCTTGGCCTCGCGCCAAGGGACGAACTCCCCGTCCAGCCAGATGAACCCGTCCCGGTCGTCGTATGCGCCAGCCATGGCGTCGCCCCCTTGGAATTCTGATTGTTGCGCCCTGCCCCGCTGCCGCGACAGTTTCTTCCGGACGCTGCGGGGAGGCGGGTAGCACTGGGGGCTTGGAATGTCAACAACGCTGACATAAACTGTGATGGAGCCGCGGCGGCGAACGGGCGCGGGCAGGAAGGGACGGATGGCGCAGAGCGGCTTCTCGATCAATCCGACCCGCAGCGAGCAGTTGCTGTTCCTGACGGACGACCAGCTCCGGCAGGGCATCGAGCTGATGTTCTTCGCCTATCGCGAGTTCACCGCCGATCCGGACCGGATCCTCGACGCGCGCGGCTACGGGCGGGCGCATCACCGGGCGGTGCATTTCATCAACCGGCGGTCGGGGCTGACGGTGAACGAGCTGCTCGACATCCTCGGGGTGACCAAGCAGTCGCTGAACCGGGTGCTGCGGCAGCTGGTCGAGGACGGGCTGGTGGAGAGCCGGGTGGGCGCGGTCGACCGGCGGCAGCGGAACCTGCGGCTGACCGAGGCGGGGCGCGCGCTGGAGCACGAGCTGTCGGCGGCGCAGCGGCGGCGGATGCGGGCGGCGTTCTCGCTGGCGGGGCCGGAGGCGGTGCATGGGTTCCGGACCGTGCTGGAGGCGATGATCGACCCGGAGACGCGGGAGCGGGTGCTCGGCGCGCTGGAGCGCGAGCGGTGAGCGAGGCGGAGGGGGCGCATGTCCTCGTCGTCGACGACGACGCGCGGATCCGGTCGCTGTTGCAGAAGTTCCTGGCGCGGAACGGGTTCATGGTGACGACGGCGCGCGACGCCGCCCATGCGCGGCGGCTGCTCGAGGGGCTGGAGTTCGACATTCTCGTCCTCGACGTGATGATGCCGGGGGAGGACGGGGTGGCGCTGACCGCGGCGCTGCGCGAGACGCTGGCGACGCCGATCCTGCTGCTGACGGCGCGGGGGGATGCGGACGACCGGATCCGCGGGCTGGAGGCGGGGGCGGACGACTATCTCGGCAAGCCGTTCGAGCCGCGGGAGCTCTTGCTGCGGGTGAACGCGATCCTGCGGCGGGTGCCGAAGCCCGTTCCGCGGAGCGAGCCGCCGAAGACGCTGCAGCTCGGCGAGGTACGCTACGACGTGAACCGGGGCGAGCTGTGGCGGGGGCGGGAGCTGGTGCGGCTGACCGCGACCGAGGCGATGCTGATGCGGATCTTCGCGGGCCGGGCGCACGAGGCGGTGACGCGGACGGAGCTGGTCGAGGACCTGGGCGGCGGGGTGGCCGAGGCGCAGGAGCGGGCGATCGACGTGCAGATCACCCGGCTGAGGCGCAAGATCGAGAGCGACCCGCGGGCGCCGCGATACCTCCAGACGGTGCGGGGGTCGGGCTACATGCTGGCGCCGGATTGAGGTCGGCGGCGGGGGCAGCATTCCGCGGCGGGCCGCGTGGCGGATGGCCATGTTGGCGGGTTGGTCCCGAGCTGCATCGGGTCGTCGTGGAAGACGACGTCCATCACCCGGTGGACCGGCTCTCGATGCCCCGGTGGGCCCGCGCTGCTGGGGCGAAGGCGGGGGCGGACAGACGGGTGGAGGAGAGATGGCAGCGTCGGGCGATGCAGGCGCGCTCGGCGCGAATTGACTCCCGCCGGCCGCCGCCCTATGAGCCGGGCTTCGGATTTTCGCGGGGGGACCCGCGCCGGGCGGGCGTGCCCGGTCGGGACCAGGAGACGGACGATGAAGCGGACCTATCAGCCGAGCAACCTCGTGCGGAAGCGCCGGCACGGCTTCCGGGCGCGCATGGCCACCAAGGGCGGCCGGCTGGTGCTGAACCGCCGCCGGGCTCGCGGCCGCAAGAAGCTCTCCGCCTGAGCGAGGCGATGCCCGCGCCGCTGGTCGTCCTGACCCGGCGGGCGGACTTCCTCGCCGCCGCCCGGGCGCGCCGCCGCGCCACCGCCGGCTTCACCCTGCAGGCGCGGCAACGCGGCGAGGGCGAGTCGCCCGGGGGTCTGCGCGTCGGCTTCACCGCCTCGAAGAAGGTTGGCAACGCCGTCGCCCGCAACCGCGCGAAGCGGCGGATGCGGGCGGCCGCCCGCGCCGTGCTGCCCGGGGCGGGCGTCCCCGGATGGGACTACGTGCTGATCGGCCGCCCCGGGGTCACCGCCGATCTGCCCTTCGACCGCCTGACCGCCGATCTCGCCGAGGCCGTCGCCGCCATCCACCGCGAGCGCGCCCGGTGAGGCAGGGATGAGCCCGGCCGCCGCAGTCCTTGCGCTGCCCGTCCGCGCCTACCGCCTCGTGCTCTCGCCTTGGGTCGGCCACAACTGCCGCTACCTCCCCACCTGCTCGGCCTACGCGCTCGAGGCGCTGGAGCGGCACGGGGCGCTGCGCGGCGGCTGGCTGGCGCTGCGGCGGGTGGCGCGCTGCCACCCCTGGGGCGGCTCCGGCGTCGACGAAGTGCCGGAGCGCCGCCCCCGGTGACTGCGCCCCCCGTGACCAACAGCCCGGCAACCGACAACCGGGCGAGCGGTGGCCCGCCGACCGACAGCCCGGTCCCGCCCGCCTGGCGCGCCGCGCTCGCGCCGCAGGCCGACGCGCTTGCCGCCGTCGCCGCCCGGGTGGCCGCCGCGCGGGCCGCCGGCGTCGCCGTCGCGCCGGCCGCGGCGGACGTGTTCCGCGCGCTGGAGCTGACGCCGCCCGAGGCGGTGCGGGCGGTGATCCTCGGCCAGGACCCCTACCCGACGCCCGGCCACGCCGACGGGCTCTGCTTCTCGGTCCGCCCGGGCGTCGCCCCGCCGCGGTCGCTGCGCAACGTGTTCCGCGAGCTCGCCGCCGACCTCGGCCTGCCCGAGCCGCAGGGCGGCAGCCTCGAACCCTGGGCGCGGCAGGGCGTGCTGCTCCTCAACACGGTGCTCACCGTCGAGGAAGGCGCCGCCGCCGCCCATGCCGGCTGGGGCTGGGAGGCGGTGACCGACGCGGCGATCGACGCCGCAGCCGCCCGTCCGGAGCCGACGGTCTTCCTCCTGTGGGGCCGCCACGCGCAGGCCAAGGCGCCCCGGATCCCCGCGCGCCACACGGTGATCGCCACGGCGCATCCCTCGCCCCTCTCCGCCCGCCGCGGCTTCCTCGGCTCCCGCCCCTTCTCCCGCGCCAACGCCGCCCTGCGCGCCGCCGGCCGCGACGAGATCGACTGGCGTCTGCCCTGACCGCCGCCCGACGAGGGCGGAGAGACGCGGCCATCCGGCCAAGTCGGGACGGCTGAGAGACAGGCGACCCGCGGCAAATCCGTTCCGCGCTCGCGATCCCGGCCGGCACGCCGCTCCGGCCGGCCCGGCGGCGCATCGCCTCAGGCGAGGCTCATCGCCGCAAGCCCGGCGAGGAGGATCAGGCCGGCGTCGCGGTTGGCCCGGAAGAGCGCGAGGCAGCCCGCCGCATCGTCGATGTCGAGCCGCCGCAGTTGCCAGCCGAGATGCAGGCCGAACCCGGCCACCCCCGCGAGCCCCGCCGCCAGCGCGCCCCCGCCCTGCGCCGCCAGCGCCACCGCGAGGCCCGCGCACCCCACCGCCACGACCGCGAAGCCGGCCAGCCAGGCATGGGTGCGGCCCCCGAACAGCCGCGCGGTCGACCGCACCCCGATCAGCGCGTCGTCCTCGCGGTCCTGATGCGCATAGATCGTGTCGTAGAACAGCGTCCACGCGATCCCCGCGGCGTAGAGGAGCCCCGTCGCCCAGCCGACCGGCGTCCCGTGCGCCGCCCAGGCCAGCCACACCCCCCAGTTGAACGCGAGCCCGAGGAACACCTGCGGCCACCAGGTGAACCGCTTGGCGAAGGGATAGATCGCCACCAGCCCCAGCGACGCCACCCCGAAGCCGATCGCCGGCCAGGGAAAGCTCAGCAGCACCCCGAACGCCAGCAGCGCCTGCGCGCAGAGCCAGACGAAGGCCGCCCGCGGCGTCACCTGCCCCGACGGCAACGGCCGCGAGCGCGTCCGCGCCACCCGCGCGTCGAAGTCGCGGTCGGTGAGGTCGTTCCACGTGCATCCCGCCCCGCGCATCAGGAACGCCCCGATGGCGCAGCCGAGGAACACCCACGCATCGAACGCCCGCGGCCCCGCCGGATCGGCCGCCATGGCGAGCGCCAGCCCCTGCCAGCACGGCAGCAGCAAGAGCCACGTCCCCGCCGGCCGGTCGGCGCGCGCCAGCCGCAGGTAGGGCAGCGCCCGCGCCGGCGCCCAGCGGTCCACCCAGTTGCCGGCCGGCGCGTCGGCGACCCTTCCCTCGGCCCCGTGGCCTCGCATAGCTTCTCCGCTCATGGGGCTCCTATGACAGATCGCGACGGGAAGATCAGGCTCTTTGTGGAGGCGGACCTCGGGCCGGGCGCCGAGGTCCCGTTGACCGCCGAGCAGGCGCACTACCTCTTCACCGTGATGCGCCTCGGGCCGGGCGACCCCGTCGCCGTCTTCAACGGCCGCGACGGCGAGTGGATCGCCGAGGCCCGCCCCGCCGGCCGCCGCGGCGGCAGCCTCACGGCCCGCCGCCCCGGCCAGCCGCAGCGCCGGCCGCCCGACCTCTGGCTCCTCTTCGCGCCGATCAGGAAGGCGCGCACCGACTTCATCGTCGAGAAGGCGGCCGAGCTCGGCTGCGCCCGCGTCGCCCCGGTCCTCACCCGCTTCACCAACGCCGAGCGCGTGCGCCCCGACCGTCTGCGCGCCCATGCCATCGAGGCCGCCGAGCAATGCGGCGAGACCTGGGTTCCGGAGGTGGCCGGGCCGGTCCGCCTCGACGCCGCGCTCGACGCCTGGGACCCGGCCCGCCGGCTGATGTTCTGCGACGAGACCCGCGACGCCCGCCCCGCCGCCGCGGTGCTGGCGCAGGCGCCCCGCGGCCCCTGGGCGATCCTGACTGGCCCGGCCGGCGGCTTCGCCCCGGAGGAGGCGGCCCGCCTGCGCAGCCTTCCCTTCGTCCTGCCGGTCACCCTCGGCCCCCGGGTGCTGCGCGCCGACACCGCGGCGGTGGCGGCGATCACCCTCTGGCAGGCCATCCTGGGGGATTGGCGGTGACGGGGAACACGACCGCCCGCCGACCCGCCCCGCCCCACGAGCCACGCCCGTGCGCCGGCTACGACGGCGCGCGGGCCGCGGGAGGGGCGGCGCTGCGAACGGACGCCACGGCCCCCCGGATCGTGCGACGGCGCACCGACGGCCGTTATGGCGCCGGCGACGCGACGCGCCGGGCCGCGGAATCGGCGGCGACCGGCGCCGCGACGCCGGGAGGCCGGCCATGACCGAGGCCGCGGAGCGGGCGAAGCGCGAGGTGGTGATCTGGGGCGCCGCGCTGGCGCTCGGGCTGTGGCTGGTCTGGCGCGGCTACGTGCGGGTCGACGTGCTGGTGCTCGTCGCGGGAATGGTCCTCGCCGCCACCGGCTTCGCGCTCGCCGCCGGCGCCATCGCCCGGCTGCGGCTCGCCGCCACGGCCCCCGAGCCCGGCGTGGTGCTGATCGACGAGGGCCGCATCGGCGTCTTCGGCCCCACCGGCGGCGGCTTCGTCGACCTCTCGACGCTCGCCGCCGTCGCGGTCTCCGGCGATCCCGGCGGCGCGGGAAGGGCCTGGGTGCTGCGCTCGGAGGACGGCGGCGTCCTCGTCATTCCCTTCGGCGCGGTCGGGGCCGAGCGCATCCCCGACGCGCTCGCCTCGCTCCCGGGCCTCGACCTCGCCGCCGCCGCCGAGCGCGCCGGCCCGGTCTGGCAGGCGGAGGGACGGGAGCGGCGGCGGCTGCTCTGACCCGCGCTCGGTGGGAAGGCGGTGTGTGCGCCGCCGACGCCCTCGCCACCTCAGGCGGTCACGCCGCCGCTGGAGCCGACCCTTCGTCGCGCCGCCGAAGGCGCGCCCTCACGCGGTCCCCGGCCCGACCCGCCGCGCCATCGTCTCCGCCAGCGCCTCGCTTCCACTCCGCCGCAGCCCGTCGATCGCGCCCAGGCGGTCGCGCGGCTCGCGGTTCTGGCTCAGCTTCGACTTGGCCAGCACCCGCCGGACCTCGACGCGAAACGCCACGATGGCGGCGAGCATCGCCGTCATGTAGTCCGCCCGCGCGTCCGCCATCCGCCACGCCCGCTCCGCGTTCAGCCGCCGCTCGTGCTCGCGGGTCAGCAGCCCCACCACGGCGCGCTTGGCGCGCTCGTCGTGCTGGAACGCGATCGCCCCGGTGACATGCACCGCCTGATAGTTCCACGTCGGCACATGGCGGTGATGCTCGGCCTTGCTCGGGTAGAAGTTCGGCGAGACATAGCCGTCGTCGCCGCGGAAGATCACCAGCACCTCCTGCCCGTCGGCGACCGCCCGGTGCATGTCGTTCGCGAGCGCCACATGCCCGATCAGCGCCCCGTCCGCCGCGGCGAGCACCGGGACGTGGTTGGCGACCAGCCCCTCGGCGGTGCTCGCCACGACGCAGGCGAGCGGCGCCGCGGCGATGATCCGCGCGATCTCGGCCGGGTCGACCTCGCGGAAATGCTCGGGCATGTACATCGGCGCGGTCCCCTTCAGGCGGTCACGAGGCGGAGCGCGATCGTCCACATCACCACGGCGATCGCCCCTTCCAGAATGCGCCATGCCGCGGGCCGTGCGAAGAGCGGCCGCAACCGGATCGCCCCGTAGCCGAGGCCGAAGAAGAACAGGAAAGAGCCGGCGATGGCCCCGACGGCGAAGGCGACCTCGCCGCCGGGAAACCGGCTGGAGACGGCGCCGAGCAGGACGACCGTGTCGAGATAGACGTGCGGGTTCAGCCAGGTGATGGCGAGGCAGGCGAGGAGCGTGCGCGAGAGCGCCCGCGTCTCCGGCGCGCCGTCCACCCCCAGCGCCCCGGTCGCCGTCAGCGCCGAGCGCAGGCTGCGCGCCCCGTACCAGAGGAGGAAGGCCGCCCCGGCGTAGCGCATCGCCGGATCGAGCCAGGGCAGCGCCGTCGTCACCCGGGCGAAGCCGGCGACCCCGAGCACGATCAGGAGCGCGTCCGAGAGCGCGCAGGTCAGGCAGACCGGCAGCACGTGCTCGTCGCGCAGCCCCTGCCGCAGCACGAAGGCGTTCTGCGCGCCGATCGCGACGATCAGGCTCAGGCTCATCGCCATGCCGGTAAGGAAGATGGGTAAGCTCATTGGGGGCCTCGGTCTGTCCGCCGGGCCTTGCGATACGGCCCGCCCCGCGATTAGACAAGTTAATCCTCCTTGCCGGTGATTAGCGAAACTGATGCTCGACTATCCCGCCGCCCGCGCCGTCGCCCTCGTCGTGCAGACCGGCAGCTTCGAGGCCGCGGCCCGGGCGCTCAACGTGACGCCCTCGGCGGTGTCGCAGCGGGTGAAGCAGCTCGAGGAGCGCCTCGGCGTCGTGCTGGTCGAGCGCGGCGCGCCCTGCCTCGCCACCGGCCACGGCGCTTGGCTCTGCCGGCACGTCGAGCATGTCGGCCTGCTGGAGAAGGCGCTCGCCGGGCAGCTCCCCGGGCTGGTCGATCCGGGCGCGCCGACCCGGCGGGTCACCCTCCACGTCGCCACCAACGCCGACAGCCTCGGCACATGGTTCGTCGCCGCCGCCGCGGCCTTCGCCCGCGAGACCGGCGATCTCCTCGACATCGCCGTCGACGACGAGGAGCACACCGCCGACTGGCTCCGCCGCGGCCGGGTGCTCGCCGCGGTGACCGCGCTCGCGAAACCGGTGACCGGTTGCCACGTCCGGCCGATCGGCGCGCTCGCCTACGTGGCGACGGCGAGCCCGGACTTCATGACGCGGCACTTCCCGGGCGGCGTCACCGCCGCGGCGCTCGCCGACGCGCCGGGGCTCACCTTCGACCAGAAGGACCGCCTCCAGCAGCTCTGGATCCGCCAGACCTTCGGCCAGGCCGTCGCCTATCCCAGCCACTGGCTGCCGGCGACGCAGAGCTTCCTCGACGCGAGCCTCGCCGGCATGGGCTGGGCGCTCAACCCGACGCCGCTTGCCCGACCCCACATCGCGGCCGGGCGGCTGGTCGAGCTCGTCCCCGGCTCGACGCTGGAGCGCCCGCTCCACTGGCAGGTCAACCGCCTCGTCGCCGACCAGCTCGCCCCCCTGACCCGCTGCGTCGCCGCCGCTGCGCGGGAGGCGCTGGCGTAGCGCCGCAGTAGGTCCCTTCCCCGCGGGGGCTCGGAGATTCGCGCCGAGCCGCTTCCGGCCAGCTCGCCCCGCCCGGGCTCTCCGGGGCGGGCATTCCACCCCCGGCCGGCGTGCGAGAAAGGTTTCAATGTTATGAATCTTAAATGAAATCAATAATGTGGCTATTTCGCACGCGTGCGAATTCGGCGGGCTCCCCCACCGATCCTCCCGCTTGCACAGACAAGCGGCCCCGGCTAGGCGTGGGCTCAAACGGCACGAGAGGCCAGTTCCATGTCGATCCCCCAATCCGGCGGCGGGCTCATCGAGCAGCCCGAGCAGCTGGCCGAATACCTCGCGTCCGGGTGCAAGCCGCCGGAGGACTGGCGGATCGGGACCGAGCACGAGAAGTTCGGCTTCGACCTCGCCCGGCATCTGCCGCTCCCCTACGAGGGGCCGGCCTCGATCCTCGCCATGCTGGAGGGCCTGCGCGACCGCTACGGCTGGGCCGAGGTCCGTGAGGCCGGCAAGCTGATCGGCCTGACCCGGGACGGCGCCAACGTCAGCCTCGAGCCCGGCGGCCAGCTCGAGCTCTCCGGCGCGCCCCTCGAGACGATCCACCAGACCTGCGACGAGGTGAACGAGCACCTCCGCGAGGTGAAGGCGATCGCCGACGGGATCGGGGTCGGCTTCATGGGCCTCGGCGCCGCGCCGGAATGGACCCACGAGCAGATGCCGGTGATGCCGAAGGGCCGCTACGCCCTGATGACCCCCTACATGGACCGGGTCGGCACGACCGGGAAGATGATGATGTACCGGACCTGCACGGTGCAGGTGAACCTCGACTTCGCCTCCGAGGCGGACATGGTGGCGAAGCTCCGCACCTCGCTCGCCCTCCAGCCGGTCGCCACCGCCCTCTTCGCCGCCTCGCCGTTCTTCGACGGCAGGGTCAACGGCTGGAAGTCCTGGCGCGCCCGCATCTGGCGCGACCTCGACGCCGCGCGGACCGGGATGCTGCCCTTCGCCTTCGAGGACGGCATGGGGTTCGAGCGCTACGTCGACTACGCCCTCGACGTGCCGATGTACTTCGTCTACCGCGACGGAAAATACATCGACGCGCTGGGCCAGAGCTTCCGCGACTTCCTCGCCGGACGGCTGCCGGCGCTGCCGGGCGAGCTGCCGACGTTCAGCGACTGGGCCGACCACCTCACCACGATCTTCCCCGAGGTTCGGCTGAAGAAGTTCCTGGAGATGCGCGGCGCTGACGGCGGCCCCTGGCGCCGCCTCTGCGCCCTGCCGGCGCTGTGGGTGGGCCTGCTCTACGACGCGGACGCGCTCTCGGCGGCCTGGGACCTGTGCCGGGACTGGACCGCCGCTGAGCGCGACGCGCTCCGCCACGACGCCGCCCGCTACGGGCTCTCGGCCGAGATCCGGGGGCGGACGATGCGCGACCTCTCCCGCGACGTGCTGGAGATCGCCCGCGCCGGCCTCGCCGCCCGCGCCCGGTCCGGGGCGGGCGGGACGGTGCCGGACGAGACGCATTTCCTCAACGCGCTCCACGAGATCGTGGAGTCCGGTGAGACGCCGGCGGACGAGATGCTCGCCCGCTACGACGGGCCGTGGAAGGGCGAGCTTTCGCCCGTCTATTCGGAGTACGCCTATTGAGGGCGGTAAAATGCCGCACGGTGCGACGCTAGCCAACCTATTGTTATTATTGGATAACTAAGTTATCCATAGGCTTATCCACAGCTACGGGGAGGCGCTTGCGGCGGCCGCGCTCAGGGGAATCGTCGGGGCGCGAAGATGCGCGCCGGAGTCGTTATCCCCTTTCGAGCGACGGCTGCACAGGCCACGCCTGAGGCAATTCGCTGCGGATCCGCTCTTGCCAAGGCCGTGAACAAAATTAGAACATGAGCCATGGACCCGGCCCTTGCCCGCATCCGTCCTACCTGCTGCGGCTGCCGGACGGGGAGAAGCCGGCGGCGTGGGCGGCGTTCCTCGCCGACCTGCGGGCGGTGCGGGAGATGGCGGCCTGAGGGGGTCGTGGGGAGCGGGTCGACGGGCAGCGCCGTCGAGCCGGGGAGAGGACCCGTTCAGGACCGCGGCCGTCGAGCCGGGGAGGAGCGGGCCCATTCCGGGGATGCCGCTCCGGGCGGGCCGGCCCTCGGGAGGAGGGCCGGGGGAGGCGCGTCGGCCGGGGTTACCGGGCGCCGGCGCGGAGCGCGGCGACCTCGTCGGCGCTCATCTCGCCGATGGTGGTGACCTCGCCGTTCTCGATGCGCCACAGGCGGAACGGGCCGGTGATGTCGCCGAACTCGTCGAAGGAGACCGGGCCGATGACGCCCTCGTAGCGGATCGGCTTGCCCTCGGCGAGGAGCGCCAGCGCCTTCGCGAACTCGTCCTTGCCGGCGAAGATCGGCGCGCCGTCGGCGGCGACGACCTGCGGCATCGCCGCCTTGATCGCCGCGGGATCGGCGCCGCCGGCCTTGGCGATCGCGAGCGCCACGATGGCGCCGGCGTCGTAGGAGCGGTCGGCGGCCGGGGCGTCGGGCGCGATGCCGCCGGAGAAGGCCTCGAAGTTGTCGTAGAAATACTTGGTCGAGGCGGTCTCGCTGGTGCCGGAGGAGGTGCCGAAGGCGTCGGCGAGGTACTTGGCGCCGACCGCGTCGATGAAGTCGGTCGAGTTCATGCCGTCGTTGAGCAGGAACCTCGCCGGGCCGCCGGCGGAGAGCCAGGCGCGAGCGATCGTGGCGCCGTCGACCGGGTAGCTGACGAGGTAGAGGCCCTCGGGGTCGCCGGCGAGCGCGGCGCTCGCCTCGGCGGTGTAGGACGCCTGCTTCTCGTTGTAGGGGGTGACCGAGGTGATCACGCCGCCGAGCTTCTCGTAGGCGGCGGTGAACTCGCGGACCATGTTCACGCCGAAGTCGTTGTTGACGTTGATGATCGCGAGCTTCTTCAGGCCCTGGTCGATGGCGAACTTCGCCGCCGCCGTGCCCTGGAGCGCGTCCGAGGTGATGGTGCGGAAGAAGACGCCGTTGGTCTTGCCGTCGCGGGCGAGGGCGGTCAGCGTCGGCGAGGAGGAGGCGGGCGAGACCTGGACGATGCCGGCGGGGGCGGTGACGGAGGTCAGGATCGGGATCGACACCGAGGAGATGATGCCGCCGATGATGACCGGCACCTTCTTGATGTTGACGAGCTGCGTCGCCTGGTCGACGGCGACGTTGCCCTGGCTCTGGCTGTCGCGGACGTCGGCGACGATGTCGCAGCCCTTGACGCCGCCGGCCTCGTTGAAGTCGCGGAGCGCCATCTCGGCGGCCTTGGCGCCGGCCTGCCCGTAGGCGCCCGCCGGGCCGGTCAGCTCCATCACCATGCCGATGGTGATGTCGCAGTCCTGGGCCGCGAGGGGACCGCCGAGGGCGCCGGCCGCGACGAGCATCGCCGTGCCGCAGAGGAGGTGCTTCATGTCTCTCGTTCTCCCGTTGGAGGGGGCCGCTCTCAGGCGACGCCCCGGCTCAGATTGTATTTCATGATCGACCCGTGGCGCCCCTCGCGGTCGCGCTCGAGGGCGTAGACGTCGCCCTCGAGCGGCCGGGCCTGCGCCAGCGCGGCCTCGATCGCCGCAAGGTCGCCCGCGTCGAGCGCGAGGTCGGAGATGGCGAGGTTGGCCGCGAGGTGCGACCGGTTGCGGGCGCCGACGATCACCGCGGCGACGCCGGGCCGCGCGAGCATCGCGGCGCTCGCCACCGTGGCGATGTCGCTGCCGTGGCGGTCGGCGACGCGGCGCAGGGTGGCGAGGAGGGACTGGAACAGCTCCCAGCCGCCGAGGTCGTCGATGATGAGCTTGTACTTCGTCAGCGAGCGGTTCTCGAGCGGCTCCGCCGGCTCCGGCCGGCCGAGCCAGCGGTCGCCGAGGAAGCCGCCGGCGACCGTGCCGTAGCAGAGGAGCGCGACCCCGCGCTCGGCGGCGGCGGCGCGGAAGGCCTTCTCGGGGCGGCGGTCGAGGAGGGAATACTGGAGCTGCATCGAGAGGAGCGGCACGCCGTCGTCGACGATCGCCGCCATGCGCGCGGTGTCGAAGTTGGTGCCGCCGACGTGGCGGATCTTGCCGACCCGGCGCAGCTCGTCGAGCCAGTGCGCCGCCTCGAGCCAGCCGGGGGCGGCGTAGTCCCACCAGTGGAACTGCACGAGGTCGAGCCGCTCGGCCCCGAGGCGCCCGAGCGAGCGGTCGATCACCCGCTCGACGTCGGCGCGGGTCAGCCGCGGCAGCAGGTCGAGGTCGGGAACATACTTGGTGTGGACGCGGATGCGGGCCAGCGCCTCGGCGCCGCGCAGGTCGGCATAGGCGCGGCGGAAGTCGCCGATCAGCTCCTCGACCCCGGTGTAGATGTCGGCGCAGTCGAAGGCGGTGACGCCCGCGTCGGCGAAGGCGACGAGGTCGGCCACCGCCTCGGCGTGGTCTACGGCGCCGTGGCCGCCGGCCATCTGCCAGCCGCCGCGGATGACGCGGGAGATCTCGTGGTCGGGAGCGAGGGCGATGCGCTGCATGTCAGGCCTCGGGCAGGGGAACGGCGGTGGTCGCCGCGTGGCTGAAGCGGCGGCGGCCGGTGCGGGTGATCCGCAGCCGCGTCGAGCAGTTCGGGTCCGGGCAGGCGATCTCGGCGTCGCTGGTCATCCAGTCGCGCCGGTCGGTCGGGCGCTGCTTCGCGGCGAGGAGCGGCAGCACCGCGGCGAGCGAGTAGATCGAGAAGCCCTGCCCCGGCGGCAGGTGCAGCATCTCGCCGCGCAGCTCGAAATGGTCGCCCGGCCGCGCGCCGCAATAGACCGGCCCGCCGGGAAAGACGACCTCGACGCGGAGGTCGTAGAGCTCGAAGCTGTCGTCGCCGGCCTCAGCCATCCTGCCCCTCCCGGGCGATGCGGTCGCGGATGAGATCGAAGGAATGGGTGATGTCGGAGACGAGCGACGCGACCGTCGCCGCGGCGTCGCGGCGCTCCAGCGCCTCGATCAGCGCCCAGTGGTGGTGGACCGCCTGCCTGCGCCCGACCTCCTGGTGGATGCGGGCGGCCCGGCGCACGTAGGGGCCGGATTGCAGCCACAGGCTCTCGACGATCGGGATCAGCACCGCCGACCCGGCCGCGTGGTAGATGTGGAAGTGGAAGGCGTGGTTGAGCTCCGAGGTGGCCTGCGCCCGGTCGGCGGCGTCGCCGGCGAAGACGGCCTCCGTCGCGACGGTAAGCTCGCGCAGGCCGGCGAAATCCTCCGGCCCGAGGTTCGGCAGCGCGAGGCGGACGAGCTCGCCCTCGACGAGGCAGCGGGCGCGGGCGAGGTCGTCGAGGCGCTCGCGGGTGATCAGCGGCACCCGCACCGAGCGGCTCGGCAGCGCCTCGAGCGCCTGCTCGGAGACCAGCCGGGCCAGCGCCTCGCGCACCGGCATGGTGCTGGTCTGGAGCCGCTCGGAGAGATCGGCGATGCGCAGCACCTCGCCCGCCTCGAGGACGCCGTGGATCAGCGAGCGGCGAAGCTCGGCATAGACGCGCTCGTTGATGCTCTCGCGGCCGATGGGGGCGAGCGAATCGCGCCGGCGGGTCGCGGCCCTCGGGTCGCCGCCAGCCTGCAACGCGGCCGCCTCTCCCTTCACCGTCGCGCCTCCCCCGACGTTTTCGTCGCGCCTGAAACTTTCTCCTTGCGCTTTCCCTTGTCAAGAGTGATCTTTGATCAGTGATCGAAGATCGCGAATCTGGCGAGCATCCTGCGAGGGAGGGGCCATGACACCGCAAGACCGGCCGACGGCCTCCGATGGGCCCATCGTCCTCGAGGCGCGCAATCTCGTGAAGCGCTTCAGCGGCCTCGTCGCCGTCGACGGCATGTCGCTCGCGCTGGCGCGGGGGGAGATGGTCGGGCTCATCGGCCCGAACGGCGCCGGCAAGACCACGCTCTTCAACCTCCTCGCCGGCGCCCTCGCCCCCACCTCGGGCGAGATCCGCATCGGCGCGGTCGACGTGTCGCGCGAGGGCCCGGAGCGGAGGATCGCCCGCGGCGTCGGGCGGACGTTCCAGATCCCCCGGCCCTTCGCCGAGATGACCGTGCTGGAGAACGTGCTGACCGGCGGCCAGTCCCAGGCCGGCGAGCGGGCATGGATGAACTTCCTCCGCCCCGGCGTCGTCGCCGCCGAGGAGCGCGCGGCGGTGGAGCGCGCCCGTTCGCTCCTCGACTTCGTCCTGCTGTCGCGGCTGGAGCGCGAGCAGGCCAAGGTGCTGTCCGGCGGCCAGCGCAAGCTCCTCGAGCTCGCGCGCGTGCTGATGGCCGATCCGCAGGCGATCCTGCTCGACGAGCCGGCCGCCGGGGTGAACCCGACCCTGCTGGAGCTGATCATCGACCGCATCCTCGCGCTCAACGCGCAGGGCCGGACGGTGCTCCTCATCGAGCACAACATGGACATGGTGGCGCGGCTCTGCGGCCGGGTGGTGGTGATGGCCGCCGGCAAGCAGCTCGCGCACGGCACGCCGGAGGAGGTCGCCCGCGACCCCGCCGTGGTCAGCGCCTATCTGGGGGACGTGGCATGAGCGCGCCCGCGCTGGCGACCCGGGCGCTCGTCGCCGGCTACGAGCGCGACCTGCCCATCGTGCAGGGCGTCGACCTCGCGGTGGCGCGGGGCGAGTTCGTCGTGCTCCTCGGCCCGAACGGCGCCGGCAAGTCGACGCTCGTCAAGACGATCGCCGGCCTCGTGCCGGTCCATGCGGGCTCGGTCTGGCTCGACGGCGCCGAGATCACCGCGGCGCCCGCGCACCGGAAGGTGCGGCACGGGCTCGCCTTCGTGCCGCAGACCGAGAACATCTTCGCGACGCTGACCATCCACGAGAACCTGCTCCTCGCCGCCAACATCCTGCCGAAGCGCCGGCGCGCGGAGCGCGTCGCGGCGCTCTACGCGATGTTCCCCGACCTCGCGGCGCGGCCCCGGCATCGGGCGGGGGCGCTCTCCGGCGGCCAGCGGCAGATGCTCGCGGTCGCCCGGGCGCTCGTCGTCGAGCCCTCGGTCCTCATCCTCGACGAGCCCTCGGCCGGCCTGTCGCCGAAGATCGTGCTGGAGGTGTTCGAGCGGCTGAGGGCGATCAACCGGGCGGGCGTCACCACCGTCCTCGTCGAGCAGAACGTCAAGGCGGCGCTCGCCATCGCCGACCGCGCCGTCATCCTCGTCGAGGGCCGCATCGCCCACGAGGGCCCGGCCGCCACCCTCGCCGACGACCCGATCATCGGCGAGCTCTACCTCGGAGCCCGCAAGGGCGGGCACGAAGCGAGGCCGGCATGACCGCACAGATCCTCGTCGACGGACTGATCGCGGGGGCGATGATCGGCCTCGGCGCCATCGGGGTGACGCTCACCTACTCGATCCTGCGCTTCGCCAACTTCGCGCATGGCGAGTTCGTGTCGTGGGGCGCGTATCTCGCGCTGATGGTCAGCGGCGCCCTCGGCTCGCTCGCCGGCGGGCTGACCACGCCGATCGGGCCGTTCTCCTTCGGCTGGTCGCTGCCGATCGCCGCCGTCGTCGCCGTGGCGCTGACCGCGGGCCTCGCGCTCCTCGTCGACGCGCTGCTCTTCGGCCCGCTCCGGGCGCGGCGTAGCGCGGTGATCATCCTGGTGATGGCGAGCTTCGGGGCGGCGCTGACGCTGCGGAACCTGCTGGAGTTCCTGTTCACCTCGCGGCCGGCCTACTATTCCGAGGAGCTGCAGATCGCGATGAAGCTCGGCGGCGGCATGCGCGCCACGCCCGACCAGCTCCTGAGCCTCGGGGTCGCCGCCGTGCTGGTGGCGCTGGTGCATCTCCTGCTCACCCACACCGCCATCGGCCGCTCGATGCGCGCGGTCAGCGAGAACCCGCAGCTCGCCGGGGTGGTGGGGGTCGACGTGCGCGGGGTGGTGCGCACGGTCTGGGCGCTCGGCGCCGGGCTCGCCTGCATGGCCGGGGTCATCGCCGGGCTGCTGATCCAGATCCGGCCGCAGATGGGGCTCGACCTGCTCTTGCCGCTCTTCGCCGCGGCGATCCTCGGCGGGATCGGCAGCGTGCCCGGGGCGATGCTCGCGGGGCTTATCATCGGCGTCGCCGAGGCGCTGACGGTGCAGGTGGTCGGGGCCGAGTGGCGCGCCGCCGTCGCCTTCGTGATCCTCGTCGCGATCCTGCTCCTCCGCCCCCAGGGGCTGTTCGGGAGGCCGGAATGATCCTCGACCTGCTCGGCTACGGCGCGTTCTTCCTGACCGTCGCCCTGACCTATGCGATCATCTGCCTCGGGCTGAACGTGCAGTGGGGGCAGACCGGGCTCTTCAACGTCGGCGTCGCCGGGTTCGTGGCGATCGGCGCCTACGCCTCGGCGCTGCTGACCACGCCGGACGCGCCGGACCGCCTCGGCGGCTTCGGGCTGCCGATCCTCGTCGGCTGGGCGGGGGGCGCGCTCGCCGCCGGGCTCGCGACGCTGCTCGTCGGGGCGCTGACCGTGCGGTTGCGCGCCGACTACCTGGCGATCGCCACCTTCGGCGTCGCCGTCGCGGTGCAGCTCTGCCTCCTGAACCTCGAGCCGCTGACCGGCGGCCCCTTCGGCATCGGCTTCATCCCGCGGCCCTTCGCGGCGACGGCCTCCAACCCGACGCTCTTCGCCTCGCTGAACCTCGCGGTGCTCGTCGTGGTCGTGGCGCTCCTCTACCTCGCCCTCGAGCGGCTGGTCCGCAGCCCCTGGGGCCGGGTGCTGCGCGCGATCCGCGAGGACGAGACCGCCGCCCGGGCGCTCGGCAAGGACGCCGACCGCTTCCGCCTGCAGGCCTTCGCCATCGGCGGTGCGATCATGGGGCTCGCGGGCGCGGTGCAGGCGCATTTCATCGGCTTCATCGCGCCGGACAACTATGTCCCGATGCTCACCTTCCAGGTCTGGGCGATGCTGATCGTCGGCGGCTCCGGCAACAACCGGGGCGCGATCCTCGGGGCTGTCGTGGTCTGGGGCCTGTGGGCGCTCTCCGCGAGCGCGATCGCGTCGATCTTCCCCGCCGACCAGCAGGCCCGCGCCGCGTCGCTGCGCATCGTGCTGATCGGCGTCGCGCTCTGCGCCATCCTGCTCTTCCGGCCGCGCGGCATCCTCGGCGAGGTGAGCGTCGTCTCCCGCCATGTCGGCGCCGGCCCGGCCCAATCCGAGAGGTCCCCCGATGCCGACGCCTGAGCGCACCGCCCTGAAGGGCGGCCCGACCATAAGCCGCCTGATCTGCGGCCTCTGGCAGGTGGCCGACCTCGAGAAGGACGGCGCCACCGTCGACCCCGACCGCGGCGCCGACGCGCTCGCCGCCTATGCGGAGGTCGGCTTCGACACCTTCGACATGGCCGACCACTACGGCAGCGCCGAGCTGATCGCCGGGCGGCTGCTGTCGCGCTACGACGGGGCCGACCGGCCGCTCGCCTTCACCAAGTGGTGCCCCGAGCCCGGCCCGATGACCGCGGAGGTGGTGCGCGCCGGGGTGCAGGAGCGCCTCGACCGGCTCGGCGTCGCGAAGGTCGACCTCCTCCAGCTCCACTGGTGGAGCTTCGAGCACCCCGCCTGGCTCGACGCGCTGCACGAGATGGACCGGCTGCGGCAGGAGGGGCTGATCGGCGCGATCGGCGTCACCAACTTCGACGCCGCCCACCTCGCGCTCGCGCTTGCCGACGGCGTGCCGCTGGCGACGAACCAGGTCTCGTTCTCGATGATCGACCGCCGCGCCGCCGGCCCGCTGGCCGAGCTCTGCCGCGCGACCGGCGTCCGCCTCCTCGCCTACGGCACGCTCTGCGGCGGGTTCCTCGCCGAGAAATGGCTCGGCCGCCCCGAGCCGGAGGAAATCCCGGACTGGAGCCGCTCGAAATACAAGCGCTTCATCGACGCCGCCGGCGGCTGGGGGCCGTTCCAGGGCGTGCTCGCCGCCGCGGCGGAGGTCGCCCGCCGGCACGGCGTCTCGCTCTCCAACGTGGCGAGCCGCTGGGTGCTGGAGAACCCGGCGGTGGCGGCGACGATCATCGGCGCCCGCATCACCGAGAGCGAGCACCGCGCCGACAACGCCCGGGTCTTCGGCTTCGCCCTCGACGCCGAGGACCGCGCGCGGCTGGAGGCGGCCTTCGCCGCCACCACGCCGATCCCGGGCGACTGCGGCGACGAGTACCGCCGCCCGCCCTATCTCACCGCCTCGGGCGACCTCAGCCACCACCTCGACGCGCTGCCGAGCGCCTACCGCGCCGAGCCCGTCCCCGGCCGCCCCGGCCGGCTCCGCGCCAGCTCGGGCAGCGTCTGGGAGCCGATCGCCGGCTACAGCCGCGCCGTCCGCGTCGGCGACCGCATCTCGGTCTCCGGCACCACGGCGACCCACGGCGCCGACCGCTGCGTCGCGCCCGGCGACGCCGGGGCGCAGACGACCTACGTCCTCGACAAGATCGCCGGCTCCGTCGCCGCCCTCGGCGGCAGCCTCGAGGACGTCATCCGCACCCGCATCTTCGTCCGCGACGCCAGCGCCTGGGAGCCCGTCTCCCGCGCCCACGGCCGCGTCTTCGGCGACATCCGCCCGGCGAACACGCTGGTCGAGGTCTCGAACCTCGTCGGCGACTACGAGGTGGAGATCGAGGCCGAGGCGGTGGTCTCGCCGCAGGCCTAGGCGGCGCCCCCCGGGAGGGGGTGTTCACGCGTGAAAATTGCCTAAGCCATTGATTCTTCGTCGCGGGCGATGAGCTTGCCCGCGTCCGGGCGCCCGAAACGACGCCAGGGCCGTGCATCCTCAGGGCAATCGCCCGTGATGCTTCCGGACGAGATCGGGCAGATGCTAACGGGCGACATCTCGACCATGATTATTTGCGCGCAAGTATATTTCGAAATATTTTGAATATAAACGGTGAAAATCATTGCACAGTTAGCAGCGCCGCATTTCGCGGCGCCGTTTGATTCACTTGAGGCTTGCACGCTTCCTGCCCCGGCCGCTCCGCGTCGAGCCGGGTGACATGCGCATGTCACCCCGCGGGCGCCGTCGCGGGACAGACCTCGCCGCCCGGGAGGGGCGGCGACGCGGGGAGGGAAGGTCGGGAGCTGAACAGCCGAAGCTGGTATGATAGCGCCGGCCGCGCCGGGCGCCGCGCTACGGCCGTTGCAGGCGGGCGCGGATGCGGGCGCGGACCTCGTCGGGCTCGTCGGCGAGGGCGGCGCCGAGGCCGCGGAGGCGGTGGCGGAGGCCGTGGATCTGGTCGATGAGCGACAGGACCATGCCGGCCGCGTCCTCGTCCATGCCGAAGTCGTCGGAAAGCTCGGCGAGGAGGCGGGCGCGGGCGACGTCGGCGTCGACGAAGGCGAGGCGGCCCTCGCGCTCGGTGGGGGCGAGGCAATGCGCGGCGACCCAGGTCCGCAGGCGGGCGACGGTCACGCCCTCGACCTGGGCCACCACCTCGGTCTCGCTGTAGTACCGGATCTCCGCCATCAGCTCATTCCCTTGCGCGGGTCGTAGGCGTGGTCCTTGCGCCACGTCTCCATGAACGCCTGAAGCCCGGGATCGATCTCGGGCGGGGCGACGATCCTCAGGCGGACGCGCTGGTCGCCGCGCCTGTCGCCGCGCTTCACGCCGCGGCCGCGCAGGCGCAGCGTCTGGCCGGAGCTCGCGCCCTTGGGGATCGTCAGGTTGACCTTGCCGTCGATGGTCGGGGTCGGGACCTTTCCGCCCAGGATCGCCTCGTCGATGGTGATCGGCAGCTCGATCTCGATGTCGTCGCCGTCGCGGGTGAAGGTCGGGTGCGGGGCGACGGTGACGGTGACGAGCGCGTCGCCGGGCGGGCCGTCGCCGAGGCCGGGGGCGCCCTTGCCGCGCAGGCGGACGGTCTGGCCGTCCTGCACGCCCTGCGGGATCGCCACCTCGAGCGGGCCGCCGCCCGGCAGGGTGACGCGCTTCGTCGCGCCGTAGATGGCGTCGAGGAAGCTGATCTCCAGCGTGAAGTGCTGGTCCTGGCCGCGCATGGAGAAGCCTTCGGCCCGACCGCCCGCGCGGCCGCCGCCGGCGCGGCGGCCGAAGAGGTCGGAGAAGACGTCGGACATGTCGATGTCCTCGAAGCCGCGGCTGGAGCGGTAGGTGGCCTCGGGGCCTTCGGCGTACTCGCGGTAGAAGCGGCGGTCGGGGCGCTCCTGGCCGCTGGCGTCGATCTCGCCGGCGTCGAAGCGGCGGCGCTGCTCGGCGTCCTTGAGGAGGTCGTAGGCGGCGGAGGCGGCCTTGAACTTCGCCTCGGCCTTGGCGTCGCCGGGGTTGAGGTCGGGGTGGCTCTCGCGGGCGATGCGCTTGTAGGCCTTGCGGATGTCGTCGGCGCTCGCGGTCTTGCTCACGCCGAGGGCGGCATAGGGGTCGTCGCTCATCCGGTCCTCTCGGTCGCGCCGCGTCGGGGCGGGCGGAGCCTCGCAAACCCGGGCGGCGGCGTCAACGCGCCCGCGCGGCGGCGAGCGCCAGCGCGCGGGCGTAGACCTCGCGGCGGGGCAGGCCGAGGCGGGCGGCGACGGTGGCGGCGGCGTCCTTGACCGAGCCGGCCGCGAGCGCCTCGGCGAGGGCGGCGTCGATCGCATCCTCGCCGACCCCGGCGTCGGCCGGGGGCGGGCCGACGACGACGACGATCTCGCCCTTCGGCTCCGGCGCGGCGGCGTAGGCGGCGGCGAGGGCTCCGAGGCTGTCGCGGCGGGTCTCCTCGAAGCGCTTGGTCAGCTCGCGGCAGACCGCGGCGGGGCGGTCGGGGCCGAGGGCGTCGGCCATGGCGGCGAGGCTGGCGGCGAGGCGGCGGGGGCTCTCGTAGAAGACCAGCGTGGCGGGGACGGCGCCGAGCTCGGCGAGGGCGCGGGCGCGGGCGGAGGCGCGGGGCGGCGGGAAGCCCGCGAAGAGGAAGCGGTCGGTGGGCAGTCCCGCGACCGAGAGCGCGGCGAGGAGGGCGGAGGCCCCGGGGGCGGCGGTGACGGGGAGGCCGGCGTCGATGGCGGCGCGGGCGAGCCGCCAGCCCGGGTCGGCGACGAGGGGCGTGCCGGCGTCGGAGACGAGGGCGACGGACTTGCCCTCGGCCAGCGCGGCGAGGAGGCGGGGGCGCATCGCCGCGCCGTTGTGGTCGTGGTAGGGCAGGATGGTCCGCGCGTCGCGGCGGACGCCGTGGATGTCGAGGAGCTTGCGGGCGCGGCGGGTGTCCTCGGCGGCGAGGATGTCGGCGCCGGCGAGGATGTCGAGCGCCCGCAGCGTGACGTCGCGGGCGGCCCCGATCGGCGTGGCGACGAGGTGCAGCCCCGGGGGGACGCGGCCGCCGGCCGCCGGGAGGTCGAGGTCCGCGGGGGCCGCCTCGGGCGTGTCCTGCGGCGCGGCGCCATCGTCCTTTCGCAAGTTTACTTTCCCCGCCCGACGCCCTAGCCTCCCGCCCGACCGGGACGGAAGCCCGATCTGACGGAAGAGCGAGGGTCTGCGCGCGCCATGAAGCTGTCAACCGTCGTCTCCGCCGTCTCGCGGCGCAGCTTCGCGCTCGGCGCGGCGCTGCTGCTCCTCGCCGCCTGCGAAACCGGCCCGGCCATCCGTGGCGGCGGCGGGCCGTCGGTCGACCCGAACGCGCAGGTGAAGGTGGCGCTGCTGGCGCCGCAGACCGCGGGCGACCCCGCGCTCCAGCGCATCGCCCGCGACCTCGTCAACGCCGCTCAGCTGGCGCGGGCCGACCTGCGCAACGCCGACGTCGATCTGCAGGTCTACGACACCCGCGGCACCTTCGAGGGCGGGCAGTCGGCCGCGACGCAGGCGGTGGCGGGCGGGGCGCAGATCATCCTCGGGCCGCTGCTCAGCGTCGAGGCGGCGGGCGCGCAGCCGCCGGCGGCCTCGGCCGGGCTCAGCATGCTGACCTTCAGCAACAACCCCTCGGTCGCCGGGCCGGGAACCTACCTCCTCGGGGTGACGCCGGGCAACTCGGCGAGCGCGCTGGCGGGGTTCGCGCTCGGGCGCGGGCTGTCGCGGTTCGGCGTGCTCTACGTGCAGGGCGAGGCCGACGAGGTGATCCGCGACAGCGTCGTCTCGGCGGTGAACGCGGCCGGCGGGCAGGTCGTGTCGACGCAGGCCTATCCCTATTCGCAGCAGGGCGTCGGCGACACCGTGGCGGTGATGTCGGTGGCGCTGCAGAACGCCGGCGCCAACGCGGTGTTCCTGACCGAGCGGTCGACGGCGGGGCTGGTCGCCGACGGGCTGCGCGGCAACGGGCTCTCGGCGGAGCAGGCGCTGCTGCTCGGGCTCCAGCCCTGGGGCGGCGACGCCGACACGCTGGCGCGGCCGAGCCTGCAGGGCGCGGTCTACGCGGCGCCGGACCCGCAGCTGCTCTCGGCCTTCCAGGGGCGCTACGCCGCCGCCTATGGCGAGCAGCCGCACGAGCTCGCCGTGCTCGCCTATGACGGCGTGGCGGCGATCGGGGCGCTGATCGCCGAGGCGCGGGCGCAGGGCGGCTCGCCGTTCTCGCCGGCGCGGCTGACCCAGCCGCAGGGCTTCGCCGGCGCCAACGGCGCGTTCCGCTTCCAGCAGAACGGCCTCAGCCAGCGCAACCTCGCGATCGTCGAGGTGCGGAACGGCGCGGCCGTGGTGGTCTCGCGCGCCGCGCGCGGCTTCGGCGGCCTTGGCAACTGACGCGGCGGCCCGCGCGGACGTCGCGCCGCCGGACTGGCCCGGGATCTGCGCCGGCCCGGCGGCCATCCTCGACGTCGCCGGCGCGCAGGCGGCGATCTCGGCCGCCGCCTCGGGCGCGGCGGACCGGACCGACCGGCGGCCGCGGGCGGTCGCGGCGTTGCGCGAGGCCCATGCCGAGGGCCGCGCCCACATCGCCGCCGCGGTCGCCGCGGCGCCGACCGAGGCGCACCGGGCGATCCACGACTACGCCTGGCTGACCGACCGGATCGTCACCCTGACGCTCGACCTCGCCTTCAACTGGCTGCACCCGCTCGCCAACCCGACCTCGACGGAGCGGGTCGCCGCCATCGCCACCGGCGGCTACGGCCGCGGCGAGATGGCGCCCTTCTCCGACATCGACCTCCTGTTCCTCACCCCCTACAAGCAGACCGCCTGGGGCGAGAGCCTGATCGAGAGCGTGCTCTACTGCCTGTGGGACCTGCGGCTGAAGGTCGGGCACGCGGCGCGGACGGTGGACGACTGCATCCGGCTGGGGCGGCAGGACCTGACGATCCGCACCTCGCTCCTCGAGAACCGCTACGTCTGGGGCGACGCGGCGCTGGCGGCGACGCTGTCGGACCGGCTGTGGACGGAGCTTTTCGCCAATACCGGCCCGGAGTTCGTCGAGGCGAAGCTCGTCGAGCGCGCCGACCGCCACACCCGCCAAGGCGCCTCGCGCTACCTGCTCGAGCCGAACGTCAAGGAGGGCAAGGGCGGCCTGCGCGACCTCCAGACGCTGTTCTGGATCACCAAGTACCTCTACCGCGGCGCCACGCCGGCGGATCTCGTCGAGCTCGGGGTGTTCACGCCGGAGGAGCACCGCATCTTCGCCGACGCCGAGGCGTTCCTGTGGATGACGCGGGTGCATCTGCACCTGATCAACAACCGCGCCACCGAGCAGCTCACCTTCGACGCCCAGGTCGAGATCGCCGCGACGCTCGGCTACACGCCGACCGAGGGCCAGCGCTCGGTCGAGCGGTTCATGCAGCGCTACTTCACCCATGCGAAGCACGTGGGCGACCTCACCCGCATCTTCCTCGCCGGGCTGGAGGCGCGGCACGTGCGGCCGAAGCCCTCCTTCGGGCAGACGCTGAAGAACGTGTTCTCGATCGGCCGCGACCCGCAGGCGGCGCCGGGCTACCGGCTGAAGCACGGGCGGCTCGACATCGCCGACCCGGAGCGGTTCCTCGCCGACCCGGTCAACCTGCTGCGGCTCTTCGAGGTCGGCTCGGCGAGCGACGCGCCGATCCATCCCGACGCGCTGCGGCTGGTCGCCGCCAACCTCGCGCTGGTCGACGACACGGTGCGCACGGACCCGGAGGCGAACCGCATCTTCCTCGCGCTGCTGACCGGGCACAACAACCCGGAGCGGGCGCTCCGGCTGATGAACGAGGTGGGGCTCCTCGGCGCCTTCATCCCGGAATTCGGCCGGGTGGTCGCGATGATGCAGTTCAACATGTACCACCATTACACGGTGGACGAGCACACGATCCGGGCGATCTCGACGCTGAGCCAGATCAGCCGGGGCGAGCTCAACGACGAGCTGCCGGTCGCCTCTGGGATCGTCGAGCGCGGCGTGAACCGGCGCGTGCTCTACGTGGCGCTGCTGATCCACGACCTCGGCAAGGGATCGGGCAAGGACCATTCGCTGGTGGGGGCGGGGATCGCGCGGACGCTGTGCCCGCGGCTCGGGCTCGACGCCGAGGAGAGCACGCTGGTCGAGTGGCTGGTCAAGCATCACCTGATGATGTCGGACGTCGCCCAGCGCCGCGACCTCGCCGACCCGCGCACCGTGCGCGACTTCGCCGCCGCGGTGCAGAGCCCGTCGCGGCTGCGGCTGCTGACCGTGCTGACGGTCTGCGACATCCGCGGGGTGGGGCCGGGCATCTGGAACAACTGGAAGGCGATGCTGCTGCGGGCGCTCTATGCCGAGACGATCGAGCACCTGACCGGCGGCAGCCAGGCGCAGAGCGGGCCGGAGCGCGAGGCGGCGGCCAAGGAGGCGCTGGCGGGCGAGCTGGCCGGCTGGCCGCCCGACGCCGTCGCCGCCGAGCAGGCGCGGCACTACACGCCCTACTGGCTGGGGTTCGACCCGCGCACCCACGCGATCTTCGCCGGGCTGATCGAGCGGCTCGCGGGGGGCGAGGAGCCGGCGATGCATGTCGAGCCCGCCGAGGAGCGCGACGCGACGCAGGTCTGCTTCGTGATGTCGGACCATCCCGGCATCTTCGCGCGGCTCGCGGGCGCGCTGGCGCTCGCGGGGGCGAACGTGGTCGACGCGCGGACCTACACCTCGTCGGACGGCATCGCGACGGCGGCGTTCTGGATCCAGGACCGCGAGGGCAAGCCCTACGAGCATTCGCGGATGGCGCGGCTGCGCACGGCCGTGCTGCGCACGCTGAAGGGCGAGATCGTCGCCCGCGACGCGTTGCGCGACAAGGACAAGGTGAAGCGCCGCGAGCGCGACTTCGACGTGCCGACCCGGGTGAGCTTCGACAACGAGGGGTCGGACATCTACACGATCATCGAGGTCGAGACGCGCGACCGGCCCGGGCTGCTCTTCGACCTCGCCCGGACGCTGACGGCGAACAACATCTCCATCGCCTCGGCGATCATCGCCACCTACGGCGAGCAGGCGGTGGACGTGTTCTACGTGAAGGACCTGTTCGGGCTGAAGCTCTTCGCCGAGTCGAAGCGGCGCACCCTCGCCACCCGGCTGCGCGCCGCCATCACGCCCCCGCCTGCGGCCGGGGCCGAGGCGGGCGAGCCGTCGGCGTAGGGGGGCCCGCCGCAGGCCCGTCGACACGGGATCCGGCTGTTCGGTTCCGACCTTCCCTCCCCGCGTCGCCGCCCCTCCCGAGCGGCGAGGGTCCGTCCCGCGACGGCGCCCGCCGGGCGACATGCGCATGTCACCCGGCTCGACGCGGACCGGTAGCGGCGGGGACGGCGGAACCTCGAAGTGAGTCGAACGGCGCCGCGAAATGCGGCGCCGATAACGATGCGATGATTTTCACCGCTCATATTCAAAATATTTTGAAATATATTTGCGCGTAAATTCCAGTAACAGGCAGGCGCGCCGGAAGTTCTTTTAATGCGCTATTCCTCATCCGATCAACATCAACGTGCTCGGGCTCGTCGATCCCACGGCCAAGCGGCTCAACCGCCGACACGAAAGACCAGGCCCCAAGGCCGTCCGAGGCGACCAACCTGCGCCTGTACGAAAGGGTTGGCAGAGCCCTTCCGGGCGACCCGGCCCGTCGATTTCAGGGATCGATGGGCGACGGGACGCCTTCGGCGAAGGCCGGCAGGCTGGGGTCGGTCGGGGCCCAGGACAGGCGGTGCGAGAGCCAGGTCTCGCAGACGGGCGGCGCGGCCTCGGGGTCGTCGAGGCTGGCGAGGGTGACGTCGATGGTGTGGGGCTCGCCCTGCCAGGTCAGGCTGGCCCCGCAGGCGGCGCAGTGGGCGCGGGCGACGCCGGGCGAGGAGGCATGGCGCGCCGGGGCGGCGGCGGTCCAGGCGAAGGCGGCGCCGGGGAACGTCCCCCAGGCGACGGACTGCGCCCCGGCGGCGCGGCGGCAGGTGGCGCAGTGGCAGATCAGGGTCACGAGCGGCGCGGCCTCGATCCGGTAGCGGACCGCGCCGCAGAGGCAGCCGCCGGTCAGGACCGGGGCGGGCCGCGTCACGAGGCGGCCCGCCAGGCGGCGAGGATGGCGCGGCCGGTCATCAGGTCGAGATGGGCGCCGCCGCCGTTCTTGAAGAGGGTGATCTCGTCGGGAGCGCGGCGGCCGACCCGGCCGGCGACGAGATCGTGCAGGTCGCCGAGCACCCGGTCGCGCGAGATGACGCCGCGGGTCAGCGGATCCTTCAGCTCGCCGATATGGTCGAGGGTGGTGTCGCGGCTGTCGACGAAGATGCGGGCCCGCCGCAGGCAGTCGTCGTCCGCCTCGCGCATGTCGGCGCGGTAGGCCCCGATCAGGTCGAGGTGCTGGCCCGGGCGGAGCCACGCCCCGTGCAGGACGGGCTCGGTCGCCATGGTGGCGGTCGCGACGATGTCGGCCTCCGCGACCGCGGCGGGGAGGTCCTCGACGGCCTCGGCCGCCTTGGCGGCGGCGAGGCGGCGGGCGGCCTCCGGGGTGCGGTTCCAGATCGACACGGCGAGGTCGGGAAAGCCGGCGCGGTAGGCGTCGACGAGCGAGGCGGCGACGGAGCCGGCGCCGAGGATCAGGAGCCGCCGCGCGTCGGGGCGGGCGAGCAGGCGCGCGCCGAGGAGCGAGTCGGCGGCGGTCTTCCACCGGGTGACCAGCGCGCTGTCGACGATCGCCTCGACGGCCCCGGTGGCGTCTTCGAAGAGCAGGAGCGCGCCGTTGACGCTCGGCAGGCCGCGGCCCGGGTTGGCGGGGACGACGGTCACCGAGTTGGTCGCCGCGCCGAGGCCGTCCACCCAGGCCGAGCGGGTGAGCAGGGTGTCCTCGCCGCGGCGCAGGAGCAGGTCGGCCAGCGCCGGGCGGTGGCGGCGGTGGCCCTCGGCCAGCGCCCCGGTCATCGCCAGCCAGTCGAGGCGGTCCTCGACGTCCCCGGCGGCGATGACCGGGATGGCGGCCACGGCGGCGCGCTCAGACCCCCGCCGACGCGATGGCGGCGGCGAGGCGGTCTAGGCCCTGCGCGGGCAGGCCCGCGACGTTGATGCGGCTGTCGCCGACCATGTAGACGCCGTGCTCGTCGCGCAGGCGCTGGACCTGCTCGGGCGTCGCGCCGGTCAGCGAGAACATGCCGCGGTGGTTGAGGATGAAGTCGAAGCGGTCGGAGTTGGTCGCCCGGCGCATGGCGTCGGCGAGGCCCTGCCGGAGCACGAGCATCCCGAGGCGCATCTCCTCGAGCTCGGCCGCCCAGTCGGCGCGCAGCTCCGGGTCGTTGAGGATGATCTCGACGACCTTGGCGCCGTGGTCGGGCGGGAAGGAGAAGTTGAGCCGGTTGAGCGTCGCGAGGTTCGCCCGCGCCCGGCCGGCCTCGTCGGCGTCACGGGCGATGGCGAGCGCGAGGCCGACGCGCTCGCGGTAGAGGCCGAAGTTCTTGGAGCAGCTCGCGGCGAGCAGGAACTCCGGCGCGCGGGCGGCGAGGCGGCGCAGGGCGGCGGCGTCCTTGTCGAGCCCGTCGCCGAAGCCCTGGTAGGCGAGGTCGACCATCGGGATCGCGCCGGTGGCGTCGAGGATGTCGGCCACCTTGTCCCACTGGTCGAGGGTGAGGTTGGCGCCCGTCGGGTTGTGGCAGCAGCCGTGCAGGAGCAGGACGTCGCCGGGCTTCATCGCCGCGAGGTCGGCCGTCATGCCCTCGAAGTCGACGCCGCGGGTGGCGGGGTCGAAGTAGCGATGGGTGCGGAAGGGGATGCCGATCCCCTTGAGGATCGCGGCGTGGTTCGGCCAGCTCGGCTCGGGCAGCCAGACGGTGAGGCCGGGATTAGCGCGGCGGGCGAGGTCGAAGAGCTGGCGGAGCGCGCCGGTGCCGCCGACGGCCTGGGTCATGGCGATGCGCTCGCGCGGGCGGTCGGGGCCGAGGACCAGCTCCGCCATCGCCTCGTTGAAGGCGGAGTCGCCGAGGAGGGCGACGTAGGCCTTGGTGGCCTGGCCCTCGAGCAGGCGCTTCTCCGCGGCCTTGACCGCGCGCATGACCGGAGTGCGGCCGTTCGCGTCCTTGTAGACGCCGACGCCGAGGTCGAGCTTGTCCTGGCGCGGGTCGGCGGCGAACTCGGCCATCATGGCGATGATCTTGTCGGCCGGCTGGTTCTCGAGGGTCTCAAGCATCTCGGGGATCCTGGTGCTGGGCTAGTCGCCGACGCTGGCGCGGTCGCGCGTCAGCACGCGGCTGCGCGTCTCGCGGCGGACCGGCGCGAAGCCCGCCTTCTGGTAGAGGGGCAGCGCCCTCGGGTGGTCGAGCGAGTTGGTGTTGACGGTGACCCGGGCCACGCCGGGGCGGTCCCAGGCGGCGTGGACCGCCGTCTCGACGAGGAAGCGGCCGAGCCCCTGGCCGATCGCCTCCGGCGGCAGGCCGAAATAGGCGAGGTCGCAGACGCCGCGCTCGCGGGCGTCGAGGGCGAAGAAGCCGTGCGGCCAGCCGGCCCGCATCAGGGTGTGCAGGGTCACCGCCGGGTCGGCGAGGAAGGTCTCGAGCTCGGGCCTCGGGCGGTCGTGCTGGTCAGTCCACTCGTACTCGGAGCCGACGGCGTCGTAGAGGGCGAGGAACCACCAGACCGGCGGGCGCTCGGCGACGAGGAGCGCGGAGGCGGGGCCGACGGGCATCGGCGGCCGCGGCGATGCCGGCCGCGCGTCCATCTCGAGGAAGGTCACGACGTAGTCGACCCGTTCCCCGGCGCGGTGGATCATCGCGCCCCCCTTCAGCCCTTCTCGACCTTGAGGTCGGGATAGGCGCCCCACTCCGCCCAGGAGCCGTCGTAGAGGGCGTGGCGGTCGTTGCCGAGGCGCTCCAGCGCGAGGTTGAGGATCGCCGCGGAGACGCCCGAGCCGCAGGAGGTGATCACCGGCTTCTCGACGTCGACGCCGGCGGCCTCGAAGGCGGCGCGGAGGGCGGCGGGGTCCTTGAGCGTGCCGTCGGGGTTGACGAGGGTGGCGTAGTGGACGTTCCGCGCGCCGGGGATGTGGCCGGAGCGCAGGCCGGGGCGGGGCTCCGGCTCTTCGCCGCGGAAGCGGCCGGGCGAGCGGGCGTCGACGATCTGGGTGTCCGCGAGCTTCGCCGAGGCCGCAACCTGGGTGACGTCGCGGACGAGGGCGGCGTTGCGGCGGGCGGTGAAGTGGCGGTCCCGCAGGATCGGCCAGCCCTCCTCGATCGCGCGGCCCTCGGCCTTCCACTTCGGCAGGCCGCCGTCGAGCACGGCGACGTCGGTCTTGCCGAAGAGGCGGAAGAGCCACCAGACCCGGGCGGCGGAGAAGAGGCCGGCGCTGTCGTAGACGACGACGCGGTGGCCGTCGCCGACGCCCATGGCCCGCATCCGGGAGACGAACTTCTCGACCGGCGGCGCCATGTGAGGCAGCTCGGACTGGGTGTCGGAGATCTCGTCGATGTCGAAGAAGCGGGCGCGGGGGATGTGGCCGGC
This sequence comes from Amaricoccus sp., assembly GCF_017993425.1. GTDB lineage: Bacteria > Pseudomonadota > Alphaproteobacteria > Rhodobacterales > Rhodobacteraceae > Amaricoccus. The sequence continues at coordinate 51,894 of NZ_JAGOMQ010000018.1, forward strand.
GATGAACTCGGCCCTGGGGTCGCGGCCGGCGTCGGGCATGTGCCACGACGCGTCGAGGACGCGCAGGTCGGGGGCGCCGAGATGCGCCGCCAGCCATTCGGTGGAGACGAGGAGCTGGGGGTCGCTGGTGCTCATGCGGCGCCTTTCGGGCTCTTGGGCGGGCGGTCGGCCCGGAATACCGGCCGCGGGCCCCAGCGGCAAGCCCGGGCGCAACGGGTTCTTGCGGCGGGTCGTCGCCGAGGCGGCGCGTGAACCGTGTGTGCCCACGCGTGAACAGGGGTCAAGTCATTGAAATCACGTGTCGCTATGCACGAGATTGCACGAACCTGCACGATATTGCACGGATTTCCCCCGGGCGGGAGAGATCGGGTTCATACGGCGGACTGCTTCGCCGTGGCCGGTTCCAGGAACGCCCTGCGCGCGTCCGGCCGATGTCTTCCGGATCGGGATTTTCATGGGCGGCCTTCCCGTGAAAATGGTGGCGCTGGCGCCGAACCCCGCCCATCTCGCACGACGACCGGCCAACCTGCCTCGGCGGCTGTGCGGCGAAGCGACAGAGGTCGTCAATGGCGACTTCGGCCGACGCCTGCCGTTCGCGTGGACGGGACGGGTTTTCGGTATGCGCCCCCGGGCTGCGGCGCGATTTGTCATACCGGCTCGCTTCGTCTGCTCCGTTTTGGATTGGCGGGATCGACAGGTCCGGGCATCTTGGCGTTGATGAGGCTGGGGCGGCGGACCGCACACAGAAACATCACGGCGAAGGGTCAAGGCGTTCCTGAATTTGCGCGCAAATATATTTCGAAATATTTTGAATATGAACGGTGAAAATCATTGCATCTTTATCAGCGCCGCATTTCGCGGCGCCGTGTGACTCACTTGGAGGTTCCGCCGTCCCCGTGGCTGCCGCTCCGCATCGAGCCGGGTGACATGCGCATGTCACCCGGCGGGCGCCGTCGCGGGACGGACCTCGCCGCCCGGGAGGGGCGGCGACGCGGGGAGGGCGGGTCGGGCGATTCCGGCATGAGGGCAGAAGGGCCGGGCGGACGCCGGGCGCCTGCCCGGCCCGACCGCGACCTACGGCATTCACACATCCCGGCTGAAGCCACGGATCGGGAGGAATGGGCCGCGACACTGACGCCAGACGGATTTGACCCGCGGCAAATCCGTCCGCGATCGCCCCTCGGGGGGCGAGCGCGTCGCCGCGCTCGCCGGGGCGATCACGGACGGATGGCGCGCGACGGGGAAATCTTCACCCCTGACGGCCTCCGCGCCACCGCGCTCCGGTCGTCGGCGCGGCGAAAGCCGTGCTTTCGCTTGTCGCGCCGCAGCCTCGCGGGCGGAGCCTGCGTCGGTCGGGCGGCTGTCGGCTTCCTGTCGTTCGGTCCATGGCGGCTGGAGGAGAAGCGTGAATCCGCCAGGACCGCGCCCGGTCCGGTGGTTCGGGGCGGGCGCGGGGCGCGCTTACCAGAGGCCGACGCTGAGGGTGAGCTGGACCTGGCGCTCGTCGCCGCGGGAGCAGCCGCCGCCGGGGTAGCAGATGGCGTAGTAGTCCTTGTCGAAGAGGTTCGTCACGTTGATCGCTCCCTCCACATTGCCGCGCTGGTAGCGGAGCGCCGCGTCGAAGAGGGTGTAGGCCGGGGTCTCGCGGTCGTTGGTCGAATCGCCGAAGCTCGACCCGACGTAGCGGACGCCGCCGCCGAAGCTCAGGCCCTCGAGCGGGCCCGACTGCACCGCGTAGTTGGCCCAGAGCGAGGCCGCGTGCTCGGGGACCAGCGCCGGGCGGTTGCCCTCGTCGCCGTCGTTGCTCGAGGTGATCTCGGCGTCGATGTAGCTGTAGGCGGCGACGGCGGAGAAGCCCTCGGCCAGCGACACGTCGGCCTCGAGCTCGAGGCCGCGGTGGCGCACCTCGCCGGTCTGGACCCAGTAGTTGAGATGGTCGGGGTCGGTGGTCAGCACGTTGGTCTTGGTGATCTGGTAGAGCGCGGCCGAGAACAGCGCCTCGAAGGTCTCGGGGCGCCAGCGCGCGCCGATCTCGTACTGCTCGGCCTCGGTGGGCTGGTAGAGCGCGCCGTCGAAGTCGGCCCCGGTGTTGACGACGAAGCCGGTGGCGTAGCTCGCGTAGGGCGTGACGCCGTGGTCGAGCTCGTAGACCGCGCCGATGTCCCAGACGAGCTTGTCGTCGTCCTGGTCCTCGTCCTCGCCGTAGAGGTGGTCGTCGAAGCGGTTCTCGACCCAGGTCTGGCGCAGGCCGAAGCTCGCGAAGAGCCGGTCGGTCAGCTGCGCCTGGTTGTGGGCGTAGAGGCCGTACTGCTCCACGGTCTGGACGCCGTCGTAGTAGATCTCCGGGCGGGGGAAGTCGAAGTCGAACTCAGGGTCGAGGACGGAGATGTAGTGGCTGTCGTCGTAGCCGTTGCGGGAATCCGCCTCCATGCGGCTGTAGTCGACGCCGAGGAGCAGGGTGTTGTCGACCTGGCCGAGGGCGAAGCCGATCTCGGCCTGGGTGTCGATCGCCTGGGTCTCGGCGGTCTCCTCGACGGTGAAGTCGGCGTAGTTCATCTCCGTGTCGGAGGCCATGCCGTTGAAGTAGAAGTCGCGGTAGTCGGTCTCCTGCCGGGCGACCCGCGCCTGCTGGCGGATGACGAGCGAGGGCGAGACCTCGTGGGAGAAGAGGTAGCCGCCCGAGGCGATGTCGGCGTCGAAGTGCGAGATCTCCGGGTTGGCGTTGCGGAACCACGACGGCAGCCTGCCGGAGGCGGCCGGGTAGTCCTCGCCGGCGACGGGCAGGTAGAGCGTGGGCGTGGTCTTGTCCTTCTGGAAGTTGGTGAGGATGGTGATCTCGGTGGCGTCGTCGGGCCGCCAGGTCAGCGCCGGCGCGAGGAGCTGGCGGTCGTTGAAGGAGTTGGCGAGCCCGGTCTCGCCCTCGCGGTAGAGGCCGGTCAGGCGCCAGGCCAGCGTGCCCTGCTCGCCGAGCGGGCCGCCGACGTCGATGCCGCCCTGCCAGGTGTCGAAGGGGCCGTAGGTGACGAAGCCGTCGCGGAGCGGCTCGAAGGTCGGGCGCTTGGTCACCGCGTTGACGATGCCGCCCGGGTCGGTCTCGCCGTAGAGCACGGCGTTGGGGCCGCGCAGGACGTCGACGCCCTCGATGCTCCAGGGCTCGATGACGAAGCCGGAGAAGCCGATGACCTTCTGCGGCAGGCCGTCGCGGTAGATGCCGTAGGGGCCGATGTCGAAGCCGCGGATCAGGAACTGCGGGAAGCGGTTGTCCTGGCCCCAGGGCGAGGGGATGACGCCGGGGACATAGGAGATCGCCTGCTCCATGGATTGCGGGCGGCGCTGGGCGAGCGATTCCTGGGTGACGATGGAGACGGCCTGGGGGATGCGCTCGATCGGGGTGTCGGTCTTGGTGGCGATCGCCGAGGAGATCGGCACGAGGCCGACGTCGGCCTGGGCGTCGATGCTGAGCGTGTCGAGCGTCAGCGTGCCCGGCCCGTCCTGGGCGAGGGCCGGGGCTGCGAGGAGGAACGCGGGCAGGGCCGCGCCGAGGATGGCGGGTTTCACGGGGGATGCCTCCGAAGCCGGACGGCTTGCCTGGCCGGACCTCGGTGGGTAGCGCCGCTATCACGCCGCCGTTAACGGGCGGCGGGGTCGGCGTCAACCTCGGGGGATGGTCCCTGTGGCCGACGGCGCGCCTTTGCGGAGCCCGTCTCCCGACGCGCAAGCTGTGGCGAGCGTCGGTCCGCGGCGGCGGGGTCGGGGCGGCGGGGTCAGATGGGCGAGGGCGTGGAGGAGGCTGGCGACGGAGGCGAGGGTCAGGGCGAGCACGACGGCCGGGCCCGGGGCGGCGCCGATGCGGAGGCTGGCGTAGACGCCGGGGATCGCCGCCGCGAACGAGCGGGGCGATGGCGGGCGTCCGTCCGAGGTGGCGGGGTGGCTTCAGGCGGGCGCGGAGGGGGTGGCGCGGGCGCGGCGTTCGGCGCGGCGGGCGTGGAGGAGGCTGGCGACGAAGGCGAGGGTCAGGGCGAGCACGACGGTCGGGGCCGGGGCGGCGTCGATCCAGAAGCTGGCGTAGACGCCGAGGATCGCCGCGGCGAGCGAGACGGCGGTGGCGATGGCGAGCATCGGGCCGAGGCGGCGGGCCCAGAGCAGCGCCGTGGCCCCCGGGGTGATGAGGAGCGCGATGGCGAGGATGATGCCGACGGCCTGCAGCGCGCCGACGACCGCGAGGGCGACGAGGGCGAGGAGGCCATAGTGGAGGCCGCGGACGGGGAGGCCGATGGCGCGGGCGTGGGTCGGGTCGAAGATCTGCGCGGCGAGATCGGCGCGGAAGGCGAGGACCGCGGCGGTGACCACGGCGCCGGCGGCGGCGGACCAGGCGACGTCGGTCCAGACGACGCCGAGCATGTCGCCGAAGAGCAGGTGCGAGAGGTGGAGCGTGGTGGGCAGCGAGGCGTAGAGGACGAGGCCGAGGCCGAAGAGGCCGGAGAACACCACGCCCATGGCGGTGTCCTCCTTGATGCGGCTGTTGTCCTTGAGCCAGCCGGTGCCGGCCGCGCAGGCGAAGCCGGCGACGAAGGCGCCGACGGCGATGGGGAGGCCCGCGACGTAGGCGAGGACGACGCCGGGGAGGACGGCGTGGCTGATGGCGTCGCCCATCAGCGCCCAGCCGCGCAGCACGAGGAAGCAGGAGAGCAGCGCCATCGGGATGGCGACGGCGACGGCGATGGCGAAGGCCGTCTGCATGAAGGGGAGCTGGAACGGGAGCAGGAGCTCAGGCACGGGGGCGGCTCCGGGTAGCGCGGCGGAAGGCGGCGACCGTCGGCGCCGCGTCGCGGGGGAAGCGGGACAGGCCCGTGGGCGGGGCGGCCGCGGCCGGGTGTCGGGCGGGGAGCCGGACGAGGAGGGGCTCAGGCACGGGGGCGGCTCCGGGTAGCGCGGCGGAAGGCGGGGACCGTCAGCGCTGAGCCGCGGGGGAGGCGGGGCAGGCCCGCGGGCGGGGCGGCCGCGGGCGGCTGTCGGGCGGGGAGCCGGAGGGGCAGGAGAGGCTCAGGCACGGCGGCGGCTCCTTGTGGCGAGGAGGCCGTGCTTGGGGGCGAGGAGGAAGGCGGCGAGGAAGAGCGCGGTCATCAGCACGATGATGAGCCCGCCGGTGGCGCCGTCGAGGAAGAAGGAGAGGTAGGCGCCGACGGCCGAGCAGCCGGCTCCGATCGCGACGGCGATGAGGATCACGTAGCCGAAGCGGTCGGTGAGGAGGTAGGCGGTGGCGCCCGGGGTGATGATCATGGCGACGACGAGGAAGGCGCCGACGGTCTGGAGGGCGGCGACGGTGGCGAGGGCGAGGAGGGCGAAGAACACCACCTTGAGCGCGTCGGGGCGCAGGCCGACGGTGCGGGCGTGCATCTCGTCGAAGAAGACGGCGAGGAAGTCGCGCCATTTCAGGGTGAGGACGACGAGGGCGACGCCGCCGATCAGCACGAGCTGGAGCGTGTCGAGCGGCGTGATGGCGAGGACGTTGCCGAGCATGATGGTCTGGAGGCTGACCGCCGCCGGCCGGATCGAGATCATGAAGAGGCCGAGGGCGAAGAAGCCGGTGTAGACGACGCCGATGGCGGCGTCCTGGCGGAGCCGCGTCGAGGCGCCGAGCCAGAGCATGGCGCCGGCGGCGAGCCCGCCGGAGACGAAGGCGCCGAGCGCGAAGGGCAGGCCGAGGATATAGGCGCCGGCGACGCCGGGGACGACGGCGTGGCTGAGGGCGTCGCCGACGAGGGACCAGCCCTTGAGCATCAGGAAGGCGGAGAGGAACGCGCAGAGGGCGCCGACGAGGGCGGAGACCCAGATGGCGTTGGTCATGTAGCCGTAGGTGAAGGGCTCGAGGAGGGTGGTCATCGTACCGCGCTCCGGCGGCGCCTGGACGGGGCCGTCGCGGGCCGGGCGGCGCGCGGGTGCGGTGGGCCGGCGTCCGGCGCCCTGACTTCCGTTGTCTGGTCGGCGGCCTGCGAGCGTGGGCGCGATAGTCCTCGCACCCGATCGCCCTGGACCGAGGCGGGGCGCATCGGGAGCAAAGACCCGGCCGATGCGCCGGCATCGGCAGCGCCTGCCTGCCCCGTCACGCCGGAGGCGTGCCTTCGGCACGACGCAGGCGCTTCGCGCCAGCCCGGGCAGGCGCGCCGACGCCCTCTTGAGATGTCGCTGGTCCCGGATGCAACCGCCGACGCTGGAAGTGGGGCGGATCGCTCGTCCGAGGCGGTGGCCCGAGGCCCACATGAGGTGATCGCCGCAGATACCCGGGTGGTGGGAACGGCCGGAGCGCACGCCATCAGCGGACCTCGCGGGCGGCGGCTTCGGCCTTCGATTCGGGGTCGTGGCCGGCGTCGTAGATGACGAAGGGGCGCTCGTCGTCGGTGAGCACGGTGACGCGGCGCTCGTCGGCGTCGTCGTGAAGGTCGCGGCCGCCGAGGACGAAGTGGCGGAGCTTGCCGCCGAAGGCCGCCTCGAGGTTCTTCTGGGTGAAGACCTCGGCGGTCGGGCCGGAGGCGAGGATGCGGCGGTCGATCAGCACCGCGCGGTCGCAGAAGTCCGGCACCGAGCCGAGGTTGTGGGTGGAGATCAGCATGACCCGGCCCTCCTCGCGGAGGTCCTTGAGGAGCGCCACGATGGCGTCCTCGGTGGTGACGTCGACGCCGGTGAAGGGCTCGTCGAGGAGGATCACCCTGCCCTCCTGCGCCAGCGCGCGGGCGAGGAAGACGCGCTTCTTCTGGCCGCCGGAGAGCTCGCCGATCTGGCGGTCGGCGAGCGGCGCGACGCCGACGCGCTCCATCGCCGCCTCGACCAGCTCGCGGTCGCGCGGCGAGGCGCGGCGGAGCCAGCCCATGTGGCCGTAGCGGCCCATCATCACCACGTCGCGGACGACGATCGGGAAGGTCCAGTCGACCTCCTCGGCCTGGGGCACGTAGGCGACGAGGTTGCGGTCGAGCGCCTGGTCGCGGGGCATCCCGAGGATCTCGACGCCGCCGGTGCGCAGCGGCACGAAGCCCATGATCGCCTTGAAGAGCGTCGACTTGCCGGAGCCGTTCACGCCCACGAGCGCGGTGATCGAGCCCTCGGGCAGGGTGAAGGTGGCGTCGTCGAGCGCGGTCAGGCCGGTGCGGTAGGTGACGGAGACGTCGCGGACGGCGAGGCCGGGCTTCATGGCGCGAGCGCCTCGGCGACCGTCGTCGTGGTGACGCGCATCAGGTCGAGGTAGTGCGGCACCGGCCCCCCCGGCTCGCTGAGGCTGTCGACGTAGAGGACGCCGCCATAGGCGACGCCGGTCTCGCGGGCGACCTGCTGGGCGGAGCGGGGGTCGACGGTCGATTCGGAGAACACCGCCGGCACGTCGTGCTCGCGGATGCGGTCGATGGCGCGGCGGATCTGCTGTGGCGTGCCGGTGTTCGCCTCGTTGATCGGCCAGATGTAGATCTCGCCGAGGCCGAAGTCGCGGGTGAGGTAGGCGAAGGCGCCCTCGGAGGTGGCGAGCCAGCGGCGCGCCTCGGGGATGGCGGCGAGGCGCTCGCGGATCGGGGCGGCGAGCGCCTCGATCTCGGCGGAATAGGCCATGGCGTTCGCCTCGTAGGCCGCGGCGTTGGCCGGGTCGGCGGCGGCGAGCGCGGCGCGGATGTTCTCGACGTAGATCAGCGCGTCGGAGAGCGACATCCAGGCGTGCGGGTTGGGGCGGCCGGCGTAGGGGCCCTCGGAGATGGGGATGGGCTCGATGCCGTCGGTGAGGACGACGGCCGGCACGTCGCCGAGGTTGCGGAAGAACCGCTCGAACCAGGCCTCGAGCCCGAGGCCGTTCCAGAGGATCAGGTCGGCGTCGGAGGCGGCGAGGATGTCGGAGGGCGTCGGCTGGAAGTTGTGGACCTCGGCCCCGGCCGGGATCAGCGACACGACGTCGGCCGCGTCGCCGGCGACGTTCTGCGCCATGTCGGCGATGATCGTGAAGGTGGTGGCGACCTTGAGCCGCTCCTGGGCGGCGGCGGGAAGCGCGAGGGTGAAGGCGACGAGGAGACTGGGAACAAGACGCGACATGCGAACTCCGGACGTTTCCGGGAGACCATAGCGGATCCCGATCCGGATGCAAATGATAATCGTTCGCAAAAACGGGATTGGCGCGGGCGGGCGTCTCGGCTATGGTCGGGGCCGATGACGGTTCCGGGCAAGACGGCGGACTACGAAGCGATCCTGCGCGAGGCGGGGCTGCGCATCACCAAGCCGCGCCGGATCATTCTCGAGATCCTGCACGGGGCGCAGGGGCATCCGGACGCGGCGGAGATCTTCGAGCGGGCGGTGGCGATGGACAGCCGGATCTCGCTGGCCACGGTCTATCGGACGATGCGCGCGCTGGAGGAATCCGGGGCGATCCAGCGCCACGCCTTCGGGCACGGGCCGGCGCGGTTCGAGCAGGCGCAGGAGGGGCATCACGACCACCTGATCGACGTCGACACCGGCGAGGTGATCGAGTTCTCCTCGAGCCGGATCGAGGCGATCCAGGAGGAGATCGCCGCGCGGCTCGGCTACGAGATCGTGCATCACCGGCTGGAGCTCTACGGGCGGCGAATCAAGGCGGAGTGACGGCTTGCGGCCCCGCCTTCGACGTCTTCGGCGCGGCGGATGGTTCCTCCTCCGGCGGGGCGGTCGGTTCGGCGCCCGGGGCAGGGGGCGGGGTCGCTTCGGCCGCGCGCGGAGCGGGCGCGGGCGGCTGGCGGGCGGCGGCGTCCCAGGCGGCGGTGAAGCCGAGGAGCGAGGCGGGCAGGCGGACGCGCACGCCGTCGAGGAGGGTCAGCGTCACGTCGGCGACGCGCTCGCGCTTCAGGGCGGCGAGGAGGTCGGCGTCGAAGGGCGCGAGCGCCTGGCAGCTGGCGCGGTCGCAGGTGCGCCAGGGGACGTCGCGGGGGGCTGCGTCGCCGAGGGCGATCGAGATCCCGTCGGGGAGGAAGAGCGGCAGCGGGGTGGAGAGGGCGAGCTGCCCCCCCTGCCCGTCCGGGCGCGCCTCCAGCGCCAGCACGGCGCTGCCGTCGGCGCCGCGGACGGCGGCGCGGATGGCGCAGGCGTCGCCGAGGCAGGCGAGCCGCCAGTCGCGGAAGGTGAGCTCGGCGCCACGCCGCGCGGCATAGGCCGCGGGCGGGTCGGCGGCGGCGGGCGCGGCCGAGAGGAGCGCGGCGGCGAGGAGGAGCGCGCGGTCGAGCGGCGCTAACCTTATGTCAACCAAGATAGCGTTGCCCCGTTAGCCGCTTCTTAGCGTTGTTCGCGGAATGTGCCCCCACGCGGCCCGAAACGGCCGGCGCGGCGGGGCGCGAAACCAGCCCCAACGCCGCAGATGTCAGAAGGACGGTCATCGGCCCGCAGGCGCGGGCACGCCAGTCAACCAGCGGGGTCGAAGGCCCCGCGTCTCGAAGGGAAACCAACCGATGTCCTCGATCCTCACCAACTCCTCCTCGCTCGTCGCGCTCCAGACCCTGAAGTCGATCAACTCGAACCTCGGCAAGGTCCAGAACGAGATCTCGACGGGCCTGAAGATCTCGACCGCGAAGGACAACGCCTCGACCTGGGCCATCGCCTCGACGATGACCTCGGACGTCGGCGCCTACAAGAAGATGTCGGAGTCGCTGACCGCGGCCTCCGAGACCATCGGCGTCGCCCGCAACGCGGCCGAGCAGATGGTCGACACGCTGAAGCTCGTGCAGGCGAAGGTCGTCGAGGCGAAGAAGCCCGGCGCCGACCTCGCGAAGCTCCAGGCCGACGTCGACGCGCTGACCGCGACGATGCAGTCGATCGGCGCCTCGGCGCAGGTCAACGGCATCAACATGGTCAACAACACCGACACCCAGAGCTTCGCCGTCTCGCTGACCCGCGTCGGCGCGGGCGACGTGGGCCTCGAGGTGCTCGGCGTGGACGGGATCGACCTCGTCACCGACGCGGCGGCGGACGTGACGCTCGTCGCCGACGCGACCGACGAGAGCGACGTCGACGCGGTGGAGACCCAGCTCCAGGCGGCCATCGACGCGGCCGCCTCCTTCGGCGCCGCGCAGGCGCGGATCGACGCGCAGAACACCTTCCTCGGCAAGCAGATGGACGCGATCAAGAACGCCTCCGGCGCGATGATCGACGCGGACATGGAGGAGGCTTCCGCCCGGCTGACCGCGCTGCAGACGCAGCAGCAGCTCGGCATCCAGGCGCTGTCGATCGCCAACCAGGCGCCGCAGAGCATCATGTCGCTCTTCCGCTGATAGCGGTCCCGGCGGGGCGGGCCTGACGGCCCGCCCCGTCCTCCCTCGCTCCATCGCCCTGATCCTCCCGGACCGCGTGGTCCCGGGCCCCCACGAGGCTTGACGATGACCTTGAACGCCCATGCCCGCTCCGGCTACGCCAGCGCCGCCGCTCCCGTAAGGTCCGAGCGCGACACGGAATACGCCGTCTTCGCCCGCGTCACCCACCGCATGAGCGCGGTGGACGAGGGCGACAAGTCCGCCTTCCCCGCCCTCGCGGCGGCCGTCTCCGACAACCAGCGGCTGTGGGGCGTCCTCGCCGAGGATCTGCTCTCGGAGGGCAACCGGCTCCCCGCCGCGCTCAAGGGCCAGCTGGTCGGCCTCGCCGAGTTCGTCCGCAAGCACACGCTGCGGGTGCTCGCCGGCAAGGCCCCGGTCGCGCCCCTCGTCGAGATCAACACCACCATCATGCGCGGGCTGCGCGGGCAGACCGCCGCCGGCGACATCGGGGGGGTCGCGTCATGAGCGGGCTCGTCCTGAAGCTCGGGCCGCACGAGCGGATCATGATCAACGGCGTCGTCATGCAGAACGGCGACCGGCGGGCGCGGCTGAACATCCTGACGCCCGAGGCGAACGTGCTGCGGTTGCGCGACGCGATCCACCCCTCGGAGGCGAACACGCCGGTGCGGCGGGTGGCCTATGTGGCGCAGCTCGTCCTCGCCGGCGAGGCCGATCCCGAGGAGGGCCGCCGGCAGGTGCTGCGCGGCATCGAGCAGCTGAGCCAGGTCTTCACCGACGCGGAGAGCCGGGCGCACCTCACCGCGGCGACCGAGGCGGCGGCGGCGGGGCGGTTCTACCAGGCGATGCGGGCGCTGCGGAACCTGATGCCGCGTGAGATGCGCCTGCTCGGCAGCGCGGCCGGGTAGCCGGGGCGATGGGCTTCTCCCCGCAGATACCGCTCGCGGGCATCGCCGGCTGGCGGTTCCTCCAGCGGACCCAGGCGACGCAGGAGGCCGCGTTCGCGAAGGGGGCGGAGCTCCAGCGCGAGATCGCCTATTTCCGCGAGAACATCGGCTCGGTGACCTCGGCCGAGGAGCTGGTCGCCGACCGGCGGCTGCTCAAGGTGGCGCTCGGGGCCTTCGGGCTCGAGGGCGAGATCGACAAGAAGGCCTTCATCCGCAAGGTGCTGGAGGGAGGGACCGAGGACCCGGAGGCGCTGGCGAGCCGGCTGACCGCGCCGGGCTTCAAGGAGATCGCCGACGCCTTCGGCTTCGGCAACGCCGCCGGCGCCCGGACGGGGACCGCCGGATTCGCCGACGGGATCGTCGCCGCCTACAAGTCGCGCGCCTTCGAGGCGGCCGTGGGCGAGAAGGACAACGACATGCGGCTGGCGATGAACCTCCGCCGGGAGATCGCCGCGCTCGCGGCCGGAGAGGGCGGCAGCTGGTACAAGGTGATCGGCTCGTCGCCGCTGCGCGAGGTGTTCGAGAAGGCCTACGGGCTGCCGTCGTCGTTCGGCCAGCTCGACGTCGACAAGCAGCGCGACGTCCTGCGCGACAAGACCTCGGCGCTCTTCGGCACGTCCGGCCTGACCGCCTTCGCCAAGGAGGAGAACGTCGAGAAGCTCGTCACGCGGTTCCTCGTGCGGGCGCAGATCGACGCGGGACCGTCCGCGACCGCGCCGGGCGCGGCGGCGCTGACGCTGTTGCAGGGGTCGCGGGGCTCCTCGTCGGGGCTCCTCAACCTCATCTCGGCGCTGGGCTGAGAACGCGAAGCGCCGCCCCGGGGGGCGGCGTCGGCGCGTGGGCGAAGGTGAAGGGCGTCAGTTGTCGGTGACGATCTTCTCGATCTGCATCTTCTGCTCCGCCTCGTTGGACACGCTCTGCGTGATGAGGTGGATCCGCATCAGCTGATCCTCGGTCAGGGTGTCGACGTCGATGTCGGAGTTCATGCCGAGCTCGGCGATCTCGGCGCGCACGCCGTGGCGGATGTCGTCGATCCCGTCGAGGTCGGCGGCGTTGATGTCGCCCTTCGGGCCCCTCGGGATCACCGCGCCGCCCTCGGCGATGCGCTCGTCGGCGTCGCGCAGGACGACGTCGATCTGCGCGGCGCGCTCGGACGGGCTGAGTCCGCTGGACAGGCCCTGGATCCGGGTCAGCTCCTCAAGGGTGAGGACATCGATCATGGCGACCTTCGAGGGGTCCATGTTCAGCTGCGCCATCGTCGTCCGCGCGTTGTCCTGAAGCTGCATCAGGCCGAGATCCTGCGCAGCGATCGGCCCCGCGAGGGCAAAGGAGAGCATGGCCGCGGAAGCGGCGGCAAGGTAGCGTTTCATCGGAATTCCTCCGGAAAACGTGTTTCGGGCCGGACGTTCGCGCCCGTCCTGCCGGGAAAACCGCGCAACTCGCGGTTGGTTCCCATCGGAGGCGTCAGGCGCCCAGCGTCTTGCGCAAGCGGGCGAAGCTCGCCGGCGGCCCGTCCGGGGCGGCCTCGGCGAAGAACGCGTCGAGGCCGGGCCAGAGCGCGATCGCCTCGTCGATCGCCCGGTCGGAGCCGGCGGCGTAGAGGCCGGTCTGGATCATCAGGGCGGCGTTCTCGTAGGTGGTGAGCGTCCGGCGGGCGCGGGCGAGGAGCGCGTTCTCGGCCTCGCTCGCCACGCCGGGCAGGCTGCGCGAGACGGAGCGGCGCACGTCCACCGCCGGGAAGCGGCCGCGCTCGGCGATGCCGCGGTCGAGCACGACGTGGCCGTCGAGCACGCCGCGGGTGATGTCGGCGACCGGCTCGTCCATGTCGGAGCCGGCGACGAGCACGCTGAAGATCGCGGTGATGTCGCCCTTGCCGCGCGGCCCGGGACCGGCGCGCTCGCAGAGGGCGGCGATCATGTTGGCGGTCGAGGGCGGGTAGGCGCGGAGCGACGGCGCCTCGCCGGCGGTCAGCGCGATCTCGCGGTGGGCCTCGGCGAAGCGGGTGAGGCTGTCGATCATCAGGAGCACGTGGCGGCCCTGGTCGCGGAACACCTCCGCGGTCGCCATCGCCATCCAGGCGGCGCGGCGCTTGATGAGCGGGGCCTGGTCGGAGGTGGCGGCGATCACCACGGCGCGGGCCATGCCCTCGGGGCCGAGGGCGTGCTCGGTGAAGTCGCGGAGCTCGCGCCCGCGCTCGCCGATCAGGCCGAGGACGACGATGTCGGCCTCGATGCCGCGGGCGAGGCCGGCCAGCAGCGTGGACTTGCCGACGCCGGATCCGGCGAAGATGCCGATGCGCTGGGCGCGGGCCACGGGCAGCATGGTGTCGAAGACGCGGAGCCCGGTGGCGAGCCGGCCGCCGAGGCCCTTGCGGCTGGCCGCGGCCGGGGGATCGCGGCGGAGCGGCGCGGCGACGGGGCCGGGCTTCAGCGGGCGGCCGTCGAGGGGCGCGCCGAAGGCGTCGACGATGCGCCCCGTCCAGTCGGTCGAGGGATGCGCCTCGGCGGCCCCGAGCAGCGTCGCGGCGTCGCCCATCGCCGCGCCGTCGAGCGGCCCGTAGGTCATCGCGCGCGCCGTGCCGCCGGAGAGCGCCACGATCTCGCCGCCGAGGACGCCGCCGCCCTTGGTCGCGATCGAGACCTGGTCGCCGATGCGGGCCTGGTGGGTGAGGCCGGCGATCTCGAGCGACGCCTGGCCGATCGCGACGACCCGCCCGACCCGCGCGTGGTTGCGGATGCGGCCGATCTCCTGGCGGAGCGCGGAGAAATCGTTCAGCATTTCTCGGGTCCTGCGGCTTTTTCGATTACTCTTTCTCAACCAACGATCGTTAAGGCCGGGTTGCGAGACACCACGGGAGAAGCCCGAGCATGGACCACAACCTGACGCTCCTGCGGCTGGCGAGCTCGCTTGCCGCCCACGCCACCGCCCGGCAGGGTCTCGTCGCCGAGAACATCGCCAACGCCGACACCCCGGGCTACCGGGCGCGGGACGTGGCCGACTTCGCGAGCACGCTGGAGGAGGGCCCGGGCTTCGCGGCGCGGACGACGCGGGCGGGGCACATGGACCTCGCCGACGGCGATCCGCGCTTCGAGGCGCGCGAGGTGGCGGCGTTCGGGGCGGAGACGCCGAACGGCAACTCGGTGAGCCTCGAGGACCAGATGGTCCGCGGCGCCGAAGTGCGGCAGAGCCACGACCTGGCGCTCGGGGTCTATCGCAAGACGATGGACATCCTGCGCACCTCGATCGGCAAGGGGTGAGGGCGATGAGCGACATCGCCCGGACGATGCAGGCCTCGGCGAGCGGGATGGCGGCGCAGGCGGCGCGGCTGCGGCTCTCCAGCGAGAACATCGCCAACGCCGACACCCCCGGCTATCACCGCAAGACCGTCAGCTTCGAGGAGGTGGTGGCGGGCGACGCGCGGGCGGTGGCGACCGGGCCGGTGCGGCTCGACCAGGCCGAGACCCAGCGCATCCTCGACCCGACCCATCCGCTGGCCGGCGACGACGGCTATCGCGAGGGGTCGAACGTCAACATGATGATCGAGATCGCCGACGCGCGGGAGGCGAACCGCTCCTACGAGGCGAACCTGAAGATGTTCGAGCAGGCCCGGCAGATGGCGGGCTCGCTCATCGACCTGCTGCGGCGCTGAGGAGGCCCGAGGGAATGGACATTCGATCGACGCTGGCCGCGCAGGTCTACGGGTCGGCGCAGGTCGCGGCGCGGCCGGAGCCGGCGGCCGCGGGCAAGGGTCCGGGCGAGGCCTTCGCCGCGGCGGCGCAGGACTTCATGGCGACGATGCGCGCAGGCGAGGAGACGGTGAAGGCCGGGCTCGCCGGCCGCGCCGACCCGCAGGCGGTGGTCGAGGCGCTGGCGGCGACCGAGCTCGCCGTCCAGACCGCCGTCGCGGTGCGCGACAAGGTCGTGGAGGCCTACCAGGAGATCCTGCGGATGCCGGTCTGACGGGGTGTCCCACAGTGGGATGCCGGTCAATCGATTGTTATTTCCGTATAAAAATCGTGATGCGTGAGTTATCCACAGGGCCGTCGCGGTGACGGAGGCTGTCGTCCTCGACATCCTGCGGCAGGCGCTGTGGGTGGCGCTGGTCGTCTCGACGCCGATCCTCGCGGTGGCGCTGGTGGTCGGCCTCGCCATCGGGCTGGTTCAGGCGCTGACCTCGGTACAGGAGATGACGCTGACCTTCGTCCCGAAGCTCGGGGCGATCCTCGTGGTGTTCTGGATCACCATGAGCTTCTCGGGGCAGACGCTGGTGCGCTTCTACCAGGACCAGATCATCGCCATGGTGGCGGCGCGGTAGGGGCTGCATCTTGCAGGCTTGCATACTTGCCGCCGTGTATGCACGCTACACCCCAGTAGGAATGTGAAGTCGAGGGGTATTGGGCGAAGGTCTGATGCAGGACATGCAGAAAGCACGGCGATCAATGGCTTTGTCTCTAGCGTCATACGGACAAATGAGTGCTGTTGGAGACTTTGCTCTGGCGATTTAAATCGGATACGTGTATCGCGACGCCTCTAGCTATAAGATCCACAGTTGCTTTAAGGTTGCGGGCCATCTGACCCGTGATGACCACCCTATGCTGGCTTGAGCCGGCCGAGATTCCCCTCCGTGGCTGGCGCCGTTCCCGACCGGGCGCTGAAATCGTGCGCAGGCAGTGGAGCTTCGGCCCCGAGCGTGGCGCGCCGCCAGACAAACGGCCCCTGCGGCCGCGAACGCATCCGGACTTGGTCCGCCCGCACCCACACTGCGCGACAGTGGAGAGGAAGCCCGGCCGGAAGCAGGTCGCGACGGTGACGCCAGACGGATTTGACCCGTGGCAAATCCGTCCGCGATCGCCCCTCGGGGGGCGAGCGCGTTGCCGCGCTCGCCGGGGCGATCACGGACGGATTGCGCGCTTCCGGAGAAATCTTCACCCCTGACGGCTTCCGCGCGCAACCGCGCTCCAGCCGTCGACGCGGCGAAAGCCGTGCTTTCGCTTGTCGCGCCGTGGCCTCGCGGGCAGAGCCCGCTTCGGTCGGTCGGCGCTCGCGCCCCGGGGATCCAGCCGGGCAGGAGGGCGTTGTGTAGTGTGGCCCGCATCTCCAGACTCTGGAGAGCTTCCTTGGCGACCTGAGGTTGCTGACCCCCGCAACGTGAGAGGACAGCGCCGGGCGCCGTCCACGACCCTTGACCGAATCTTTACCTAACCCCGCCAAGGCTCCCGGGACGGGCGTCGCGAGAGGCGCCGATCGCAGGATGCGAGGACCTCGGCGATGGACCTTCCCGGCTATGTGGCGCTGACCAGGGCGTCGGGGCTGCTCAAGGAGATGCAGTCCGTCGCCAACAACATCGCCAACATCTCCACCACCGGGTTCCGCCGCGAGGGCGTGGTCTTCGCCGAGATGGTGCAGGCGCTGCCCGCCGAGGGCGGGTCGGTCGCCATGACCGCGGCGCGGGGCCGGTTCACCGACGAGGCGCAGGGCGCGCTCGTCGAGACCGGCGGCACGCTCGACCTCGCCATCGAGGGCGAGGGCTACTTCACCGTGATGACGGCGCAGGGCGAGCGGCTGACGCGGGCCGGCGCCTTCACGCGCAACGCCGACGGCGAGGTGGTCGACCCCGCGGGCAACCGGCTGCTCGACGAGGGCGGCGGGCCGATCGTCATCCCCTTCGAGGCCGAGCATGTCGGCGTCGCCTCGGACGGCACCCTCAGCGTCGACGGCGCGCCGGTGGCGAAGGTCGGGCTCGTCACCGTCGAGGACCAGACCACGATGACCCGCGAGGGCGGCGCGCTCTTCGCCGCGGACAACGCCGTGCCGATGATCGACGGCAGGATCGTGCAGGGCTCGCTCGAGCAGTCGAACGTCAATCCGGTGATGGAGATGGCGCGGATGATCGAGGTCCAGCGCGCCTACGAGTACGGCATGAAGCTCGCGGACGGCGAGGACGAGCGCATCCGGCTGGTGGTGCGCACCCTCGGCGCCCGCGGCTGATCCGGGGAGGAGAGAGAGACATGCGCGCGCTCAACATCGCGGCGACCGGGATGGCGGCCCAGCAGACCCGGGTCGAGGTCATCTCGCACAACCTCGCCAACATGAACACCACCGCCTACAGCGCCCGGCGGGCGGAGTTCGCCGACCTGCACTACCAGCAGGTGGACCGGCCGGGGACGATCAACTCGGCGGACGGGTCGGTGCTGCCGGCGGGCGTGCAACTCGGCCTCGGGGTGCGCTCGACGGCGGTGTCGGTGCAGGTGGAGCAGGGCTCGCTGACCGAGACCGGCGGGTCGCTCGACCTCGCGATCGAGGGGCAGGGCTATCTGGAGATCACGCTGCCGAACGGCGAGGCGGCCTATACCCGCGACGGCGCGCTGAAGCGCAACGGCGACGGGCTGATCGTGACCTCGGACGGGTTCGCGGTGGTGCCGGACATCACCATTCCCGAGGACGCGCGCGAGATCACCATCAACGCCGACGGCGAGGTCTACGCCTATTTCGACGGGCAGGTGGAGGCGCAGCTGCTCGGGCAGTTCGAGCTCGCCACCTTCACCAACGAGAAGGGGCTGGAGGCGATGGGCTCGAACCTGTTCCGCGAGACCGAGGCCTCGGGGGCGCCGAACGTCGGGGCCGCGAGCGAGGACGGGCGGGGGACGTTCCGGCAGGGCTATCTGGAGAACTCGAGCGTCGATGCGGTGCGCGAGCTGACCGGGCTGATCGAGGCGCAGCGCGGCTACGAGCTGAACGCGAAGGTCATCACCGCGGCCGACCAGATGCTCGCCGCGACGACGCAGATCCGGTGATGCGGCGGGCTTTGATCCTGGCGCTGGCGGTCGCCGCCCCGGTCCACGCGGCGAGCGTGGCGCCGGTGCGGGCGATCCGGGCGCAGACGGTGATCGCGGCCGGCGACCTGACGCTCCTCGACGAGGAGACGCCCGGCGCGATCGGCAGCGTCGAGGAGGCGGCGGGGCTGGAGGCGAAGGTGACGCTCTATCCGGGGCGGCCGATCCTGCCGAGCCAGCTCGGGCCGCCGGCGCTCGTCGAGCGGAACCAGACGGTGCGGATGGTCTTCATGCGCGGCCCGCTCGCCATCGAGGCGGAGGGCCGCGCGCTCGACCGCGGCGGGCCGGGCGAGCGGGTGCGGGTGATGAACCTCGCCTCGAAGCAGATCGTGACCGGGGCGGTCGCCGAGAACGGCAGCGTGGAGGTTGGCAGATGAAGGCGTGGATCGCGGTTCTGGGCTGTCTCGCCCTGCTGGCCGGCTGCGGCGGCGACAATCCGATCGGGCAGGCCCCGCCGATGACGACGATCGGCGCGGCGGTGCCGGGCGCGCCGGCGATCATGACCGCCGAGCGGGCGGCGATCGCGGTGCCGCCGCCGCAGGCGGCGCGGCACGCCTACCAGCAGGCCTCGCTCTGGGGCACCGGGCCGGACAACCTGCTCGGCGACCGGCGGGCGAAGAACCTCGGCGACCTGCTGACCATCGTGATCGAGATCGACGACGAGGCCGAGATGAAGAACTCGACCCAGCGCAACCGCTCCGGGTCCGAGGGGCTGGAGCTCGGCGACGTGTTCGGGATCGCGGGCAGCAAGCTGATGCCGAACGAGCTCGCCGGGCTGACCGGCACGCTCGAGGTCGGCGGCAAGTCGAACTATCGCGGCAACGGCGCGGTGAAGCGCAACGAGAAGCTGACGCTCCGGGTCGCGGCGACGGTGATCGACGTGCTGCCGAACGGGCACCTGGTGGTGCAGGGCGACCAGGAGGTGCGGGTCAACAACGAGCTGCGGGACCTGCAGATCGTCGGCATCGTGCAGCCCGAGGACATCGACCGCCACAACGTGATCTCCTACGACCGCATCGCCGGGGCGCGCATCTCGTATGGCGGCCGGGGCACGCTCTCCACCGCGCAGCAGCCGCGCTGGGGGCAGCAGGTCGTCGACAAGGTCCTGCCGTTCTGAGGGCCGGGCGATGAAGCTCGCGCCGGTCGCGATCGCGCTCCTCGGCCTCGGGGCCGGGGTGGGCGCGGGGGTGATGCTGAAGCCGGCGCCGGAGGCGGCGGCCGCCGCCCCGGAATGCCACGAGGGCGCGGCGTGCCCGGCCGCCGATCCGCTGGCCGCGCCGCATGGCGGGGCCGGGGCCAAGGCGGAGGCGGAGGGCGAGGCGAGCGTCGTTCCCGTCGAGAAGCCGTTCGTGGTGCCGGTCTTCAAGGGCGAGAAGGTGGCGGCGATGGTGGTGGTCTCGGTGGCGGTGGAGATCCAGGCCGCCCACGAGACCGCCGTCGAGGAGCTGACGCCGCGGCTGCGCGACGCGCTCCTCGCCGCGATGTTCCGCCATGCCAACACCGGCGGCTTCGACGGGGCTTTCACCGCCGGCCGGAAGATGGAGGACCTGCGGGCGGCGCTGCTCGCGGCCGCCCGCCAGATCTTCGGCGAGACGCCGGTGAACGACGTGCTGATCACGGAGATCGCCCGGCAGGACGTCTGACACGCTCGCCGGTTGATCGCCTCGCCCCAAAGCCGGCGCACCGGGCGCCGCCCATCCCCGCCGATGCGCCGGCCCCCTGGAAATGTCGTCGGGCCGGGCGCAACCGGCGACGCGCGACGCCGGGGGGCTGCCGTCCGCGGCGATCACCCATGGCGCCCGCAAGCCTGTGGTCACGGGCTTGCGCGGCGGCTACCCTCGCGGCGGGGGACACGCCATGCCGCCAGAGCAGATCATCGTCATCCGTCACGCGCAGAAGCCGACCCGAAAGCCGAAGCGCATTGGCGTGCGCGAGGACGGGACCGGGGACGCGGAATCGCTGACCGTGCGGGGCTGGCAGCATGCCGGCGCGCTGGCGGCGGCGTTCGCGGGGACGGGATCGGGCGCAGGCGACACGCTGGCGGGGCGGCCGGACGTGATCTTCGCGTCCGGGGCAGGGAAGAAGCGGGTGCGGATCGGCGGGCGGGAGGTGACGGTCGGCAGCCGCAGCCGGCGACCGCAGCAGACCGTGGGGGCGCTGGCTGAGGCGCTGAAGCTCGTCCCCGTGACGACCCACACCAAGGGCGAGGAGCAGGCGCTGGTCGCGGACGCGCTCGGCCGGACGGGCGTCGTGCTGATCTGCTGGCAGCACCAGCGCATCGCCGCCATCGGGAACCTGATCGTCGGCGACGACACTACCGTGCCGCAGCGCTGGCCGGAGGACCGCTACGACCTCGTCTACGTCTTCGACCGGGTCGGAGATGACTGGAGCTTCCGGCAGCTCGCCCACGAGCGGCTGGTGGTCCTGCCGGGCGGGTAGCCCCGCCTGTCTGGAGCCCTACGGCATTCACACATCCCGGCTGAAGCCACGGATCGGGAGGAATGGGCCGCGACGGCGCCGCCAGACGGATTTGACCCGCGGCAAATCCGTCCGCGATCGCCCCTGCGGGGGGCGAGCGCGATTCCGCGCTCGCCGGGGCGCTCACGGACGGATGGCGCGCGACGGGGAAATCTTCACCCCTGACGATCTCCGCGCCAACGCGCTCCGGTCGTCGGCGCGGCGAAAGCCGTGCTTTCGCTTGTCGCGCCGTGGCCTCGCGGGCAAGCCCGCTTCGGTCGGTCGGCTATCGGCTTCATATCGTTCGGTCCATGGCGGCTGGAGGAGAAGTGTGAATTCGCTAGGCTTGGAGCCCGAAGCGCGTGCGCCCTTGCCCCGGCGGCGTCGCGGCGCATACTTCCCCCCAGGGGCGAAGTCGCGCGGGCGAGATGCGCCGGCCCCGGAACCGTGGGGGAAAGCACATGAGTTTCGGCAATATCCTTGGCCAGATGCTGCAGGAGGGCCTCGGAGGCCAGGCCGGCGGGCGGTTGCAGCAGGGCCTGCGCGGCATGGGCGGCGGCGCCGGCGGCGGCAGCCCGCTCGACGGCATCCTCGCCCAGGTGCAGGGCGCGCTCGCCGGCGCGCAGCAGCCGGGCGGCATCGGCGCGCGCGCCCGCGACTTCATGACCGAGAAGCAGGTCGGCGGCCTGAGCGGCGGCCAGCTCGGCGGGATCGGCGCGCTGGCGGGAGCGCTCCTCGGCGGCGGGGTCGGCGGCGCGGCGCGGGGGGGCATGCTCGCCATCCTCGGCACCATGGCGCTGAGCGCGCTGAAGAACGCCCAGGCGGCGAAGGCGGCCGGGGGCGGCGGGGCGGGCGATGTGCTCGACCTCGACCCGAACCACGTTCAGGCGGTCGCCGACCCGCAGGTCGAGAAGCTGCTGGTGCGGGCGATGATCGCGGCGGCCAAGGCCGACGGCAGCATCGACCAGGCCGAGATGCAGAAGATCATCGGCAAGATCGGCGAGGACGGCGTGACCGAGGAGGAGAAGGCCTTCGTGATGAGCGAGCTCGCCGCCCCGGTCGACGTGATGGCGCTCGCCCGCGACGCTGGCTCGCCGGCGGTGGCGGCGCAGGTCTATGCCGCGTCGCTGGTCGCGGTGTCGGTCGATTCCGAGGAGGAGCGGGCGTATC
This sequence comes from Amaricoccus sp., assembly GCF_017993425.1. GTDB lineage: Bacteria > Pseudomonadota > Alphaproteobacteria > Rhodobacterales > Rhodobacteraceae > Amaricoccus. Next base: position 73,560 of record NZ_JAGOMQ010000018.1, read on the forward strand.
TGCGCGCGCTGGCGCACGCGCTCGGGCTCGACGCGGCGACGGTGGCGCATCTCCACCAGATGACCGGCCAGCCGGCGGTCTGAGGACGGCGGGCGGGCAGCGCATGGCTCCGCTCGCCCATCGGCCCGAGGCGGCCCATGCCCGGCTCGGCGACGCCTTCTACGACGCGGTCGCGCCGGCGGCGTTTCCGCGGACCGAGCTGCGGTTCCGCAACGACCGCTGGGCGGCGCGTGTCGGGCTCGACGGGCTCGACGACGCGGCCTGGGTCGCGCATCTCGGCCGGTTCGAGCCGCTGCCGGGGGGCTACGATCCGCCGCTGGCGCTGCGCTATCACGGGCACCAGTTCCGGGTCTACAACCCCGACCTCGGCGACGGGCGGGGGTTCCTCCTCGCGCAGCTCCGCGACCTCCGCGACGGGCGGCTGCTCGACCTCGGCACCAAGGGCTCGGGGCGGACGCCGTGGTCGCGCACCGCGGACGGGCGGCTGACGTTGAAGGGCGGCGTGCGCGAGATCCTCGCCACCGAGATGCTGGAGGCGCTCGGCGTCTACACCTCCAAGACCTTCTCGCTGGTCGAGACCGGCGAGGACCTCGTCCGCGGCGACGAGCCCTCGCCGACGCGCAGCTCGGTGCTGGTGCGGCTGAGCCATTCCCACGTGCGGATCGGCACCTTCCAGCGGCTGGCGACGCTCGGCCAGTGGGACGAGATGCGCCGGCTGGTCGGCCATTGCCTCGAGCTCTACTGGCCCGGCGCCGAGGGGCCGGACCCGGCCGCGGCGCTCTTCGACGCGGTTGTCGGGGCCTGCGCGCGGCTGGGGGCGGAATGGTTCGCCGCCGGCTTCGTCCACGGCGTGCTCAACACCGACAACATCAACGTCACCGGCGAGAGCTTCGACTACGGGCCCTGGCGGTTTCTCGACCGCTTCGATCCGGGGTTCACGGCCGCCTATTTCGACCAGACCGGGCTCTACTGCTTCGCCCGGCAGCCGGAGGCGCTGAACTGGAACCTGGCGCGGCTGGGGGAATGCCTGATCCCGCTCTCGGCGCGGGCCGCGATCGAGCCGGCGTTCGAGAGCTTCGCGCCGCGGTTCCATGCGGCGCTGACGGCGCAGACGTTCGGGCGGCTGGGGCTCGCCGCCGACCCGGCCGCCGACCAGCCGCTGATGCACGGCTTCTGGCAGGCGATGCAGCAGACCGCGCCGCCGTTCCAGCAGGTCTTCCACGACCTCCTCGGCGGGGAGCCGGCGCGGCTCCGGGCGAGCCCGATCCGCGCCGTGCTCGAGACCGCGGTCTGGGCCGAGGTGATCGAGGGGCTGCGCCGGCTGCCGCCCGCGCCGGGCCTCGCCGCGGCGCTGGCGCACCCGCGCGCCGCGGCGGCGGCGGAGACGCTGACGATCGGGGAGGTCGAGGCGCTGTGGGCGCCGATCGCCGAGGGCGACGACTGGCGGCCGCTCGCGGCGAAGATCGCCTCGATCCGCGAGGCGGGCGCCTTCAACGCCGCGCTCGGGCTCCTGCGCGGGCCGCTGGCGCGGCCGGGACACGTGCCGCTGGAGACGACGGAGACGCCGGCCGCAGCGTGACGGGGATTGGCCGGGAAGGCCGCTTCGCGTAAGGATCGTTTGTCCCTCTGGCCTTGGTGTTTTCAGGAGTTCGCCTGTTGGTTCCGGATCCCATTCCCCTCGTCGACCCGGTGCGCCGTTTCGTTCTTTTCACCAACGCGAAATGCGGGGGGACCACGCTGAAGAGCTGGTTCTTCGCCAATCTCGACCTGCCGCGGCTGGAGCAGCGCCCGGTGGGGTTCCTGCGCGCCTTCGGCCTGCGCTACGCTTGGAAGCATTTCCGCTTCGGGCGCAAGGCCACGCCGCGCGGGGCGGGGCTGCGCGACGTGGCGAAGGTGCGGCGGATGACCAACTACTACCGCAAGGCCTTCTGCGCGCCGGCGGTGGAGGCGGGGATCGACGGCTACTTCAAGTTCGCGGTGGTGCGGCACCCGGAGGACCGGGTGGTCAGCGGCTTCGTCGACAAGGTCTGCGGCGAGGATCGGGGCGAGCCCTTCGTGCAGGCGATGCTGGCCAAGGCGGGTCAGGACGGCGCGATCAGCTTCGAGGGGTTCCTCGACTATCTCGAGACCGCCGACGAGGCGACGATGGACCCGCACTGGCGGCGGCAGAGCTACATCCTCGACGGGCACGCGATGGACGCCTGGGTGCGGCTGGAGCATCTCGCCGACGACTTCGCCCGCGTGGGCGAGCGGGTTGGGACGGCGCATCTCGACGTGTTCTCGCGGCGGCTGCAGAGCAACGTCTACGACCCGGCGACGATGCAGGCGGCGCTCGACGCCGACATGCCGGCGATGCGGTCGAGCGACATCGTCGCCTGGGCGGCGACGCACGGGGCCTTCCCGCCGAAGGAGGCGTTCCTGACCGAGGCGACGCGGTCGCGGATCCGGCGCATCTTCGCGCGGGACTTCGACCTTCTCCCCTATGGCGGCACGGCGGAGTTGGAGGGCTGAGGGATGGCGGTGGATGCGGCGGAGGTCGCCTACGAGGACGGCGGGGCGAAGGCCCGCTACGTCTACCGCGCCGAGGGGGCGGAGGCGGAGCTGGTGCTGTCGAAGGTCGGCGACAGCCGGGCGATCATCGAGCACACCGAGGTCCCCGACGTGATGCGCGGCATGGGCGTCGGGCAGGCCATGGTGGCGCGCGCCGTCGCCGACGCCCGGGCGGCCGGCAAGAAGATCCTGCCGCTCTGCCCCTTCGCCGCGGCGCAGTTCCGCCGCCATCCCGACTGGGAGGACGTCCTCGACCGGCGCGGCTGAGGCGCGGGCTCAGGCGACGCCGGACAGGATCGAGGCGATCAGCAGGAAGTAGATCGTCACGCTGGTCGCGCCGAGCGCGGTGTCGAGCCGGTTGGCGCGCGCCTTGGCCGCATCGTGGTCGGTCCCGTGCTTCGAAAGGCGGTTGGTGCCGAGCGAGATGGCGAGCGAGGTGACGATCGCCCCGAAGACCAGGAAGGCGAGCCGGTCCACCAGCCCGAAATCCGGCTTGAACCCCACCGCGTCGTCGAGGCGGACGAGGTTCGTCACCGCGGCGAAGAGCGCGCCGGTGTTCATGCCCACCCGCAGCCCGAGCTCGGTGCAGGAGACCACGAAGGAGAGCGAGGTGATCAGGAAGGCGAAGGTCAGGCCGAGGAAGTCGTCGATCAGCACCGGCGAGCGCACCCGGTCGACGTCGACCGCGAGCTCGACCTGCGAGAACGCCTTGTCCGGATCGGTCCAGTAGCCGAAATCCGTGTCGTAGACATGCTCGACGGCGCGCATGTCGACGCCGCGGATCGTCCAGCCCACGAGGCGGAGATATTCCGAGATGCGGGCGCCGTCGGGGTCGGGGACGAACCGGAGCCCGTCGGTGCTCTCGTCCGACTCGAGCCGCACCACGAGGCGCTGGCTGTCGAAGGGGAAGTGGCGGAAGTCGAACTCCTGGTCGATCTGCGCCTGGATGCGGGCGATGGTGTAGGTGCCGCCGGCCGGGTTCGGCTCGGTCTCGACCTCGTCGATCGTGGCGGTGCGCGCGATGACGTAGAGGTCGCGGTGGATGTCGAAGCGCCCCGCGGGATCGTTGAACCAGGCGTAGAAGGAGATGCGGAAGGTCCCCGCCTCCGGGTTGATGTCGGAGAGCGAGCTGACGAAGGCGCCCACCTCGACGTCGCGCAGCGGCGCGTCCCCAACGTCGCGCGGCTGGCCCGTGTTCTGGAGCCCGCGCGGCTGCGCCGGGACGGCGACGGCGCAGGCGAGGAGCGCCGCGAGAACGGCGAGGAGGCGCGCGGCGGCGCGGATCGGCAGGGTCACGGCTCCTCCCCGGCGGGACTGGACGCCGATTGTGGAGCGAAGCCGGCGCGCCGCGCAAGCGCGCCGGCGTCAGCGCGAGCGCACGAAGCCGACGATGTCGTAGGTGCGGTCGAGGATCGGCTCGGCGATGGCGGCGGCGCGGTCCGCCCCCTCGCCGAGGATGCGGTCGATCTCGGCCGGGTCGCCCATCAGCGCCTTCATCCGCGTGGTGATCGGCGCGAGATGCGCCACCGCGAGGTCGGCGAGCGCCGGCTTGAACTCGGAGAACGGCTTGCCGGCGAAGTCCTCGACCACCTTCTCCGGCGCCTCTCCGGCGAGGGCGGCGTAGATGTTGACGAGGTTGCGCGCCTCGGGGCGGCCCGAGAGCGCGGAGAAGGCGTCGGGCAGCGGGTCCGGGTCGGTGCGGGCCTTGCGGATCTTCGAGGCGATGGCGTCGGCGTCGTCGGTCAGGTTGATCCGGCTCATGTCCGACGGATCGGACTTCGACATCTTCTTCGTGCCGTCGCGCAAGCTCATGATCCGGGTCGCCGCGCCCTCGATCACCGGCTCGGTCATCGGGAAGAAGTCGACGCCGTAGTCGTGGTTGAACTTCGCCGCGATGTCGCGGGTCAGCTCGATATGCTGCTTCTGGTCCTCGCCGACGGGGACGTGGGTGGCGTGGTAGAGCAGGATGTCGGCCGCCATCAGGCTCGGATACGCGAGGAGCCCCAGCGAGGAATTCTCGGCGTTCTTGCCCGCCTTGTCCTTGAACTGGGTCATCCGGTACATCCAGCCGATCCGGGCGACGCAGTTGAACACCCAGGCGAGCTGGGCGTGGCCCGGCACTTGGCTCTGGTTGAACAGGATCGAGCGCGCCGGCTCGAGGCCGCAGGCCATGAAGGCGGCGGCCAGCTCGCGCGTCGAGGCGCGCAGCTTCTCCGGATCCTGCCAGACGGTGATCGCGTGGAGATCGACCATGCAATAGACGGTCTCGATCCCCTCGTCCTGCATCTCGACGAAGCGGCGCAGCGCCCCGAGGTAGTTGCCGAGCGTGAGGTTCCCCGAGGGCTGGATGCCCGAGAAGACGCGGGAGGTGAACTTGGTCGCGGTCATGGGCGGCGTTCCGGATCGACAGGCCGCGTCCATTGCCGCCTTTCGCGTGCGCCGTCAACGGGGGCGACGGGCGGGCAGGGCAATCGCTTGAAGGCTTGGGAGCTCGTCTCCGGGGGGGAGGATCGACGGAGCGCCTTTGCGCTCCGGAGTCGGTCTCCCCGCCCCCAAGAGCGGGGGAACCTGCGATAGGACAAGGGGGAGGAAGGGCGTCGAGGCGTGGCTTCGGCGGCGGAGCCGACAGGCGGGCCTTCGAGCGATCGCCGCGCGTCGCCTTGCGGGAGCGCCGGCCTATCCGCCGCGGCGGAGGGCGGCGCGGAGGTCGGCGAGGCGCAGGCCGCCCGTCGCGACGACGGCGGCGGCGTAGCTCGCCATGCCGGCGGAGACGAGGAGCGCCAGCGCGCCGTAGCGCCAGAGGCGGTCTTCGAAGAGCGGCGCGAGGAGCCAGGAGACGGCGAGGAGCACGCCGCCCATCAGGATCGAGGCGAGGACGATGCGGGGCGCGGCGCGGCGCAGGCGCGCGTCGGGGGCCGCGACCTCGCCCATCGGGCCTGTGCCGCGCCAGAGCTGCCACATCATCACCCAGCCCGCCACCGTGGTGCCGAGGGCGGCGGCGATGAAGCCGATGAACGGCGCGAGGCCGAGGGCGATGGCGGCGTTGACGATCATCGCGTGGACCGCGAAGCGGAACGGGCTGCGGGTGTCCTCGCGGGCGTAGTAGAGCGGCGAGAGGACCTTCTGCATCACGAAGGCCGGCAGGCCGGCGCCGTAGACGGCGACGGCGAGCGCGGTCGGCCAGGTGTCGGCGGCGACGAAGGCGCCGCGCTCGAAGAGGACGCGGACGATCTCGACCGGGATGACCATCAGCGCCACCGCGGCGGGCAGCGTCAGCGCCAGGGTCAGCTCGGTGGCGCGGTTGATGGCGTCGCGGCCGCCGGAGCCGTCGCCGGCCTTGAGCCGCCGCGACAGGTCCGGCAGCAGCACGACGCCGATGGCGATGCCCACGACGCCGAGCGGAAGCTGGTAGAGCCGGTCGGCGTAGGAGAGCCAGGCGACGGCGCCGTCGAAGAACGAGCCGACCTGCCGGCCGACCATCAGGTTGATCTGCACCACCCCGCCGGCGAGGAGCGCGGGCACCATGATGACGGTCAGCCGCCGCATGTCGGGGGTGAGGCGCGGCCGGCGCGGCGGCACCGGCATCCCGACGCGGGCGCAGCCCCACCAGACCAGCGCGAGCTGCGCCACGCCGGAGACAGGGACGGACCAGATCTGCCACAGGCCGATGTCGCCGCCGGTGCGCCAGCCGATCAGCAGGAAGGCGATCATCACGACGTTCATCAGGATCGGCGCCGCCGCCGGCAGGGCGAAGCGGCCGAGGGAGTTGAGGACGCCGGAGAGGAGCGCCGTCAGCGAGATCAGGATGATGTAGGGAAACGCGATCCGCCCGTGCTCGACCGAGAGGGCGAAGCGCTCGTCGCCGGCGAAGCCGGAGGCCATGGCGAGCACCAGCCAGGGCATGGCGATCTGGCCGAGGATGGTGAAGACGAGGAGGACGAGGCCGAGGCCGGAGAGCGCGTCGCGGGCGAAGCCCTCGGCGTCCTCGCCGGCCTCGACCTTCTTGGCGAAGAGCGGCACGAAGGCGAGGTTGAAGGCCCCCTCGGCGAAGAAGCGGCGGAACATGTTGGGGAGCGTGAAGGCGATCAGGAAGGCCTGCGCCACCGGCCCGGCCCCGAGGAAGGCCGCCATCAGGATGTCGCGGGCGAGGCCGAGGATGCGCGACAGCATCGTCCAGGCGCCCACGCTGAGGAAGGCCGGCAGCAGGCGGATTCCGGTCATCGCGCGGGGTCCCTCGACGGTCGCGCCGGAGTGGCAGATCGCCGGGGGATTGGCAACCGCGCCGGCCGCGCGGGGCGGCCGTGTTCACGCGTGAAAACCCGCTAAGCCGTTGATTTCCGGGTTAACGAACCGTTGCGCGGGGCGTGGCGGAGCTCAGGCGGGCGGCTGGTCGCAGTTGACCATCCACGGGATCCCGAAGCGGTCGATCGCCATGCCGAAGCCGCGCGACCAGAAGGTGGCGGCGTAGGGCGCCTTGACCTCGCCGCCCTCGGCGAGGGCCTCGAAGAGGCGCCGCCCCTCGACCTCGTCGGCGACGTTGACCGACATCGAGAACCCGGCGGGCGTCGAGCGCCACTGCGGGGGCGCGTCGGCGCCCATGACGATGCGGCCGGCGATGCTGAGGCGCGCGTGCATGACGTCCCCCTGCCGCTCCGGCGGGCTCTCGGCGGCGTGGGGGGATTCGCCGACGGTCATCAGGAAGTCGATGTGCCCGCCGAGGATCCGGGCATAGGTCTCGAACGCCTCGCGACAGCGGCCGTCGAAGCTGAGGTAAGGGGCGATCTGCATCGGCGTGTTCCTCCCCAGGGGAGACTAGGCCTGCGGGGCGGCAGGTCCAGTGCGGATCGGCGGGCCGCCGGCGCGGTCCGTCTTGCCAGTCCTCCCCGGCGAAGCGGATGCGGATGACGTCGAGAGCGTCGTCGGTGAATTCGGCGAGGACCGTCGCCTGCCGGCGATATCCGAAGGTGCGGTAGCGCGGTCTGGTCGGGCGCCCGGTCCCGAATTGCGCGCCGGGTTCCGCCCGGCGCTCAAGCCACCGCAGGATCGACTCGGTCCAGGCCGCCGCGAAGGCGTCACCGCGGACGGCGGCGAGTGCGTCGGCGTGCCGGGCCAAGTCATGGACGGCCGCCGCCCGGAGCACGAGCATTCGCGGCTTCATTGGGATGCGTCGCTACTGCGAGAAGGCGTTCCTGAGCCAGGCCCGGGCTTCGCCCGACGTCATGCCCCGCGGTCGCCGGCCCGCTTCTCGGCCTCGTGCCGGGCGATGTCGCGGGCGAGCGCCGCCGCATCATAGGGAGCGGGGTACGCGAGGAAATCGTCGAGGGCGGCAAGCACCAGCTCGGACGGGAAAGCGTAGCCCGCTTCCGTCGCCGCCCGCTCCAGCGCTTCGGCCTTGTCGTCCGGGAGTTCGATCTTCACGGTCTTCATGCGACCGAGGATAGGCGATGTCGCGGCGCGCGGGAAGCGCCGGTGCTCCGGCGCGTCAGTCGCGGGGGAGCATCCGGCCGAGGACGCGGCCGCCGAGGATGTGGAGGTGGTAGTGGGGCACCTCCTGCACGCCGTGCAGGCCGGAATTGGCGATCAGGCGGTAGCCGGACTGGCCGGCGCCCGGCGCGACGCCGAGCTCGACGCAGAGGCGCCCCGCAAGGCGGTTGAAGTCGACGATCTCCGCGTCGCTCGCCTCGGAGGCGAAGTGGTCGAAGTTGACGTAGGGACCCCTGGGGATCACCAGCACGTGGACCGGGGCCTGCGGGCGGATGTCGTGGAAGGCGAGCGCGTGCGCCGTCTCGGCGACGGTCTTGTTGGGGATCTCGCCGCGCAGGATCCGCGCGAAGATGTTCTGGGAATCGTAGTCGT